>JASGIE010000209.1:0-49700 GCA_049841055.1 Paludibaculum sp. | reverse complement strand
GTCTGACCGGGCATGGTGAGATCGGTGATGAGGAGATCGATATTCGCCTCGACCGCTTCGCAGGCATGGAAAAAGGCTTCTTCCGCGGTGGACGCCTGGATGACGTGGTAGCCCTGACGCTCAAGAGCCTTGACGACGAGAGAGCGGATGCCCGGTTCGTCCTCGACGACCAGAACGGTGAACGGTGTGGCGTCGGCCTCGTCGCCGGCGGCGGGAAGGTACAGGTGAGGACGAGCCGTGGCGCTTCGCCGGGCTCGGCTTCGAAGGTGATTGTGCCGCCGACGCTTTGCCACGGGCGGACGACACCGGCGAGACCAAGGGGCGGATCGGAGCCTTCCTTGGGGCCGGAGAAGGGTTCGAAAAGGCGGTCGCAAGTCTCCTCGGAGACCTCGAGACCCGGGAAGGTAAGGGTAATCTCGACGGAGTCGTCACCGAGCGGGGTGATGCGCAGCCCGGCGGTATCGAGCTTCGGCCGGAGGTGGCGCAAGGTCTCAGAGACGATGAGGTCCAGCATCTGGCGGGAGGTATTGGCCTGAAGCGTGGTTTCGTTGGTGGACGCCAGATCCCAGCGCGAGACGGCGGCAGTGGCCCAGGCGGAGAGGGAAAATCTGGCGGCGGAGGGGACCTGGGGCCTGGTGAGGGTGGTGAGGTCCTGCGTGAGGGCACCCATGCGGGAGGACGCTTTGATGATTTCAGCGACATCGTCGCGGCGGGCGTCCTCAGGAGGGAGGCTTTCCATGAGTTCCTCGGCGTAGCCGCCGATGATCATGAGCAGGTTGTTGGCTACATGGGCAAGCCGGCCGGAGAGGCGTTCGATGGCGCCGCGTTTGGACTCTTCGATGAGGTCGCGGTGGCGGCGGCGTTCGAGCAGCGATGGGGGCTCTGGCTCCCCCGAGGCAGGCGGCGCTGAAGATACCGAGACATGTTCCTCACCGATGGTGAGTAACAGTTCATCCTCGGCGCCGGCCTGCCATCCAGGGACTCGTTGAATATTGGCGATGAGACGCAGGGCGGAGGGGTCGCCCGCAATCTGAACGGGGTGGTTGAAGCGGGGCGCGCCGGTTTTGAGGACGTCGGCGAGGGCGGCTTCGAACTGAGGGTCGGGCAACAGGTCGGGCAGGCGCATGCGGGAGAGGTCGGCGCTGCGGAGCCCGAAGAGGCGGCGAAATTCGCGATTGACGGCACTGATGCCCCATTCGCCATCGACGATGGCCACGGCTAGGGGCAACTGGGCGAAGATGTCCTGGTAGTAACGGCGCTCTGTTTCGACCAAGGCCAGCAAACGCGAGACTTCGGACGACTTCCATTGATCAAGATCTTCGCGTTTCATGGAGCTACGTTTTTAGGATCGTCGTCGGAACGTATTGAAGCAATGGACCTTGCGGGTAGTCCCGGAGTGCTTTGTCCCATTACTTTCAGGTGGGGTTCGGACTAGTACCCGCCGCGGAGAGCCCGCGTCGTGGCGTTCCCGATAGAATACGACGAACCATATGAGATTGTCGGTTGGCGGGCTCGATCTGGCGGTGATCCTGGCGTATCTGGCGGGCGTGGTGGCGATTGGCTGCTATGCGGGTTTCGTCCGACGGCGCGGCGGAGAGGGGAGCCACTATTTCCTGGCCGGGAACACGCTGACCTGGCCGGTGATCGGGCTGGCGATGTTCGCGGCGAATATCTCCACGGTGCACCTGGTGAGCCTGGCGGAGGCGGCGTACAAGTACGGGCTGGTGTTCGGACACTTTGAGTGGATGGCGGGGTTCACGCTGATCCTGCTGTCGCTGTTTTTCGCGCCGTTGTATCTGCGGTCGAGGGTGCCGACGCTGCCGGACTTTCTGGAGCGGCGGTTCAACCGGCGGTGCCGGGACCTGCTGGCGGTGGTTTCGCTGTTTTCGGCGATCGTGATCCACATTGGGATCGCGCTGTACACGGCGGCGTTCGTGCTGCGGGGCATTCTGGGGATGCTGCCGGGGTCGACGGTGCTGGGGATGGACGCTCTGATGTTCTTCATCATCGCGCTGGGTGTACTAACCGGGATCTACACGATGCTGGGCGGATTGCTGGCGGTGGTGTGGACGGAGAGCATCCAGACGGTGCTCCTGCTGCTGGGCGCGATTGTCATCACGGTGGTGGCCTGGAACCGGCTGGGCGGTTGGGAGGTGCTGGCGGCGACGCTGGCGTCCAAGGCTCATCCGTTGGCCGGCACGGCGAAGGACATTCCGGCGACAACCGGCAATTTCCTCAACATGGCGCGGGATGCGTCGGATCTGTCGGGGCTGCCGTGGTACAGCGTGATCCTGGGCTACCCGGTGCTGGGGATCTGGTACTGGTGCGCGGACCAGACGATCGTGCAGAGGGTGCTGGCGGCGCGGGACGAGAAGCAGGCGCGGCTGGGTCCGCTGTTCTGCGCGTTCCTGAAGATCCTGCCGGTGTTCTTCTTTGTGCTGCCGGGTACGATTTGCGTGGCGCTGGTGCAGAACAATGCGTTCCAGGGGGAGGGTCCGGCGACCGCGGCGGACACGTATACGTTCATGATCACGCACCTGCTGCCGGTGGGGTTGAAGGGTCTGGTGACGGCGGCGATGCTGGCGGCGGCGATGCAGACGTGCTCGGCGGCTTTGAATTCGACCGCGACGTTGTTCGCGTACGACATCTACAAGCGCTGGCGGCCGGCTACGACAGATCACCAACTGGTGGTGATCGGCAAGATCACGACGGTGGTGGCGACGGTGCTGGCGATTGTGTGGTCGCCGCTGCTGAGCCACTACAACACGATTTACGACGGGCTGGTGCGGCTGGTGTCGTATGTGTCGCCTCCCATCACGGCGGTGTTCCTGATTGGGGTGTTCTGGCGGAAGGCGTCGGCCAAGGGGGCCTACATCACGATGACATCGGGCGCGGTATTCGGGGCGGCGATGTTCGTGCTGGACTTTTCCGGGCACGGAGTGAAGGATTTCATGCTGACGGCGTTCGGGATGCTGGTGGTGTGCTGCGTGGTGCTGGTGACGGCGTCGCTGGTGTATCCGGAGCCGTTGAAGGGGGAAGCGGAGCCACTGGTGTGGTCGAGGTGGAGCGAGTCGTTTGAAGGGAATGCGGGGGGCAAGGGGCTGGCGGACTACCGGGTGCTGTCAGCGGTGGTGGCGGTGACGTTCGTGGCGCTTTACGCGCTGGTCTGGTAAAAAAAACCGCCCCGCCGCACGATTGGTGCGGCGGGGCGCAGGGGCCTCTGGAGGTGAGGCTAGAACGCGTAGCGGAGGGCGAACTGCACCTGACGGGCGGCGCCCGCGCTGGTGATCTTGCCGAAGTTCGCCGAGCTGCGATTGGTGTCTGGGTTGCCGAAGTTGATCACGTTGGGCAGGTTGTAGAATTCACCACGGAATTCGAGAGACTGCCGTTCGAAGAACTTGAACTTCTTGGCGACCGAGATGTCGGCGACGACTTTGCCATCCGCACGGATCGTGTTGGCGCCGGAGTTGCCATAGGCGTTGACCGGCATAGTGAAGGCGTCGGTATTGAACCAACGGTTGATGGAGCGCTGTTCCATGGGGAGGATGGGCACTCCGCTGACATCGGCGCGGCCGATGTACTTGCCGGTGTGGGCGGTGTCCTGGCCGGAAGTCACGTTGAGGGGACGGCCGGTCTGGATCTGAACGATGCCCTCGAGAGCCCAGCCGCCGAGGAATGAGTCAGCAAAGCGATTCCAGTTGGCGCCGAAGGTGCGGCCCTTGCCGAACGGGAGGTCGTAGACGTAGCCGACCTTGAACGCGTGGCGCAGGTCGTAGCTGGCGGGCGACCAGTCGGCGCGGCGGTTGAACATGTCCTGGTACTTGGCTTCAGGCAGGGACGACTGGTCGTCCATGACCTTGCCCCAGGTGTAGTTGCCGAGGACGGAGAGCCCTTTGCTGAAGCGCTTGGTGAGCTTCACTTCCATGGCGTTGTACTCGGAGGCGAAGACGTTGCTGCCGCCATCGAGATTGCCGGTGAAGCCGGAGGCGGCAAAGCGGCGGGGATTCGCCACGCCCGAGGCTACGGGCTTGAGCGCGTTGTTCCAGCCGACGTAGCCGACCTGATTGCGGTTGGCGGAACCGACATAGCCGACGTCGAGGGTGACGTCCTGCATGAGTTCCCGCTGCACGAAGATATTCCACTGCTGGGAATAGGGCGTGCGGTTGTTGGGATCCTGCGGCCAGCCGCCGAGGGCCTGCGTGCTGTTGAAGGAGGGGCCGGCGTCGGAGATGGACGTATCCGGGATGGCGCCGGTGTTGTTCGGGCTGAATACCTGCTGCGGGAGGTAGGGCCAGAATTTGCGGAGGTCGTTCAGTTCCTGCATGAAGGTGCTGTTGAAGAACATGCCGAAGGCGAGGCGAACGACCGTCTTCTGGTTGGCCTGGTAGGCGATGCCGACGCGCGGGGCGAAGTTCATCCAGCGGTTCTTCATCAGGGTGCGGCCGTAGCCGAAGGTGCGGGGGCCTTCACCGGTGCGGCCGGTGACGGGATCAGTCAGCGGGTTGATGCCGGCCCACATGAGCTGAGCTTTATCCTGGCCGTTCTCGCGGGTAACGAGCAGGTTGCCGAGGGCGTCCTGGGCGTCGTAGGGGCGGTTGAAACCTTCCCAGCGGACGCCGATATTGACCGTTAGTTTGTCGGTGACGCGCCAGTCGTCCTGGGCAAAGGCTGAGTAGGAGTTCTGACGGCCCTGGGCATTGGGGATGCCGACGCCGCGGGCGATGGCGGAGGGGTAGCCGAGGAGCGCGGTGGCGTAGGAGTTACCGGCGCTGGCATCGGCGGCGGTATTCGTCATGCTGGCCCAGAAGTTGGCGCTGCCGTTGGTGGGGTTGGCGAAGAAGGCATCCATGGCGCGACGCATATACTGCGCGCCGAACCTGATGGAGTGCCGTCCGATCATCTTGGAGAGTTTGGCTTCGTACTGGTGATCGGTGTCGATGATGGTCTCGCCGCCGCCGCCGGCGAAGGTGCCGAACAGACCGTCGGCGCTGAAGTTCGGCATGACGTCGCAGAGCGCGTTGCTGTCGAACATCTTGATGCCGGCCTTGGCGAGGACGTCGCCGCGTTTGAGACCGTTCTTGAACTGATCGCACCCGGGGTTGTTGGGGTGGTTGTAGCCGTACTTGACTTCGAGGACCGTGGTGGGTCCGAAGATGTGGTTCCAGCCGACGCCGAAGTTGTCGGAGTCGATGCGAACGGCATTGACGCGCACGGTGGAGAAGTTGGAGGGGGCGTTTTCGCCAACGCGCTGGCGCATGTAGCGAGCAAAGAAGGTGTCCTTCGAACCCAAGGTGTGGTCACCTCTCAACACGAGAATGTCGCGATCGTTGGCGGTGGGGTCCGTCATGACGTAGTTGTTCGTCTGGAGTCCGGCCACATTCGGCATGGGCAGGTAAGTGTCGGTGAGGAACTTCATGCCGGCATTGATACGGGCGGCCGGGATGATGTTGCCGGCGAAGGGCTGGCGCACGATGCCGTTGGCGGTCTGGGTGCCGGTGAGCGGATCGTAGATCTGCTTATTGAAGCTGGAGAAGTCGCCTGTGCGCCAGGCGGCGATGGGGGTGGAACTGATGGTGGTATTGCCGCGGCGACGGCGGTAGCCTTCCCAACTGGCGAACCAGAAGGTCTTTTCGCGGCCGTTATAGACCTTGGGGAGCAAGACTGGGCCACCGACGGCGACGCCGTACTGGTTCTGGCGGAAGGGGACGCGGGTGGCCTTGGTGGCCGGGTTGGCTTGAACCTGGGCGTTGCGGAACCAATCGTTGGCGTCGAGTTTATCGTTGCGGAAGTACTCGTAGACGCTGCCGTGGAGGTCGCGGGTGCCGGACTTGATGGAGAGGTTGACGTTGGCGCCGGCGCTGCGGCCATACTCAGCGGAGTTGTTGGTGGCGACGCGGAACTCCTGGATGGCGTCCATGGGCGGGGCGCCGACGCCGGAGCTCATGTACATCATGTTGTTGTCGACACCGTCGATGGTGTAATTGCTGTCCTGCTGGCGCTGGCCGTTGACCGAGACCATGGTCAGGCCAGCCTGGCCGCCCTTGGACTGGCTGGGGGCGATGTCGCTGGTGCCGGGCATCATGACGATGAGGCGGGTGAAGTTGCGTCCGTTGACAGGGATGCGTTCCAGTTGCGAGGTATTGACGACGCTGGCCACGGAGGCTTCCTGGGTCTGCATCATGGGGGCGGCGGCGGTGACTTCGATGCGCTCGCTCACCTGGCCAACTTCGAGCTGGATGTCGATTTTGAGCGTTGCACCGGTTTCCAGGGTGATGTTGGACTGCACCTTGGTCTTGAAGCCGGAGTTGGTGACCTTCACTTCGTAAGGACCGGGGATGAGGGGCGCGAGGGTGAAGGCACCGGAGTCGTTGGTGGTGACAACGCGATTGATGCCGGTACCGGTGTTGGTAGCGGTAACGGTTGCATTTGGAACGGCACCGCCGGAAGCGTCAGTGACAATTCCGACGATTGAGGCATTGGTAGTTTGGGCGGAAAGTGGCAGCACGGCGCAGAGGGTGCCGGCGAGGAGAAGTATGGTAAGGCACACCCAACTGTGTCTGATGGTCATTACGGAGACCTCCTGAGTATCATCCAGACGCGTTAACGTTAACGAGTCAGTTTGGGTAATTCTATATCGAGTTGATTTCAGGCGCAAGCGGTTTCACACCACCTCAGCTGCCCTTTGCGATAATCTGACGAACAGGTAAGCGTTTCCATACGGGGAACCGCAGCACCTCCTCGAGGCGGTGGCTGGCGGGAGCCGGATTCGCGGCGCCGGGCGGTCAACACAATGGGTGAACGGAAGCCGGGCAAACAGCCTGAAAAGAAGCCGGTTCAGAAGACCGGCGTAACGCTCTCGGATATCGCGAAAGCCATGGGTCTTTCGGCGATGACCGTCTCTCGAGCCTTCACCGGCAGCGAGCAGATCAGCGAGAAGACCAAACAAGAAGTATTAAAAAGAGCTAAGGAACTCGGCTACGTACCGAATCGCTGGGCGCGCAGCCTGGTGACCCGGCGCTCTTCGATCATCGGCGTTCTGATCCCCGAGATCTCGCACACTTATTTTGCAGAAGTAACCTGCGGCGTGGAAGAGATTGTGGACAAAACGGGGTTCGACCTGTTGCTCTGCCACTCGCGCGGCGATGCGGAGAAAGAGCGGGCGGAGATCCACATGCTGATCGGGACGCGGGCTGATGGGCTGATCATCGCCTCGGTGCAGGACTCGAAGACGGAGCGGCCTTTCGCCGAGCTCGAGGACGCGGGCATCCCGTTCGTGCTGGTGGACCGGTTCTTCCCGAACCGCCGGTTCAGCTCGGTGCTGGTGGATGACCTGGAAGTGGGCGAGATCGCCACGAATCACCTGATCGACCTGGGGCACCGGCTGATCGGGCACATCCAGGGCCCGCCGGTGACGCCGGCCGTGCTGCGACGGCGCGGCTACCTCTCCGCAATGAAGGCGCACGGCTTGCCGGTGGACAAGGAATGGATGATCGGCAAGGACTTCAGCAATCAGAACGGGTATGTCTCCATGCGGAAGCTGCTACAACTGAAGCCGCGGCCGACGGCGGTGTTCGCGGCGAACGATCCGCTGGCGATCGGCGCCGTCAGGGCTTGCCGGGAGGCCGGGTTCCGGGTGCCCGAGGATATTTCGGTGGTCGGCGCCGGCAGCATTGAAGGGGATCAGAATCCGAATCCGTTTCTCACCACGGTGTGGTGGCCGAACCAGGAGATGGGGCGCGCGGCGGCGGAGCTGCTGATGAAGGCGATTGCCGATTCCGACGGCGGAGAGACGCACATTCGAACCTTCGCGCCGAAACTGCTGGTGCGGCACTCGTCGGGGCCAGCACCGTCAAAATAGCGGCGTGAAGCGGGAACGGTCCGGTATGATGCGAGACTGAACCTACGAGCACGCGTGAAACGAACTTCTCCATTTGTGCTGGCGGCGGCGCTGTCCATGCCGGTGCTGCTGCCGGTGTCGGGGCAGAGCCCAACGGGGCAGGGCATGATCAGCGGTGGAGCGACGGCCCTGCCGCGGCCCAAGCCCTCCGGGCGTCCCTGGCCGGTGACCCTGACCGACGTGGCGGCACAGTCCGGGCTGCGGATGCAGTACACCTATGGCCATCCGCAGAAGAAGAAGTATGTGATTGAAGCCAATGGCGCGGGTGTCGCCTTCCTCGACTACAACGGCGACGGGCTGCTGGATGTGTTCCTGGTCAACGGGTCAAAGCTGGAAGGGTTTCCGGCCGGCACGGCTCCGACGAACCACCTTTTCCAGAACAAGGGTAAGGGCCAGTTCGCCGATGTGACAAAGAGCGCGCGGTTGGACCAGTCCGGCTGGGGCAACGGGGTTTGCGCGGGCGATTTCGACAACGACGGGCACACCGATCTCTACGTCACGTATTTCGGAAAGAATCTGCTGCAGCGCAACAACGGCGACGGGACGTTCAGCGATGTCACCGCGCGCAGCGGCACGGGCGGCAGCGGCCAGGAGTGGAGCACCGGCTGCACATTCGTGGACTACGACCGGGACGGGCGGCTGGATCTGCTGGTGACGCGGTATCTGAACTTTCAGAAGGAGAAGAGTCCGCTGCCGGGAGCATTCCCGTACTGCATGTGGAAGGGCAGTCCGGTTTACTGCGGTCCGCGCGGCCTGCCGTTCGGCTCGCTGGCGCTGTATCACAACAAGGGGGACGGAACTTTTGAAGATGTTTCGGCCGCCTCGGGCATCAGCGCGGTGAAGGGGTTCTACGCGTTTACCGCCGTGGCCACTGACTTCGATGGTGACGGCTGGCCGGATCTCTACATCGCCTGCGACTCGACGCCGAGCATCCTGTTCCATAACCAGAAAAACGGGACATTTCGGGACATCGGTACCGAGACCGGGCTGGCTTACAACGACAACGGCTCGGAACAGGCCGGCATGGGTCTTTCCGTGGGCGACTTCGACAACGACGGCCGCATCGACATCCTGAAAACCAACTTCACGGGCGACTATCCGAATCTCTACCGGAATCTGGGCAAGGGTCTTTTCAGCGACGTGTGCCTGCGCGCCGGGCTGGCTGTGAACCCGGATCATGTTCTGTGGGGGACCGGGTTCGCCGACCTGGACAACGACGGCTGGAAAGACATTGTGCAGGTGAGCGGCCATGTCTACCCCGAGGTGGCGCAGATCGACGCGCGGGAGCACTACCAGCGCGCGCGGCTGGTGTACCGCAATCTTGGCGGCGGGCGGTTCGAGGATGTGTCCGAGATGTCTGGGCCCGGCATTGCGGCGGAGCATTCCAGCCGCGGGATGGCGGTGGGTGACTTCGACAACGACGGGGCGATGGACGTGCTGGTGATGAACATGCACGAGGCTCCGTCGCTGCTGCGGAATGGATTGAAATCGGCGAATCACTGGGTGAAGGTGAAATTGCGCGGCGTGCAGTCGAACCGCGAAGCGATTGGCGCGGTGGTGACGGTGGAAGCCGCGGGGCGGATCCAGGCCGATGCGGTGTTGAGCCAGACGAGTTTCCTGTCGCACAGCGATCTGCGGCTGCACTTCGGCCTTGGTGAGACGGCTAAGGTGGATCGCATCACTGTCCAGTGGCCCAACGGGCAAAAGGAGCAGTTTCCGGGAGTGGCGGCGGACGCGCTCTATTTGCTGGTGGAGGGGTCCGGCCAGGCGGCCGCGCAGGAGTTGCCGCGATGACGGGCCTGCTGGCGGTGACGGCGATGGCGTTGTGGCTGCAGGCCGGGCCCGATGCTCTCTCCGACCGGGCCCAGCAGTTGGCGATGCAGAAGCGGTACGACGAGGCTGAGGCGCTGTGGAAGCAGGTACTGCAGACGGCGCCGAACCACTTCCCCTCTTTGTTCAATCTGGGCTTCATGCGCTACTCCCTGGGGCAGTTTGCCGAGGCGGAAGGTTGGCTGACGAAAGCGGCGCAAGCCAAACCGGACGATTTCAATTCGCGGTATCTGCTGGGCACCACGTGCTTGAAGCTGGAGCGGCGTGAAGACGCACTACGTGCCTGGCGGACCGCGCTGGCGGTGCAGCCGAAGAACTACAAGCTGATGCAGATCATGTCGGTGGAGTACTCGACCGGGTATTACTACAAGGAGGCCTGCGCGGTGGGCCGGCAGGCGGTGGCGTTGCGGGGCGATGCTCCGGAGCCGTGGTTTGTAGCGATCAAGGCGTGTTTCGAGGCTCGGGATCCGGAGACGCTGGCCTTGACCAAGCAGGCGGCGGAGCGGTTCCCGAATTCGGCGCGGGCGAACTTCGAATACGGCTTCCAGTTGCAGAAAGCCGGTTTGCGCGACGAGAGCCTGCCCTACCTGCGCAAAGCGATGAGCCAGGATGCTTCCTATGAGGAGCCATTCTATTTCTACGGCAACCTGATGCTGCTGGATGAGCAGTATGAGCAGGCGGTAGAACCGCTGCGGACGGCTCTGAAGCTGCGCCCGGATTATGTTTCGGCCTGTGTGGCGCTGGCCAAGGCGCTGATGGGGCTGGATCGCAACCAGGAGGCGAAAGAGGCATTGGACGGGTGTGCGCGCATGAGCCCGACCCATCCGCAGCCGCACCTGTTCCTGTCGCAGGTCTACTTCCGGTTGGGGGATGAGGAGAAGGCGACGGCGGAGAAGCTGCTGTCGCTGCGTCTGCGGAGGGAGAACCCGACCATCATGGAGTCCCCCCAAGCCCGCCCCTTCCCGGGAACCCCCGCCGGTGACTGGGGGTGCTGGGAAACTGCCGGGGCGGGCTTGATTATGGGGGCCGCGGGAGCGGCACTGCATATACCGTTATCGATAGACCTCGGAGACAGCGGTCTCGGGCACCGGTTGAGCCGTGGCGCCCTGTTGGAACCAGCCGGCCAGATAATCATCCGTGACCCGCCGCCGGGCCATGATGTCGCGCCGCTTGAGAACGGCGCGGCGCAGAGCCTTCATCGTGTGCCAGAACGCGGAGAGCGAGGTGGGCTCATAGAACAGACACCCTCCGACTATGAGAACGTCGCGGGCGGTGGTGGGGAACCAGATTCTGCGGTAAAGATCGCCCGTCATGTTCTTCACACGCATGAGGAACCGGTTCTTCACCGAATGCATGTTGAGGACGGCCGGGACGCTGTGGCGGTTGCCGGGCAGCATGCGCCGGACGTGGTACGACTCGGCGGTGTGGACGTAAAGGCAGCGCCAGCCCAGGAGTTGGGCGCGCCAGGCCACGTCGGCGTCTTCTCGATAAGAGAAGAAGTCCGGGTCGAAGAAGCCGTCGGACTGAGCGATGTCGAGGATCATTTTGCGGCGGTAGAGTGCGGCGGCGGCGCAGGCGCCGAACACGTACTCGGTCTGCCGGTAGCGGCCGTCGTCCGGTTCATTCCAGCCGCGATCGAAGTGCCGGGTGGTGGAAGTGAAGAAGATGCCGGCGGAATCGATGCGGCGTTCGTGGAGGGGTGAGCCGTCGGATTGAATCCGCAGCAGGCGCCCGCAGACGGTGCCGACCTTGCGGTCGATGCGCGCGGCCTCCACCAGTTGGGTCACGAAGTCCGGCAGAAGAAAAACGTCGGGGTTGAGGGTCAGTACCCAGTGGGACTTGGAAGCGCGGATCGCCAGATTCTGACCGGCGCAGAAGCCGGTGTTGCTGGTGTTGTAGATCACGCGTACGCGGCCCTCATAGCCAGCGAGGATGTGCCTGGTGGCATCCTTCGAGGCGTTGTCCACCACCACCACATCCAGCGAGCCGTAGTCCTGAGCCAGGACACACTCGAGGCAGCGCTCGATGACGCGGGCGCTGTTATAAGTGACGATGGTGACAGTTACCGAATCCAGTCGCATCAATGCTCCTGTTCGCGCAAGATTTCCTGATTCAAAGACCCGGAAAGGGGCTAATTCGACTACAGGCGGACGAAAAAAACTGAACCTGGCGAAGGGCGAGGCATTTTTTCACAGGCGGTGTAGTAGAGTGACCCAGTCGGCGGTCTTTGGGAGTGACACCGCTGCAGGGCGACCCTCGACTGATGTCTGCCCGCGCGGAGCAAACTGAAATGGGTTCCGACGCATTCAGAGAAGAGTGGGCAGGGATCTTGTCTTCCACACCATCCACACCGGCGATGCAGAGCCGGGTGGCCAAGCTGTTTGAAGAGGCGCGCGACGACGTGTACCGCTACCTGATGACCCTCGGCTTGCACCCGCCGCAAGCCCAGGAAGTGACGCAGGAGGTCTTTCTGCGTCTCTACACGACGTTGCGGAAGGGTGAGGAGATCCGCAACGACAGAGCATGGATTTTCCGTGTTGCCCATAACTTAGGGCTGCGGGTGCGAGCCCGGGAGAATGCCCGGGCGGTTTACGATCCGGACCTGGGGCTCAACCTGGCGGATCCTGCCTGGAATCCGGAGCGGAGTGTTCTCGAACGCGAGCAGATGCGCCGCGTCCACGATGCGCTGAAGGGCTTGTCCGAGCAGCAGAAGCGGTGTCTGCACTTAAGGATGGAGGGTCTGCGCTACCCCGAGATAGGGGCCATCCTCGGCATCAGTCCGTCGACGGTGAGTGAGTTTCTGCGGCGTGCAATCGGCCGGCTGAAGAAGGTGCGACATGAGTAGTGTCAACGACCGCTCACAGTACACGAGCGGCCACCCCAGTGATGGCGAATGGCTTCGCTTCGCGGATGGTGAGGTCACCACCCGGGAAGAGAAGAAGATGAGGGCTCACCTGAGCGCCTGCTGGCAATGCCGGTCGGCGCTGGAGGAGACGCAGCGAGCGGTCAATGAGTGTGTTCAGTACCGGGAAGTTGTCCTGAAGGAAGGCTATCCGACTCCACCGGAACCGTGGTTCGACATTTATAGAGAATTTGACCGGATCGAAGAGCAGGCGGCCGCGAGATCGTGGTTTGCGCGCGTGTCGGACTGGTTGACGGGCGCCTGGACGCTGCGGCGGACGTCGTATGCGGCGATCGCCACGACGCTGATCGCGCTGCTGGTCTGGCAGTCGTGGCAATTGCCGGCGGTGCAGGCGGCGAGTCTGCTGCGGCGCGCGGTGGCTTCGGCCGAATCGAAGCCCGCCAAAATCCGCCGGATCCGGATCAAGACGAAGAGCGCCACATTGACGCGGGTGATCGGGACTCCGCTGCAGGCTGCACAAAACAAAGAACTGCAGCCGATTGAAGCGCTGTTCCGGCAGGCCAACTACGACTGGGACGACCCGCTGAGCGCAAAGACGTTCCAGCGCTGGCGGGCGCAGTTGCCCTCGAAGCACGACGAGTTGACGTCCACGCTGGATGCGGCGGCACCGGAGAGCCGGTATCACCGGATCCGGACGACCACCGAGTCGGGCGAGCTGTTGGCGGCATCGCTGACCTTACGGGCCTCTGATCTCGAACCCACCTCCGGCGTGCTGGAGTTCCGGAATCATGAGCCGATCGAGATCCAGGCCGTGGCCGCCGATCAGCAGTTGGCGATCGGCTCTACAGGTATAGTATCTGGTGCCAATGGCCTCCGACCGGGCGCGGTTCCGGCGACCTCCGAAGCCGCGGTGCAGCCCGCCACTTTGCACGATGAGCTGCTTGTTTTCAAGGCGTTGCGTGGAATTGGAGCGGATCTGGACCAGCCGCTGGAAGTGACGCGAAATGGAGCGGCCGTGGACGTGACCGGGGTCGGTGTACCAGCGGAACGGCGGCAGGAGCTGCATGCTGCGCTGGATTCGCTGCCGCGGGTTCGGCTGCAGTTCAATGAAGGCGGGATTCCAGCGACCCCGCAGCAGGAACGACATTTGTCGAATATTGGCAGCGCGACGAGCCCGGAAATCGAGCAACTGCAGGGCCGGCTGGAGTCGGTGCTGGGCGGGCGAGCGGCGTTCATAAGCGTGGCGGACCGGGCGCTGGAGTCCAGCGACGATCTGATGGCGCGGATGCACGCCTTGCGGCGGCTGGCCGAGCGATATCCTACAAGTATCGAAGCAGGCATGACGGGCGAGGAGCGTGTCCTCCTGGCCGGGCTGCGGCACGATCATGCGGCGGCGATCCTGGCTCAGGCGGCGACCCTGCAGAAAATGCTGGGTCCGGCATTGCGGAAGGTGGCGCCCAAGGTAGACGCGCGTCCGGCGGCGGCCCTTGCTTCGGGCCCGTGGCAGAGCGCCACGGAGCAGCTTTTCCAGACCAGCCGGCAGGTGGATCTCCTGCTGGCCGGGACACTTGCGGCGACCCCGGCCGCGCGTCCCGTGGATTCGATTCCCGGTGACCTGTTGTCCAGATTGGCCGACCTGATGGTCCAGGCTGAAAGCTACGAGAAGATGGCCCGGGAGGTGCAATAGAAAAGTTCGCCTGCCATGCGACACTGCCCGGTGCCCGCTCTGTTTGTTGGGTTTTTATTTTTTGCGCCGTTGTCAGCGCAAACCCTCACGCATCTCTCCGGGCAGATCACAGACCCCTCCGGCGCGGCCGTTCCAGGCGCCACAGTGAGCGTGTCGAGCGAAGACACCGGCTTCCGGCGGGTCACCCTGACACATTCCGATGGCACTTACCTGGTGGCTGCTCTTCAGCCGGGCCAGTACAAGGTGATGGTCCGCAAGGACGGTTTCCGGACCCTGGTGCGATTCGGGGTGAAGCTGGATGTGGCGCTGGCGGCGCGGGTCGATTTCAGCCTGCAGATCGGGAGCATGCAGGAGACCATCACGGTGGAGGACACGCCGGGTGGGATCAGTCGCGAGGAGACCTCGGTCAGTACGCTGATTGGACGTCAGCCGATCGAGAACCTGCCGCTGAACGGCCGGGGCATCCTGAGTCTGCTGGAGCTGGCTCCGGGTACGATTGTGACTCCGGCGACGCGCGGCGAGGCCGGCCAGTTCACCACGAACGGACAGCGGCCCAATACGCATGGCTTTTCGGTGGATGGGGTGAGTGCGAACTCCGGAGTAATCGGCGGTGGGCTGCCCGCGCAGACGACCGGAGGCACTCTGCCGTCGATGACGGCCATTGGCGGACTGGCGGGGATCATCGCCCTCGATTCGCTGAACGAGTTCGTCGTCCAGACCTCCTCCACAGGTTCCGAGTTTGGGCGGTATCCCGGCGCGCAGGTGTCGCTCAGCAGCCGTTCCGGCTCGAATGAGTACCGGGGCGCGCTCACCGAGTTCTTCCGCCACGAAAAGCTGGCCGCCAACGACTGGTTCATCAACCAGCCCGGGGAAGGCCGGACCCCGTTGCGCGTGAATGACTTCAGCGCGGCGCTGGGCGGACCGGTGCTGCGCGACCGTACGTTCTTCTATCTGAACTACGAGGGGCTGAGGCTCTTACAGCCGACATCCTGGATGCAGGCGGTGCCCACGGCCCAGTTGCGCGGCAAGGTGCAGAACTGGGTCCGCCCGGTGCTGGAGCTGTTCCCGCTGCCCAACGGCCGGAATTTCGATCAGAACATCGGCGAGTGGACGGGCCGCATCAGCAGGCCGGCGCAATCGGACAACGGCAGCGCGCGGATCGACCATGCCCTGACTTCGAAGATCACGCTCTTCGCGCGATTTCAGGAGGCGCCTTCCTCCAGCCGCTTCGGCAGCTCGCAGATCAGCGATTTGAATATCCGCTCGCGCACCCTGACGTGGGCGGCCAATTACCGTCCAAGGCCGGACACAGTGTTCGACCTGAGGATGAACTTTGCGCGGATTGAGGCTCACTCGGTGTGGCGGCCGGCGGATCCGACGGATTCCGACGGGTGCTCGATGAGCGCGGTGGCGAGCACTTTTCTACCGACCAAGAGCGCCTGCAATTATCTGTACCGGTTTTCGATCGCCGGCGTGGGGCAGACGGTATCGGGCGCCGAGAGCGTGCAACGCCAGTCGCAGTGGCAGATTGTGCCCAGCGCCTACGTGATCCATGGGGCGCACCAGATCCGGTTCGGCGGCGACTTCCGCCGGCTGGACCCGTCGCGGCAGGACGTGGACGGCAGCTTCAGCATTATCGCGGAGAGCCTGGCGGATCTGGTGGACAGCCACGATCTGTGGACGGCCTCGTCCACGCAGCAGAACCGGGCGGGCCGGCTGCTGGAATCCTCGCTCTTTGTCCAGGACACCTGGAGGATCCACCGGGCGCTGACGTTTACCGCGGGCGTACGGTGGGAACTGGCGCCGGCGCCGACCACGCGGGATCTGACGCAGAATCCCTTCGGCGGCAAACCGGATACGAGTCCCAGCTCGGCGATCTGGCCGATGCGGTATACGAACCTCGCGCCCCGGGCAGGTCTGGCTTGGCGGCCGGACAAGGCCGGGCAGATGGTGGTGCGCGCGGCCTATGGCGCGTACTACGACTCCAGCCTGAGCCTGGCGACCGATCTGGTGAATGGCGGTCCGCTGAATATGGAGCAGTTCACCAGCGGCTCGTCGGCGCCTTTCACCACCATCCTTCAATATGGATTCGACAACAATGTGCGGCTGCCGCGAGTGCAGCAGGGAAACCTCTCGATCGAGCGGGCGTTCGGCCTGAACAATCTCCTCTCGGCCAGCTATGTCGTTGCCAAGGGGCAGTGGCTGGTGCGGCGAGAGTACGGGACGCAGGGCGGGAACGAACTGATCCGGACGGTGCTGTCCACCAACCATGCGTCGTCGGATTACCGGGCTTTGCTGGTACAGTACCGGCGTAGGATGGCGCGGTCGCTGCAGGCGCATGTGTCCTACTCGTGGGCGCACTCGATCGATGACAGCTCGAGCGACGCGGCGTTGTTCCTGGTGAATACCGCCACGTCGGGCAGCAGCAACCGGGGCTCGTCGGATTTCGATGTCCGGCACTCGTTCACGGCGGCGTTTACCTACTCGCCGCGATTTGCGCGCGGGGTGACGTTCGACGGCATTTACCGGGCGCGCACTGGATTCCCCATCACGGTGGTGAACCAGGAGTACGCCATGGGCTTGAGCTTCTCGAATGCCTTCCGGCCGAATCTGCTGCCGGGCGTGCCGGTCTGGCTGCAGGACTCCGCCACGCCGGGCGGGCGGCGGCTGAATCCGGCGGCCTTCCAGAGCCCGTCGCCCAACACGCAGGGCAATCTGGGCCGGAACGCGATTGCCGGCTTTGGCATGTCGCAGATGGATCTGGCGGTGCGGCGGGACTTCCGGCTGAGCCGGCGGCAGACGCTGGAGATGCGGGCGGAGGCGTTCAATCTGCTGAACCACCCGAACTTTGGCGATCCGGTGAGAACATTGGCCAGTCCGCTGTTCGGGCAGTCGACTTCGATGCTGAACCTGATGCTGGGCACGGGCAGTCCGGGTAGCGGGCTGGCTCCGGTGTTCCAGTCGGGCGGGTCGCGATCGGTCCAACTGGTGCTGCGCCTGCGCTTTTAACGCTCCCTCCGGCTGCGATAACCTATCCACAGCAAAGAAAAGTTGAGGTTTGAGAATGTCCGATCTTTTTGACCTTTCCGGGAAAGTAGCCGCGATTGTTGGCGGCGGCGGGGTGTTGGCGGGCGAGATGGCGCTGGGCCTGGCCCGTGCCGGTGCCGACATCGCGATCCTCGATTTCAATCTGGACGCGGCGAATGCGCGGGCCGCTCAGGTTCGTGAGCTGGGCCGCCGGGCCATCGGCGTGAAAGTCGATGCCACGAAGAAGGCCGATCTGCAGGCCGCGCTGGATGCGATTCTGGCGGAACTGGGCCATGTCGAGATCCTGGTCAACGCTGCCGGTATCAACTCGGGCACGCCGTTCTTCGAGATCACCGAAGAGGAGTGGCATCGCATTCTGGATGTCGACCTCACGAGCGTCTTCCTGGCCTGCCAGGTGTTTGGGCAGTACATGGTGCAGCCGGGCAAGGGCGGCTCCGTCATCAATATCTCGTCGGCTTCGTCCGGCCCGCCGCTGTCGAAGGTGTTCACCTACTCGGTGGCCAAGGGCGGCGTGAACCAGGTGACGCAGTTCCTGGCGCGCGAGTGGGCGACGCAGGGTGTGCGCGTCAACGCGATCCTGCCCGGCTTCTTCCCGGCCGAGCAGAACCGCAAGCTGCTGACGGATGAGCGCGTTGCGTCCATCATGAAGCACACGCCGATGAATCGCTTCGGCGAGGCGCCGGAACTGGTGGGCGCGGCCGTATATCTCGCTTCGGACAAGGCGTCGAGCTTTGTCACGGGCTCCATCATGCGCGTCGATGGCGGCTACATGGCGATGACGATCTAGGCTGACAGGAAAGTTGAGAATGACGGGCCGGAGGCTGGGGCTTCCGGCCCGTTTGCTTTAGCGGGCCAACCGCCGGCTGGGGACGTAGATGTCGGCGTCGGTCAAGCCGCATTGCTCTGCCATGCGGAGGCAGAAGTCGATCTCGCCCATGCCGTTGACGTGGCTGTTGGAGCCGAAGGAGAACTTAGCACCGGCGGCTTTGGCCCGGCGGATGAACGCGGCGCTGGGGATCTGGAAGTGCGCATTGATCTCGATGGCGACGTGATTGCGTACGGCGGCCTGGATGAGGCGGTCCATGCGGGCGGGTGTCCAGAGTTCGGCGTAGCGGGCCTTCAGTTTCTCGGGAATGTAGGTGGGATTGGCCCAGATCTGGATGGGTTGCGAGAGCACGCGCTCGTTGAAGGCGACGTAGCGGTCCATGAAGTCCTGGGGCTCGCCGACCTCGATATCCGGCAGCCACAGCCAGATGCTCTTGCCAGTCTTGTCGGGAAAGACGAGCGCATCGGCGGCGATGTAGTCGAGCTGGCCGCGCAGCTCGGCGGAAAGGCACTGCGGCCAGTCGAAGCCGTAGACCTGGAGACCGCGCCAGAGGGGTTGTTCGCGCACTTCCGCCAGGAACTCGCCGAGGGTCTTGTTGTCATGAATGTCGCCGCGGCAGCCGCCTTCGGCGAGGATCCCGAAGCCCACGCCCATTTTGCGCGAGAGCAGGGCGGCGTCGGCGGGTTTCATCTCGGGCGTGTTGTGGTCTTCGCCGTGGAGATGGATGTGGAGATCGACCTTGGGCGGGTCGGCCGCCAGCAGCACCGGCGCGCAGAACAGGAGGAGGTATTTCGAGATCATGGGATCTCTTTTACTGTAATCAACTGTTGCCCCAGGACGGGGCGCCGCGTCAGGCCCGCTCCGCCGGCCCGGTTTCAGAGCCTTTGCGCCGGATGCCGTGTTTCTCCATGCGGTAGATGAGGGTCTTGCGGCTGATGTCGAGATAGCGCGCGGCGTGGGTCTGATTCCAGTTCGACATCTCCAGCGCCTTGACGATGAGCTCCTTCTCGACGGAGTCGAGGCTCAGGCCCTGCGCTGGCAGGTCCAGGCTGACGGCCGCCGCGGCCGGTCGGGCCTTGCGGATCATCTCGGGCAGATCCTCTTCGGTGATGGTGTTGCCACGGCTGAGGACGACGATGCGTTCGACGATGTTCTCCAGTTCGCGGATGTTGCCGGGCCAGCGGTAGCACTGGAAGAACGGGATGAGACGGCCGGGCAGCGTCAGGTCGGGCCGCCCCACCTTCTCCTTCGACTTCAGGAAGAAATTCTGAACCAGCTCAGGAATGTCTTCGGCGCGCTCGCGCAATGGCGGCAGTTCCAGCGGGATGACGGCCAGGCGGTAGTAGAGGTCTTCGCGGAAGGCGGCGTCCTCGATCATGGCCTGCAGGTTGCGGTGGGTGGCGGCGATGATGCGCACGTCCACGCGGCTGACCGCGGCGGCGCCGACCTTCTCGATCTCGCCCTGCTGGATGAGGCGCAGCAGCTCGGCCTGGACTTCCATGGGCAGTTCGCCGATCTCGTCGAGGAAGAGCGTGCCGCCGCTGGCCAGTTCCACCTTGCCCTGCTGGTGGAGACGGCCCCGGTGAAGGAACCCTTCACGTGTCCGAAGAGTTCGCTTTCGAGCAGATCGCGCGGGATGGCGCCGCAGTTGATGGTGACGAAGGCACGCTCCTTGCGGGGGCTGTTCTGGTGGATGGCGCGGGCAAGCAGTTCCTTGCCGGTGCCGGTCTCGGCGCGGATCAGGATGGTGGAGTTCGTCTGGGCGGCGCGGGACGCCATGTCGAGGACGGTGAGCAGCGTCTCGGACTGGCCGATGATGCTTTCGAAGCCGTACTTGCGGTCGAGGTTGGTGCGCAGGGTGCGGACCTCTTCCACCAGGCGGGAGTGCTCCAGCGCGCGGCGCACCAGCAGGTTCAGCTCTTCGAAATCGATGGGCTTGGTGAGGTAGTCGTAGGCGCCGGACTTCACGGCCTCGACGGCGTTCTGAATGGTGCCGAAGGCGGTGATGATGACGACGGGCAGATCGGGGTTCGATTCGCGCACCTGGCGGAGGAGATCGATGCCGGAGAGGCCGGGCATCCGCAGGTCAGTGAGCACGAGCGCCGGCGGGTCGTTGGCGGATGAGGGAAAGCGCTTCCTCGCCGGTTCCGGCGGTTTTGACGGAATAACCCGCGTCCTCCAACTGCGTTTGGACGACCCAGCGCAGATTCTCGTCGTCGTCCACCAACAGGATGCTTTGTGCAGTCATACTCCCTTTCGTAGCAGCGGCAGGTGGACACTGAAGGTCATGCCTTTGCCGGGATTGCGGCGCGCGTCCAGCCACCCGTGCATCTGGCCCACGATCTGATGGGCCACGGGCAGGCCGAGACCTGTGCCGTTTTCCTTGGTCGTGAAGAATGGGTCGAAGAGTTTGTCGATGTCGCCGGGGGCTACGCCGGAACCTTCGTCGCGGACGCGGATCCAGACATTGCGGCGGTCGGCGCCGGCTTCCAGGACGACGGTGGCGCCGTCCGGACTGGCCTCCACGGCGTTGATGAGCAGGTTCAGCAGCACCTGTTCCAGTTGCTCCGAGTCACAGAAGAGCGAGGGGATCTTGCCCTGCTGGCGGCGTTCGATGGTGATGCCGCGCCGGCCAATGCGGTGCTCCACCAGGGCCGCGACATTCTCCAGCAACGGCTCGAGGGCGGCCTGGCCCATTTTGGGCGGCCGCGGGCGGGCGAAGTTGAGAAAGGTAGTGAGCAGGCGGTCGAGGCGGCTGCACTCCTGGCCGATGATGGTGACGCAGCGCGACTGTTTCTCATCCAGCGCCGGGGCCCGGCCGAGGATCTGCGCGGCTCCGGCAATGCTGGCCAGGGGGTTGCGGATCTCGTGTGCCAGGCCGGCGGAGAGCTGGCCGATGGCGGAGAGGCGTTCGGCCCGCTTCATCGCCTCGGAGGTCTCCTGGATCTTCTGGTAGGCAGCGTTCAGGCGCTCAGTCAGGACACCGGTGCCTGTGCCCACGAAGCAGAAGACGACGCTTTCCATGATGTGGTGGAGGACGGTGTCGGTCTGCTTGAGGGAGAGGATGAGGCCGCTACAGAGGCCGGCGGTGATGAGGCCGCCGCGCCAGCCGTCATGGACGGCGGAGAACAGGATGGCGACGTAGAAGAGGCGGGGCAGCACGAAATGCCAGTTGACGCGCTCCAGCGGGACGGTGGCCTGCAGGGCCGCAATCGAAAAGGCGGCCAGGACCACAGCCGAGCGCTGCACCCATACATATCGCGTGTCAGTCACCATGGACGATACTTCCCTATATTGTGCCCATGGGATAGTCCGGATTGAGAGCAGTTTTCGCACTACACAAAAATTGGGCCGCCTCCGCGGGCGGCCCGAGCTTCAGTTCCAGATTCTGGCCACCCGCCGTGAACGCCGGGGAGAGGAAGGAGGCCGGCGTCACGGCGGGGACGATGGGATACAGTTTCAGGCGGCGTCGCACTGCGACCGCGCTTCTGCCTGGCACGAGGCGAAGTGCCAGGCGCAGGCAACGGTCCAGGCGGGCTCCATTGCCTCAAAAGGCCTGACGATCGTGTCGTAAACGCCGGCTTCCTTGGCCTCCTTGATATCGCGTGGGCCATCGCAGACGGCAACGACCAAAGCGGGCGGATCCAACTGGGCGGCCACTTTCACAGCCTGGCTCCATGAATGATCGGTCACCAGAATGCCACCCGCGGCCTGTGGCAGCCCCGTGGCGGCATGTTCCCAATCGGCAAAGCATAGGACTTCCCAGCTCTGCTTGGTCAGGACCCGTGCCAATTCTCCTCGCAACACCCGGTCTTCACTCACTACCAGCAGGGGAGGATTGAACGGCCAGCTCAAACGGCACCTCCCACGGTTTCCCGACGGGCACTACGGCGGTGCATGCGGTGTTGGGCGTCTTCCGGTCTGCGGCGGCGCAACACCTGATGGATTCGGTAGCCCAGGCGGCGGGCCGCGCCATCGACGGCGCCTGCGAACGTTGCATTTTGCTCCAGGATCTTGACACGCTCCAAGCCGGGCAGGTCGGCCGTGATCTGGCAGAGTTTGTCCACTCCGCCCTTCGGGCCATTCGTATCGTCCAGATAGACGACCACCTCGGACAACCGGGTCTCGTAGCGGTCCAGGGCAAATCCGATCCGCCGCTCAACATACTGCTGCAGTTCCCCAGTCAACTCGATGCCGTGTGTCCTGATCGACAGATTCATTAGTGCCTCCTGCCCTTTCTATTGGCAATCTCCGGGCCACTCGATCTATACCTGGAATCAATGAGTTAGAAAGATTCGTGACAGTTTGGTGGTCCTTTTGAGGCAACCCTTACTGCCTCAGTGCCATTTCCGTCAGTACTCTTCGACAGGAAATACCTATCCTGTAATGGGGATTGCACAAATCGCCTGGTCCGTGGGGATGAGCTACAATTCCGGCACGATGACCTCTTTCGTGCTGCTGCTCGCCCTGCTCCAGGCGCCGGGCGATATCAAGGCGAAGATGGAGCGGGCGATGGGCGGTCTGCCGGACGTCAGGGCCGAATTGAATGCCCGCGTGACCGGCAAGTTCGAGCGGCAGGGTTACCGGGTGGAGAAGCTACTGTTCGAGTCGCTGCCCGGTTTCCGGGTGACGGCGAACCTGTATGTCCCCACGACCTCCGCCGGACCGTTTCCGGCGGTGTTGGGCGTGGCGGGTCACTCGGACAACGGCAAGGCCTATCCCAGCTACCAGAAGGTGTGGATCACCCTGGCCCGGCGCGGCTATGTGGTGCTGGCATATGATCCGCCCGGGCAGGGGGAACGCCTGGAGTATTTCGAACTCGGAGCTGGGGCTGTCGCGGGTGGGGCCGGGCGTGAATGAGCATATCGCGGCCGGGGTCCAATGCCTGCTGACGGGCACCTCCATTGCGCGCTACTTCATCTGGGATGGAATCCGGGCGGTGGACTACCTGCTGACGCGTCCGGAGGTGGATTCGGCCCGGATCGCGGTGGCGGGCAATTCCGGCGGCGGGACCCAGGCAGCTTACCTGGCCGTATTCGAACCCAGGCTGGCGGCGGCGGTCTCCTCCTGCTACATCACGCGGTGGCAGGAATTGATGGACGGGCCCGGCCCGCAGGATGCGGAGCAGATTCTGCCCGGCTTCCTCAGCATGGGCCTGGATTTTGTTGATTTCATAAAGAGTTTCGCGCCGAAGCCGTTCCTGGTCACGTCGGCCACTCGGGACTTCTTCCCCATCGCCGGCGCGCGGGCGACCTTCGCGGCGGCGGCGCTGTATTACGAGTCGGTGGACGCTCCGGGACGCGTGGCTTTCTTTGAGTTCGATGACACGCACGGCTGGTCCCAGCCTAGGCGCGAGGCCGCCTATCGGTTCCTGGATAAGCACTTGAAGGGGGTGGACGCCGAGGTCAAGGAAGAGCCCATCGATACCGAGCCCGAGAGCCTGTTGTGGGCGACGCCCAACGGGCAACTGGCGGGTTCGTTTGGGACGGAGACGGTCTTCTCCATGAACCGGGCCCTGGCCCAGCGGATCTACCCGAAGCGCAGGGCTTTGGCGGCGACGAATCCGCAGCAGTTGAGGCAGTTGGTGCTACAGCGAGTCGCCCCGCCGCCCCTGCATCTTGTTGCCCGGACGTCCCCGCGCGGGATCCGGCCGGGACTGGTCGCCACGGGTGTACCCGAAGTAGATCTGGCGGAGCTGAGGGCTGCAGGGTACGTTCTGCGGGTCGTGAACTCTCCCGTACCCCAAGGCGGATCTGGGGGATATAGTGCCGCCTACCAGGCTGCGGCCAAGGAGTGGCTGAATGGGCGATCGCTGCTGAGCTGGCGCGTGAGCGAATTGACCAGTGCTTTCTACGACCTGACGGCCGACCCGGAGGTGGATCCAGAGAACATTTCCGTCTGGGGCAAGGGAAACTCGGGTGTGGCTGCGCTGCTGTTCGCCGCTCTGGAACCCCGTGTGGCTCGGGTGATGGCGGAAGATACGGTGACGAGCTGGCTGGTGTGCACCCAAAGCCACCTGCATTCGAATCTGGCCGAGATTACGATTCCGGGGGTCCTGCTCGACTTCGATCTGCCGGATCTGGTCAAGCTGATTGCGCCGCGGCCTCTGTGGCTGGTGGATCCGCGGACGCCCACCGGGGCACGGTCGCCCGCGCTGGAGTATCCCCGGGCGTTTGTCCAACTCTATGAGCGGCCAGAGGGTTGGCCGGTGTTGAAGGCGTTTGGCGCGTGGCTGAACGCGCCTGTCGTGCGTTGAGCGGGGGTACACTGATTACTTGCGGAAGCAAGCAATCCTCGTTGGCCTGTTTGTCCTGCTGGTGAGCCTGCCGTTCTGGAATCAGGCGATCCAGGGTGACGATTATTACTACCTGGCGGCGGCGCAACATGCGCAGATCGACCCGCTGCATCCTCACCATGCGAAGTATGTCTTCCTGGGTATCCCGATGGACATGCGGGGGCACTCGCATCCTCCTGGGGACGCGTTTCTCCTGGCTGGGATTCTGGCGCTGGTCGGGGATATTCGCGAGGTGCCGTTCCATGCCGCGTACTTCCTGCTGGCGCTGACGGCGGCTCTGTCGATGTTGGCGCTGGCGCGGCGATTTGTGCCGGAGCGGGCGGTGGAGGCCACCTTACTCTTTTGCGCGGTGCCGGCGTTTCTGGTGAACGCGACGTCGCTGGAGTCGGACCTGCCATTCCTGACGTTCTGGGTGTTGACCGTGGCTTTGGTTGTGTACGACCGGCCGAAGACCGCCGGCCTGGCGCTGGCCGCGTGTTCGCTGATCGCTTACCAGTCGGTTGTGTTGATCCCGATCCTGGGCTTGTACTTCTGGCAGCAGGGGACGCTGAAGCGGAACTGGTGGCTGCTGACCGTGCCGGTGCTTGGGTTTGTGGGCTATCAGGGCTTTGAGCGGATCACCAGCGGGCAGTACCCGGCCCTGGTGCTGGGCCAGCATTTTCAAACATATAAGTTCCAAAGTAGCGAGATGAAGGTGCGCAGCGCCATCGGGCTGACGGGTCATCTGGCCGTCATGTTCACGCCTCTGGGATTGTGGGCGTTGCTGCGGTCGCGGGACCGGTTTCTCAGCGCCTGGGTGGCGATTTTCTATGCGGCGGCGCTGGTGCTGTTTTTGCCGGGTCGGCGCGGTATCTGCTGCCGTTGTCGGCTCCGTTCGCGATTCTGGTGGCTCGCTACTACGCCAACAAGCCCCGGTTGCTTTGGCTGACTTCTGGGCTGCAACTGGCTCTGGGCCTGGGTCTGGCCTGGGTGAACAACCAGCATTGGGACGGCTACCGGACGTTCGCGGCGGCGGCGATGAAGGACACCGCCAACCACCGGGTGTGGGTGAACAGCGAATGGGGGCTGCGATTCTATACGGAAGCAGACGGAGCGCTGACCGTGGTACGAGGGCAGACGCTGCGTCCAGGCGACATCCTGATCGGCAGCCAGTTGTCCGACCAGATACCGTTCACTACCGGTGGAGGACAGTTGGTGGAGCAGATGCGCTCCGAGATCCGGCCGACTCTTCCGTTGCGGCTGGTGGGGTTGGGATCGCGATCCGGCTATTCCAGTGTGGCGTTCGGACTGTGGCCATTCGACATCAGCACGGCTCCGGTGGATATCGTCACGAAGTCGTTGATTGTAGAGAAGAAACCGGAGCTTTCCTGGCTACCCATGTCGACCACCGCGGCCGAGCACCAACTGGTGAGCGGTGTCTATAAGCTGGAAAACCAGGAGTGGCGGTGGATGAGCGGGCGGGCCGTGTTCCTGCTGAAGCCGCCGTCGACCCCCCAGCCCCTGGTGGCTAAGGTGTACATTCCGGATGCGGCTCCGGGGCGGACCGTGACCATGACCCTGAACGGGGTCGAAGTCGCCAAGCAGACCTTCTCCAAACCGGACAGTTACACATTGGAGACCGCGCCGCTCACGGCCCCCGGCGATACGGCGACCGTGACGCTGAGCATCGATCAGGAGTTCAGCCCAGCGGGAGACAACCGGCGGTTGGGCCTGATTCTCACAGGGATCGGATTCCAGGCTAAGCAGTAAGCAGGGCGGCGGCTTCGGCCGCGACGCGTTCCGGCGGCCAATCCCAGGCGGCGAGGCGGACGCGCCGGCCACGAGGCGCCCAGACGGCCGGATCGGTGGGTCCAAAGACGGCGACGGTCGGGACTCCACAGGCGGCTGCCAGATGGGAGATCCCGCTGTCGTTTCCAATGTAGAGGCTGGCCGTGGCAAGCCAGCGGGCCAGGTCTCCTAAGTCATTGAAACGGATGGCTTCGTCGAGCGATTCCTCGGGTCCGGCACACCACTGGACGGGCATTGGTAGGAGACGGGCCACTTCCTGGAAGCGGGCGAGCGGCCAGTTCTTGGTTCGTCCCCCGGAGAAGGGGTGAATGACCGCGAAACCGGAGGGCCGGTGGTCGATGGGCAAATGGGGGATTCCGCCCAGCGGGGCTCCGATCCGGTTCAGGTAGTAGTCGACCGCGTGGAGCGGCGAACCAGAGGGAGGGAGAGCGGAGAAGAAGCGAAAGGGCAGGTGCGCGACCTGTGCTCGGAAGTCTTCCCGGTTGGTTCCGTACCAGGAGACGATGTCGTCGAATTCAGCCAGGCGCTGGAGGGTTGAAGGCGAGAGACGGAGGGCATCCAGGCCGCGGGCGACGAGGGAATGGGCAGTTCCCAAGTGATTGAGTAGAGGAAGGTTGGCGGACGGAGCCCACAGCTCTGTGGATTCCGTGCAGAGATGCTCGAGGGCGGGTAGGGAGACGATGGTGTCGCCGATGGCGCCGGGACGAATGATCAGCCGGCGGGTCACTGCATCAGGATGGGCAGTTTGATTTCGACGCTTTTGGGGGGCAGGCACATCTTGTCGTTGCAGGCCTGATAGCGGAGCTTACCGGTGATGTAGCCGGGCCCGAGTGCTGGATTGGCTGCCCGTTTGAACTTGGTGACGACGGAAAAGTCACCGCCGAAGACGGAGATGGGCTTGTCGGCGAAATCGTACTTTTCCATTTTGGCTTTGGGGTAGACGATCTCGGCGACTTCGAGGGCGCCCGGCTCCCAGGTGAGCTTGAACGGGATCAGGTACTCCTCGGTAGGCGTGTTGGAGTTGGCGTGATAGCCGGGGCGGATGGAGAGCTTGAGCTCGTAGCTCGGGTTTTCCGTGCGCTTGACGATGAGCTTGGCCGGTTCGGTTACGGTGAGGACTCCGGAGGAGGGGGCCTGGGCGAAGGCGGCGGCGGCCAAGAACGCGGTTCCGGCGATCCTACTGAAGAAGTTCATTGATGTCGCTCTCATACTCTTTTCTGCTGACCAGGCCGATGTGGGTGTTGGCGATGCGGCCCTCTTTGTCGATGAGGAAAGTGGTGGGCAGGGCATCGATGCCGCCGTACTTCTGCTCCACGGTGGAGTCGCCCGTGACGACGGGGTAGTTCACCTGTTTTTCGGCGATGTAGGGTTTGACGGCTTCCCAGCCCTCGTCGTCGAGGGCTACGCCGATGACCGTAAAGCCCTTATCCTTATAGGTTTTCTGGAATTCGATGAACCAGGGGATCTCGATCTTGCAGGGACCGCACCAGGTGGCCCAGAAGTTGAGCAGCACCACTTTGCCCTTGTAGTCGGCCAGGGACACGGGCTTGCCGTCGGCGTCTTTCAAGGTGAACGCGGGGGCGGGGTTGCGGGCGCCGGCCGGTTTGGTGCTGGGCGGCCGTTCCAGACCCTTCTGAGCCTGGGAAGCGCAGCCCGCCATCGTAATCACAAACACAGCGAGCGTGGCGGCGCTTCGCATCCAGGAAGATTTCATTCAGTAGAGTCCTAACGGCGATTCTACCAACTAGATGCGTAAGGCGCCGCCGTGGTGACTGGTAAGTTGTTCGAACCAGCGCCGGCGGAGCGTCCGGAAGCGGGGCTTCAGTGTAAACTCTTCGTGTTCATGGACACCGCTGTAAATCCAGGCGGCGGTATCGCAGAAGCTTTCACAGATGTAGTCGCGCCAGAGTTTGGTGCGGTCGTGGCGGTCTTCGACGCTGAGGCGTTTCTTTCGAGCTTCGGCGGACCAGCCTAGTTCACCCGCGGCGCCTCGGGCGAATTCATTCTCGATGAGCGCCTGCCACTCCAACCGGGTGGGATTGCCAAGGCGCCACCAGACAAAGTGGAACATCTCGTGTGTGAGAATTCGAGCCAGTTCAATGGAGTCCTGCTTCAGGGAAGTATCGAGCACTAGTTCCCGTTTGCGCAGGAAACTGGCGGCATGTACCTGCTCGCCGGGACCCTCACCGGAATGAAGGCGGCCGCGGTAGGCCCTGAGTTCATGCTGCCAGATGATGTTGACCGGTTTTCCCTCGAAATGAGGGAGACGCAGCAACTGCTTGGCTACTCGATCGGAGACTTGTAATCCAAGTACTTGTCGTCTTTGAACTGGACGTCGAGGCTCTTCTGCATGCCTTCCATCCACTGCTGAAAACGCTCCCTTTGAATCGTCGTGTAGATGTCGTCACGGACCTCATCGAAGGACGAGGTGACGAACTCTTCCAGACGAAAGATCCAGAACCCACCGGTCTGGCGTACAGCATCGGAAACCTGCCCTGGTTTGAGGGCGAAAACTGCAGACTTGATCTGGGTTGGCAAAGAATTGTCCCCCGGTTGGATGACTGGGAACTCTCCGTTCTTGGCCTTGGAATCGGCGTCGTCAGAGTATTTCTGGACCAACTGCGCGAAATCCGCCCCGCCGCGAGCTAATTGTATCACCTGGTTAGCCAACTTCTCGGCTTCCGCGCTGGTTTTTGGTTTCTTAGCCTTGGGATCGCCCGTTTGCAGGGGTGCGTCATTGAACGCCAGGTAGATGACCTTCACCTTTGCTTTGGTGTAATCGGCTTTGTGAGCCTCGTAGTAGGCCTTCTGGTCGGCCGGCAGAACCAGGGTGGCGGTTTCCTGGGCCGCCATAAATATCTGGGCCAAATAGAGTTGGCGATTGTACATGAGGCGCCACTTGTGCGGGTCCACCTTGTCGAGCCCGGCCGTCTCGGCCAAACTCGCGGCCTTGGCCATCGTGGCCAGTGCACGGAGAAATGCGCGCTTGTCGGAATAATACTGGCTGGGGATTCTGCCGCCCAGGGCTTTGACGAGATGCTCCAGGTCGGAGCGTTTCCACTCTTTGCCCTCGATGATGACGACCACATTGTCGTCTTTCAGGGATGGGGCGGATTCAGCGGCCGCTGCGGGTTTGGGTTCGGCGGGAGGCGCTTGGGCGAACAGAACACCGCAGAAAATCGTGGCAAAGAGGGGCAAACACTTCATCGTGATACTTTGAATGTAGCATGGGGTCTTTGAAGGACAAGCTGTGGCTGGATGTCTCGCTGTGGTCAGCGGACCTGGCCAATCTGCAACAGGAAATCGCGCGGTTGGAGCCGTTTACAGACTCATTCCATCTCGATGCCTGCGATGGACACTACGCGCCGAGCCTGTTGTTCTTTCCGGACCTCGTGGCCCGGATTCGTGAGCTGACGCAGGTCCCTTTTCACCTGCATCTGATGGCGACGCGGCCGCTGGATTTGCTGGATGCTTTTCTGGATGCCGGGGTAGACCGGGTGACGGTGCCGATCGAGATCGGCAAACGGGTCTGGCAGGCTCTGGAGAGGTTGCAGTCGCGCGGGAAAGCAGCCGGCATCTCGTTGGAACTGGACACCCCTCTGGAGCTGGTCAGGCCGTTCAAAACAAAGGTCGATACGGTGATCCTGATGGGCACCGCGATGGGCGTCAAGGGCTGCGGGCTGGATGAGCGGGCCTGCGACCGGGTGACGGCGATGAAGTCCCTGATCGACGAAACCCCCATCCGGCTTGTGGCGGAGGGGGGCATTCGGGAAGAGACGGCTCCGTTGCTGAGGGCTTCCGGTGCCGACGGGCTGGTGCCCGGCTCGCTGATGTGCAAGGCGGCGGACCTGGCGGCCACCGCCCAATGGCTTAAGTCATTGTGAAATCGGCATCGGTCCGAAGGCCGGAGCAGCCATGCCGGCTTCGTCCCTCAGGTTGACGTAGGGATCGCGGCCTAGGCCGTAGCGGAGGGTGGCGCCTTCCGGCAGCTTGCCTCCAAAGAGCAGCTCCACCACGTTGGGATCCTCGGCGCTGACGCGTTGTCTGTAAATGACTGGAACGAAAGCGCCTGTGGCGTCGTGCACGCTGAATCCGTAGAGGCGTCCGGCATGGGTGAGGCGGCCGTTGACTTCGGCGAAGTCGACACGGATGATGCCATCCTTGGCTCGAGCCGAGACTGGCCGGGGGCCTTTGCGGGTTTCTCCAGTGGCCAGGTTGGCGAGGCGATGGCCCAACAGGGGCTGGTCCGAGGTGCCGACGTGAATGCCGTCGTCGAGTTCGCAATCGACGCAGGTGACCATCCCGACGTTGAAGATCTTCGACTCGAGCTTGAGCTGGATGTCCTGGATCTGATTCCACTCATTCTGATTGGTCAAATTGGTGTGACGGCCGATCTGGACGTAGTAGAAGGGCAAGCCGGGCTGGTTGAAGTCTTTGCGGATGGCGGCGATCAGGTTGGTGAACTTCTCGGCGAACAGCGGAGCGGCCGTGGGGGAGGCGTCGGACTCGCCCTGATACCACAGGAGGCCTTTGATCTTTCCCCCGGCGAGCTGGAAGCGGCGGAGCATGCCGCCGTACAGGGAGTCGCCGCCTTTGTCCTTGAGGGCGGGGTTCCACTGATCCATGGAGGTTCCGCCATGAGCGCAAGGGATGAGGCCGATGGGCACGCCGGTACGCTGGACCATTTCGAGGGCGAACGGTAGTCCGGGTCCGGCGCCTTTCTTGCGGGCGGCGATCCACTTCGCCAGGGCTTCGCCTTCGAGTTTCTCGGGCTGGCGCTGTGCGTTGAGGCGCCAGTGGACGCGGTCGTTCGAATCGGGCAGGCGGTGCAGCGGGTCGGTGGCGGTGACCCAGATGTCGGTCATGTCCAGCGAATTGACCTGGGCGCTGGGGGAGGGGGTGTTCTCGAGGTTGCCGACGCCTTCCATGTTGGACTGGCCGGCGAGGAGCCAGAGGTCGCCCACCAGGAGGTTGGAAACGGCAGTGATGGGGCCGCCGGTGGCTCGGAGCTCCAGGCGGTAGGGGCCACCGGTGGGGACGTTGGCGAGCTCGGCCGTAAAGGAAGTGGCGGTTGCTTTACCGGCGGCTTTCCAATCGAAGTCTTTGACGGGGCGTCCGGCCGAGACGAGCCGAGCTTCGACGGTCTTTCCAGAGGCGCCCTGGGCGGAGCCTTCCAACTGGATGGAGGCGGTGTTGCCGGGTCCGCGCTGATAGACCTGGTATTCGGCGGCTCCTTTGGTGATCTGGAGGGATTGCGCGGCCAGGGGCAGGGCCAGCAGGAAACAGGACAGCAGGATACGCATAGGGGATTCTCCGAACGACGATTGTATCGGAGTAGGCGGTCAGGCTTCGGGCGGGTGGGCCATGCCGAAGACATACATGCGGTAGCTTGCCAGAGCCAGGCACAGCAATTGCAGCACGCAGAGCTTCCAGAAGGTCGAGCGGGAGGGCCATTGCCTGAGCAACATCCGGTGGGAGAGGGCTTGATTGAAGCCACCGAGCGCCATGGAAAGCCCCATCGCCGCCATCCAGACCGTGGGATGAGTCTGGTCGAATCGCCATCCAACGGTTCGGGCAGCCAGAAAGCCGAGGCCGAGCAGGAACAGCGTCACGGGGATGCGGACGATCAACAGCCAGGAGAGAGCGGTGCCGGCCACACCCGCCAGGAAGGCAGAGTGCGGCGCGGCCCGGCCTAGCCAGCGAGCGGCAAAGACGCCTGCGACCAGGGTGGATGCTGCGTACCAGAGGCCGAATTCACCTCGGTAAATCGACCAGCAGCTTCGCAAGTCTACGTGGGGCAGGAGGTCGAGCATGGCAGGTGTACCGTTCAAAGGGAGTATCTTTCGTTGGTGCTCTCCAGCCTGCTTGAATAGACACCGCGACTTGCCCGCAGTTTCCGTGAACCGATTACAAATTTGCGTGAACAAACCCGCAGATGGCTCCTCCGGAATGGGTGTGGCGGGGATATAATTCCTGCATGCCAAGTCAGACTCACGCGCGGCGAGCGTTCCTGCGCTCCGCCGGTCAGGCTGCGATTGCCTGGTCGGCTCTCTCCTATTCCCGGATCCTGGGCGCCAACGACAAGATCAACATGGGCCTCATCGGCGCCGGCGAACGCGGCCGCGGCGTGATGGGTAACTTCCTCAAGACGGGCGAGACCAACCTGGTGGCGGCATGCGATGTGTATGCCGAGATGATCGACCGGGCGCAAAAGATGGCGCCGGGCGCCAAGGGCTTCAAGGACCATCGCCAGTTGCTGGAAGAGAAGGGCATCGACGCTGTATTGATTGCCACGCCCGACCACTGGCATTCGACTGTGGCGATCGACGCCCTGAATGCGGGCAAGGACGTGTATGTCGAGAAGCCGCTGACGCTGCGGATGGAAGAAGGTCCGCTGATTGTGAAAGCGGCGCGGGTAAACAATCGCGTTTGCCAGGTGGGCCTGCAGCAGCGGTCCGGCGCGCACTATATCGAAGCCAAGAAGAAGTACATCGATGAGGGCGTGCTGGGCAAGATCTCGCTGGTGAGGACGTGGTGGCACGGGAATGGCTACCACCTGCGGAAGGCTCCGCCGACGCTGGCGACTCTACCCTCAAATTTGGACTGGGCGCGATTCCTGGGTCCGGTCAAGTGGCGCGACTGGGATCCGCAGCAGTTCTGGAACTGGCGGGCTTACCTCGATTTCGGCGGCGGGCAGGTGACGGACCTGATGACGCACTGGATTGATGTGGTCCACATGTTCATGGGTACCGATGCGCCGACCTCCGGCGTGGCGGCCGGCGGGGTGTATTGCTACAAGGATGGGCGGACGGCTCCGGACACGATCAACGTCCTGCTGGAGTACGGCAACGAGTTCACCGCGACCTTCGAAGCCACGCTGGCGCCGGGCATCCGGGGCGAGGGCATCGAGTTTTGCGGCACAAAGGGCAAGCTCTATATCGACCGGCGGCGGTATGAATACACCAGCGCCGAGCGGGGCGCGAAGCCGGTGGAAGTGATGGGGCCGAACTACGACTTCACACTGGACCACGTGAAGAACTTCCTGGAGTGCTGCCGGACGAGGCAGCGGCCGAACTGCGATGTGTATACCGGCCACCGGTCGGCGATGGCGTCGCATCTGGGCAACATCAGCTACGTGCAGAAGCGGCGGCTGAACTTCGATCCATTGCGCGAAGAGATTCTTCCACTTTAGTCAGCGGATACCGGTTTCTTCGAGTATTATGATCCCGACGGCGCGCCGGGGCGCCCGGATTGTGTCCCGGTGTGCAGAATCCGCCGAAGAAGCCGATTGAAGCGTTGTGAGTCACTCCGAACCAGAGTCCGCCAGCAAACCGGATCCTGCGGGACACGGCGTTTGGGCGCCGGTACCCGTGTGGATGCTGTTTCAGTGCGGGCTGTGGCGTAAACGTCCGGCGCTGCTCCTGTTAGCGGGCTGCGTGGCGCTCACTATGCTGAGCTGGTGGTACGGCCTGAATGTGGCCGCGGTTCCGTTCAACCGAGTTGCTGTCGGTGAATGGGGCGTTGCCATTTTTCCACCGTTCGCCGTGGGCATCATCGTCATGTTCTGGTTTGGCCTGGAGTATGCCGTGCTGCCGGTGGTGGCGGCCTGCCTGGGCATGGGCGTGGCGGCGCGCTTGCCGGCTTACTGGCTGGGGCCGTTCAGTTTCACCGACGCGTCGGCCCTGGCGATTCTGGCGATTGTCTACCGGCTTTCCGGGCTACCCTACCTGTTTCGCAATGCAGCCGCGCGGCTGGGTTATTGCATGAGCGCGCTGTTGTGCACGCTGGTGGCGTCCTCGGGCTCGTTCTTTCTCAGCCAGATGAGCGATTCGCAGGCGCAGGTGACGATGGCGCATTGGGAGTCGTGGTGGGCGGGCGCGCTGGTGGATGCGGCGCTGGCAGCGGTGGTTCTGCAGATTTTCTCGCCGGCGGTGGAGCGTTGGAAGCAGCGCAGTTTCGGTGTGTTGACCCGGGAGCGTGTAGCCCCGAGGAGTGTTTTCACGGGTGTTCTGGCCGGTGCGGTAATTCTGGCGGTAATTACGTTCGGAGTGACCGATATGATGTGGCAGCGGCTGGAGGCCACGTTCCACTCCGGATCGGCGGAACGCATTGGCCGCAATCTGCTGGTGTTGAGCATGTTGTGGACATTGATGAGCCGCGTGACCATGTCGCTGATCCTTGCGTTGTGCGGGGGCGGCATTGTCCTGGCGTGGAAGTGGAATCGCGACCTGCAGCGCGAGGCCAGCCGGCGCGTGAAGGAAGTCGACGAGATGGAGCGGCGATTCCGCACCACCTTCGCCGAGGCGCCGCTGGGCATTGCGCATGTCTCAACGACGGGCCGGTTCATCCTGGCCAACTCCAAATTCTGCGACATCTTCGGCTATGCGTGGGAAGAACTGCGTGGCATGAACTATCTCGACATTGTGGATCCCAAGGAGCACGGTGTGGCGCGCCAGCGGGCCTTCAATCTGGTGATCGGCGAGGCGCGGCACCACGATTTCGAGCGGGCTTTCGTGGCGAAGAACGGCGATCCGGTCTGGGCCCGGGCCCGAATCTCCATCGCGCACACTCCGGATGGGACTCCGGATTACTGCATCGTGCTGCTGGAGGACATCCGGCAGCGCAAGGAGATGGAAGAGCAGATCCGGCAGACGAGCAAGATGGAGGCGGTGGGCCGGCTGGCGGGCGGGGTGGCGCATGATTTCAACAACCTGCTGACGGCGATTCTCGGGTTCAATGAGCTGGCGACCAATCAATGCGGCCGGGGTCAGTCGCCCGCTGCTTCGCTGGAGCAGGTGAGAAAAGCGGCGGAACGGGCGGCTGAGCTGACGCGGCAGTTGCTCGCCTTCAGCCGCCGGCAAATGACGCAGCCGAGGCTGCTGGATCTGAACGCCGAGATTCGGGAGACTCTGCAGTTGTTGCCGCCGTTGTTGGGGGCGCGGATTGAGGTGAGTTTCCAGCCGGCCGCCGAACTGCCGGTGATTCTTGCCGATCCCAGCCAGATCTCGCAGATTCTCGTGAATCTGGCGGCAAATGCGAAGGACGCGATGCCGGGCGGCGGGCGGATTGTGATCAGGACCGTGGTTTCCAGGATCGAAAGCGGCCAGACCGGGGAGTTGACTGGTCTGTTGCCGGGGTCGCATGTGACGCTCGAGTTCCGTGATTCCGGTGAGGGGATCGCCAACGAACTCCTGCCAAAGATCTTCGAACCCTTCTTCACGACCAAGGAGACGGGCCGCGGCACCGGTTTGGGACTGGCGACGGTATACGGGATCGTGCGGCAAAACCAGGGTGCGATCGAGGTTCACAGCGAGGCCGGGCAGGGTACGCAATTCCTGATTCACTTTCCCGCCCGGACCGGTGTTGCCAGTAGTGCCGATCAGAGTGAGCAGGTACCGGCGGAGACCGGCAATGGAGCGCGCGTCCTGCTGGTGGAAGACGAGCAGGCGGTGCGCGAGTTTCTGGCGACGGCACTGGAGCGATCGGGGTTCCAGGTGCAGCCGGCGGGGTCGGGCGCGGAGGCGTTGGAACTGTTTTCGAAGCGGTCGTTCGATCTGGTGGTGACGGACGTTGTGATGCCGCGCATGACCGGGGTGGATCTTGTGGCGAGAATCCGGGCCGCGAAGCCGGAGACCCCGGTGCTCTTCATGTCGGGATACAGCCACGAGACGCGTATTGAAGCATTGCCCGGGCGGTTCATTCCCAAGCCGTTCACGATCGACGCGCTTATCGATGAGATGCGAGCAGCGATTTCCGGTGTTCCGGCGTCATCTTCTCCGCCGCATAACGCAGGGTGAGGCGCGAGGCGGTTTCGCGGTTCCGCAGCAGGTAGGCGTGCGTTTCGCGGGGGCGCTTCGGGTAGGCCTCTTTCAGCAGCCAACCGACTCCTTTTTCCACCATGTCGTCGCGGTCAGGCAGCAACCGGCTGGCGATCTCGAAGATGTAATCGGTGTGGCGCCCGGCCTTGGCCTCCTGGAGAAGGGCCACGGCGGAGGCGCGGCGTTTCCAGCGGTTGGGCGAGGCGGTCCAGGGCATGAGGGCGTGGCGTAGCTCGGGTTCGTTTTCGATGCAGGCGGCGAGCAGCCAGGAGGAGAGCCCGTCGGTGTGAGCCCAGTTGTGGACATAGCGGTCGAGCCAGCGTTCGAAGAGCTTGAATTCGCAGGCAGTGCACTGGCGGGCGAAGCGGCGGTAGACATGGCACACCAGCGTGCCGGATTCCAGCTTGCCAGTCTCCCAGAGACGCTTCATCAGGGTGTTGCGGTCCGCCGGGGGCCAAGGCTTGATGGCGGCGTAGACCTCGCGGACAAGGGCGTTGAGATCCTGGGTCCGGACGCCGTAGGTATCCACTTCGTGCTGGAAGAAGCGCCTCTGTCCGGTGGCGAATCCAGTGTCGGCGAGGCCCAGCATGCGCTCGTGGATCTGGGCCGAGAGGGCGTCCGGGGTCATAGTGATACACTCCGAGCATATGACGCCTGGGAATCCCTTTGCGATCGTGAATGACAGTTACTCGACGGCGTCGATTCAGGGCCAGGCTCCGCGGATCACCTCGCTGCTGATCAAGCCGGCGTCGGCGGTATGCAACCTCGACTGCTCGTATTGCTTCTATCTCGATCGGGATGCGGATCCATACAAGGAACTGCCGGCCCGTTTGATGACCAACGACACGCTGGAGCGGCTGGTGGACAACTATCTGTTCTATTCCTATCCGGCGTCGACGTTTGCCTTTCAAGGTGGTGAACCGACGCTGGCGGGGCTACGGTTTTTCCAGAAACTGGTGGACCTGCAGCAACGCCACGGCCGCAACGGGCAATCCGTTTCGAATGCGCTGCAGACAAACGGCGTGCTACTGGACAAAGATTGGGGCCAGTTATTCCGTGAGTACAAATTCCTGATCGGGATCTCACTGGACGGACCGGAGGAGGTCAACGATCTCTACCGCTTCAACAAGGCGGGCCACGGGACTTGGAAGAACGTGATGCGCGGCGTGGAGGTGATGCAGAAGGAGAAGGTCGATTTCAACGTGCTGTGCGTGGTGAGCCAGGCGAACGTGCACAAGCCGCGGGAGATCTACAAGTTCTACCGCTCGTTGGGGATCGACTACATGCAGTTCATTCCGCTGGCGGAGTTCGACGCGGAGGGCAAGCCGTTTCCCTTCACGATCACGGCGGAAGAGTACGGGCGTTTCCTGTGCGAGATCTTCGACCTGTGGTGGCCGGAGCGGCGCAGGATTCGTGTGCGATTCTTCGACAATTTGGCGGAAGCGATCGCGGGCCAGAAGCCGGGCAGCTGCACGATGCACGAGACGTGCGACAGCTATGTGGTGGTGGAGTACAACGGCGATGTGTATCCGTGCGACTTCTTTGTGGAGTCGTCCTGGAAGCTGGGCAATGTGAACGTAGATTCGTTCCCGGAGATTGCGCGACGGCAGAAGCGCTATTCGTTCGCGGTGAAGAAGACGCTGGCGCATCCCGAGTGCCAGGTGTGTGAGTTCCAGACGATCTGCCATGGCGGCTGCCCGAAGACGCGGCACGGCATGCACCGGCAATTCGAGGATCTCGACTACTTCTGCCAGGCGTACAAGATGATCTTCAGCAAAGCGGTGGGGCCGCTGCGGAAGGATGTGGAGAAGCTGTTGGGGCGGAGCGCGGAGCTGGCACCGCACTCGATCAGTCCGTACTGAGGAGAGCTGTCAGCGATCAGCGGTCAGCTGTCAGCTTTCGGATCCGGGAATTGCGGACCTGGTGGGCTGCGGCGGCTGCTGAGCGAGATCGGGACTGACAGAGCGCGCATGCACAAGCTGATAGCTGACAGCTGATAGCTGAAAGCTGCTTTTCCTCTGCTTCCCCGCTACTTCACCGCTGGAATCAGCCCCAGGCCTCGCATCCAGGTTTCGGCCATCTTGGGCCACTGCGTCACCGGCAGTTCCGTCGGACGCAGGCCATAGCCGTGGCCGCCCTTGGCGAAGATGTGCATCTCGGCGGGGACTTTGGCGTTCTTGAGTGCCTGGTAGTAGACGAGGCTGTTCTCGACACGCACTCCGTCGTCCTCGGTTTGCACCAGAAATGTGGGTGACGTGTTGGCGGTGACGGGGGTCTCCTCGGCGAGTTTGTCGCCCTGCTCTTTCACCGCCAGGTAGGCGGGGTAGATGAGGACGGAGAAGTCGGGACGGCTGCTAACCTGGTCGGCAGCATCGACGGCGTCATAGCTGCGGCGTTCAAACTGAGTGCTGGCGAGGGCGGCCAGGTGGCCTCCGGCGGAGAAGCCGAGGACCCCGATCTTCCTGGGGTCGATCTGCAGTTCGACGGCGCGCGAGCGGACGATGCCGATGGCGCGTTGGGCATCCTGGAGAGGCGCGGCCCAGCGGGGGCCATCCTTGCGGGCGGGTACGCGGTACTTCACCAGGATCCCGGTGACGCCGATGGAGTTGAGCCATTCGCAGACTTCGGTGCCTTCGAGGTCCAGCGCCAGGATGTTGTAGCCGCCGCCCGGGAAGACGACGACGGCGGCGCCGGAATTGCGATTCTTGGGAGCCGGATAAATCGCGATGGTCGGTTCACTTACGTTGCCGAGACGGATGATGCGGCGGCCGGCGACGAGTGCTCCGTCGGCTTTGGTGGTGTCGGCTTCCGGGCCGAGATCGCCCTTTTCGCCGGGCGCGCCTTTGGGCCAGATCTTCTCGGCGGGCGGCTCGGCGGCATAAACGAAAGTACTGGCGATGGCCAGGAACACAGTAAAAATGCGCATCGTCATAGGTGTCCTTGCTGAGCCACTATCGTATCGCTTGCTCTATCGCCGCGTGGTGGCGCCGCCGATACACTCGATAACCGGAGTACGGTCCTCCGGGGATCAGGCCGGATTATGCCTAAGTTGAGCCTGGAAGAGATTCTGGCGCGCCTCAATTCGGAAGAGGCTGCTCCGCTGCCGGACCGCGACGCGTTTCTGGACGCGGCGTGCGGCTCGGATGCGGACCTGCGTCAACTCGCCGGAGCTCTGTTCGACCGCAAGTTCCACACGGCGACTAAGTCGGCGGATTCCACGGACATTCCGCGGCCGGGCGGCCGGGTTGGTCCCTATCGCATCGAGCGGGAACTGGGCCGCGGCGGCATGGGTGTGGTGTATGTCGCCATGCGCGACGACGACCAGTATCATAAGCGCGTCGCGATCAAGGTGCTGAACATCAGCCAGGACAGCGAAGAGCTGTTGCACCGGTTCCAGAACGAACGCCAGATTCTCGCCAACCTGGACCACCCCAACATCTGCCGGTTGCTGGACGGCGGGGTGACCACGGCGGGATTGCCGTACTTCGTGATGGAGTACATTCGCGACGCGAAGCCCATCGACGAGTATTCGAACGCGCACAACCTTTCGATGCGCCAGCGGCTGATGCTTTTTCTGAAGGCCTGCGCCGCGGTGCAGCATGCGCACCGGTTTCTCATCGTCCACCGCGACCTGAAGCCCAGCAACATCCTGGTCTCGGAAGAGGGCGAGGTGAAGCTGATGGATTTCGGTATCGCCAAGAACCTGCTGGCGTGCCTGGACGGCAGTTTTCACTCGCAGACCATGGGGTTGCAGCCGATGACGCCGGCGTATGCGAGTCCGGAGCAGGTGAGCGGCGAACCGATCACCACCAGCAGCGATGTCTACTCCCTGGGCGTTGTACTGTACGAATTACTCACGGGCCAGCATCCCTCGCGGCGGTTGGAGCAGCCTCTGCCTGAGCTGTTGAACTCCATCTGCCTGGCGGATCCGCAGCGGCCCAGCGCAGCGGTGCTGAAGCATGGAGGCCCGCTGGCCGAGGAGAGCCCCAAGCGGCTGAGCAAGCAACTGCGCGGCGATCTGGACTGGATCATCCTGATGGCGCTGCGGAAGGATCCCAACCGGCGGTATGCGTCGGTGGAGCAGTTGACGGACGATCTGCGCCGCGTCTTGGGTGGCCGGCCCGTGCGGGCGCGCAACGATACTCTGCGGTACCGCGGCTGGAAGTTCGCGGGCCGTCATCGCTTCGGCGTCACCGTGCTGTTTCTGCTGGTGCTCACGACGATGTGGGGGGTGTGGTCCACACGGAACCAGAAGGCCAGAGCGGAGGAGCGGTTCCGCGATACACGGGAACTGGCGCACAGCATACTGTTTGAAATCAGCGACGCGATCCGCGACCTGCCGGGCTCCACGCCTGCGCGCATGCTGCTGGTACGGCGCGCGTTGACCTACCTGGACAAACTGGCCAGCGAGGCCGGCAACGACCTGACGCTGCAGGCGGAACTGGCCGAGGCATATCACAAGATCGGCGAGGTGCAGTTTCGTGTCGGGTACCCCAATATTGGGGATATCGCCGGCGCATTGACCAGCGCGCGCAAGGAACTCGAGATCCGCTACAAGCTGGCAAACGCGATGCCCGGGCAGCTTTCCCAGTTGAATCTGGCCTCGGCGCACCAGCGGGTGAGTGAGATGTTTGACGGGACGGGCGATGCATTCAACGCGTCGCACCATCTGGGCAAGGCTCTGGAGATCCGGGAAGCGCTGCACGCGAAGGATCCGGACAATGATGCGATCCAATCGGATCTGGCCTCGACGTACCGGGTGCTGGGCGACAACCAGAAAATCGCCGGCAAGCCGCAGGATGCCATCGACTGGAACCGGAAGGCACTGGCGATCCGGGAGGCGCTGCTGGCGGGCAGCCCGAGTGATGAGAGTCTGCGGCGGCAGATCACGATGGACCTGGTGCGGATTGCCGATTCGCTGGGCAGCCCGAACGAAACGAATCTGGGCCGCTATGCGGAAGCGCGGTCGGTCTATGAGAAGGCGCTGGTGATCCGGCTGGAGATCCTGGCGGCGAATCCGAACAGCCCCACGGCGTTGCGGGAGGTGGGGAACATCTATCAGCGCATGGGCGTGATGTTGATCGAGACCGGGGAGTACAAAGACTCCTTGGCCATGAGCCTGAAGAGCGCGGAGATTTCCGAGCGGCTGGCCCTGGATGACCCGGCCAACTTTGAGGTGAGCCGGGATCTTGGGGTGAAGTGCGATCAGATCGGTGTCGTCCTGGAGAAGCTGGGTAATACTTCCGGCGCCGAGGCGAGTCTGCGGCGCGGGCTGGCGTTGAAATCGGCGCTGCTGGCACGGAGTCCGAGCAGCCAGCGCAGCCAGGAAGACGTGGCGATCACGAACTCGCTACTGGGTGTCCTGCTGAAGCGGGCGCACCGGCCCATTGAAGCGCTCACGCACCTGAAGCAGTCGGCCGATGCGTTCCAGCAGATTGTCCGGTCGAACGCAGAGGCAGGCCGCAACAAGCTGAATCTGTTGAAAGCCGTGGCCGCGATGGCTGAGATTCACGCCACAAACCGGAACTGGCCCGAGGCGCGAGTCTCCTACCAGCGTGCGCTGGACCTTGCCAGGCAACTTCAGCAGGACGGCAAGCTGGGGGCAACGGACCAGGACGAGCCTGAACGCCTGGCCCGCTGCCTGCAGGCGATTCCCACGGAGTAGTTACGGGACGTTTTGCCCCAGCGGGACGCCGCTGATCTCCTCGCCCTGGTCACCCGTGGGCAGATTCTCGGTGAACCGGAAGACGCGCGCGTCGACATTGCGATTGAGGGTGATGTCGATCATGACTGTTGCGTTGGGCTGCAGCATGCTGGTGACGCCACCGACGTCGGACTGGAACTCGGCCACCTCATAGTAGACAAGGCCGCCCTTCACTGGACGCGCCAGGATTTTGAAGCCCAGACGGCCTTCGGCGGTCTTGCCTTTCAATTTGGCCATGGCGTCGTAGTTCAGGTAGTAGGTGAGTTTGCCCGGGTTGCGCTGGTTTCGCTGCCGATCGACGAAGAAGCCTTCGGGCAGATCGTCGGGCGAGTAGTTGGGCCCGGCGGTGAGGAGGAGATCGTAGTCGGAGAGGTAGTCGCCGCGATCGTTCTTCAGTCGGAAGACCAGCATGACGTAGCGGTCCGTCTGGTATTTGACGGTGCGCAGCAGTCCTTTGACCTCTTCCACTCTTTCATCCTTCTGGGTCTGAGCAGTGAGAGCGTCGAGGTCCTTGCAGACGGCGTCGTAGGTATTCACGTCGGTGACGGCCAGGCAACGAGTCACCCATTCCAGCGTGGGGTGATCGCCCGTGCCGCGAACGCTGGCGATGATGCCCATGTCGCGGCCGGAGTGCGACCGGCCCGGTACAACGCCGAGTCCGGTGTCGGCGGTTTTCTTCTGGCCGGTGAACTGCAGCTTGCGGCCCTTCTGTTCAAAGGTCAGCAGCTTGGTGTTCATGTTGGCGGCGGCGACGCGGACGACGCCATCGGAGCCCTGTTCCCCGGTGTAGCTGTTGAGGTGATCGTACAGACTGCGGTTGATGCGCTGGCCGGTGAGGGTGAAGACCCAGCAGGCGGCGGCGCGGCAGTCGTAGTCGAGCCATCTCGTGTTGAGCGCCCAACTGAGCTCGCTGCCGAGTTCGAGCCAGTCGAGGACGCGCTGGCCCGGTTCGACGCCCTCGAAGAAGCTCTTGATGCGGCTGAGGCGGCTCTTGCCGAGCTGGGCAAGGGCCGAGCCATGATTGGCCGGGGCGAGCATCACGAGATGGGACATCGGGCATTCGGCCAGTCTGGCGGCGCCGTAGTAGAGATCCATCCACAAGCGCGCGACCGGACCGCCGGTGGAATGGGTGATGCAGGCGAACTTCGTCCACTGCTTCGTTGCCGGATCGTAGAGTTTTTCCCGCAGTGCGCAATCGAATGCGCGGGCGATGTCGTCGACCGTTACCTGGTCGTCAAAGCTCACATACTGGCCCAGGTAGATGTTCTCCACCTGAATCTGTTTGCCAGCGGCTTTGAAGCTTTTCTTGAGACGCAAGGGCAACTGCCCGTACGTATTGGTGTTGCGCACGCTCCATCCGTGGACGAAGACAATGACCATACTCACCTCCGAAGGTTCTCGTACAGCTTGATGTTTGCGGTGGAAGCCCCAATGCAGACGATATCCGCTTTTCCATCGCCTGTGAAGTCTTCAATTTTGCAGTCGGCTCCGGCGATGCCGCCGTCGTCGAGCACTGTCCGCTTCCAGTGCTCGCCCGCCTTGTCCTCGGCCTGATAGACGGAAAGACGGAAGCCCTTGCCCCGGAACCCGGAGACGATCTCATCGCGGCCGTCGCCATCGAGATCGCCGACAGCCAGGGCGTGGGCATTGATCATGCCGTCCTCAATCACGATGCGCTTCCAGGACTTTCCCTGCGGGAGGTAGACCACCACCTGGTTCCCGTGCCAGGGTTCGATGGCCGTGATGAAGCGCTGTTTTCCGAGCTTGCCCAGGCGAACCTCGCTGCTGCCGCATTCCGGGCACTTGCGCGTGTCCCCTTTGCTGAGCTCCGTCCACTTCCAGCCTCCGCCTTTCGCCGGCTCAAACAGCCGCAGGCCGTCAAAGCTGGCGGTGATCAGGCGCTGGCCATGAGAGGTCCAGTCGATGGGGGCGATGGCGTGGACGATGCCGTGCAGATCCTCCGTCACGGTCTCGCGCTTCCAGGTATCCGGACGGTACAGGTAGACGGGTGTCTGTCCTTCGTAAAGCGGCGGCTTAGCTGACAGGCCCACCAATGGAGAAAGCAGGAGGACCTTCTTGCCGTCGCCGTTCCAATCGATCCACCGCAGGCGGTGGGCGGTGGGGATGCGATCGAGTTCCCGCATGGTCCAGGGCTGGCGGACGTCCTTGCCGCTCTTCAGAATGTAGACATCTCCGATGCTCTTCTCGGGACTTGTTTCGAAGTGCGTGGCCACGATGCATTCCGGAACGTGGTCGCCGTCGTAGTCGAAGCAGTCGACGTTGATGGGACGGGGCGCATTGCTGGCCATGACGTGCCGTTCCCATGTCGGGTTCTCAAACCAGGCCAACTCCGTCGCGCGTTCATCTACGGCGATCAGGTCTTTCCTGCCGTCGCCGTTGAGGTCGACGGCGACCAACTGGTAGCCCATTTTCAGGCCGCTGGTGACTACATGAGTCCGGAAAGACGGCAGTTCCCCGCCGAGCAGTGGCAGCGCAAGCAGCAGTGGATACAAGTGTCTAGTCATGTCAGTGAAACCCCGCATTCGCGGGACACATCCTTTGGTTAAAGAGTTCTCTGTGATAATAGATACTATGCGTTTCGTGCGCACCATACTCTGGTGCACATTAGCCGCCGTCAGTACTGGGGCGCTGGAGGCTCAATCCGTGATTGAGCCGGTGAATCTGGAGGAGACTGGAGGGGATGCGGTACCGACACTTCCGGTTCTGCCTCCTTCTTTCGTTCGTTCTGTTGAATCTCTGCCCCGGGAGCCTTGGATTCAGCCCAGCCGCCAGGAAGGTGTCGAATTGGGCCGGCGTTTACAAGCAATCGGCCCTGTTTCTGGGGATCGAGCACTCCTTTCGCCTGCTGACAGAACCTGGAACCCGCGAGGGGATGAAGGGACCGTTCTTCTCCGGCTGGCTGGCCGCATCCGGCAATCTGCATGGCTGGGCGGATGGGGATCCATTCTATGTCAATTACATAGGCCACCCCATGCAGGGTGCGGTTTCGGGCTTCATCTGGGCTCAGAACGATGGGAAGTACCTGGACGCGGAGTTCGGCGCCAATCGTCACTACTGGAAGAGCAGGCTGCGCGCAGCCGCGTTTTCAGCGGCTTACAGCTTCCAGTTTGAAGCCGGCCCACTCAGCGAAGCCTCCATCGGGAAGGTGCAGAACCAGTGGCCGCAGCAGGGGCTGGTCGATCACGTGATTACGCCATTTGTCGGAACTGGCTGGATGATTGGCGAAGACGCAATCGACCGGTACATCATCAAGAAACTCGAAGCGAAGTGGGACAACCCATATGCGATGGTGTTTGTGCGCGGGGTGCTGAATCCGTCGAGGTCACTGGCCAACATGTTGCGGTTCCAGGTGCCATGGGTGCGGGACGACCGGCCGGGCCTGTGGTCGCCCATGCATTCCGCTTACGTGCGCGATCTGCGGGAAGGCCGCATCTCCGGGATTCCCCCTGAAGCGCCGCCTGAACTGGAAGGCGAGATGGGGCTGTCCTCCTTCGAATTCAGCATGGCCGCACAGCCGCAATTCTTCTTTGGCAGCGGCGGGACCGGGCCTTGCATGGGCGGCGGCGGCGAAGCGGCATTCCGGATGACGCCGAACTGGCAACTGGTCGCGCAGGTGAACGGCTGCAAGTTGAGTGGACTGGAACAGAACCTGAGCGGAGATACGCTCAGTTTTTATGCCGGTCCGCGCTGGACTCCCCGGCCTACCGGGCGCTGGAGCCCGTACTTCCACGTTCTGGTTGGCGGCATGAAGGTTTCGCAGGAGGAGATGTTCCCGGCGATCAAAGAGGCCGTGGAGAAGGCCGCCAAGGAGAGCGGCGAACCGGAAGTCTCCCTGCACGATCTCTACACGAAAGAGTATGAAGCCAATGGCTTCTCGATGGCGGCCGGCGGCGGAGTGGATCTGCGCGTGAACCCGGCTATCGCCCTGCGGCTGGCGAATCTCGAGTACAAGCGGTCGTGGCTGCCGCCGGCGAATGGGCGGGACTACAACAGCGGTCTGGCGTTCACTGTATCGATGGTGCTGCGCATGGGCACCTGGTAAGGACGTCAGCGCAGCGCTTCCGCCACCGGGCGGCCGGTCCAACAGGGATGGGGCGTGAGGCCGAAGATCGCGGCGACGGTGGCGGCTGTATCGATCGTGCGGACGAGCGAGCGGATCTCGTGGCCGGCGGGCACTCCGGGTCCGGTGAGAATCCAGGGGATCTCGAGATCGCGCTGTGTGGGGTGGCCGTGGCTTGTGCCGGTGCCGCCATGGTCGGCTGTAAATAAGAGGAAGGTGCTGCCCGCGGTCCCGCTCTCGCGAACGGCGGCGTGCAGCGAGTCCAACAGGCCCCCGACCATTTCCACGGCCTTCCTATACTCGGGGCCGGACCAGCCGTGGTCGTGGCCGGCGTGGTCGACATCATCGAGATGGATGAACAGGAGATCCGGTTTGGCGGCCTTCCAATAGTCGATCGCGGCTTGCATGGCGGCCGGACTGCCTTTGACATGACGCAACACGGGGACGGCTCCGGGTTCGATCAGGCGGCCGAAGTCTTTCCAGTCATGAAAGACGGCCATGCGCAGTTCGGGCCGTTTCTCGTGAAGAAGCCCAAAGATGGTGGGGAACCGGCCATTCGCATCCTTACAGGATGGAGCGATGTCGAACTTGTCCGGCTGCCAGTCGTTGGAAGTGACCCCATGCAGTTCGGGCACGGCGCCCATGATCATCGAGGCCCAGTTCGGACTGCTGACGGTGGGCAGCACGCCGCGGGCATGCAGGGTCCAGGCGCCATTCTTCATCAGGGCCTGGATCTGAGGAGGTGCCTGTTCGCGCAGCATTTCCCGCGCCAAGACCATCCACGCCGACAACGATCACATGCCGCTGGCCGTATGCGGCGATGGCGATCAGGGCTAACAGGGCCAAACGCATACCGAGCATCATAGCGAGCCCGCGGGGAGGGCCGATCACTGGCACGCGTTCAGAGCGTATGCCATCGACGAGATCCGAGGGCCGGTAGATGGGGACCACCTTCCCTTTGACCGACTTGACCAGGCTGGTCACGGAATCTCCATCGCTGGGATAGGCCGGAGGCGTGAAGGCGAGGAACCATGTCCTGGGCAGGGACTCGCGGAGCGCCGGATCGATGGGCGGCAGTTTGTCGCCGGCACCCGGGTCATACAAAAACAAACGCGTCGCTTTGTGTTTTTCACTCTTCACCTCTTTGCGCAGCATGTCTTCGAGGAAATCCTTCGGAGAAGGGCCGCTCTTTCAGCACCGACATATCGATGGTGCTGAGGTCCACGGCGGCCAACTGGCGAATGAGACGGCGCATGTCCGGCGATCGAAGGCTTCATCGCGATAGATGACATTGCGGCGTTGGAGATCGAAGACGACGACGCAGGCTGACGTAAAGTTGGCATCGCGCAACAGGGAGTTCAGGCTGCTGAGCAGGATCTGGCGGTCCCACGGGGACAGCTTGGTGACCACACGCCGGGGCCAGACAGGCGCGGCGTGGAGAAAGATGGTGGCACGGGATTGCTACGTGCCCGGGGCCGGGGAGGCAAAGCCGGGCCGAAGGCGTTGCCCTATACCTGGACGGTGTTCTGGGGCACAGTAGGCGAAACATCCTTGAAGCCCGCGCTCAGTTTCCACGAAGCCTTGCAGCGGCGGCCCTTGCCATCCGCCATATGACCACTCGACGGAGTACTTGCCCTGGCCGATATAGAAGCCTCCGCCCATGCGCAGTTCCAGCTTCTTGAGGTTGACGCCTTCCGGGATCTTGTCGGGTATTTCGAAGGGCACCCATAAATAGCTGCCGGCTTCGAGCTGCCCTCGAGCGGTGTGACACGAAATACAACGGCCGCGGCGCGGTCCGGCTTTCCCATCGAACTCCGCGGCCGAGACTGCCATCTGGAAGCCGGTCCAGATGCGAAGCCCGTAATCGAGGGCCGGGTTGAAGTCGGTGACCGTCCGCAGGCGAGCTTGCCGGCCTTGGGATCATTCCAGAAGAAATCGAGAGACGGTCACGGTTCTCCGACACTGTTGCGACTCAGGATCGGAGTCAGAGTATGAGCAACAGCAAGGGCTTGTTGCCCGCGTTAAATCGGCCAATCCGCCCTGGGAATATCGGTTTCTTTCTCCCTCAATCATAGATGGCCGCGAGTGCGCTGTCGTATTCCCTACTTGCCGGTGAAGGACCTCGAAGTAGGTGGAACGGGTGTCAAAAGCCCGGCTCTTTCGGCCTCCGAGGCCAATTCTCTTCAAAAAAGCCCGGAAAATCGGGGTTTCTAGCTCAAGAGGCCTTTACAGCGCGCGCGGCCATCCCTTATGATTGATCTGCAAACGAGACCTTCGAACAAAATCGATCGGTTTTGTTTTTTAGCTTCCGATCCTCCTCCCGACGGCCTGTTACGGCCGCGACAACGATCGGAGATGTCAAGAGGATCGTTATGGCCGAAGTAAAGAAATTGACGCAGACTCAGTTGGTGAAGGAGATCGCCACCGCAACCGGGATTTCCAACAAGCAGGCGAAGGCCGGTTCTGGAGCAGATTCGCGTCGAGATCGCCATCGCCCAGACGAAGAAGGTTGGCCTGTGTGTGTTGCCTGGCATCGGCCGCCTGAAGAAAGTGGAGCGCAAGGCCCGGACCGGCCGTAACCCTGCCACCGGCGCCACGATCAAGATTCCGGCCAAGAAGGTCGTGAAGCTCACGCTGGCGAAGTCGCTGAAGGATGCCATCGTTCCGGCGCCGAAGCCGAAGGCCGCCAAGAAGAAGGCGTAGTCTCCGGTTAGAAGCTGGATTCATTCATTTCCATTTGCAACGAAGCCCCGCGTCCTGCTCAACCAGGATGGCGGGGCTCTTGCTTGGGTTCGAGCGGAGGCCTGACGGCTTCCGGTGTCCGGAAACTGGAAAAGCCCCGGATCCGCTGGGATCGGGGCTTTTCATCTAGGAAGACTTAGATAGGATCGCCGCTCAAAGTGCGGGCGGTGTTCCGGAAGAGGGCAAGCGCGAAGCGCGGGCCTAAGCCTGCTTCTTCTCTTCGGGCTTCGATTCTTCTTCCTTCAAGGCGTGCTTGAAGTTCTTGATCCCCTCTCCGAGGCCTTTCGCCAATTCCGGGATCTTCTTGCCGCCAAACAGCAGGACGGCGACCGCCAGAATAATAACCAACTCCATAGGGCCAATGGAACGCACAGGGCCTCCTTATCCTCTAACATTGTAGGTATTGGGGAAAACGGGCGTCAAGCACGGCTCCGCCCGCCGAACCTCTCTTACGGATGCCATGAAGAAGCCTAAACCGTTGGAGATTAAAGAAGATCGGTCTCTCCAGGCACGCCGCCGGGCGCGGCAGGCCGTCGGTGCGGTGAAGCCCGCCCGGGTCATTACGCCGAAGGTCATGAAGGATCCGCGGCACAAGAAAGTGCAGCTGGACGACCCCGAATCCTGACCCGCGCTGAGAATCCACCCGCCCTCCAACCACTACTCTCGTAGATGAAAAACCCGCCGGTCGCGCCCGCGGCCGCCTTCGCCGCTGGTATCGTCCTGGTGCGCCTGGCCGACTTCGGCCGGGTGGAGCTGGGCGCGTGCGCGGCGGGCTTCGCTGTTCTCGCTCTGTTCGGCCGCCGGCGCCGCTGGCGGTGGCTGCAGGTGGACGTCCATCGGGTTTGCGCTGCTCGCCCTGGGTGGCGCTCGACGAACTCTCTGGCACCAGGATCCTCCGGTGCCGCCGATGCCCGAAGGGCCGTTCCTGACGGGTTGTGTTGTGGAGCCGGCGGTGGCCAGCGGCGACCGTCACCAGTTCACTCTCGAGTTGCAACCCGGAGTCCGCGCACGGATCAGTACCTCGTCCGGGGCGGATCGCTTCCTCTATGGCCGCCGGGTTCAGGTGGAGGCGTCCCTTCGGCCCGTGCGCGGGTTCCACAATCCGGGCGCCTTCGACCTCG
>JASGIE010000208.1:0-23226 GCA_049841055.1 Paludibaculum sp. | reverse complement strand
AAGGTTAATAGGGAAACACGATGAATATCCGAACAGCACCTATCGTGCCTCCGCCGTTCTGGGACTTTTGCAGGCCCAGTCCCTCCCGGGCCACCTGCACGTAGGAATAGCCCAAGACCGGATCGTAAGTCCCTTCCGGAACTCTGACGTTCACCGCCAGTTCGCTGGAGTCCCGCCGCCGGAACGGCACCCGGGCGTAGTCCTTCACTGGGGCCCAGGGTTCCAATCCCATCTGGATCTGCTCCGGGAAGACATTTGGATCGCCCGCCGCCCGGAACACCTCCTGCGCCATGGCTCCCGCCGTCTGATGGTTCCCATGCCCGTCGCTCGGCCCGCCCACGAATACCGATGTGATGACCAGCGGGCGCACTTCCCTCACCACCTTCACGACATCGAAAAGCACCCGGTCGTGCGTCCACTTGCCGATGCTCTCCGCTTTGGTCTTCGAGAAGCCGTCATCCACCGCTTCGCGTCCAATACTGGTCGACACCGTAGTAACGGCCCGCCTGCAGCAGTTCCATCGTGCGCACCAGCCCCAGCCCGTCGAAGAAGTCCGGCGACATCACGTTGGCTCCGCCCTCGCCGCGATTCAGTGCCAGCAGCGACACCCGGGCGCCCTGGCCTCTCGACTCGTAGGCCAGCATTCCGCCGTCCTCATCCGGATGGGCCGTGATCATCAGCAGGCTCGCCCGCGTGTGCAACTTCTTGAGGCTCTGCCACAAGGCGGCCGACCCGCGATTCACAGGGATTTCGTGCTGCACCTCCGACGGCCGGATCTCGGTTTCATAGGGTGCCTGACCCCAGGCCAGTCCTGTGGTCAGAAGCAGGGCAACGGTTCTCATGGGTCCCCCGGGGAATGAAATGGCCGGCCCTGTCGTCTTCAGCGGAGGCCGGCCCGTATAACTAAAAGTACAACTTCAGGGCGAACTGATACTGACCGCGGATCCGTCACCGTGCTCGTGACTTTTCCAAACGAGCCGAGCCCCGCCGCCGTGATGCTGGCGCTTGGATTGCTGAATACCGGGTGGTTGAACGCGTTGAACGCTTCCGCCCGGAACTCCAGCCTCCGAGTCCTCCCGGATGGCGAACACCTTGAAGATGCTCAGGTCCACATCCTGCATCCCTGGCCCGGCGAAACCGCGCGGCGCGGCATTCCCGAATGTTCCCAGGGCCGGTGTCGCGAATGCCGCCGGATTCAGGAGGCCCGGCGCTCTCGTCCCCGCGTAGAGCGAGTGATCGGTCGTCCGTCCGGCGTATGGATCCCCAATCAGATTCGCCCGGTTCTGGTGCCGACTGCCCGTCGCGCTATTGTCCACCGACGTCACCGTGAATGGCAGGCCGGTCTGCAATGTCACGATGGTGTTCATCTGCCAGCCGCCCAACAGCCGGCTGGCCAGGCCGTCGTTATTCAGCAATACGCCGCCTTTGCCGACCGGCACATTCCAAACCGCGTTCGCCACGAACTTATGCCGCACGTCGAAGGGCGAGTTGCTCCGTTCCAGGCTGTAGTTATAGGCATTGGCCGGGGTCGATCCGCCCGTCAGGTTGTCCACGAAATCCGCGAAGTTGTGGCTCCAGGTGTAGCTCACGCCGTACGACAGCCCCTTTCGAGAACCGTCTTCGCAACGACACCAGCAACCCGTTGTAGTTCGTATTGCCGTCGTTCGTTGCATACTCCAGAAACACGTGATTCCCGCTGAGCGTGCTCACGTTGGTATTCAGTCACATAGGGGAACAGAGTCACCGGAGCCCCATTCGTAAACCCCGTCACCAGCCCCTGGTTTGCATTTCGCAGCCTGTTCATCTTGCGTCCGAAATTCCCCACGTAGGAGATGTCCAGATTCGTGTCTTCAGTGAGTTGGATTTGCGGACCAAAGCTCACCTGCGAGACGTAGGACGATCGTTGGTTCGTATCCTGTGCCCGGATCTGTGTACGCGTCAGGTCGGCAGTCGCACCGGCGAACGAACTCGCAGGGAAGCCGTTCTTCAGGATGAACACCGGCGTCGTACTGCCGTTGCTCTGCGTCACGTTCCCGTCGATGATGAACGGCGGATTCAGGGCGAGCACACTCTCACTGCCGATCCGCACCGTGTGCTGGTAGAACGCGCCGTAACCACCCCGCAGCACGACCCGGCTCATCGGTTGGTAGCTGAACCCGAACCGCGGCGCGAAGTTGTTCTTGTCCGGATGGATCGTGCTCCGCGCGAACCAGTCTCCGCTCGCGGCGCTGATCAGTCCTCCGCCGTTGGCCGGCGTGAAGTTCGCCACCGCGTCCTGATGATTCAGGATCGTCAAGCGCAGCTCGTAGCGCAGTCCCAGCGTCAACGTCAGGTTCGGCCGCACGCGCCAGTTGTCCTGCGCGAACAGGTTGTTCGCGTACTGGTAATTGTGCACCACCGACGGTGTCGTCAACTGAGCTGTGCTCATATTGCCCACACAGAAAGTCTGCCGCGCCCAACCCTGTGTTGCCGGTGTAGATCCCGCTCGCCGTCATCTGCCCCTGCGGTGATTGCAGATCCAGGAAGTTGTTGCTGGTATGCCGGTGTTCGTACCCGAACTTGAAGCTGTGGCTCCCTTTTAACCAGCTGAAGTTGTCCAGGAACTGCCAGACTTGCGCGACTTGAAACTGCGGCCGCCAGGGTGAAGTCCCCATTCGGGTCAGCCCGCTGATGTTGATTGGTGGCAGACCCGAGGAATTCGGGTTCACCGGGATCCCACTCAACCCATAGTCGGCTGCCTTCGATGTGCCCAACTCCACTCCGATCGGATCGCTGTGCGCATAGTCGCGGTTGAAGCCCGCGCGCATCTCGTTCAGCATGGAGGACGACAGGGTGTCGGTCCACGATAACGCCACGCTGCGTCCTCGGATGCGGTATTGCGTGGCAAAGTTCCCGTTCCCCACCAGCGGATTCGACGTCCACGGCGCGTCCTGCCGGTCCACGACATAGTTGCTATACCGCCCGAAGATCCGGTTCGAACTGCTGATGGTATGGTCGATGCGCGTATCGAACGACGTCGTATCGGTGGGAACCGAATATTGATACTGGTAATTTGCTCCGCCGGTCCAGCTGCCTGCCTGGCCTTGGCCTGCCACCGCTGAAGGAATATTCGGGTCCGGATACAGGGCCAGCAGTTTTACGCCCGTTGGATCCAGGCACGATGACGCAATCACCTTTCCGCTGACGCACCCAGTCTGCCCGGGCACCACGGAATCCGTCAGATTGGCCTTCAACTCCGTGAAGTTCCCCTGCTTCATGAGCGGCGTGGGCACCACCGAATTCACGGTCGTTGCCTTCCGGCTGGTGAACGCCTGGGCATCGAAAAAGAAGAACGTCCGGTCTTTGATCACCGGGCCGCCGATCGAGCCTCCATATTGATTCTGCGTGTAGTGCCCCTTCGGAACTCCATTCAGGTTGTTGAAGAAGCTGTTCGCCTGAATCTCGTTGTTCCGCAGGAACTCCCAGACGCTGCCGTGGATCCGGTTTGTTCCGCTCTTGATGGAGGCATTGATGACAGCGCCGGCGGACGTGCCGAATTCCGCCGAGTAGGTCCTCGTCTGTACCCTGAACTCCTGCAGCGCGTCCGGTGGTGGCTGGACCACTTGCACGGACCCCTCCTGCAGGTTGGTCGATCCCGAATTGTTGTCCACTCCGTCGAGCGAAAAGTAGTTCTGTGTCTCCAGATTCCCGTTGCTGCTGAACCGGTCCGGAGCCATGTTATTCTGGTTTACCAGATTCTTCTGAACCCCGGCCTCCAGCAGCGCCAGGTCCGCATAGCGCCGCCCATTGAGAGGTAACGACTGGATCTGGTGCTGGGCCACGACCCCGCCCACATCGGCGCTCTCCGTCTGCAACATCACCGCGCCGCCCGATACCTCCACCACCTGATCGATCTGGCCTACCTTCATCGTCAGGTCGATCGAGGATGGGCGCGACTGAACGTGCAGCTCGAGATTGTCTACCACCTGGGTCGTGAAGCCTGCCGCCGCACCTTTTATGGTGTACAGGCCCGGTTGCAGGCCGATGAACTGATATTCCCCGGACGTATTCGACTGCGTGGTATGCACCAGGTTGGTCGCCTTGTTTGTCACCGTGACCGTGGCACTTACCACCGCCGCGCCGCTGGAGTCCCGAACCGTGCCCACTATCGAACCTGTGTCAATCTGCGCGAAACTCACCACTGACCACACCAGCGCGATTCCCACCGTCCGCATGCTCGCAAGCGAGAAAAGACTCCTCATTGCTGATCACCTCTTGTTGCATTTTTCCGATGCAGGTGATTTCAGGTCGCCGTGGACCTGTCGGCTTCACCCCGAGGCATCCAAATCGCCAGGACCGAATCGTGTAGGATTATGGAATCATCGCTGGGTCCCTACAAGTTCAATGGCGTTTCAGTGCCTGTTACAACCTGATGTAACGGCGGGGGAAGTCCGCGTGGAAACAAGGTCTTAGCCACCTTGTCGAGGTAGCCTTTTTTACATGGTGACGACGAGCCCGACTCCCGGCGAAGTCCTCGAACAGGCGCGCCGGATCGCTTCCAGCAGCACCTTCATCGGCTCCGATCCTACGCGCACTCTGCTGCTCTATCTGGCTGAGCACTCAGCCAAACACCCCGGCGAGTCGGTCAAGGAGATCATCATCGCCAGCGAGGCCCTCGGCAAGGGCGCCGGCTACGACCCGCGTACCGACTCATCGGTCCGCGTACTCGCCAGCCGTCTCCGCTCAAAGCTCGCCGAGTACTACACCCAGGAAGGCGCCCGCGACCCGCTCCTCATCGCGATCCCCAAGGGTTCTTATTCGATCATGAGCACCTACCGGGTGCCGGTCTCTCTCCCCATCCCGCTTGCCGAAGCTCCTCCCACCCCTTCCTCTGCGGTTCGCCGCCGCCCCGTGCTTTGGACTGCCCTGGCCCTGTCTGCCACTCTCCTTGCCGCTGCCCTCGGCTATTGGGCCGGCCGTTCCTCGCCCGGAACGCCGCCCGCTTCAGGCCCGGATCGAGCCTTTTGGCGTCACTTCCTCACCGGCGAGCCGCCCATCATCGTCTTCTCCAATCCGCGCTTCGTCGGAGACCCCTCCAGCGGCCTTCGCCTTTTCACCCAGGGAAAGGGTCCGGTGGGCGGACCTGTCAATGACCAATTCACCGGGGTCGGCGAGGTCATCGCCGTCCACGACGTCGTGCGCGCGTTGCGTGGGCTCGGTCGTGATGCCCGTGTGAAACGCGCCCAGTTGTTCAGTTGGGACGACGCCCGCACCAGTGACATCATCCTCGTCGGTGGCCACGAGGAGAATCTGCCCGCCGCCCAGTTGCCGCCCCTCGAGAAATTCAACCTCAAAGCGGAGTCTCAGGAGCCCTTCCCCAAACTCGGCGCCGTTCACAACAGCTCGCCCCTCGCCGGCGAGAAACCTTACTACTTCACGGGCGCCGACGCCGGCAACGGTGTCGAGTACGCGATCGTAGCCCTCACCCAGGGCGTCAATCCCGCACGCCGCGTGCTGGTCCTGGCCGGTGTTCACACCTTCGGGACGGAAGGCGCCGCGGCCTTTGTCTGCACGCCCGCTCTTGTCGCGGAGCTCTACGGCAAGCTCGGCCTCCACTCCTCCGAGGAGATCGTTCCCTTCGAAGCACTCATCGAACTGCCGGTCCGCGGTGGCTCGCCGTTGCCGCCACGGCTCGTGCTGGTCCACCGTCGCCGCGAAGCGCCCTCCACGCCGTAGTCCGCTCTGAAGGCCGCATCTCTCGGTCGTCCCACCGTGCCCCAAAACAAAAAGGCTGGCTCCCACCCGAAGGTAGGAGCCAGCCGGTTGGACTCGTCCGCTATCGGACGAGCTGGGTCAAACTAGAACGAATAACGCAGGCTCAACTGCATTGTCCGGTTGCTGCTCTTCGTGGTCACCTTGCCGAACGCCGAGTTCGTCGGGTCCGTCACCGGGGCATCCCAGTTGGGGTGATTCGGGAAGTTGTACATTTCGGCGCGGAACTGAACGCGCTGCTGTTCCGTGATGCTGAACGCTTTGAACAGCGCCACGTTCCAGCTCTGCGAGCCCGGCCGGTTGTACTTGTTGCGGTTGTTCTGGGTCGTGAACGTGCCCGCCGCGGCGCGCTGGAACAGCGCGGAACCGTCGGCTGCGGTCGTACGGAACCAGTAGGCGTTTGCGCCGGTCCAGTAAGCGAACTTCTGATCGCCGCTGTCCATCTTCGCATCGCCCTTGATGTCCCAGATCTGGTTGCCGCTGCCAGTGCCGACACCGGCCACATCCTGGCTGGTGGACACCGTGAACGGGGTACCCGTCTGGAACTGGTTCACACTCGAAAGCTGCCAGCCGCCCAGGAGCTTGCCGCTCAGGTTGTTGTTGCGGAAAACCGGCAGTTCGTAAATGAAGTTCACCACCAGCATCTGGCGGACGTCGAAGTCCGACGGACCCCAGAAGGTGTGCGCGTCGTAAGCGTTCGGCAGAATGGTGCGGCTGCCCGAGGCATCGTCGGTCGACTTGCCGTAGGTGTACGCCAGACCATAGCTCAGGCCTTTGCTGAACCGGCGGTTCACGCTGACCTGCAGGGCATTGTAGGTGGAGGACGCTTCGTTGTTGGTCACGCGGATCGTCGCATAGCCCTTGTAAGGCCGCAGCGTATCGACGTAAGCCGTGCTGTTCTGCAGGGTGCCCGGCATCAACTGGTTGATGTTGCGTTCGCGCTGCAGGTGGATGCCGCGACGGCCGACGTAGGAAACTTCCAACGTCGTCGCCCAGGGCAGTTCCCGCTCAACAGCCGTATTCCAGCTCCAGGCGCTCGGCATACGGAAGACCGGATCCTGTGTCGTAACAAACAGGGGCAGGCGCGCATTGGCCGCGGCTGCACCAGGATTGTCAACATTGCCGTTCGCCACGGAAGCGTTCGGCTGGAACGGAGCGTTCGCGCCCAGGAACACTGAGTCGCTGACGCCGGTGCGGGTGTAGAAACGGCCGCCGCCGGCGCGAACCACCATCTTCGGGGTCAGCGTGTAGGCGATACCCAGACGGGGCTGGAAGTCGGCGAAGTGGATCTTCGAGTATTCCTTGTTGCCCTTGAACAGCGAATTGTACTCGCCGCTCGTTGCGATCGGCACACGGCCTTTGGCCGAATCCGGCCAGCCGTCACCAGGAATGATCATGCCGTTCAGGTAGTTGCCGCTGAGGATGGCGCCGGTCTTCGGATCCTGCACCACTGCCTTGGAGACGTCATAGGAGGCCGGATCGAACACGGCCATGTTGCGCCACATGCTGTAGTAGGGCTGGATGATGCTGTGCCGCAAGCCGATCTCGAGGCGCATCTTGTCCGTAACCTTCCAGGAATCCTGCGCGAACCATTCGAACATGTGCGAACGGTACGGAGTATAGGGACGTGCGCCCAGCTCCGCGTAGTTGTTGAACAGGCCCATCGCCGCATTGGCAACAGCCAGACCGGTGAACGAGCCGTCGTTGAACTCGAAACGGCCGTTCTGGTTGTTCGTGCCGCCGGGGACGCCCGTAACGTTGATCTGGTCAAAGTCGTTCTGCCCGGCGCGCTCGTACAAGCCGCCGAACTTGATCGTGTGTGTGCCCTTGATGATCGTGAAGTTGTCCGACAGCATGTAGATCGGACCAGCGGACTTGGCCGGGTAAGGACCGCCGTTGATGCCCGTGAAGCCGGCAATCGCCGCCGTCGGGATCTTGTTCGTGATTTCCTTGCGGTCGGGGAAGATGTAGGGGTAGTTGATCCCATACTTCGTCCGGTCGAAAACGCCCGTGCTCGTGTCGATGCCGATGAACACCTGGTCGACGCTGGTGGTGGCCAGCAGTTCATTCACCATCGTCGGGCCGACGGTCCAGATGTAGTTCAGGGAGAAGCTCTTGTTCGGCCGGTCGAAAATACGCGGCGTGTGGCCGCTGCCGTCGAACGGGGAGTAGTCCCAATAGCTGTACACCATGCTGCGGAAACGCAGTTGGTGGCTGCTGGAGGGGTTGAAGTCGACCGAGTAGGTCTCTTTCCGCTGATTCGTCGGAGCGCCGGTGGCCGAGTAGTAGTTGTTGCTGCCGCTCAGGAATCCGGGCGTCGGGAGCTGAGACGCGCTCAGGATGCCGATGCCGTTCGTGCTCAAACGCGATTTCGGAATGATGTTGCCGGCAAACGGGCTGTTGGTCGTCGGATCGTTGATCAGCTTCGCGCCCGTATAGAACGTGTTGGCCGGGTTCAGCAGTTCGCTGAAATCGCCCTGCCGCATCGCCGCCGTCGCCACGGTCTGCGTTGTGCTGGCCGTGCTGCGCTGCCGGACATACTCCTGGCTGAACAGGAAGAAGAGCTTGCTCTTGTCCGTGTTCCACTTGCCGGGCAGATAGACCGGTCCGTTGACGTTGTAGCCAAACTGATTGTAGCGGAACGGAGAAGGACCGCCGCTGATGGCCGGGTTCGAGTTGCGGTTGCGATCCCAGCTATTCGCGTTCAGGGCCGAGTTCCGGAAGTACTCGTACAAAGAACCATGGAACTGCTGCCCGCCGCTGCGGGTGATGATGCGCACCTGGCCGCCAATGGAACGGCCATACTCAGCCGGGAAGGCTGACGTGAGGATCTGGATTTCCGCGACCGCGTCCATGTCGGCCGCGCCGATCGCCGTACCGTCCGCGCCGCGGGTACGCAGACCCACCGCGCCGTCCGTCGTCACCGTGCTGTCAGAGGAACGCGTGCCGTTGATGTTGGCAATGTTCGCCATGCCGAATCCGCCGCCGGTCACCGACTGACCGGTCACACCGGGCTTCAGCAGCGCCAGGTACATCGGGTTGCGGCCCGTCACCTGAATGGATTCAAACTGTGCCCGGTCCACGACGCGGCCCAAAGCTGCCGTGTCGGTCTGGATTCGGGTGGCCGAGGCCGTAACTTCCACAGACTGAGTCAAATCGCCCACTTCCAGCGTCAGGTCGATACCCGCCGCCATGTTGGAGTCGATCTTGTTCTTCGTTTTGTTGGTCTTCTTGAAACCAGTGGCTTCAGCCGAAACCGTGTAGACGCCCGATGGCACCGGGGTAAAAATGTAGTACCCGTTGTCACCTGTCTTGGTTTCGCGTTCTACGCCCGTTGCTGCATTAGTAAGGACGACCCGGACTGCGGGGATGGTAGCGCCCGTCGAGTCTCTGACGAACCCAGAGACACTGGCGTTATCCGATTGTCCGAGTAGGATTGCTGAGGACAGCACAAACGCGGCGACGAGCAACCAGGCTCGCCGCAACTGCCCTTTACAAGGATTTGACATGAAGATCTCCATTTGAGATTGGAGTTGTGCAAACTGATCGCGTCAGCGGTGAAACGCGGTGCCGGACACGGCGCCACCACTCCAAGCGCGACCCCCGTGCAAACTGTTAAAATTGTAGAAAGTACAAAGATAAACAGGGAGTAATCCCGCAGTAATGACGGGGTAAGCAAATGCAAGTTACTCGTCCCGAGGACTCTCCGGACGATGGTTTCAACGTCAGAAACTCCGCCCTCGAGGAACTTCACAGAATCTTGGCCAGCGACGGCTTCGCTAAGTCCGAGCGAATGCGCCGCTTCCTGACATATGCCGTCGAACATTCGCTCGCTCAAGACCTTGGGCAACTCAAAGAGAGCGTGATCGGCGGTGCCGTATTCGACCGCCCTGCTACCTACGATCCGAAATCGGATCCAATCGTCCGGATTGAGGCCCGCCGCCTCCGCGAGAAACTCGCCTCCTACTATTCGAAGGAGGGTAAGGACGATCCAATCCGCATTAACCTCCCCAAAGGCGGATATGTAACGTCCTTCGAGACCGTCCGGCGCTCTCGGAAGCCCTCTGTTTCCGCGCTCCCGGACAAAAAAATAGGGATTCAGGCTCCGAAACCCCGTAATGAGCCCCCACCCCAGTCGGAAGCCCCGCCCGCGCCCGAGGCTCCCCCGGTCGCCGGACTGGATGCCGCCGTCGCGTTCCCCGATCGCACCAATCGCCCCCTCCGTCCAGTATTCTCTATCCGCCTGATCGGGATGATCGTGGTTGGTGTCATCATACTTACAGTTCTGGTATGGAAGATCGCCGCCTCCCGCCCGGGGCCAGTACCGCTGGAAGTCCGCAATTTCACCAGCCTGCCCGGCGCGGAAATGCAGCCCGCCTTCTCCCCCGACGGAACCAAGGTAGTGTTCCTTTGGAACGGTTCAGAAAACGGCCGCCGAAACATTTACGTCCAGAATGTTGGATCGTTCTCTCCTGTGCTGCTCAGCAAGGAAGCCGAGGGCGAAGTCTCCAGCCCCGTCTGGTCGCCCGGCGGCCGCGAGATCGCTTTCCTCCGTCCCACCAGCGCCGATCATCTCGGCGTCTACGTCATGGATCTCGCCACCCGGGACATCACCCGCCGCGCCGTCCTTGAGTCAGCACCCAGTCCCATCGGACCTTCGGTCCTCATCGACTGGTCCCCGGACGGCAAGTTCATTGCAGCCACCGATCGTCGCGATTTGGTCCTCATCTCTACCGCGAATGGGGCGATCACGCGAATCACCTCAAGCCCGGACCAGATCCTCGGTCACTACGAACCCGCCTTCTCCCCCGACGGCCGCACCATCGCCTTCCGCGAATCCCTCAGTCATGGTGTCGACCAACTCAGTCTGCTCGATCTCTCTTCCGGTCGCATCAACCGGCTGACCACCGGCGCCCACCCCATCATGGGCCACACCTGGACGCCTGACGGCAACGCCCTCATCTTTGCCCGCCAGCGCAGCCTGTGGCGCATCCCGGCCTCCGGCGGCGAACCCCGGCGCCTGACGGACGGCACCGTCACCGCGCGCCATCCCAGAGTCGCCCGCGCCGGCAACCGCCTCGTCTTTGCCAGCCCGCGCCAGACCATCCGCGTTTGGCGCGTCCCTCTTCCCACAGGCGGTCCTGAACTGGTTCTCTCTTCAACGCTCACCGACGTGAGCCCCGACATCGCTCCCGACGGCCGCCGCATCGCCTTCCGCAGCGACCGCAGCGGCACCGACGAAATCTGGGTCGCCGGCATCCATGGCGCGAATCCGCGCCGCCTCACTCAATTCGGACGGACACTCACCGGATGCCCGCGCTGGTCTCCGGATGGCCATTTCCTGGCGCTCGACTCGCGCACCGGAGACAATTCGGACATCTTCATAGTGAATGTGGACACCGGCAAACTACGCCGCTTCACCAGCGAAACCTACGACGAGGTGGTCCCCAGTTGGTCCCGCGATGGCCGCACCATCTACTACTCCGCGAACACCAATGGTCTGTGGCAGATCTGGAAACGCCCGGTCGACGGAGGCTCCTCCGCCCAGGTAACCCAGGGTGGCGGGTTTGGAGCCTGGGAGTCCGCGGATGGCCGCTGGCTCTACTACACGAAAGACCGTGGGGGCCGCGCCATCTGGCGCATGCCCGTGACCGGCGGAGCCGAGGAGGCCGTCTTCCAGGGGCTCGACGCCGGAATGTGGGGCAACTGGCGCCTCCACAACGACACCATCTACTTTGCCGGAGTCCAGCCGCCTTACTCCCTGCGCTCCTACGACCTGGCAGCCCGCAAGGAAACCCATCTCACCAATCTGCCCAACCGTCCGTTGGTGGGCGATGCCGGTCTCGCGGTGGCCCCCGATGGCTCCTCGATCTTGGTCTCCCTGGCTGACCCGGTTGCCAGCGACCTCTTCCTGGTTGAACAATTTCGCTAGGTATGAATCGCCGACAATTTGTACAAGCAGCGGCATCGGTAGCCGACGCCCGGGCGGCTGTTCCGGCGCCGGGCACCGCGTTGTGCCTGAACGAAGACAACAGTCACTGGGTTTTTACCCGTGCCGGAGAAGCTCACACACGAGAGTCCGTCGCATCCTTTGTCGACCAGTACGCCGGCACTCAGGTCCGCGAACTGCTCTTTAGCGCCAACTCCCACCGCACCAGCTTTGCCAGCAAGGTCTGGGACCCCATCTGGAAGGGCTACGATCCACAAGGACCCGACGATCAGCCGCTGTTCCGCTCCACGACGGGCGATGCCCGCGTGAACGCGCGTAAGTGGGTGCACACCGCCTGGTCCCTCGCGGAGCAGGGCATCGACCCCTACTCCCTCTGGATCGAACGCGCCAGGAAGCGTGGCCTCTCCCCCTGGGTTTCCATGCGCATGAACGACCTGCACAATGTCGACGACCCAGACAGCTACATGCACAGCACCTTCTGGCGGCAGAATCCACAGTTCCGCCGTCTGCCGTGGAGAGCCGTCGACTGGCGCGATCGCGCCTTCGATTTTTCCCACGAGGAAGTGCGCGGCTATCACTTCCGCCTCGTGGAAGAGTACCTCGAACGCTACGATGTCGATGGCCTCGAACTGGACTGGATGCGCTTCGGCTTCCACTTCCGCCCTGGACAGGAAGCGGCCGGTGGCAAACTGCTGACCGGCTTCATGCGCGACACCAGGGAGCTGGCTGACAGTTGGGCGAAGCGCAGGGGCCACCGCATCTCAATCGGCGCTCGCGTACCTTCCAGGCCTCAGACCGCCATCGATCTCGGCATGGACGGGGCTCTCTGGGCCCGCGAAGGATTGATCGACCTCCTTGTCTTCACTCCGTTCTGGGCCAGCATCGAACCGGACATGCCGGTGGAACTTTGGCGCCGCCTGGCCGGCGACAAGGTGATTCTCGCCGCCGGTTTGGAGCTTCTCCTCCGGCCTTACCACGCCTATCGCCCTATCCCGATGAACTCCATTGAGACGGTCCGAGGTGCCGCGGCATCACTGCTGGAGCGTGGCGCGGACCGCGTCTACCTCTTCAACTACATGGACTCGCAGACGCAGATGCCGGACGCGGAGAACTATCCCGCCCTCCTTCGCGAATGCGGACGCCTCAATACCCTCGCGGGCAAGCCCCGGCGTCATGTCGTCACTTACTCCGACACCTCGGCGCCGGGCGAACCGGCAACTGCGCAGTTGCCTCAATCGCTCGCCGCGGGCCAGTGGACTTCCTTCCGTCTACACTGTGGACCGTTGCTGAAGCGCGCGAAGGTCCGGATGGAGATCGAGACAGGCTCTCTCTCCGTGGTTCGGGCGAATGGTCAGGAGTGCACCTCGACAGGAATCGAATCCGGCCTGAAACCTGGCCCGCAGCGCGGATTCACAACCTGGGAGATTCCGGCAGGAGTCGCCGGCCGGGTCATCCTCGACGTCCAGGCACGCACGGCGGGAACCATCCACTGGGTGGAAATCGCGGGATCCTGAGCAGAGATCGATGCTCCTTCCGGGTTCGCCAACCCGGAGCATGACGCTTATCGGCGTGCCATAAACGGCCGAACCCGAAAGATAGAGCTCGACAGCACCGCCATCCCATCATCTGATGAGTTGCTCTGGCGACGGGTCCCGCTACCTTGGATATGAGGTGCGCGATGTCGGCTAAACACTGTCGGATTCAGGCCTTCCCTAGGCCTGTGCTCCACACACCGTTCTCTTCTTCCATCGGAAGCCTCCGCGCCGTCCTGACTCCTCTGATCGTTTTGGGCTTCTTCATATTCTCCTGTCCGGCGCAGACCTCTCCATCCATCACCATGCCTCGCGAGGTGGGAACTCCGCGTCCCTCCCTGGAGATCCTGGGGGCACGCATCCGAAATGGCGCCTACCGGCTGGATTCGTCTCGCTCGCGCATCGCAACCGCTCCTGACCGGCCACTGACCATTGGATCGGACAGCGCCGCGAGCCTGGAGACGCCGGTTCCGGCCGCCGCCCCCACCACGGTTCTGCCCCAGTTCGCTTTCGGCGGAGGCTGGTACTCAGCCCTTTATTTCACCAACGTCTCCTCGTCCTCGGTCTCGTTTCCGGTGAGCTTCATCAGTGATGGTGGCTCGCCGCTCGTTGTGCCCTCCCTGGGTGGCTCCACTGCGCACGTGAATCTCCAGCCGCATGGCACTGCGATCCTGGAAGCACCGAACTCCGGCAGCCTTGTCCAGGGCTATGCCGCGTTCACTCTGCCTGCCGGGGTCTTTGGATACGGAGTCTTCCGCCAGAGCGTGGCTGGCCAGTTGGACCAGGAGGCGGTTGTGCCCCTGTCTGATGCGGGAGCCAATTCGACGATCCTCACCTGGGATGACACGAATCTGACCACCGCCGTGGCAATGGTCAATCCGGGTTCCTCCAATGCAACGGTTGTCATCGCGCTCTGGGATGAGGCCGGTAATTCGCTGGGGAACTACGCCTTCACGCTGCCCCCTTACAACAAGTTCGCGACCGTGTTGCGCAATCTGCCCGGTCTCAGTGGTATGTCCGGCAAACGAGGTTCAGCCCAATTCTCAACGTCCAATGGAAGCATCGCCGTGCTCGGCTTGAGGTTCAATGGACTGGCGCTTACCTCCATCCCTGCCACCAGCGGCACACCCCCTTCGGCGGCGCGGGCACTGGTGCTACCGCAAATCGCCTTCGGAGATGGCTGGTACTCGGCGCTCTATTTCACGAACTACACAACTTCGCCGGTTTCGTTCCCGGTTCGGTTCATGACAGACGCCGGCGCGCCCCTCCTGGTGCCGTCCCTCCAGAACTCCATCGTCCAGGTGAATCTCCCGGCACACGGCACGGCCATTCTTGAGGCCCCTAATGCCGGCGCACTCGCACAGGGATACGCCGCATTTACCCTGCCGGGTGGCGTCTCCGGCTACGCAGTCTTCCGCCAAAGCGTTCCTGGCCAGTTGGATCAGGAGGCGGTCGTGCCCTTGTCAGACGCCGCCGCGGGAGCGAATACCCTCACCTGGGATGAATCCAACCTGACCACCGCCGTGGCGATCGTCAACCCCAGTTCGACCAGCGCCAATGTGGACGTGACGCTCTGGGACAACAACGGCAACACTTTGGGAACCTCGTCCGTGACCCTTCCACCCAACAACAAGAGCGCCACCGTTCTGCGGTCGCTGCCCGGTCTCGGCGCCATGGCCGGCAAACGGGGCTCTGCCCAGTTTACGGCCTCGTCCGGCAATGTCGCCGTGCTCGGGCTTCGTTTCGACGGACTCGCCCTCACTTCCATCCCGACCACGGGCCTGCACACGTCCGCGGCCGGCGACCTGGTAGCCCAGCACGCCCTGGCTCAAACCGGCTTGGCCATCGCACAGGCTTCCACCGTACTGCAAAGCCAGTTGCAGATCGTGCTGGCTATCTCCGAGTCCACCACCTACTGCTCGATCCTCGAAGGCGGTGGCAGCATCAAGGTGGGCAACAGCGCCAATGCCGTCACCGTCTACTACGATCCCTACTGCACGAAGCCCTATCTGTCGACTGGCGCCGATACGAAGATGACCATCTCGGGGGATTCCTTGGTCGTCTCCGAAACCGCCACCTACTACGGCCTGAGCGGAAACATCCTGGGGACCATGGCCATCAACGAAACCGCGAAGATCGGCGGCGCCACCTGGAATGTCTACGGGCTCGGGCTATTTACCCCGGCGACGGGTGCCCGGACCCCCGTTCAACTGGGTCTGTACTGTTCCCTGGCCGATAGCACCAGCGACTGCGCGGGCGGCATCGCACAGGACTTCCCAACACTTGGGCTTTCCATTGGTGCGGTCACGCCTCTCCGGCTCAGCTACGGCAATTCCACCAGCGATCCAGTCACCTTCACCGGCGGCGGCACCGCCTACACCGGTCCTCTGGGTGCCCTTACCCTCACCAACCCCGCCCCAACGTCTCTTGTAATCCAGGGCGGAACTCAGTTCTCATCCACTACCAGCAGCGGAGGCGCCGCCGGATTCAATCTCTTCCCGCCCACACCCACGGGTTGGAACCTCACCGACTTGGCCCATGATCAGAAGTTCCAGATCTCCGTGGTCAGCAATACTGTCCGCAACCTGACCCTGTCGATCACCCAGATCAGCTCCGGCACAATATTGGCCACCGGGGCGCTCGATCAGTCGGGCTCGGGGACCCTCACCTATTCGGACGGCAGCACCACCGTGGTGACGAATTGGACCCTGGCGAACTAACCCTGACCTGACCATTCCAGCGGGATAGCGGCGAAAGGCGGCGCTGGTCACGCCGCCCCCCGGATCCTCTAAATCACTTCTTGTGCAGAATCTCATCCAGCAACAGATACCGCTGCCGCGCCTCCGGCATCGCACAGGACTCCGCATTCAAGCTCATGATCTGGAAGCCAGACGCGTCCGCATAAGCCGGCCACTTCGGCAGTCCGCCGCCATTCGGATCGCCAGTCTTGATGAAGTTCGCGAAGTACCCTTCCATCACTTCCGACAGTTTGTAATCGGCCGGCTCCCACGCGTAGTGCTTGTTCGTCGCCAGATTCCCCAGCGCGTACTCGATCTCGGCCGAATGCACGGCGCCGCGCCATTTCGGTGCGGAGGCCGCCGCGGCCGCGTTCGTAATGATGCCGCCCGCCGTCCCCGGAGTCTGGTCAGCCCGCCCCAGGAACTTCGGCCTGGGCCGTCCCATACACATACCGGAATATCGCCTGCCCGGTCGATTTCCGATGGCCTTCCGCCAGCCGCCACATGTTGTAGCCCATCCCGCGGTCCGTCGCCAGCGTCTGCGCCGCGTCCAGCACCTGATCCTTCGTTTGCCCGGCCGGATACAACGCCAGCACGCGATCCGCATCGGCGCCGAACATCTTGCGCACCGCCGCCGCATATCCCTCCGGTGTAGCCGGATTCTCACCTAGCAGCGATTGGGCATTCCGGTCTTCCGTTACCCAGCCCTGCAGCACCGGGACCCGCGCCAGTTCCCCTTTGTCCGCGCACTCGATCAGATCCTTCGCCGCCACCTGATAGCCGTCCGCAATCGCCTCGAAGCGAGTCCATTCCGGCTGCGCCGTCTTGGCCAGAACTTGCTCCGCCGGCAGGGCTCGCAGATCCTTCAACGACCCGGCGCCCATCGCCGTCATGAACTCCTGCCCGCGCTTTTCAGCGTCGTTCAGCGACAGCGGCTGCGTGGCGCTCACCATGCTGCCGCTTTCCATAATCGCTCCCGCAAACAGACCCTTCGATAAGGGAGACAGCAGCTGTACGCTCACTGACCGCGATCCGGCCGATTGGCCCGCGATCGTCACTTCGCTTCGGATCTCCGCCGAACGCCGCAATGTTCGCCTGCACCCACTTCAGCGCCGCATTCTGGTCCAGGAACCCATAGTTGCCGGACGAGTGATACGAAGCCTCGGCCGTCAACTCCGGATGCGCCAGAAAGCCAAACACGGACAACCGGTAGTTGATCGTGACGGAAACGATGCCCTTCGTCGCCATGCTCTCGCCGTCATAGCGGTACTCCGATCCATCGCCCGCCATCAGGCCGCCGCCAAAGAAGTACACCAGCACCGGCAGCTTCTCCGTGGCACTATTAGCCGTCGTCCAGACGTTGAGATACAGGCAGTCTTCGCTCGTGCCCTTGCCGCGAAACTCCATATCCCCATAGATGGGACGCTGCATGCAGCTCGGTGCGAACTCCGCGGCGGCACGCACTCCCTTCCAGTTCTTCGTGGGCTGCGGCGCCTTCCAGCGCAACTCGCCCACCGGAGGAGCCGCAAAGGGGATCCCTCGGAACATCCGAACCCCTGACTTCGCGGTGATCCCCTCCACAACGCCATTCGCCATTTTGACTTGCGGCCCGGCGGGCGCCCCCTGGACCCCGACGAGGCACACGAATGCGCAGAAACAAAGACTGCTCGACAACTTCATGATTCAGCTCCGATCTGGAAGAAGCATCCGTGCCCGGCACGCCACTTCATTCAGCCACCTAGATCATATACAGCCTGTTGACCCGGTGCGCGCCGGAGCATCGACCGCGGCTATTGCCCCTCACCTACAACGGCAGTCGAGAAGGTCACATACGGAAACACCTCGGGGATATGCGAGTCATAATGTCCGTGCCGGTTCCATGTCCACCCGGCACAGGGATCCAGCACCTCCCCATTCCGCCCGATCTTTTCAAACCGGCTGCAATCGATCCGCCACACATCCCCGTCCTTCGGTGGCAGTGACCGCCCGTCCCGCAGCAGCTCCAGCCCCTTCCAAGGAAACGCCAGCTCCGCGGTCCAGCCTCGATCGGTCTTGTCGCGCCGGTTCACCACCCCATCCACGTGCACGGCGGTCCGCAGGCCCGGATAGTCCCAGTCCAGGAAGCCCCAGCGCTCCCCGCGTGGATGAACATGGCCGCCCACTCCATCCAGCACCATGGTCCGTTGCGTCGCAGGATCGAACTCCGGCCGCCCGAAGTACTGCGACCCCGGCAGGAAGATATCCTTCCACACCCAGAACACTTCATACACCGTGTTCAAGGCATTGATCTCAAACTCGTAATAGGCGTCCTGAGCGCCGATGAACAGCTCGAGGTCATTCTCTTCGTAGATCTTCGAATCGCGTTCCGTCAACGTGCCCCAGACATCGTTTTCTTCCGCCCAGAAGCCGAAATAGAGATTCTCGTCATCCCACAGCAGCGCCGTCCGGGTATCGAACCAGGCTGGCTCTCCGGTGACGATATCCACAAATGGCGTCGACTTCGGAGCCGCCAGCCACGACTTTTCGTTCAACTTGCCATCGATCGTCAGCGGCCCGTTGGCCCGGTAGCATGTATAGCGTGCAGGTTCAAAAGGGTACATGGGTTGCTCTCGAATTATAGGCCGTATCCTCGGAACCCTGTCGGTCTTGCTTGCCCGGTTTCCCCGCGCACCGCGACGTTACAGAATTCCCTGCGAGTTTCGTTGAAAATGGAGAGTGAAATGCCGGAAGCGCCAGAGCAGAACCTACTCGAAGCCATCCTCGATTCCTGGGACCGCGGCAACATCATCCTGCTGAACCTCCTCCGGGCCGTTCCTCCCGGAGGACTGGAAGCCCGGGCGACCCCAACTAGCCACACCGTCTCCGAGGTATTCACCCACCTCCACCACGAGCGGATGATCTCGGTCCTGGAAGAAGCGCCCGAGTGCGCCGGCCCGGTGCCGCCGCGGGAGTGGATCCACGAACCCGACCCCGATCGCATCGCACAGATGCTCGCCGATAGCGCAACGCGGGTTCGTGACTCCGTGCGGGGCAGGGTAGAATCCGGCCGTGCCCTCGAGCTGAGCTACGACCACCCGATCCTGCTGCTCCAGCTATTGATCTTCCACGAGTCTTACCACCACGGCCAGATCAAGCTGGCCCTCAAGCTCGCCGGCTGCCCGATCCCGGACGCCGCCGCCGGCCCGCTCACCTGGGACATCTGGAGAGAAAGAAAGACCCCTCCGCTGAGCCCTCACAGATCCACGCTGAACAGGACATACCGTCCCGCTTCGGCCGCCCGCTCGAAGAAGGAGGGAAGTCCCGAGAAGTAGTCCCACGTGTACTCCCAATCTTCATCTGTCTTCGGCACTCCATACAGATCTGCGTCGAGGGAATCGTAGCGGCCCCTGAGCCACCGCCGGTCAATCCTCCGAAGTGCCCGTGCAACGTCGCCCGCCTGTTCCGGATTCACGAAGGACACGAGGTAATCTTCGCCTTCATGGAGTTGGTCGCCGCCGAGCACCGCCAGTTTCAGGGGATAAGGCCCCTCCGAGCAACTCAGCCGCCCGCCGGTCAGGCACCGGTGGATCGCATCCCAGGCCTTATCCGTCTGGTAGAGCCACTCTTCTTCCCAGCGTTCCTCGATCTCGTCTTGCACGATGGCCAGCACCGCTTCGTCGCTCGCCGCGCTCAGCAGGCGTTCCGCATCCGTCCGTTCGATCGCAAAATGCACACCACGAGAAGCCATTGTTCAGCTGATTCAATCCGTTGTTTTCTTGCCTTACTCCGGATCCCCTACCGCCCCACCACCTGCAGGAACGCCAGCAGCCACGACTGCACCTCCGCCACCTGCTCCGGAATATTGTTGTGTCCCGTCTCCAGGGCCAGCATCAGCTTCTTCTGCCCGGGAATCACGTTATACGCCGAGTACATCGACGTCGGCGGACACGTCTCGTCGTTGAAGCCCCAGGAGTACAACCCCGGCACCTTCACGCGCCGCGCGAAGTTGACCACATCGTGTAGCGCGACGTCTCAATCTTGTCCTGCGACCGGTGGGCCATCGTACCTTCCGTCGCCCGGAACATATGCGGCCAACCCCCGGCCCGGTTCTGCAGATACCCGGTGACATCCGAAAGCGCAGGATAATAGGCCGCCAGCCCCTTCACCCGTGGATCCAGCGCGGCCGTCACAATCGAAAGCGCTCCACCCTGGCTGCCGCCAGTCACCACCAGGTGCTCGCCATCCCACTTGGGCAGGCTGGTCAGATAATCGTTGGCGCGCACACACCCCAGGTACACCCGCCGGAAGTAATACCGTCCCGGTTGTCGAGCCCGAATGCTGTTGTAGTTCGCCAGCGCGCCGGCGCCCAGCGAGTCGTACACCGTCTGGTCCATCGTCACCGGGATCCCATGGATCCCCACCTGCAGCGTGATGATGCCCCGACCGCCATCTCAGCCAGACCCCGGTGACAGGCCGACGCCCGCGCCGGGTACGCTCAGCAGCGCTGGATACTTGCCCGGAGCCTTGGGCTCGCATAACACCCCATAGAACCTCGACGGGCATTTCCATCCCCACGTTCTGCAGGTTCACCTGGTAGCAGTCGGCCTGCGCATTGCCATCTCGGGCAGCGGCGTGATCCTGGCATCCAGCGGCAGTTTCGCCAGAGCCGCTTTGCCGGCGGCCCAGAACTGCATCGAAATCGGCGGGATCCTGCTGCGTGGGCTTGATGGACTCCGGCTGGAACGCGGCCGTCGCCAGCCCGCGGTACGTCTTTCCGTTCTTCTCCACCGTGGCGATGCACCGCAGGAATCCCGGCTCGTTCATCGTCCCGCCGTCCACGGTCAGGCTCTCGCCCGTAATCGTCGCCGTCTGGTCGATCTTGGGCGGCATCATCTCAGGCCCGATCCGGTAAGTCACCTTCACTCCGCTCAGGGCGTGGCCGTCCTGCACGGCAGTAATTTGGAACTTCACCGGCTTGCCGGGCTCATACCGCCATTCGGTATGGTCGGTGGCGACCCGAACCTGAATCGTGCCGACCCGGTCGTAGGCGGCCAGCGACAGGGCGAGAAGGGAGAGAAGCGCTAGTCGAATCATGGCTAACCAAACACAATATCGCGGACAGCCCTCCCCCTGTTCGCCCGCCCGGTGCCGCACCCGGCCCTGCACCCCGTAAACTACTCACATGCCATCCCGCCGGTCCCAACGAGCCGCCTGGTTACTCACGCTCCTCGCGATCATCGCGGCCGGCATCCTCTCCCGCCTCCACCACACCGGCTTCGTCCTGATCGACAAGTACCTGGGCCACGCCCTCTACGCCGCCATGTTGAACGTGATCCTCCGCCCCTTCTGCGAAACCCACAACCACGGCACTCTACGCAATGGCCCCTAATGACCGGCATCGAACTCTTCCAACTCACCCGCATCCCGGCCCATCTCCTGACCAATGAGTACGGAATAGTACGAATAATCGCGCGTCTCCTGAGGCACCCAATTCAGCTTCCTCGATCTCCTGGCCTACGCGGCAGGCATCGCCTGCATCCACCGCGCCGACATTGCCCGCCACTGACCCGGTAACCCCACGGGCCCCTTCGTGTTCAGGCCGGCAAGTCCAACAAAGCCCTGGGCCTGTAAATCTGAACAAAACCGTCCGCTTTCCGGACTCGCACAGCTCACCGAGGAGCCCCGATTCTGATCTGTATCTTCCTCGTCGATATTTCGGTGCGCACAAGATCCAAAAAACCGTATTGACAAAACCGGAGAAAGAGACTCTAATTTATCAAGGTTCTCGAATGCCGTTAGCAGGAGGTCGCGCGCAGCCGATTTACGCAGTCCGGGTGATGCTCCACCTGGCCTCCGTACCCGCCGGCGGCCGCGTCACTCTTTCCGAATTCGCCAACTTCGGTGACGCCCCCGAAGCCTTCCTCAGCAAGGTCCTGCAGGCTCTCACCGGCGCCGGTCTCACCCTCTCCCATCGCGGCGTCTCCGGCGGCTACACCCTGGCCAAACCCGCCGAGACGATCACTCTCCTCGACGTCGTCGAAGCCCTGGAAGGCCCCCTTCAACTCAACGTCTGCATCGGACCCGACGGCTTCTGCGGCCGCAGCGGCTGGTGCAGCGTCCATCTGGTCTGGCAGGAGGCGCAGGAAGCGCTGACCTCCGTCCTCCGTGCCCACACCATCGCCGCCCTCGCGGCCCGATCCTCAGCCGCCGGCCCCATCTGTGGAGTGCCCGAATGGAGCTGACCTGGATCGCCCTCGCCGCCAGCCTCTTCATGGGCCTCGGCGCTGCGTGTGTCTTTGTCTTTGCCGTGAAGCAGAACTATTCCGCAACCTCGAAGACGCCAAGTACCAGGTCTTCTGGTCGGACATTCAAGAACTGGTAGATCAATCCAAGGAGTGAAGAAGCATGTCGGTGGATCCCTGATTCGCTCATAAGCACAGCGGAGGCGCGCCGGCGGAGCGGGGCATCCCGCCGGCGCATGTTTGTCTGGCTGAGCGGCATAGGATTATTCGGATCGGCGATCCTGAGCGCCGTCTCCAATCTCGTCTTCATCAAACCGCGCGCCACCTACGGGCAGCCGTCCCGATTTAAAATCGGCAAGCCCGACGACTTCCCCGCCGGTACACGGATCTCGCTCGACAGCCGGCGGGTCTGCATCGTCCGGGAAGGCAACAAACTCGCCGCGATCTCGACGACCTGCACCCACCTCGGCTGCATCGTCAGGGTCTCCGAAACCGGCTTCGCGTGCCCCTGCCACGGGTCGCGATACGACCAGGATGGAAACGTGACCGGAGGTCCCGCGCCCAAGCCGCTCCCTTGGTACAAGATTAGCCTCGCGCCGAACGGTGAACTCGAGATCGACAAAGACATCGAGGTCAACCCGGGAGTTATCTCAACGTATGAGCGCTTCCACGAAACCCCCGGCGGTCTGTTCACCAACATCAAAGAACTGCCGTCGAACGTCTGGAACTCGGTCTTCCGCAATCCGCTCCCTCGGACCGATCTCCAGCGCTCCTCGACCAGCTTCACTAACTTCTTCCTTCACATCCATCCGGTGAAGGTGAACAACGAATACGCTCCGCCCCATCTACACGCTCGGGCCTGGGGCTGATGTCGCTTTTCCTCTTCCTGATCCTGGTGGACGACCGGCGTCCTGCTGATGTTCTACTACGTCCCGTCCACCTCGCAGGCCTACAGGTGCTGTTCGGATTCTATCGTGTTTCCCTATTAACCTTAGCAATACGTAACTGAACTCTTCGAAGTAGGTTAGACAGAG
>JASGIE010000207.1:0-39732 GCA_049841055.1 Paludibaculum sp. | reverse complement strand
ATCTCTGCCCGCCAATCTGCCCTTTGCGCCGCTCGCGGCCCTCGAAGCGCTCTCTGAGCACCCCCTGGCCCGCGCCGTCGTCCGCCACGCCGGCTCAATGACCCAGCCCTGTGCCACCGCGGTCACTGTCCATAAAGGTCAGGGCATCAGCGGCGTTGTTGGGGGACGGACCCTGGCAATCGGCAATCGCACCCTGTTTCCCGCTGCCGCCATCCCGGAAACCCTTGCCCAGTTCGCCCGGCAATGGGAGACCACGGGCGCGACCGTGGCTTTCGTCTCGGAAGACAACCAGGTCGTTGGAGCCATCGCCTTCGGGGACCGCATCCGCGCCGATGCCCGCGACACCCTCCTCCGTCTCCAGCAGCACACCATCGCCACCCTTCTACTCTCCGGCGACGCCGTCGAAACTACCCAGTGGGTCGCCGAGGCCATCGGAGCCGGCAGCTTCCGCGGGGCCGTCCTGCCCGACGGCAAGAAGGCCCTCATCGACGAAATGAAAGCCTCAGGCCGCAAGATCGCCATGGTTGGCGACGGCGTCAACGATGCCCCCGCCTTGGCCGCCGCTGACCTCGGAATCGCTCTCGGCTCCGGAGCCGATCTCGCCATGCAGGCCGCCCCCGTCGTCCTCATGTCCAACTCGCTGGCCCATCTCTCCGTCGTCTTCGAGATCGCCCGCACGACCCTCCGCGTTGTCCGGCAGAATCTGTTCTGGGCCTTCTTCTACAACGCCGCGGGCATCACCCTCGCCATCACCGGAGTGCTCAACCCCATCCTCGCGGCCGGAGCCATGGTCCTCTCCAGCCTCTGTGTCATCGGCAACTCGTTCCGGCTGCGCAACGCCATCGCTCGCGACTGACTCTCGCTTGCGAACCCGGCGACGCCGGGCGTAGCATCGTGAGCGTGCCGTAGTCGTGCGCAAATCAGAGGCGGCAAACCTCTGCCATCAAACCGCGTCCTTCACGGATGCTCGAGGTGTTTTGCGCCATAAGCCGGCGCTGCTAATGTGCGAGGCTCGGCCTCGGACTGATTCGCCTACCTGACGGCACGGCGCAACACCAACGCGGCGAGACCGAGGCCGGTTACCGCCAGGGCGGACGGTTCGGGTGTGGCGGTCACACTGACATCGTCGACGAGTACTTCGCCCCCTACAGTACGTTGGCCTGAGAAAGCCAACACTGTGCTCGTCGACGTTGCAGTGGAGCTGAAGTTGTACTGCACGTAGTCGCCCGGGGAACCGACACCGTTGGTCGGGGCCACTCCATTGAACAACGTTGAACTGCCAAACGTGACCTCAAGTAAGTTCGGTTGTGTACCAGCCACGAAGTAGGAGATCGCGTAGGTCTGGCCCACGACTGTGGTCAGAGTCTGAGTGATTGTATTGAAGGTATTGCTCCAATCCAGAAAGGCCATTTGCGTTCCTGTATGGGCAACACCGGCACTGCCGCAGCCGGCGCCGGAATTATTGCAGATAGCCCCGGTTCCGGCCGTGACAATCCAACCGTCTCCCATGGCCCCCGTGTAAGAGCCAGGCGTGCCGCTTTCAAAACTCGGGTCCAGGATGATGGTATTCGCGTTTGCCTGAACGACCCCTGCGGCCATCATCGTCGCTATCAACCACACTCGATGACTCTTGCCACTCATAGCGGATCTCTCCTAGGTTTTCCGTATGGATCGGCCGATTGTAAAGGAATCTCTACTAGTTTGTACAGGCTATCTAATATTCCATCACGGCTCGTTGGTACTGGCAGTAATGGTCGCCCGGTATACCGTCCCTTTCGAGGCGGAACGGCCTGTCAATAACCCGGCGATTTGGCGATTTCTTGGCGTGGTCCGACGGGCAATCGTATCTGCGCAAGCCAATATCCCTGACAGTCGTACGCCAACAGCCGCATCGAGCTTCCACGGCGGCTGCGGAAAATGAACAACCCACCCGGAGAAAGGGTCCTCGGTAAGCTTGTCCTGGCAAGACGCTTCTTCAATCCCACAGACTCCAGACGCAAAGGATGGGTCAGTGCGTAAATTCCGTGTTCCCGTATTAATGCCACGGCCGCTTTCCACAGTGGCTCGGGCCGTTTCGACCGCCGGGCATGGGTAAGCCGCAACTGATTCGATTTCTCCTGAAGTTGCGCAATGGTTAGGGGAGAGGACCATTGATTTCGCATTCATGATCAGTCGCCCTCGGCAGCTCAATGAAAGTAACAGCTGTCACGCATGCCCGCCTAAAACTCACATAGCATAGCATCAGGACACAAGCGCCATGACTCATCCGCTCCGGTTCGCGCTGCTTCTTTCCACCGCCCTTTGGGCCTCGGCGCCCGTCATTCAGTGGCAGCGGCTCTCCAGCCGTCAGGGCGAACTCCCCGTCCCCGGTCTCTCGACGGAGCAAACCGGAGCCCTGCCGGTCCGAATCGATCCCAAAGCCGGCACCGACTTCGTCATCAGTTGCCGCAAAACCGCTCCGGCGCTCACCTGGTTCCGGCACACTTCACAAGGCTGGGACCGCTACGTCATCGAAAGCGAGTTCCTGCCCATCGAAGCTGGCGGTGCCGCCTACGACATCGATGGCGACGGTGATCTCGACATCGTCTTCGGAGCCGACTATCAGGGCCGCCAGGTCTGGTGGTGGGAGAACCCCGCTCCCTCCTTCGACCCCGCCGTCTCCTGGAAGCGCCACCTCATCAAGGACAGCGGAGCCAACCAGCACCACGACCAGATCTTTGCCGACATCAAAGGCACCGGCCGCGCTCAACTCATCTTCTGGAACCAGAAGGCCAAGACACTATTCCTGGCGGAAATCCCCAAAAACCCGCGCGAATCCGGACCCTGGACCCTGGAGACCGTCTTCTCCGGACAGGCAGGGGAAGGCGCCGCCAATGCCGCGGCCTACGCCGAAGGCGTCGATGCCGCCGATATCGATGGCGACGGCCATCCCGACATCCTGGCCGGCAACTATTGGTTCAAATACCAGGGGGCAGGGAAGTTCCAGCCCATCCGCATCGGCAACATCGGCGGACGCATCCGGGCCGGCCGGTTCATGCGCGGCAAGACGCCGCAGGTGGTCATCGCGCCGGGCGACGGCAGCGGCCCTCTGAAAATATACGAGTGCCATGGCAATCCCGCGCAGACGGACTCCTGGAGCAGCCGCACCCTCCTGCCGCGCGACATGGTCCACGGCCACACCCTCGACATCGGAGACATCAACGGCGACGGCAAGCTCGACATCTTCGCTGCCGAAATGGCGAAGTGGACTGAGAAATCCAGCCAGGCGGACCATCCGGACGCCCGGGCCTGGATCCTCTACGGAGACGGAAAGGGCGGCTTCGAAGTCACGATCTTCAAAACCGGCGACGGTTGGCACGAGGGCAAGCTCGGCGACTTCGACAACGACGGCGACCTCGACATCCTGAACAAACCCTACAACTGGGAGACGCCTCGCCTCGACCTCTGGCTGAATAACGGTACCCGCGCCGGAAAGCGCTAACTTGTTACGGCCGTCCTAGATCGAGAATCTGCTGCCGGAATCGCGAGTCCTCTCTCATCAGCTGCAGATACCGGATCTCCTCCGGTGCGGCTTTGGCCTTCGCCAGCGCCCTCGGCAGCTTCGGCGCTCCGTTTCCCGCGGTCCGCAGCCCCAGCCGCCGCAACTGGAACTGATCCCACGCGCCGGTCTCGTGGCCCCGCAACTCATACACCATCGGAGCCTCTACCAGTCGCCGCAGCGTCTCCAGCGGGGTCCGGTATCGCGCGTCCTTCTTGATCCGGGCCTCCTCCTTCTCTGTCAATGCGGCGATCGCCGGATCCGTGGACCGGTACCCCAGCTTTCTGTAGAACCAGAACGCGCCCGACTCCAACCCCTCGTCATTCTCATGCCCTACCTGGTACGGATCCAGCACGAATGTCGTCACCCCCAGCAGTTGGTGGCAGGCCTGGAGCACCTTCGCATACAGGTAGGCCGTCTCACCCGCTCGAAAGGTGTAGTAGAGGTTGAAGCCCGCTTCCATCCGCTCGAACAGCGTCAGCCCTTCGAAATAACCTACCGGCACCCCGTTCTTCCACAGCGACATCGAATGGCACGCCCGCAGCGGGAGCCGGTGCGTCGCCAGCAGGCTTGAGAAGTAGAACTTCAGGCCTCGCCCGCCATCGACCTCATACACGTGCCGCGGATCGCCCCACGTGAACCCGTGCAACTCCCGGTACCGCACCGCCGATGTGTCCCTCGCCAGCGCCAGCATCACCGCTCCCAACGCCCGCGGCATCTTTCTAACCGGCAGCGGCGGCAGTTCCGGAATCGCGTCCAGCGAGACGTCTCTCCGCGTGAGATACGCCTCCCTGTGCACGAACAACTCTTTGCCCGGCAGGCGCATCAGCGTTCGGGTGGCCGTCGATACTCCGAAACTCCAACGCAGTGGGATCTGCAGCGCGTCGTATCGCTCCGCCCTTTGTCTGGCGCCCCGCCAGCGCGCCTCAATCGCTTCAATCAGCCACGCCAGGTCCGATCGAGTCCCCGCCGCCGCATGCACCCAGTCGCGATAGGGCACATGCGCCTCCACCAGCGCATCCTCCGCCGAGATCGGCAGCAGTTGCGGCAGCAGTCGCCCCAGCGGCTCCTGGCAGTCGTAGGCGTCCCACTCGATGTCCACCGCATCGCCGTGCGCCTTCAACAGATGGCGCGCCACGCCATAGCTGAATACCGCCGTGATGCCAGAGCCCGCGATGCCCGAAGTGTCGTACTCCTCCAAAGGCGTCAGATCCCGCCCTGTCGCCTGCAAGGCCTGTACCTGGCCCGCAATCTGCGACAACTGCCGGTCGGCCGAGAGCGCCTCTTCCTCTGAGGCCGGGTAGGCTCGTTGGAACAGCAACTCCTCATGACGGCGGGCTAGTGCCTTCGGTCCCGCAATGCGCATAGTGTGCTAGTGTAGCGCGCCCGTCTTCGCGGCAGCAGGCGTCCCCTGCTACACGATCTTCGGTAGTTCGTATCCCTTTCTTCTGGGCCGGGCCAACTTCCGGGAAGCCTCCGCATCGTCAATAAACTGCTCCGCCGCCGGATCCCATTTCAGCCTTCTGCCCAACTCCCGGCAGATGTTCGTCAGATGACAAACGGTCGTCGACCGGTGCCCCGCCGCCACCCAGGCATTGGGTTGCTTCCGGGTCCGGATACAGTCCAGGAAATTGGCAATGTGGAAACTGTTCTCCCCGGGGCCCTCCACCGTATCCTGCGGCGCGTCTTTCACCAGTCCAATCGGCTCCGCCACCACAGTGCCCCGCTTGATCTCCAATGTCCCCTTCTCGCCAACGAAAATCGCGCCCAGGTCGGAATGGTCGGGCCGCGGCTTTCCGTTCATCTTCAGCACCGTCCCCGATGCATACCTCATCATCACGGCCGGTCTTTCGCCTTCACCCTCCGGCCAGATCTCCACCGGCCCCGTCCCGTCCGTACCCAGTGCACACTGCACCTGGTCGAGCGCGTGCGTGCCCCACCCGCTCACACCCCAGCTCTGCCCGCCGCCGTCGTAATCCCAATACCAGGACCACCGCCCCCGCAGCTCTTCGTGATACGGCCGCAGTTCCGTCTGGTTGCACCACAGGTCCCAATCCAATCCCTCTGGCGCCGTTTGCCCCTGACGCGAAGCCCACACCTTTGGCGGCTCGAAATTGCAGGCAATCACCTCCCGCACCTTGCCCAGGCCGCCCTCGCGGACAAACTTGCTGGCCCACGCATTGATCGGAATCGATCGTTGCTGCGTACCGGTCTGCAGCACCCGCTTGTACCGCTCCACGGCCTTCACCAGCAATTGCCCCTCTTCCACCGTCAGCGTCAGCGGCTTCTCCGCATAGACGTCCAGTCCCAACTGCATCGCCTGCAGCGCGATCAGGGCTCGCGCGTGCGTTGTGGTCTCGATGAAGACCGCGTCCAGCTGTTCCTTCTCCAGAAGCTTCCGGTAATCCTGATACTTTGAGACCCTCGCGAACTCCGGCTGCAGCGCCGCCGCCTTGTCGCACTGCGGCAGGAAGCAGTCCGCCATCGCGACAATCTCCGCACCCGGAAACTTCTCGTTCTTCAGCAGCCACTGTGCTCGTCCGCCGAGACCGATGAATCCGATTCGTAGCCGATCATTCGCCCCGAATACCCGAGATGCGGACAGGGCAGTCGCGAGAAAGAGACGGCGGTTCATACCGTTCAAAACCTATCCATCCGGCCACGCCGTGTCAAGCGTTGGGCCGCGGTGATCCGCCAGGTGCGAGCGAAGCTCAGCTGCGGCTGCTGCGATCGCATCGTGCAGGAGCCGGCGCCGAGCCGTCCAATCGATCGCGGCCTGGCCGGACCGGGTCTGCTGGCTCACGTGTTGGTGTCCAAATACGCCGATTATGTTGGCTTTCGCGTTATGTTGTGGTCGGGCCGAGTGAGCGCCCAGAGCACCCCATGCGGCGAACCTGAATGCAACATAACGAAGGGGTCGGAAGCCGTTCCTGGTGCTCTTAGCATGGAACCGGGGTGTTAAGGAGCCCCGGTGAATGCTAACAACCTTGTTGCAAATAGAACGAACCTTCTATGCCGACCGTCAAGGGAAGGCCCCATTACTCGAAGAGCGAGAAGCTTTTCTGGAACACCTGCTTCAGCAAGGCACGAGCCTTGCGGCAGCGCGCAGTGTAGCTTGGCAGCTGTTGAACGTCATTCGGTTGCTGCATCTGACTCGACTGCGGGATGTGAGCATTGACGAGGTCGAAAATGCTGCCAGGCGGTGGGCACGGCGGCAGCGCTCGAATCCCCAAGTTCGCTCTTGCAAGCACTCGGCGACCTTCTTTGTTTACGTGGCGAAGAAGTGGCTGCGTTTCGCGGGCGTGCTAAAGGAGACCACGGCCCCGCGCCTGCGTTTCGCAGACGAGATTGATGAATTTGCGAGATGGATGACGGAAGAGAAAGGGGCCGCCGCCCTTACGGTGCGGTCGCACCGATCGAAAACAGCACAGTTTCTGAAGTGGTTCGCCGATCGGCATCGTTCGCTGGGAAACGTGCGGCTCGGGGACGTGGACAAGTTCCTGGTTTTCAAGGGGTCGAGCGGCTGGAGTCGGAAGTCGACTCGAGGCAATGCCGACGCCCTGCGGGCGTTCTTCCGTTACGCTGAAGAACGCAACTGGTGCAAGCCGGGCATCGCCGAAGGCATCCTTTCTCCGAGGTTGTATGTGCATGAAGGCTTACCCGAAGGGCCGCAGTGGAAGGATGTGCAACGGCTGCTCGAAGACTTGAAGGAGAATAGCGTCGCCGTCCTGCGCGCCAGAGCTATACTGCTGCTCCTGACGGCCTACGGGTTGCGGAGCGGGGAGATATCGCGTCTGTTGCTGAGCGACTTCGATTGGCGGAAGGAGACCTTCATCGTGAACCACTCCAAACGTGGAGGCGTACGGACATACCCGCTGCAACGTGAGGTGGGCGAAGCCATTCTGGAATACGTCCGGAAGGCACGCCCGCGGACCTCTTGCCGGAATCTGTTTCTCACGTTGCATCCTCCGTACCGCGGCATCGGCTACACCAGTCTGTGGCGCATCACGAGCACAAGAATCGACACGGCCGGCATTCAATGCCGCCGCCGCGGACCGCACAGCCTGCGACACGCGTGTGCTACTCATTTGCTGGAACAAGGAGTATCACTGAAAGAGATTGGGGACCTCCTCGGCCACCGTGACTCCAATTCCACCAGGATCTACGCCAAGGTTCATCTGCCGCAGTTGCGCCGCGTGGCGGACTTCGATCTGGGAGGTTTGCTATGAACCTCGATGCAGCCGTCGACATTTATGTTTCGCACCGACGAGCGACGGGCCAGAAGTGCGAGGGCCCGGCTGTTGCACTCCGGGCGTTCTGTCGTCGATATCGCAACAAGCTCCTCCAGGGGATCACGCCTGCGCATGTTAAGGAGTTTCTGGATGTACCACAAACCGGGCCTGCAGCCTGGCGCCGGAAATATGGGGTATTGGGAGACTTCTTCTCATACTGGCAATGCCGCGGAAAGGTCAAGGCTGTTCCTCTGCCGCCTGCGATTCCCAGGCACACACAGACCTTCGTTCCGTATATCTTTTCCCGCCAGGAACTTCGTCTGTTGCTGGACGCTGTTCCGCGTTGTCAGCGGAATGTGGAGTGCCGCCTCTCCCCTTCCACGCTTCGCACCATGTTGTTATTCCTATATGGAACCGGCACGCGAATAGGAGAAACGATTCGCCTGCGCCTTGCGGACGTGGACCTCGATAATGCTATGGTCACCATCCGCGGGACGAAGTTCTACAAGTCCAGATTCGTCCCTTTGGGGCGGGATGTTGTTCGGCTCCTCCGGGATTACCTGACGACACCAGGAAGATGGAATCAACACTACCGGCTTCTTTTCCAGACTCGGCGGCACCAAGCCGTTAGCCACCGCTTGATAGAGACCGCCTTCCAGCGCCTGCGAACCCTCGCCGGCGTTCGCCGTAGTGACGCGGGTTCTCGTCAGCCCCGGCTTCATGACTTGCGGCACACGTTCGCCGTCCACCGGCTGACGGAATGGTACAGAACCGGCGGAGACGTGCAGAAACTCCTGCCTGCTTTGTCGACGTATCTCGGACATGTCGACCTGCACTCGACGCAGTGCTATCTGACCGTGACTCCGGAGTTGCTGTCAGAGGCCAACTATCGATTTCAGGAGTACGTATACGGAGGGCGCCATGAATAGTGCAGCCCTCGGGCCCTGGATCAGGCGCTTTTTGATGGAATACCTCATCAGCGAAAGGAATCTGGCCCGCAACACACAGCACAGCTATCGTGATGCCATTCGCCTGCTGCTGGCGTACGCTGCCGCTCAAACGCGCAAGAAACCGGATGAACTGCTGGTTCCCGACATCCGTGCGGACCTGCTGCGCGCGTTCCTGCGACATGTGGAAGAGAAACGCCAATGCAGCGTTTCCAGCCGAAATCAGCGCCTTGCGGCCATCCACGCGCTAGCCCGCTTCATCGCAGAGCGCCGCCCCGAATACCTGGACTGGTGCGCCCAACTTCGCACGGTCAAGGCCAAGCGCTCTGCTCCCATGCCAGTCTGCTACCTTGAGAAGCTGGAAATCGACGCTCTGCTGGATGCCCCGAGTTCACTCACCAAACTCGGCTCTCGGGATCGGGCCATCCTGCTCTTCTTGTACAACTCGGGCGCGCGGGCGGATGAAGTAGCTCAACTCTGCATCGACGATCTCAGCCTGCACGCCGGCGGGGTCGGTACGCTGTCGTCGGTGCGCCTTAATGGCAAGGGCGGCAAGGTTCGCATCTGTCCACTATGGACCTCCACAACAGCGGCGTTGAGGAGCATCGTCACCGGCCGAACTGTCACGGAGCGAGTGTTCCTCAATCGCCGCTCAGAGCCGCTCACACGATTCGGCATCCATGAGATCGTGACCCGCTATGCCCGTGCCGCTATGGATCGCGTGCCGGGGATGGCCAAGAAGCGGATCGGGCCGCATACGATTCGACACACCACAGCCACGCATCTTCTTCGTGCCGGGGTCGATATCAATACCATCCGTGCTTGGCTGGGCCACGTCTCAATCAACACCACAAACATCTACGCCGAAACCGACCTTGAAATGAAAGCCAGAGCGCTCGCCCTCTGTGCTGTGAAGCGCACTCCATCACCGAAACGCTGGGGTGACAATCCCGATCTGATGTCTTTCCTCGCCCAACTCTGACCGCGGTTATGTGACGTTCGTCGCCGACACGCCCACAGTTTAGGGCCGCGGCGCGGCCGAACGTCACATAACGAAAGAGCCAACATAATCGGCGTTATGTGACAGACCACATAACGCCGATCATCTGCCGTTGTACCGGCAGTCGGAGATCTATCAACGCGAGGGTGTGGAACTGGAGCGCTCCACGATGGCCGATTGGGTCGGTGGCGCGAGCCGAGTGCTGGCGCCGCTGGTGGAAGCGTTGAAGCGCTATGTACTGGAAACCGGCAAACTGCACGGCGACGACACTCCAGTGCCGGTCTTGGCGCCGGGCAATGGGACAACGAAGACGGCGCGCTTGTGGACCTACGTGAGAGATGACCGGCCGGCGGGCGATGAATCGGCACCGGCAGTGTGGTTTGCCTACTCGCCCGACCGCAAGGGCGATCATCCGCAGCAGCATCTGAAGGGATTTCGGGGCACACTGCAAGCCGACGGTTATGCGGGCTTCAACCGGCTCTACGAAGACGGAGTGATTCTTGAAGCGGCCTGCTGGGCGCACGTGCGGCGCAAGTTCTACGATCTGCACCAGGCACACAAGTCCCCGGTCGCCGCTGAGGCTCTGAACCGAATTGGCGCTTTGTATGGGATCGAAGAATCGATCCGCGGCAAACTACCGGACAAGCGCCAGGAGATTCGGAACCAGCACGCCCGGCCGCTGCTCGATTCGATGCATGAATGGCTGCAGGTCACTCTATCGAAGCTGTCCAGGAAGTCCGACGTCGCATCGGCGATCCTGTATGCGCTTGGCCGCTGGCCCGCACTGATGCGGTATTGCGGGGACGGGCGGCTGGAGATCGACAATAATGCGGCGGAACGCGCCTTGCGCGCTGTGGCTTTGGGCCGGAAGAACTACCTCTTCGCCGGTTCGAACTCCGGCGGCGAGCGCGCGGCCGCGATGTATACCCTGATCGGCTCAGCCAAACTGAATGGTCTTGATCCAGAAGCGTACCTGCGCGACGTGCTGGAGCGGATTGCCGACCACCCGATCAACCGCATCACAGAACTGCTGCCGTGGAATGTCCCCGTGCCAGTGCCCGCTGAAACACAGCCCTCGAACTGACGCTCTATGGAAGTGTCCACTTATTCGCTAAGTGGACACCTGCCCGAATCGCCTAAATGGACACTTCGTATGGGACGGTCGGATTCGGACGCTTACCGCTGCTCTACGCGACCGGACGCTTTCTCATGCTGTCCGAGAAGAGTTCGGGCAAGGAGGGCAAAGATGGAGAACGCGCACCTGAGGATGGGCAAACTGACGTTTGTCCGGCAGACGAGGGACAGTGTGGCGCACGTATCGCTGCACTTGGATCGCTTGGTCGCGGAACCGGCGATCCCGGCTCATGGGGCGGCTCAGTTTCATTTCGTTTCGATCTTCGGTGGCGACCAGGAAGTGGCGGCTTTCGCCGCGGCGATCGCTGATGGTCAGCGATTGCAGGCGTCGGCGTTCGGAACGGAGATTCTCGGGTCATTGGGCGAGAAGCCTACAGTGTATTGGGCGTCGCTGCAGATCCCGGGCCGAAAGCGGCCCGTGCGCCACCTCATCGCAGTGTCCAAGGAACTCCTCGACACGACCTTCGGAGCTAACGGGGATGCCAAGTCGACCATTCTGTTTGACCGGTCACCCGAGTTTCTGGTTCGGCGCCTAGCCATGAGGTTCGGTTTGCCACATCTGCCAGAGTGGGCGGACTGGTTCGGATCTGAGTTGGTCCGGAGGCGGCTTCTTACAAAACTGACCGGACTCAACTGCACACCCGTTCTCGTCCGCGGCACGAAACTCAGCCTCCTTGGCATTCTTGGCCATGGCCTGCGTCACGGCGGGATAAGCATCAGAAGTACCGATTAGTTTTGCAGGCCATGCGACTTCTGTCAGTGTTCACTTGCTAAAGCCGTCCGAATGCTCGGCCAATTCAACAGCACCGACATTCGACCGAGAAAGGCGATGCTTTGCGCGTCGCTCAAAGTAACTGTGTCGTCGAGAGTGGCGACGCGATCAAAAACCCTCTTAGCAGATTCGATCCGCGGCGCAAGTACTTCATCGATTCCCTTCGCCACTTCACGTACGTGCCCCCCAGGGCACACTTCCTCACCTGCAGCTAATTCATCGCGATACTGGCTCAATGCGGCGGCGAGGTTTGAATCTGTCATCTTAAGGATCCGCCAAACCTCTTCGTCAAGTAGCGCCTTTGCGTGAGCGCACTTCTGGGCACGATAAGTGTCGGCCAGAAGGCGAAACGTTGTTCCTCGGGCAACGGGCTTCAACTCCGGCCACGCTTGCGGGCCCAACAGCCACTGCGACTTCAGCGTGCCCAATCGTGCTTCTACTTTTTTTAGCCACGCTGCGCCGCGTGTGAAACGGGAAAGCACCTGCTGATCACTGCAGTCGATTGTGACCGAAGCGCGCGACGCCTGCTGCTTCTCCTTCTCAACCTGGCAGTCGATGCCGCTCAAGACCAAGTCCACATTCTTTGCACGTTCTTCATCCGCAAATCGGTCTAGGCGCCCAAGGCCTGTATTCGAATAGACTACATCAAGGCTTCTGCTTGCTTCAGCCAAAACACCTTGTGTTTCGGGGACGTCAGCAAACCGCTCACTCGCATCAGAGACGAGGATGTGGCGATATCTCCACCCGTCGTCTGCTAGAGGCTGGCCTCGGACAAATTTCTCCCATGCCTTCCGTGCAGCAGGCTTGAGCTGGAGCCTATCCATGTAGTATTTCGCCACTACTGCCATTCTCAGCACATCGTTGGACGCTTGCCGCATCCCCTCGGCAAACAAGTAGCCGGAATTGTCAGTTATCCCGCCATCGGCCAAGGCGAAGGTACGAGATTGAAGGCGCTCGCGTGGTATAGCCAGCAGTCCTGCTCCCAGGTCATGCTCATACTCTACGCTTCGCCACTCCATTGCCACCCTCACGGCAGAAAATGCGACCGGGAAGGCACCCGAAGCTGCAACATAGCTGGACAATGGTCGGGCATCGAATGTGATGGGGTCGTAACGCAACTCTGAATTCTTATCTCCTCCAATCTCTTTCTTGACATCTCCTCTCAGCCCGCGCAGCATTCTCCCAGTCCTGCCGAACGTAAGCGCGTAGCGCAGGGATCTCAAGCATTCCTCCGCGCGTGAAGCCAACTCCTGAGCCGGACAGCATGTCTGTGGAGGTGATTAGAAGCCTAGGAGCCCCTCGGGGAAGATCGCGAAATGTCCTCCCGTTCAGATATGCCTTGTCTAGCGTCTGGGCCAAGAGTTCCGATCTCGTTATAGACCATGGAACACGCACGCCAAACGCGGAGGGAGGGGACGCCAACTGAGTGAGAGTAAACATATTTCGGAGCTTTGGCTTTATTCTCAGGCCACCACTCTGGATAAGTTCTGGAAAATGAGCCGGATCGTACCCTAACGCATAGTAACTAGCGATGATGGACCCACCAGAAACGCTGACAATGAATCCCGGACGCGCTTTCAACTTCACCAGAGCATCAAGGGTTCCTGAATGCATCAGTGCGGCGCGAAAGCCACCTCCTGACAAGCTCAGCAATGTGTCACTCTTTCGGGAGTCGGAATCGAAGGCTAATACTGGTATGGCTTTAGGAGGCGCTGTTGCCGTGATTTCGAGAATTGACAAGGAAAGCCAAGGAATGAAAATCGTGATTGCCGGTGTTGCAAGCCATCGATTCCATCTGCGCCAGCCTCGTGTCCAGCGATAAGTTACGGCTGTGCTCAAGAACCAGATTGCAAGATCGAGAAGCCATCTGCCGATGCCAAGCGAAGGCGGATCGAGGGCAACAAACCAAAAGTACAAGAACAGCGCCGACGCCATAAGACAGACAACATTCCGTTGCATTGTTCTTTCGCCTGGAGGGGTGGTATTAGCCTCCAATTCGGCCATTGTTTCACTTTGGTCCATGTCACCTCCAGGGTCGACTGATCTCAAAATCGTACCAGAGCTCGTTTGCGCGCGTATTTCGTGGGGACGCGACAGATCCAACGGGGGATCACATGAGAGTATTTGAATCGATCCATGAATACTTGACCGCCTATGGCGCGTGCTTGGGCGAAGCGGTCGTTAAGCAGTTCCCGGTATTGCACGATCCGGAAGATCCGCCATGGCCGTTAATTCACCGGCTCGATAGGAAACCGTTCCCCGCCCAAGCGCTGGCGATCATGGGGATCGTCAGGAGGTGGGAGGAGGCTCGCTGCGCAGCCGCTGTAGCCGAATGCGGCACGGGCAAGACCCTCATCTCGCTGGGCAGCGTCTTCACGCACGCCCGAGGGCGACGATTCAATGCGCTGGCAATGGTCCTCCCGCAACTGGTCGAGAAGTGGGCGCGCGAATGCACCTCCACGATTCCGGGCGTTCGGGTTTTCGTCATCGACGGCGTCCGCAATGGCGCCGCATCGAACGGATTCACAGGCGTCAACGAACTCCGCATGCGAAATGGGCGCATCGTGCGCGAAGGATTCCGCACGACACGCAGCGACATTCGCCTTGCAAAGAATCACCGCTCGGCAAAGGCGCGGTGGGCAGCTCAAGTCCCGTCGCCCTGCGTCTTCATCGTCTCGCGGGAGCGGGCCAAACTCGGCTACTTCTAGCGGCATAGCTTCGGAACCCCGAAGAGCGGCCCGAACCTGGGAATGATCGTGAATCCGGATACGGGACGGCCAATCCTCAGCGGGGACGACCAACTCCGGCGCAGCGACTTTCGCAAGTTGAAGCACTGCGAGGTGCTTACGCCAGAGAATGAGAAATCGCGCCGGCCCCTGTACAGTCCTCTCTGGCAGGCGGACAACTCCAAGATTCATCGCGTGGCGCCGATCGAGTTCATCGGCCGCCATCTCGACGGCTTTTTCGACTACGGCATTGCGGATGAAGTGCATGAACTGAAGGGCGCCGATACGGCGCAAGGCAACGCGTTGGGCACGCTCGCGTCGTCGTGTGACCGCACCGTGCTTCTCACCGGGACCTTGCTCGGTGGTTACGCCGACGAGTTGTTCAGCATCCTCTATCGGCTGGACCCCGGCATGATGAAGCGTGAAGGTTTCGTCCATGGCGAGAGCGGCGTTCGGCAGTTTGCCGAGGCGTACGGTGTCCTGGAAAAGGTCACCACCATTGAGCCCGCGAACAACGCGTGCTCGAAGGCCAAGGTCACGACCACGGTCAAACGACGGCCGGGCGCATCGCCTCTGCTGTTTGGCAAGTACCTGATGAACTTGGCGGCGTTCGTGTCGCTCGAAGACATCTCGGACTCCTTGCCCGATTACCAGGAAGAAGTGTTGTCGGTCGAGATGGACCCGGTTCTCAAGGCCGCATATTCCAAGCTGGAGTCCGATGTGTCCGATGCAATTCGGGAACACCACGGCAACGCTTCCGCTATCAGCACCGCGATGAATGCGCTGCTGCTCTATCCGGATCGGCCTTTCGGCTTGGGCACGCTTTACGGCTTCGCCTTGAACGAGGACGGTGAGCGGGAACGATTCGTCATCGCCGAACCGCGGGATCTTGACCAGAGCGTTACCTACGCCAAGGAACGGCGGTTGGTGGACGAAGTCAAGGCGGAATTGGCGCGTTGGGCCGCGGCAAACCCGCCGTGGCCCGCTCCCGGACTCAGATCACCAGTTCGAAATCGTGCCGTCCGGCAGGTACATCAGTTCGTCCCGCCAGGCGACCTTGGTCCGCGCCGCCTTCTCCACCTCGGCCCAGTTCACCCGGATTCCCAGCCCCGGACCCTCCGGCACCGCCAGGTGCCCGTCCGCATCCACCTCGAACATCGGCCAGTCGCGCTCATCCAGATACCGCAGCCATGGATCCACGTCGCCCGTCGCCCCACTCGCGTTGTAATGGATCCCCTTCGACCACTCCAGAATCCATCCCGCCCGGCACTGCACCACCACATGCAGGCAGGCCATAAACGCGATCGGCGAAAGCGGACAATGCGGAGCCAGGGCGATCCCGTTCGCTTCCGCCAGTGCCCCCACCTCCGCCGTATTCGATATGCCGCCGATGTGCACGATATCCGGTTGCAGAATGTGCGCCCCGCGCGCCGCCACCACGTCGCTGAACTCCGCCACCGTGCACATCCGCTCGCCCGTCGCGATTGGCACATGCGTAATCCCGGCGACCTCGGGCAGCCAGCGGTTGTAGTCCGGCCTCACCGGTTCCTCATAGAACAGCGGCTTCGCAAACTCCAGTTCCTTGGCCAGCTTTCTGGCCATCGGAACGTTACACCGGCCATGGAAATCGAACGCGATCTCCACCTCCGGCCCCACCGCTTCCCGCACGGCCGCCGCCCGCGCCACCGCCGCCCGGATCCCGCCATACGTATCGATCGCCGCCAGCGGCGGGCAGGCGTTCATCTTGATCGCCCTCGCCCCCTCCGCGACCACCTTCGCCGCCTCTTCCGCCGCGGCCCCTGGCGCGTTGTTGTTGCCCCCGGCCCACCGGTACACCTTCACCCGGTCGCGAACCTTTCCGCCCAACAACTTATGGATTGGCTCTCCAGCCGCCTTGCCCGCCAGGTCCCACAGTGCGATCTCGATCCAGCCCAACGCGCTCATATAGTGAGCGCCGCCGTGGTAGAAGTTCCGGTCATACGCCCCGCGGACCAGTCGCTTGATCGACCCGGCGTCCTGTCCTGTAAATTCTTCCGCGAATTGACGCGCCGACCTGCCTCGGCGCTGCCAATCTGCCCTTCCACCGTGTACTCGCCGAATCGCTCGGCACCGCCATCCTCGTCACCACCCGCAGGACGATCCCATCAGCGAAACGGTGGGGCGTATCGATGCGTTCGATGATGATGCGTCCTGAGATTGTACGGAACCCGCGCCCCGGCGGCCTCCCTGTCGCCGGCCTCGCCGATTTCACTATACCCACCGATCCTGTGCCATTCGGCAACTTCGTGAAGAAAACAACCATTTTCATTTGATGCTGGAATTGTCTATACTGAATCTTTCAAGTGAGTTGCCACTTAGCGATTTCGTCCCAGCTGGACCCGCAACTTCCGGCCTCCGCGTCCGTTGGCAAGAAGAGAGCCCGTCATGAACGTTCAGGCGAAGTGTGTCTATACTCTTCTGCTCACCTCACTTTTGCTTCCCGCCCAATCCGCGGAGGTGCGCGGCGTGGTTCACCTGCGTGGCGGATTCGGTGTCCACCGCCAAAGTCGCCGCGGAATGCACTGGCGCTTACACTACCACGGATGAGCGCGGCGCGTTCATCCTCGCCAATGTGACATCCAGTTGCCGTTTGCTGATCTCGGCCGACGGCTTCCAGCCTGCGTCCGCCTCTGCCGCTGACCTCACTCAGCCCCTCGACATCGAGCTCGAAATCGACCCCCTCCGCCAGACCGTCACCGTCCTCGACTCCAGCCCGCTCATCAACACCAACCCCGAGCTCTCCACCGCCATCGATACCCGCACTCTTTCCGAACTGCCTTCCTCCATCCGCGACATCAACCGCTTCGCCATGCTCGACCCGCGGGTCCGCAACACTGGTTCCCTCGGCACCGACGGCATCTACGGCACCCGCCTCACCATCAACGGCCAGCTCTTCCGCTTCACCCAGTACCAGATGGACGGCCTCTCCAACTACGAGCCGGCCCTCGGCAACGGACCCCAGCAAGTCCTGTCCATCGCCTCCGTCGCCGAATACAAGGTCCTCGTGAACCAGTACAGCGCCGAGTTCGGCCGCTCCAGCGCCGGCGTCATCTCCGCCATCACCCGCACCGGCGGCGACGCCTGGCACGGCGAATCGTTTTACTTCCTCCGTCCCAGTGGCATCCAGGCCGCACCGCCGTCTCCACCTTCCGCCTGCCCAACGAGCGTCACATGTGGGGCGCCGCCGCCGGCGGACCCGTCACCCCCACCTTCCACATCTTCGCCAGCGTCGAAGGCAATCAGCAGACTCGCGGCGCCTTCATTCAATCACCAACGCCCACCTTCTACCCCGGCCATCAGAAACAGTGGTTCGGCCTGGTCAATATGGACAAGCGCTGGAGCGACAACCAGTCGCTCTACCTCCGCCTGAATGCCCACAGCTCCGTCGGCGACAACTCCAACGACGCCGTCGGCGGCTTCGTCCAACCCAGCGCCGCCCGACGCGACGCCGGTCAGAACTACGGACTTCAGGCCACCCACCGCTGGATCATGTCGCCCACCCACGTGAACGAATTGCGCGTCGGATCTTCGAAGAGCGTCCCGCTCTCCTACTACGCGGTCAATCCCCAGACCCAGATCGTCCGCCCCTCCTACTCCACCGAAGGCCTCTCCGACTACTTCGATTCCCGCGTTCTCCACCTGGCAGGCCAACGACTCTATACACCTGGCAGCTCGGCCGCCACCAGCTCCGCCTGGGCGGCGACTTCATCCGCAACAAGTTCCGCGACATCTCCACCAGCCTCTATCGGCAGCTACCGCATGGCCGCCGGAGCCCCCCGGCCCGGTGAGACGCCCGTCCAGTTCACCCAGACCTTCGGCGCCGCCCCCGTCCGCTATGGCGACACCCTCGCCTCCGCCTTCGTCCAGGACGACTGGCGCCTCGCCCGCCCGCATCACTCTCAATCTCGGACTGCGCTACGACTACCAGTCCACCACCGGCGACCTCAACAACATCGCCCCCCGCTTCGGCTTCGCCTGGGACGTCCTCGGTTCCGGCCGCACCGTCGTCCGTGGCGGCGCCGGCCTCTACTACGACCAGATGTTCCTCCAGGTCGTCCGCGGCGCCCTCCAGCAGGGACCCGCGTCGCAACAGGCCACCTACACTCTGCCCTACGGCGTCGCCGGCTCCCCACCTTCCCGAACTCCCTCACCGCTCCACCCACCGGTTCCGGCGACCGCCGCGCCCTGGCCCTCTTCCCCGAAAACCGCCTGAACCCCTACACGGGCCAGTTCTCCTTCGGCGTGCAGCAGGTCCTCGGACGCGACTGGACTCTCTCCATGAACGTCAGCCACATGCTCAGCCGCAAGCAGCAGCGTGTGCTCGACATCAACGCGCCCTCCCCCTTCCTCCGCACCGCTGCCGGACAACGCCGCACCGCCACTGTGGCCGATGCCACCCGGCCCTTTACCACCTATGAAGGAGTCCCCGTCCGCACCATCGGCGTCTTCGAGAACACCGGCAGCAGCCGCTACACGGCCTTCGATGCTCAGCTCTCCAAGCGCTTTACCCGCCGCTTCCAGATGAACGCGCACTACCTCTACAGCTCCTCCATCACCTACGTCTTCTTCACCGGCGGACCCAACACCGGCGTCCCCTCCGACTGGAACAACCGCGGCATCGACGAACGCGGCCCCAACGACTACTTCCAGCGCCACCGCTTCACCGCCCAGGGCATCTACGAACTCCCGTACGGGCTCCAGCTCAGCGCATTTCTCATCGCCGCCTCCGGCCTGCCCGTCAACCCCCTCACCGGTGTCGACAACAACGGCGACGGCAACGTGCTCGACCGGCCCGTCGGTCTCGGCCGCAACAGCTATCGCGCCCCTTACCAGAACACGGTCGACATCTCCCTTCTGAAGCGCATCCCCATCACGGAAAGAGTCCGCGCGGAATTGCGCGTCGAAGGCACCAACCTGCTCAACCGCTCCAACTACCTGAAGGTCAATGCGACCTATGGGGACACGGCCCTCCCCCTGGCATCCTTCCTTCAGCCGGTCGCCGGTCTCGCCAATAGCGACCCAGCCCGGCAACTGCAGGTAGGCGTCCGCTTCATCTTCTAGCCATGGGCGCGTTCAACCGGCTCTTGCACAAGCCCCGCCAGTCCACACTGCGCAAGGTGCTTTTCCAGGTCCACCTCTGGGTGGGCCTGGCCTTCGGTCTCTACCTGCTGGCCATGGGCGTCACCGGCTCCACGCTGGTCTTCGCCGATGAACTCGAGGGTTGGCTCCACCCCGGGATCCAGCAGGTAGAGCCGCATTCCGGAACTCCGGCCTCGCCCACTGCGCTCTTTGCCGCCGCCCGCCGCGCCTTCCCTGACCGCCAGCCCACCGCCCTCTACGCACCCACTCAACACCGCCCCACACCGGTTGTCTATATGAAGCAGGGCGACGACGTCCTGCACGCCTATTTCCACCCCGTCACGGCCCAACTCGTCGGCTCCACCACACCCTCCACCTCACTCATCCGCTGGCTGCAGGATCTCCACTTCAATCTCTTCTCCGGCCGCACGGGCCGCACCGTGAACGGAGTCGGCGGGCTCCTGCTCTTTCTCCTCTGTATCTCCGGCTTGTTCATCTGGTGGCCCGGAGTCGCCCGCTGGACCAGCGCCCTCACCATCGACTTCCGCCGCAACTGGCGTCGCATCAACTTCGACCTGCACTCCGCCGCCGGCTTCTGGACCGCCGCTGTCCTGGCCATGTGGGCCCTCACCGGCGCCTACTTCGGCTTCTCCCAGCAGGTGAACACCTTCATCCACCGCTTCTCGCCCGTGAGTTCCCTGTCTGCCCCGAGTCGCGCCCCTCCGCCGCCAAGGCAAAGCCCAGCCTTGAAGCCATGGTGGCCGAAGCCACCCGCCTCGCCCCACAAGGCCGTTTCTTTGGGCTGCAACTGCCCGCCGGCAAACGCTCCACCTACATCGTGTTCATGGCGCGCGACATCCCCGGTACGAAACAGAACTGCGACTACCTCTACTTCGACCGCTCGTCCGGCGCCTACCTCAGCACCTGGCGCCGCGGCCTCAGCGCCTCCGCCGGCGACGAGATCATCCGCTGGATCGTACCCCTGCACTTCGGTCTGTTCGGAGGCATGCCGGTCCGGATTCTGTGGACATTCCTCGGACTCACGCCGGCCCTCCTCTTCGTCACCGGGGCCGTCATGTGGTGGAACCGCGTCCTCCGCCAGCGTCTCGCCGCTCAACGCCGCGACATCGGGCTGCCCGGAGCCGCAAACCCCTTCGAAGCATCGTCCAGCACCAGCACCCAATCGCTGCTGAACCCCTCCGAAGGCGGCGTGAACTCTACCTCGCCGCTATTCTGAGCGCTTCCCGCGTCTTCGGCCGAACCGTTCCGCGGGTTGTACCACCACGCCTTCAGTGTCGTCCCGGAGATCTTGCCCATCCGCACCTTGATCTTCCGGCCCTGAGCACTATAGAAGAACGCATATCCATCGCCCCGCGTCGCCGCAATGTGATCCGCCCCTTCCAGCGCGTCCACCACCAGCGACTGATCCGGCACCCGCGACAGATACGGCCGCGACTCGATCAGCGCCCGCACATACTGCATCTGCGTCCCGCCAGGACGCAGCACCGCCTGCTCCCAGTACATCAGTGGGCCATTCACCCTCTTCCGCCCGGGCTCGAAGAACTGCCAGATCGTGTGGTTGCCGTAAGTGTGCCCACAAGCCCCGGAGAACGTGTCCCAGTACGCGTACTGCCGCACATGCGCGTCCAGCGAATACCCAAACTCCTTTGCCCGGAACGCCAGCGGATGATCTTCATACAGCGGCTCCCCGTCCAGCACCGGCTTCACCGGAGTCCGGTTGTAATCCGCCGCCACCTTCTCCCACGACCTCGCGACCCCCGGAATCCCGTGCCCGTCCTGCTGCATGTTGAAATCCAGCCAGATGTCATTGTGGAAGTCCGTCGAGGACGTCTGCCCGCCCCGCGGGTGAAACGTCATCAGCACCGCGTCGTAATCCTCTTTGCCGCTCACGCCAATGGCAATGCCCTTCGCCAGAGCCCGCCACGTAGCCTCAACACCAGCCGGATTCCGATCCCCGCCCAGCACCCAGATAATGCCCTTCTTCCCATACCGTTTCCCCAGAAACTCGCCATACCCCTGCGCATTCTCAGGCGTGATATAGGCGTGATCCCGGGTCCCCTTGCCAAGGGTCCAGCTCCCCCACGTCGGCAGCATCGCGATGTACATGCCCCGCGCGTTCGCCTGGTCCACAATGTAATCCACGTGGTCCCAATAGTCGTACTGTTTCGGATCCCCGGGCTTGTTCCCCGGCGTAATCGCCGGTTTCAGCGGATCCGTGTCGATCAGCGGCAGCTTTCCATAGGCGTTCGGTTCGGTGATGCCGTACTCCTCCGCCAGCGCCACCGCCTGAATCGCCGTGTACTTCTGCGACGCCCGCACATCCAGATAGTGCGCCGCCTGTTCCCGGTTGAGGCGGTGAAACAGCTCCCACGCCGTGTCCGCCAGGTAGAAGAACGGCTTTCCGTCCTCAGTAACCAGGAATCGTTTGTTCTCACTCACCTTCAAACGCGGCAGGCTCTTCGGCGGAGCGGCAACGGCGGTCAGGCTGATCAAAGTCAGTATTGCTAGGGAACGCATGGGGTAAAACTCTCTCGGCGGCCATCATATCAACCAAACTGCCGTACAATGACCTTATTCCTGGAGGAATCCCTTTGAGCTGGGCGACTCGATTTGTTCTCTGCCTCTCGGGGTCGGTCTGTCTTGTGGTGGGACAATCCGATCCAAACTGCGGTCCTTTTCACTTCGCGACAGGTTACTCGGTCAAAACCTGGAGCATTGGCGGCAACGGCTACTACACATCCGGTCTCACGCGGGAAGCGGACGGATCCCTGACGGAAGAGCGCTTCTCGACACAGGCGCCCTTCAAGAAACTCGGTTCCACACCGAACGCGCAGAGCGGCCTGTCGGCCTGCACCGGCCTGCCGCCCCGCGCCTTTGCCGCCAGTCTCCCCAGCGGCTTTTCCAACCGGTTGGGCGCCGAGTCCACCGGCGTGGCCTCCCGCTTCCAGCGCGTCTTCCAACTCGTCGACGGTCGCAGCGTCCTCCTCATGATCAATGAGTACGTCGGACGCCAGAAACTAGTGGTCTTCATCGGCAAGGACGCCCGCAACCTCGACCGCACCGTCCAATACGACATGCCGGGTTCCCCCGGCAATCTCGTCATCGGCGACTTCAACGGCGATCAGCAGACCGATGCCGCCGTGTTCGTGTTCGGCAGCGCCGCCAGCCCGGCCCCGCAGATCTCGCTCTTTCTCGGCAACGGCGACGGCACCTTCGCCGCCGCCAGGAACTTCCCAGCCGGCCCGGATGGCGCCGACCTGGGCGCCGGCGACATCAACGGCGACGGCAAACTCGACGTCATCGTCATCGGAGGCGCTTCCCGGAACTCCTACCTCCTGTACGGCAATGGAGATGGCACCCTGGGCGCTCCGGTCACCCTGAAAACCAACGGCTACGAAACGGCCGCGGTCACCGCCGACGTCAACGGCGACGGCAAGACCGATCTCTTGTTCGGCACCGGCGGTAATGGCATCTACTACCTGCCCGGCAACGGCGGCGGCGCCTTCCTCGCGCCGGTCAAGGTCACCTCGGACGGCTACGCGAACTACGTCGCCGTCGGCGATTTCAATGAAGACGGCCGGCCCGACGTCGCCTTCTCCGATGGCGGCTCTCAAGCCGTCGGAGTCTATCTCGCCCAGGCCGACGGCACGTTCAAACCCGGTGGCGCGAGCCTCGCCGGCTACCGCCCTCTGGAGACCGTCGTCACCGACGTCGACCTCGACGGCCATCTCGACATCGTCACGGGCGCCATCGACGCCAACGTCCTCTCCCGCGGCTACTACGGAGACGCCACCACCATCCTCTTCGGGCAGGGCGACGGCACCTTCGCCGGAATGCCCACCTTCTTTCTGCCCAAATACGCCACCGTGCTCGAGCGCGGCGACTTCAACGGCGACGGCATCACCGATCTCGTCCTGGCCAACGGCCCGGCCGGCGGAGCTTCCCTCGTGCTCGGCACTCCTGCAGGAGTTCCTGCCGCGCCCGTCGCCATTCCTCTTCCCCCCGTCAACGGCGGCAAGCCCACCGTGAACTCCATCCTCGTCGCCGACTTCAATGCCGACGGGAAGACCGATCTCGCCCTCGTCCTCGACCGCGGCACCAGCGTGAGCATTCTCAACGGCAAAGGCGATGGCACCTTCGACACGCCCATCAACCGCCCGACACCCGCGCCCGTGACGGTTGCCGCCGTCGGCGACTTCAACGGCGACGGGCAACTCGATCTCGCCGGCACCGTCCAATCCGGTTCGAACCCGCCGGTCTCCACGTTAATGATCTTCCTCGCCGCCGGCGGATTCTACCTCCCGGCCGGCACACTCACCATCGGGACCGACGTTTCGCAACTCGAAGTCGGCGACTTCAACAAGGACGGCAAGCTGGACTTCCTCTCGCTCGACAAAGGCGTGTTCGGATCCGTCAACGGCAGCATCTCCCTCATCGCCGGCAACGGCAACGGCAGCTTTCAGGCTCCGGTCGCGCTCGCCGCCACCGGTTCCACCACCCGCATGCAACTGGCCGATCTCAATGGCGACGGCGCCGTCGATGTCATCGCCGGAGGCCAGACCCCCTCCTACTCCTTCCGGCTCTTCGAACTGCTGGGCAAGCCTGGCGGAGGCTTCAATCCGGTCGTCGAGATTCCCACGGAGTTCGGTCCACAGGACATCGGCATCGGCGATCTCGACGGCGACGGCATCCCCGATCTCGCCATCGCTCACTGCTGCGGCGACACGGCCCTCGGCTTCTATCGCGGGGTCGGCGACGGCACCTTCAGCGCCGAGACCTTCCTCCCCATCGTCTCCTCGCCCTACATCCTCAAGCTGATCGACTACGACGGCGACGGCCGCCTGGACGTGGTCGTCGGCGCGCAAGGCGTCAGCTCCACCGGAGCCCTGGCGTTTCTGCGCAACGTCTACGCCCGCGTCAACACGCTCACACTCCTGAACACCGCCTCCGGCGCCCCCGCGACCGCCATCGCGCCACAGTCCATGGTCACCGCGCAGGGCAAAAACCTCGCCACCGGCGACGCCAATGCCGACCCCGCCAGCCTGCCCGACACCCTGGCCGGCGCCAGCATCAAGGTCGTCGATTCCGCCGGCACTGCGTTCGCCGCGAAACTCTACTCCGCCTCGAAAGCCTCCGTGCGCTTCATCGTCCCCGACGCCGCGGCCGGCGCGGCCACCGTCACCCTCACCGGTGCCGACGGCCAGCTCTGGAGCACGACAATCCAGATCGCGAACGTAAGCCCCGGTCTCTACACAGTGAATGCCGCCACAGCCCTCGCCCAGGGCTACCTCGTGCGCATCGACCCCGACGGCACGCAAACGCCCAAGGAGTTCGCCGCCACCAACCCCGACACCGGAGCCCAGGAACCAGTCGCCATCGACCTCGGCCCCGACGGCACCCAAATCTACCTCGTCCTCTACGGCACCGGCCTGCGCTTCGTTAGCGCCCCCGAGGCCGGCTCGGTCAGCGTCGGCGGCGAAGCCTCAGCCCCGGCCATCGCGGCCAATCCCGGCTATCCGGGACTCGACGAAATGCGCTTCCTCCTCCCGCGAAGCCTGGCCGGCCGGGGCGATGTCGAAATCGCCGTGACTTTGGATGGAGCCGTCTCCAACACCGTAAAGGTGCGCGTCCAGTAAGGCTACTGCTCGCGCAAAGTATCCATCGGTCGAATCTTCAGTGCGCGCCGGGTGGCAAACCATCCGGCGCACACCGCCACGCCGCTCGTCAGCGGAATCGCGATCAACCCTGGCGTATAAACAAACAGCGCGCTGGAAGTGTGCGTCATCCTCGCGATGAGCAAATACGCGCCCACCGCACCGCCTGCTCCACCCAACGCACCGGCGATCGCTCCGCTGAGCCCGTACGTTTTCAACGCGCGCAGCATCAATCTCCTTCTGCTCGCACCCAGCACGCGCAGAATCGCGGTCTCCGGCCTGCGTTGCCGCGCTTCCGCCGCCGCGATGAGTACCATGATCCACCCGCACGAAAAGGCAACCGCGCTAAACCCTGCTCGAATCAGCAGTAATCCGTGGTCAACCAGTTCCTGGCTCAACTCTTCCACGTCGCTGCGCGAGATATGCACCAGGGTCGGAAAGGCCTTCGTCAACTCGCGGCGGAACGCCGGCGTCTGCGCGCGATCCACGTGAAAGATGACGTACTTCAGCAGATGCGCGTCGCTCACATCCGCACAGGCCAGATCGATCCCAATGAGCGACTGGACGAGAGTATTCCGATCCTCGATCCCGGCGACCCGCACGTGCAGGGTTCTTCCCGGCAGTTGGAAGTCGAGCGTCCCGCCGGCCTCTACGTTCAAGGCGCGCGACTTCGCCGGAGACAGCACGGCTTCGCCGGAACCAAGCGTCCCATTCTCGCGGCAGTTCGCCCACCACATGCGATCGGCGAGCGCAGACTGCCCATTCACCTGCTTCAACCGCAATCGGACCACGGGAAAGGTCCGCTCGATGCGTGGATACTCGGGATGCGCGGCGAGCCACACCTCCAGCTCGGCGAACTGCTGCTGCGGATGGCTGACCAGCCCAAGATCGGATTCGGGTGACAACAGCGCGTGAGAGAGTGCGGGCGAGAGCCCGAGTTCCAGAATCGACATCAGCACCAGCAGGGCAGCCCCCGTAGCCAGCGCGCCGGTAGTCGACGCCAGATGCCGCCCCGGCCGCAGTATCGGGCGATGCGCGTGTTCGAAGTGGCGCCGGAACAACCGCAACGGCCGCACTCGAACCGAAAGCGCCGAGTTCCGCACGAACAGCAGGAACCCCGCAAACAGGCACGCCGCCAGCGACCACCCCAGCGCGGGCCCCAGCGGATGCGCCGGCAACTGCAGCCGGAACCACCGCTCGAACAGTGGCAGCATCACTCGCACAACAATCTCACCCGCCGCCAGCCCCAGCACGCACGCACTCCCGGCCAGCGCGGCCGTATAAGCGGCGGAAAGCAGAACCAGTTGCCGCGTGCCCCCACCCAGCACCTTCACGATCGCCATCGTGTCCAGATGCGTATCGAGGTGCAGATGCAGCAGCAGCGCCGAGGCGATGAACGACGACAGCAGCGACAGCGTCAAGCCGATCGCCAGGAAGAAGCCGGCGGAGTCGAGCGTCTGCACCGTCCGCGGATCCGGCTGGTGGTAGTCGGCGATGTCCGCATCCGGGAAACGCTCCTCCAGCAACCTGCGTGCTTCCCTCAGCATCGACGGCGCCCGTAGTCCGAACAGGAGCCGCCCGTTCAGGTTGTTCCCTCGCCGTAGCACCCCGGAGTCCTCCAGCGAAGCGCGGCTCATCAGCACCCGGTTGAACGTGTAAGGGGACGCGGCGAAGCGATCCGGTTCCCGCACGATCGTGGCGGCCACGGTATAGCGGTGGCCGTTGATCTCCATAAGCCCGCCAATCGCAATGCCGAGCGCGCTGAGCAGTTCCGGACTCACCGCCACCTGACGCCCGCCCAGTGCCTGCGCCAGAGGCTGAGGCGGCTTCACCGTCAGCGTGCCGTAGAACGGGTAATCTCCAGCATCCACCGCCTTCAGAACGATCGGACTACTCTGTCCGGTCTCGGGCGAGCGGGCGTTGACCAGCGTCTCGATCACCGCCGTGGACCGCGCCATCTGTACCGGCAGGGCAGACAGGTCTTCCGGCAGCGGCACTCGATCGAGGTTCACCTGCAGATCCGCGCCCAGCCATTGCCGCGAGCCGCCCACCAGGTACAGCCGGAACGACGAGAGGCAGGCCACGGCAATGTACACGGAGGCGACGGCAGACGCCAGGGAGAGCACAACCCCGAGCGAGCGCCACGGTGCTCCGCGCAGGTCGCGGCTGGTGTATCGCAGTACCTGGCGCAGCGTCATGTGGCAGGGGCAGGCCGTGCGGGCCTGTGGAACATCGTAGCCTGTTTAGAGACCCTTCAGCATGTGGAAATACTGCCTCTGGATCCTGGCCGCCTCGTCTCTGCTAGCACAACAACCGCCGGTGGTGACGGTGGACGCCGTACGTAACCGCGCCAGCCGGATTGCCCCGGGTTTGCCGGGCTCCGGTTTGCAGCCAGGCAGCCGTGCGGTCATCGGTGGCCTGCGGCTGAGCCCGGGCACCGTGCGCGTCGAGGTCGGCGGGCAGTTGGCCCCCATGCTCCAGAGCTCTCCGGAGGAGCTCGAGGTCGCGCTCCCCGTCCGGCTCAAGCCAGGCTCCGTGCCGCTCACCGTCACCGTGGATGGCCGCCGGAGCAAGTCGGTGACCGTGCTCATCGGCTCGGCGTCTCCGGGCTTATACGAACCCTCGAAGAAGATCGCCGTGGAGCGCGGCGGCCTGCTCACCCTGATCTCGACCGGGGCGCCCGCGGCGCACCTCTGGATCGGCGGCGTGCAGGTGCCCGTGGTCCGGCGCTCGCCCGGCGATGGCACCGACGAGGTCCGGACGCGTGTTCCGCCTTCCGCTCCTCTAGGGTGCCGCGTGCCCGTCACCGCGGTGGGCGCGGATGGTGTCCCCGGCAACACGATCGCCATCGCCATTCACGAGAAAGGACAACCTTGTCCCCCCGATGGCTGGACCAGCGCGCTAGGGCGGGCCGGCCGCACCGGCCTGGTCGTGCTGGCACGCTCGTATCAGGGCGTGCGGGCGTCCGACGAGGGCGCGGCGCTCTTCACCCAGCGCGGGGAGGACGCCGCCTGGCCCACGTTGATTCCGGGCAGTTGCGGACTATACCGGGCGGATGAGGGCTTCGACCCGCGCGGGTCCATCCTGGCCCAGATGACCGGGCGCGTGCCCGGCGAGGGTCTCGATGCCGGAACCCGCGTCACGGTCGCGAACGGGCCGCAGGCCCGGGCCCTCGCGGTCCGCTCGCCCGGCTTCTACACGCGGACGCTCGACCCTCTCCCCAACGGGCCGTTTCTCGAAGGCGCGCGGCTCCTGGTCCAGTCGGCCGGCGGACGGACAGTCGGCGGATTCTCGTTTCTCTTGCCCCTGGCCCCGGGGTTCTCAGCCGGGCTGCCTGCCGGCGACAGCGTCATCGGAGCCGCGCCGCTCACGGTAACCTGGTCCGGCATCGGGGCCGCCCGCCTCGCCCTCATTGGAGTCACCGCCTCCGACTCTGGGAACCGCGCCATGGTGATGGCCCTCTGTGTAGCCGCGCCGGAGGCGGGCCGCTTTGTCCTCCCGGCCTGGGTTCGTTCAGCCCTGCCGGACACCAGCGCTGCCACCGTGTCGGTGGCCTCGGTGCCACGTGAACCCGAAGTGGCCTGGAAAGCAGCCGGGTTGGACCGCGGCGTCGCCTTCACCGTCCAGGCCCGTCACTCCGTGGTCGCCCTCAAACGGTGATCCGCCCGCTACGCCTTGGTGATCTCGACAATACTCCGCGCGCCCTGGCTCTCGGGCAATTCGTACCGCTCCACCACCTTCATCAGCAGCCGCCGCTTGCGCGCCTCCTGGGCCGCTTCGGCGATCTCCAACTCCGCGTCGGGGCCTTTGTAAAGCAGCGCCCGGGCGCCCTGCCGGATGGCCGCTCCAAAGAGCGCCGCCGCCTTGCTCAGCGGCGCGACCGCCCGCGCCGTGATCAGGTCCATGCTGGCCTTCTTGAGCAGGTCCTCCGCGCGAACCGGCAGCACCTCCACGTTGGCCAGACCGAGTTGGCGCGCGGTCGCTTCCACAAACGCCGCCTTCTTCTGCGTGGACTCGGCCAGAACCCAGCGGACCTCGGGCAGCACAATCGCCAGCGGCAGGCCCGGGAAACCAGGCCCCGTGCCCGCGTCCAGCACTAGCCCCGCCTTCTCGAATAGGCGCCACGGCAGCACCGAGTCCAGCACATGCTTGATCGCGGCCTCCCGCGGAGTCGTGATGCGCGTCAGGTTGAACTGCTGGTTGGTCTCGACAATAAGCGCCAGGTGCCCGGCCGCCTTTACGATCAGATCGTCGCGATGGGGCAGATCCGCGGGCAGCACCTGCTGTAATTCGTCCTCAAACTGCACAGTTCATCTTCTCATTCCAGGCATCGAGCCGGGCGGCTGCAGCCCGCTCGAGGGAAGACGCGCGCAGAGCCTCAGGTTGACGAGGCGGCTCCACCTGGCCGACCAGGGGTCCGCCTTACCGTTAGGCCGGCCCGAAGGGGCTTCCCATCGGTTCCGCGGCCCGCGGGGTCGTGGTACGTTCCGGGGACATAGGTCACAAAACGTTCCAAGGACATAGGTAACAGTTGGAGTTGGTGCTCGGAAGCTGGAAGGGCGTCCAGCATTGGGTATGCCCTGGCAAGAGGTCCGAGTGGAAGAACAACGACAGTCAATCGTTCATAGGGACGGCGGACCCCCTGGTCGGCGGTCGCCCCTGTACCCTTGAACTCAGATCTCGCCTGAGGTAACTCGGAGAGACTGGCCACGCTGGCGAGAGTGCCAATCGCCCCCTGCGACATAGCGCCTGGGGGGGACGTGCGCCTCGCCGGCGCGGACCGTGAGGCACAACCAGTGGGGAGTCCGCGCGCAAAGCGCCAGTACAGGGGCCGTTGATGCGTCACGGGATGGCCGGGAAAGGAGCGCCTGTGAGTCAACAGTATCGTTTCTTTGTCGGGATCGATTGGGCCAAGGAAGAACACACCATCTGCGTGCTGGATTCCGACCAAAGGATCCTCGATCGACAGACCATCAAACATAGCGGAGCTGGGATTGCCCAACTCGTCGAACTGCTCACAAAGCTATCGGATAATAACCCGCAAAGTGTGGCCGTGGCCATCGAAATCCCACGTGGAGCAGTTGTGGAGTCTCTGGTCGAGCGGGGCTTTGCGGTGTATTCATTGAACCCGAAGCAGATGGATCGCTTTCGTGACCGGCACACGGTGGCCGGCGCCAAGGACGATCGTCGGGACGCATTCGTGATGGCGGACGCACTCCGTACCGACCTCCCTCTGTTTCATCGGATACAACTGGATCACCCGCTGGTCATTCGCATTCGCGAACTGTCACGAACCGACGAAGATCTCCAGCAAGACCAGGTCCGCGCCGGCCACCAGCTTCGCGAACTTCTCAATCGCTACTATCCGCAAATGCTCGCACTCTGCCCCAGTGTCGACGAGCCCTGGTTCTGGGAGTTGGTCGAACTGGCCCCGCTTCCGGTGAAAGCCGCCAAGCTGTCGAAATCGAAGTTGGACCACTTGCTGAAAATTCACCGGATTCGTCGTCTGGATGCGGCAGCGGTGCGGGCGGCGGTCAACGTGCCCGCGCTGAGGCTCGCACCAGGCGCGGCCGAGGCGGCTGCCGAGCATGTTCTGCTGATCTTGCCGATGCTGCGTTTACTGATGCGGCAACGCAAGGACCTGCAAAGCCGCATGGAAGTGCTACTGGAGCAGATGAGCACCGAAGGGGAATTTAGCGAGCATCGTGACGTGGCGGTCCTGCTTTCCTTGCCGGGAGTTGGCCGGGTCATCACCGCCACGATGCTCGCCGAGGCCTCTCAGGCGCTCGCAGAACGAGACTACCATGCTCTGCGGAGCTATGCCGGTTCAGCGCCGGTTACCCGACAGAGCGGCAAGCGCAAATGTGTCCTGATGAGGCAAAGCTGCAATCAACGGCTGCGCAACGCACTGTATCACTGGTCCAGAGTCAGCATGCAAGCCGATCCGCGAAGTAAAGAGCACTACGCGGCACTGCGAGCGAAAGGCCACTCCCATGGCCGGGCACTACGCGGCGTCGGAGACCGATTACTGGCCGTTCTGGTGTCGATGCTGACCACCGGAACGAAGTACGATCCAGCGCGGCGAATGGGGCGGACAACGGAGTAGGTCGGAGCTACAATCGAAAACGCTTGCGCAGAGGATAGGGCTCTCCAGGGATGGAACCCGAGCGCTGCCGCAAGTGCGGACTGAGCGGGGCGGTCCAAGCCGCCCCGCCGCAAGATTCAGTCTGCCCGAAAGCGACAAATCCCAGGGGGCATGGGGGAGGATCCCCCGTACCAGCTCAGCAAGAACCCCTCAAGAAACCAATTGACTAATGGTGGGGAGTCCCCCCCGGTCGACCACGCGGAGTCGCACCGCAGCCCATTGGCCAAACACGCACAGGAGTGGTCCTCCGCTGCGAACCGCGCACGTCAGGGTCTGTGAAAAAATCCCACTTCGCGAAAACGGGCAAAAATGCACGCGAGGATGGCATCGCCAGAGGCTCTAGGAGCGATCGCAGCGGATCGCCTAATGGTTTACGTACCCCCCTGCGGGGTCCCGGGTTGAGCGTTTTGATTATTTCACACACCCGTCAGTAAGCGGGCTACGGACAGCTCCCGAGCGCGTCTTCGAACGGAGTCCCCATGTGCCCGCCAGGCCGCAAAACCGTATGAAAGCGAAATCGGGCCGGCCGTACGGTAAGGCGGCCCCCCTGGTCTGCGGTCGACCCCCAGGTCGACCACGCGGAGTCGCACCGCAGCCCATTGGCCAAACAAGCACAGGAGTGGTCCTCCGCTGCGAACCGCGCACGTCAGTAAGCGGGCCACGGACAGCCCCTGAGCGCGTCTTCAACGAAGTCCCCATGGCCCTGCGGGCCGCAAAAGTGAATGAAAGCCCCTCGGGCCAGCAATCCGGTAAGGCGGACCCCCTGGTCGGCGGTCGACCCCCAGGTCGACCACGCGGAGCCGTACAGTCCCGCCGGCCCTAACTTTCAACGGAGTCCCCATGGCCCTGCGGGCCGTGAAAGCGGAGGAAGCCGCCCAGGAGTATGCCCAGTCCCCGACGTCAGCGACGGGCTGACGGGCGACTATCGAACGCAGCGGGCCCGCCGATCCGGAGCCCTGCCCATCGCCCTTCGACACCGCTCACCGGCCGCCCAGTACCGGTCCCGCGACTGCACCTGCAGCCCCTTGGTCTTCGCCGTCAGTTGGAGCTTCCGGAAGCCGTGCACCGTCACCGGCACATCGCTCACAAAGCCCAGACTGTACTGGCTTCTCAACTCGTCCTGAATCGTCGCGAAAACCTGCTCGATCGGCCTCTTCTTCGTCACTTCGAAGAAGCCCCCGCCCGTCTCCCGGGCCAGTCGCTCCAGCACGCCGCGCCCGTCGGGGGCGTCGCCAAAGTAGGCCCCGCCGCCCGTGAAGTAGATCGAATAGATCAGCGTGTCGTTGCGCTGCGCCGTCTCCAGCGCTTCGGCGAAGGTGGCCTGGCTGCCCGTATCCACCCCATCGGACAGGATGATGACGGCCTTGCGGTCGTGGCGCTCCTCCATGACGTCTCGCGCCGCAACCACCACCGCGTCATACAGCCGCGTCCCGGCGCCGCTGGGCATATTCAGCTCACGGCGCGTCGGCGTGTCGACATACGAGAGCGCTTCGTCCAGCTCTTTCCGCGACGCCGTCAGCTTCTGCCGCACATAAACACCCATATCGAACTGCAGGATGAAGAACTGGTCCTTCGTATCTCCCAGCACCTGGTCCACGAACCGGAACGACGCGCCCCGCTCCTTGTCCAGAACCTTCTCCTGGCTCATCGACGTGTCGATCAGCAGCCCCAGCGTCAGCGGCAGGTCGGTCTCGCGCGAAAAGTAGCGAATCGTCTGCGGCCGTCCATCCTCCAGCAGCGTGAAATCGTCTTTCGTGAGGTCGCGAACAATCTCACCCTTCTTCGTGGCGACCGTCGCCAGCAGACTCACCACCCGCACGTTCGAGGAAAAGACGGGCTGGTCGTCGCCGGCGTCCGGCGGCTGCGGGGCAGGGGATGGGACCGCGCGCAAGGCCGCGGGCAGTCCGGCGGCGGCCGCGGCGGCGGCGGAAACCAGGCCCGCCGGCTCAGCGTCCGCGCGAAAGGCAAAAGGATTCTGGACACAATGCGTCTATTGAAGCAGATGCGCCCCGCCCCGGCCGGGTTCCCGGCTCTGTCCGGAAGGTGGGCCTCCCTTTTAGGCGCTTTTGGGGGCGGCCCGTTTCGCCGGTTTACGCTTTCAGGATTTTTCTTTCGTTTATTTGCAATGGCTTGCGGACAAGGGCGAGCAGATTCCGCCCCGCCATGGCGCACCCTTGCTCCGGCTGCGCAGTGCGGCTGGAAGGGATGGGAGTATGAGTGTCAGTTGTTTTAAGGGCGGAGGCAGGACCCTCGCCCGGAAGGTAGCGGAGCGGGTGCGGGCCATGGCTGTGGGCCCCGCCCCGATGAGGAAGCCCTCCGATTGGGCTTGGGAGGAGTTCGGCTTCGAAGCCGACCCCCGGCAAAAGGAGGTATTGGATACGCCGGCCCGGCGGGTGCTGTTATGCTGCTCGCGGCAATGGGGCAAGTCGACCGTGACGGCGCTCCGGGCGCTGCATTTCGCTCGGCATCACCCGGGGTCCACCACCCTGTGTGTCACGCCGTCGCAGCGCCAGAGCGGGCTGTTTCTCGAGAAGGTGCAGCGCTACCTCCAGGGCCCGGTGGCCCGCGACACGCGGGATGCGGCCTCGGTGAAACTGCCCAACGGGTCGTCCATCATCGGCCTGCCGGCCCAGGAGGCGACGATCCGCGGCTTCGACAACGTCGGGTTTCTGATCCTCGACGAGGCGGCCATGATCGATGACAACGTCTACACGGCCACCCGGCCCATGCGGGTCCTGTCCGACGGCCTCTTGTGGATGATCTCGACGCCCCACGGGCAGAGCGGCTTCTTCCACGACGCCTGGCACGACGGCGACGCCGGCTGGGCCCGCTTCCGGGTCCCGGCCGGGGAGTGCGCCCGGTTCTCGCCGGACGTCCTCGCGCAGGAACGCATCGCCCTCGGCGAGCGCATGTATGCGCAGGAATATCTCTGCGAATTCCTGCCCAGCGATCAGCAGATGATCCCGGCCCACCTCGTGGACTCGGCGGTCACTTCCGCTGAGGAGCCTCTGGACGAAACGCCTTTCGCAGAGCTGGAAGGACAGCGGGCGGCGTGAGCCGGCCGCGAGGTGAGCATGATGTGGATGACAGCAGGCAGGCAGAAACCAGGTTCCGTATTCCACCTGGGCCTGGATCTCGGGCTGCGGCGGAATCCGACGGCGTTGGCGCTGGTGGAAGACGTCACGCGGCCAACGGGTGAGTTTGACTACGTCCTCCATGTGCCGCGCATGGAGACGGCGCTGGTGTTGAGAAACCTGCAGCGGCTGCCCCTGGAGACGCCCTATGCGGAACTCCCGGGGTATCTCAATCGCTATCTGGAGGGCCTCGCGAAGCGGGGACCGGTGCACCTGGTGGTGGATGCGACGGGCGTCGGTCTGCCGGTGGTGGAGCTTCTGCAACTGGCGCAGTTGCCCGCGCAACTCAAGCCCATTGTGATCACGGGCGGCGAGTCCGTGGGGCAGTTGCAGCACGCCGCCAGCGTGCCGCGGTCGATGTTGTTGCAGAACCTGCGGGTCGTTCTGGAAACAGGAGGCCTGCGCATTCCGTCGGCCCTCCGTCTCCTGCGCGAGTTGAAGCAGGAACTGCGCGCGTTGGGCGATCCAAAAAGCCGGACGCCCGACGACATGGCCTTCGCCCTGGCGCTGGCCATCTGGTCGGCCCGGCCGCAACCAATCATCGGCGAAAGGTCGGTGGCGCTCCCGATCCATCTGGGAGGTCCCAAACCCAGATCCTGGGTATAGCAGCGAATCAGCGGGAAAGACAGGGCAGGCGGCAAACCGCCGGCCCTGTCCCAAAAGGCATGGAAACCCCAAGCAACCGCGGCCCCAGGGCCCCACGAACCACGACCGTAAGGGAGTCCCCATGGCCCGCCGGGCCGCAAAAGTGAATGAAAGCCCAATCGGGCCAGCCGTGCGGTAAGGCGGACCCCCAGGTCTGCGGTCGACCCCCAGGTCGACCACGCGGAGCCGCATACTCACCCGCCGGCCCTGACTTTCAACGGAGTGGTCCCCACCACCAACCGCGCACGTCAGTAAGCGGGCACCCATCTCCGTAGCGTCTTCAACAGAGTCCCCATGGCCCTCCGGGCCGCAAAAGCAGAGGAAGCCGCTACGAACCCCGACCGTCAGGGAGGGGTCCCCCGCTGCGAACCGCGCACGTGAGTAAGCGGGCCAAGGACAGCCCCTGACCACGTCTCCAACGGAGTGCTCCCCACCCAGTCCCGAACTCACCAGCGCCGGGCTAGCGCAAAACCCCCGCCCTAGCCATTCCACCCGCCCCCGCCCACCCCACCCACCTGTGCTATGTTCCCCTCCATGCGCAATTCTCCTGGGACCCCGTCCGTTCTCCGCCAACCCGCCGCACTCCTCCTGCTCGCTGCCTCCGCCTGGGCTCAGAACGCCGCACCCCCACCTGTTGCCATCACCAACGTCACCGTCATCGACGTGGTCACCGGCGCCCGCCGCCCCGGACTCACGGTCCTCACCCGGGACGGCCGCATCGCCGCCATCGGCCGCAAAGTCGCCATCCCCTCCGGCACAACACGCCTCAACGGAAAAGGAAAATTCCTGATCCCCGGCCTGTGGGACATGCACACCCACCATCAGATTACGGGCGCCGCCGCCCTCGATCTCTACGTGGCAAAGGGAGTCGTCGGCACTCGCGACATGGGCGGGGACGTGGACTTCATCCTCCCCCTGCGCGACCGCATCAAGGCCGGCGCCCTCCAGGGCCCGGAAATCATCGCCTCCGGACCCATCCTCGACGACGCCCCCGCCGACTTCGGCCTCCGTCGCCGCGTCCGCAATCCCGAGGAGGCCCGTCAGGCCATCGCCGACCTCAAGCGCCAGGGCGTCGACTTCTTCAAGGTCCACGACCACACGCCCCGCGACGTCTTCTTCACCATCGCCGCCGAGGCCCCCAAAGTCGGTCTGTCCGTTTCCGGTCACGTTCCCTCAAAGGTCACCGTCCTGGAGGCCGCCGAAGCAGGCATGCGCAGCATCGAGCATCTGTCCAACTACGCCGTCTTTGGCGAATGCATGGCCGGCGAAAAATACGTCGAGTCCGACTGCCGGCCCACATACACCAAACTGGCGGCCAAGGGAGTCTGGCAAACCCCGACCCTGGTCTTCTTTCAAACCATCCCGGACGTCTTCTCAGGGGCGCCGATCGCCCACGTGGAATATGCGAGCGACAGCCTGCTGGAATTCACGCGCCACAACGTGGAGCTCTCCAAACTCCCGCCGGCTTCCCTCGAGAAACTCCGCTGGGCCGGCAAAATCGCCCTCCAGGCAATTCTCGATCTGCAGCACGCCGGCAATCGCTTTCTCGCCGGTTCCGACGGCCTGGTGCCGGGCTTCAGTCTCCACGACGAATTGGAATGGTTCACCCGCGCCGGCTTCACTCCGTTGGAAGCACTACAGACAACAACCATCAATCCCGCCCGGTTCCTGGGCCGCGAAGACACCCAGGGCACAATAGACATCGGCAAACGCGCCGACCTGGTGCTATTGACGGCCGATCCTCTCCAAGACATCCGCAACGTGACCCGAATCTCCGCCGTGATCCTGCGAGGCACGCCCACGACCCAGTCGGCAATCAACGCGATAGTAGCCAGCCACCTTCGCCCGAAACATCAATAACGCAAATCCCCAAGAACCGCGCACGTCAGTAAGCGGGCCCCCACCTCCGCCACATCCGCAACGCACGTCCCACTGCGAACCGCGACTGGAAAGGAGCGGGCCACGGACCCTGCGGGCCGAAAAATCGGATGAAGTCGCAACGAATTCCGACCGTCAGGGAGGGGTCCCCGAGCCCTGCGAACCGCGCACGTCAGTAAGCGGGCACCCGTCTCAGTCGCGTCTTCAAAGGAGCCCCCATGCCCCAGCGCGCCGCGAAACCGGATGAAAGCCAATCAGGCGGGCCGTACGGTAAGGCGGACCCCCTGGTCTGCGGTCGACCCCCAGGTCGACCACGCGGAGCCGCAGAGTCACCCGCCGGCCCTGGTTCTCACCGGAGCGGGCCCCCGCCCAGTCCCGAAAAGTCAGCGACGGGCTACCGCGCGTCGTCATCGAAGCGCCCCCCGGGAGCCCCAGGAACGGCCTCCGCAACCCCAAAAACAGCACACCGTACCACCTCAGCCCGTCGGACCTACCTCCGTCTGAGCACCTCAACCCCAGACGCCACCCTCTCAAAAACACCCACAAATTCCTGCGCCCGGCTCTCATTCGGCCACTGCTGGAGAGCAACCACCAGGAATCGTCCATCAAGCACGAAGTACCACGCAGTCACCACCAGGGAGATCCCAGGGGCATGGACGCGCGTACTCACCTCAATCACCGCGCGCGACCCAGCCCGCGTCGCAATCTCGAACCGGCGCTTCGAGACAATAGGCCGTCCGCGGGTCCCCACCAGAACCCAGTCCTCGAGACTGGAGGGGGGCGCCTCGCCACGCAGCAGGAGGTCCCTCGCCGTGGAAATGGAGATCGAAGCCCCATCCCGTGGGATCACACCTGGGCGGACAGCCACAGAAGCCGGAAAACTATGAAGCTCAAGTCGCGTTCCGGATTCCGCAAGCCGCCAGGCGCGGGGAATCTCCACGGAATATCCATACCGGGCATTCCGAAAGACTCTCCACCCGGAGGCCCCAAACGCCGATGGACACGAAGGCAGGAGCAGGCACAGAGCCACAAACCGCCCCAGGCAACGTGGGTAGGTCGTCATCGTCGTCACGCATCCCGCCCAGCGGACGATGCCTCCTCAGCGCCAATGGAAGATGCGATACCAGCCTGAATGGGGGTCAAAAACCACTCTCCTTTGGGGAAATTGCGGCCCCAAGCGCGCCTGCCCACAAGTAGTGCATATTCCGCCGGGGCTTCCAGCACTGCGGGTGAACGTCCGCTGTCTGGAATCAGTTCTTCCGCCGGCGCAATTCCTCCATTCGGCCGGCAACGCGGTGCAGACGGACCTTTTTCGTCTGCAGGTTGCGCCCCACTGTCTGGCGTCAACTATTCCGCCGGTCGTAGTTGTCGTCGGCCGGGAGTTCTAATCGTCGCCCGTCACCCCACGTACCATTGCAGGACACTTTTGGGTTCTTTGTCTGAGTAGGTCCCTGTGAAGAGAGGACGCCAGTCCGAATGAAGACCCATAAATTTCAGCAGGGAGCCAACGAGTCTCCCCTCCAGAGCAACGGTATCGGTATCGTAGCCCTGATATAGATCCCACTGCCCGGTGAGTCGGTGGCTGACCGGGTCGAACTGGGGAATAATCTCGGTTCCAACCTAGTCGTCAACTGAGGGGATGTGACGCACGTCCGAAAAGACCCAGGGACGTCACCTCAGCGGCAAGCGCTGTCGCGGATGCTGGAAGTAACAAGAGCAGCCTGGAATACTGTTTGAGCCGCAGGGAAGGCATAGCCTGTCATTGAGCAATCGAATGCGGCGTTGTGCTGCAATTGGCACCTCCATTTCTCCCCGAGCCGAGAACTCAATGATTGGGTCTTGGCAGACGGGCAAACACGAGACGCTGCGAAGACTCTTTCGCGGAGGGGCCTGCCTTGCTCACCTTCTCCTGACCGCTCCAAACGGCAAAGCACTCAGTATCGATGCGGACGGCAGCGACTGCTGACTGACGCCCCAGATCGGAGGAGAGTCGATGTGAGGGCTTCACTTGCCCGTTTGGTCGAAGATTCGTGAATGCGGAGGCAAATACTGTATTGATTCCCCAACCTGAATAGTCGTCGGACCAAGGCACGCCATTCGCTAGATTCCAAGGAAACACACGTCCGCCCCTTTCCATACGGTTGTCAATCCAAACCAATGTTTCACCGCACGACGCAAATCCCGAGCCGGTGAATCCGTACCCCTGGGAAGAAAGGAAGAAGTGCGCGGCACTCTGCGCCCGGCCATCCGGCCGGAAACGGTATCGCAGAAGCTCGCCAGAAGAACGCAGGAAGACGCTGAAGTAATCCTGTGCTTCGCACTGCACAAGCACCGAGCCCGAGTCGGCCACAAGTCGATTAGGGTCAAATGCGGGAGCACCTTCCGCACGCAGTAGATCTGACGTAGCCTCCCATCGGCCGGGAGCACTCCAACGAAGGAACCGCAAGGTTGTGTTCTGGACTAGAGCATGGCCGTGTTCGAAAACAGAAGTTGCCGCCAGTGCCACGGCAGTAACCCCGTTCCCTGAGCATGCGTGGAAAGCCGCCTGGCCCGGGGCGGAGGTGAATTCTGAGACCATTCCTGGAGCCATCCACTTCCTGTCAATACTGGGAAAGTAAAGCAGCTGAGTTGAGGATGGTTGACCTGCCTTCCGTTCCTCGACCAAGACAAGGAGCCCGGGCGTGGGCTCACTAATGAACTGAAGCGCAGTGACGACAAAGTTGAGCCCGGGAACTTGGTAGGTGCTGTTCGGATTATCCTGTTTTCCGATTAACCTTAGCAATACGTG
>JASGIE010000206.1:0-9600 GCA_049841055.1 Paludibaculum sp. | reverse complement strand
GTATTGCTAAGGTTAATAGGGAACACGATAGAATCCTGACATACTGGCCTGCGCCAGGTAATCCGCCTCGATCCGCCACGCCTCATGCTCCGGAGCCAGTTCATGCGCCGCGACACCCCAACGCGCCTGCATCGCCGGACCGCTCGCCAACCCCTCCAGGCAGTCTCCGTGAAACGGACACACGCCCGCGAAATCCGCCTTCTCCCCCGGAGCCCGCCGCACCAGCAGGTGCCCCATCTCCGGATGCATCAGCCCGTGCACCAGTTGCCCGCCCACCAGCGCACCTCCGCCGATCCCCGTGCCCACCGTGATGTAGACGAGATTCTCCAGGCCCCGGCCCGCGCCGCAACGCGCTTCGCCCAGCGCCGCTCCGTTCACGTCGGTGTCGAACCCCACCGGCACGTTCAGCCCGCGCCGCAGCGCGTCGCGCAACGGGAAATTCTGCCACGCCAGCTTTGGCGTGTTCGTGATGGCGCCGCTCGCGAAATCGATCGGCCCGAACGTCGCCACGCCGACGCCCTTCAGCGGACCTCGATCCTGGAAATACTCCACCACTTCCGCCACCGTCTCCAGCGGATTGTTCGATGTGGAAAAACGGCGCACTTCCCGCGGCTGCAACGGATCATCGCCGACGGCCACGACAAACTTGGTCCCACCAGCCTCCACGGCTCCGTACAAACTCATCCCTACAGTATGCCGCGACCCGCTGGCCCTCGCCGCCCCTCAATCAGAACGATTCGCCCGACTCCGCCAGCAGGTTCATCACCGCATCCCCACTCCGCCGGATCTCTTCCCTCGCCATCGCCACACTGCGCTGGCCTGCCGGCGCCCAGGGCTGCAACACCCGGCGGAACTGCGCCATCCATTCAGCCGGATTCTCCGCCTTCACCGGTGTGTCCCGCAGAAAGCCCACGAACGAACCAATCGTCCCGTTCAGCAGCGCATCGTCCGGAGCCGCATCCAGCAGATTCCGGTACAGCGCCGCCTTGCTCTGGAAGAACTCCATCGCATCCTGCCCCTGTTCCGGTTGCCAGCTTTCCACCCGGTGCAGCACCGCGCTGAAACGCGCCTTCCCGTCGTCTTCCGTGGAACTCGTCGAATCCCGCGGAGCGCTCAACGCCCGTGCCAGTTCCCTGGCCGGACTCTTGGACAGCAAACCCGCCGGCGCCTCGTCCGCCGCGCACGGCTTCGCGCTCTGCACGCCCACGAAGGCCTTGTACGCCTCAGCCAGTGCCGCCCCCTCCGGCGACTGCTTCACCAGCCCGTCCACCTCTTCTTCCAGTTCCGGGACCGCCGCGAACGCACGAGGATCCGCCCCAGCGGTCCTCATCGCGGACCCCAGAGCCGCCACCAGCGCCGCCCGGTCTTTCTCGTTCGCTTCAAACTGCGACACCAGCCGCACTGCGCCCAACAGCTGCCCAGGAGTCGACGACATCTCTATGACATGCGTCAGATACTGCGCCGGACGCCCCTCTTCGCGCTGCTTCGCGGTGAACCCCCGCCGCGCGATCGCCAGCGCCAGCCCGTAATACTCATCCACCCGCGCCACCAGCGGATCCCCACACGAAGCCTTCGGCGGCGTCGGCACCGGCATCGACAGAGCCATCTCGCGCGCTCGTGCCGGATCCAGGTTCATCATGGCCAGCACGGCCCGCACCTGCAGCCCCAACCCGTCCAGGTTCTGCAGGCTCGCCTCTTGCCGCTTCCCAGCCACGGAGTCGAATGGAACTTCCGAACTCGCCCGAGCCAGCGGATACGGCATACTGGCCCGCGAAGCCAGGTCGAATACATCCTCCAGCACCGCCATTCGCCGCTCTTTCGAGGGCACCCGGTCCGGTGTCACCTGCTTCAGCAGCAGCCACGCCGCGATCTCTGGCGGAGCCTGCGCGGCCCTTTGCACCAGATCCTCCGGCGGACTGCCTGCCCCGCACAACCCGGCGCAGACGGTCAGAACCACGACAGCCCGTGCCGCCACTACTTCTTCACCCGGGCCATCGCCTTCGTCACCGCTTCCTGGATCCGCGGCTCCACCTCTTCCGTGAACGGACCCGGCTGGCCGTAATAAATCATGCTGTCCACCGCCTCATATCCACCCTCGCGCAGCACGCGCGCACTGGGAATGTAACAGGCCACTTCGTTGGAATAGCCCGCCACCATCAGACGTTCGCCGGCGAAGGTCCGTTGCACCCACAGCGAATAGTCGATCACCACCTCGCCGCCCAGCGCGACAAGTGTAAAGCCCTTGTCGAACCGGATCACCTGCACCGGATACTGCAACTTCCGAGGCTCCCGGCCTTCCTTATATAGCGCCAGCATCGCCGCCGCCCTGCGCTGCTTGAACACATTCCGATCGCCCAGATCCTTCGTGTACTGTTCGCTGGTGTGCGGCGCGAACGGCAGCTCCGTGGTCTGATACACACTCTTCAACCGCCCGCTGACAGGCTTCATCGGCGTCTTCACCACTCGGCCCACCTCGGCCGCCAGTGCCGTGCCATGCTGCTCCGCCAGCTCCGGCTTCGACCGCGGATTCGGGTTCTGGTCGCCACCGCAAAGCTGCATGAACAGCGCCGTAGCACCCGGGAACGCCTTCTCCACCGCCGCCTGCGCATAGCCCGCGTAGTCGCCCGTGATCGTATAGAACTCCGCCGTCAGCGTCGTATTGTGACAGGCGTAACCAAACAACACGGCCCGCACCTGTCCGTTCGCCGCCACCACCCGCAGCACCGGCACCTTGTGATCCACCGGACCCGCCGGATTCACATCCAGCAGCACTTCCTTCGGCGTCACCACCCGCCGGTTCACCGCGAAGCCCACTTCGCCGTAGTCAAACGCCAGCGTAGCCGGCTGCAGATCACCCAGCGCCGCGCCGATCACCGTCGTCAACTGGTCCTTCAGGTTGTTCGTATACTCTTCGGCAATCCGCTTCTGCGCCGGCTCCTGCGGACCCATGATCCACAGGTTATTCGCCACCACCGGACCCGTATGCGTGTGCGAGGAATTGAAGACAACCTGGTTCCTCTCCAGCTTGTACTTCTCAATCACCCGCGCCGCCACCACGTCGGTGACCGATCGCGGCAGCCCGATCAGGTCCGTCGTCACAATCACCGCCGTCATCCCCTTCGAATCCTGCAAAGCCAATGCCTTCGCCCAGATCGGAGAGGCCCCTTCACTCGGTTTTGTCCGTGCCGCGTACCCCGCCATCCAGATCGGACCGCTGGGCGTGATCTCTACCTTCGCCACCCCAGCCTTCGTGCCGGGCGCCGCAATCAGGTACGGGAAAGTACTGAATAAGGCAATCAGAAAGTGCGTGGGTTTCATATCAATGTAATGTTAGAATCCCTCTGTTCACGATAGTGTAGGCCCTTTGGAGACGCTCATAATGCTGTTCCGAGCCCTGTTGACCTTAGCCCTGTTGCCTTTGGTTGTCTACCCCCAGGCCCAGAGTAACGCCGGGAGCGTCAAAGGTGCCGTCCTCGATCAATCCGGCGGTGCCATTTCGAATGCCAAGCTTACCATCAGCGATGCAGCCCGGGGCATTTCGAGAAACGCCGACTCCAACACCGATGGAGCCTACTTCTTCGGCCTCGTGCCGCCCGGCCAGTACCGCCTGAAAGTCGAGGCCAATGGCTTCACCACCAAGACGCTGGAAGGAGTCGAGGTCCGTGTCGGCGACACCCTGTCCCTCCTCATTCAAATGGTGGTCGGCGGTGTCCAGCAGGAGATCAGCGTTCAGGCCGATGTGCCCGTCGTCGAAGGCGAGCGCGTCCAGCAGGCGAACACCATTGAACTCGGCCGCATCCAGGGGCTGCCCATCAATCGCCGCAACTATCTGGACTTCGCCCTTCTTGCGCCCGCTACGGCCGACACCTCCGCCATGGTCGATGGCACCGACTACCGCGTCGCCCAGACTCCCCAATCCGGCATCAGCTTCGGCGGCGGCAACGGCCGCGGCAACGGCTTCTTCATCGATGGAGTAGAGAACTACATCAACTCCGGCGGCGTCCGCCCCTCCATCAGCCAGGAAGCCGTGCAGGAGTTCCAGATCAACCGCAACTCCGCCTCGGCCGAATTCGGCTGGGCCGCCGGCGGCACCGTCAACATTGTCACTCGCGGCGGCAGCAACGACCTCCACGGCAATGTCTTCGGCTTCCTTCGCAATCGCGGCATTCAGGCGCGCAACTTCTTTGACCCCGAGAAGTCCGGTTTCACCCGCGTGCAGGCCGGCGCCACCCTCGGCGGAGCCATCCGCAAGGACCGCACCTTTTTCTTCGCCGCCTACGAACGCCTCTCCCGCCAGGAAACCGCCTTCGTCCCCATCTTGCAGGACCGCTCCGCCTTCAACGCCCCCACCGTCCCGCAGCAGAACCTACTGGCCGCCCTCAACGCTTCCGGTAGCCCCACTCTCATTGGACTCAGCCGCGCTCTCACCACCGCCCTAACGCCCGGCGCGAATCCCTACGTCACCAAACTCTTCCAGTCCAACAGCGGAACGTTTCCCTTCAGCGAAGGCGACAACGCCTTCTCCGTCCGCCTCGATCACCGTTTTTCCGACCGACACAGCATCTACGGCCGAGGCAATCTCTCCACCCTGCGCAACCAGAACGATCAGTTCGGAGCTCTCGTCGCCTACAATCGCGGCCGCAACTTCCAGCTCTGGGACGGCACCACCATGCTCAGCGACATCTTCGTTATCAACAGCAACTGGGTGGTGGAAACGCGCGCCATGTTCAACTTCAGTACCGTCTTCGTGACGCCCACCGACGGCGCCGGACCCGAGCAGAACGTCACCGGCTTCGGCTACTTCGGCCGCGAAATCTTCCTGCCTTCCCGCACCTACGAGCGCCACTACCAGATCATCCAGAACTGGAACCGCCACTCCAACGCCCACGACATCAAATTCGGAGTCGACATCAACCCCGTCCGCGACACCGCCGACACCGAGACCTTCTTCAGCGGCCGCTTCAGCTTCGGCGAAGCCATTCCGCTCTCCAACGTCATCGCCGGAGCCGCCGGCAGCACCGCCGTCGTCCAGCAGATTTCGCAGTTCCTTCAGGCCGCCGGACAAAGCGCCCTCCTGCCTGTTCTCAGCCAGCCCGTCAGCGCCCTCCAGTCCCTCTCCCTCGGCCTCCCCACCTTCTATCAACAGGGCTTCGGCGACCCCAATTGGATCGGCTGGTCCAAACGCTACGGCTTCTTCCTTCAGGACCGCTGGCGCGTCCACTCCGACCTCACTCTCAGCGCCGGCCTCCGCTACGACGTCGAAGTGAACGAGAAGGTCCTCGGCACGGATAAGAACAACTTCGCCCCACGCTTCGGCTTCGCCTGGAACCCCGCCGGCAGCCGCGGCTTTGTCGTGCGCGGCGGTTACGGCATCTACTACACCCCCACCAACCTGCAGGTCGCCAACGTCGCCGACGCTCTCCCGGCCGCTCTATCAATCAGGTGTTCGTGCCCATCACCGGCATCCCGCAGATCGTCAATCCGCAAACCGGCCGCCCCACCACATCCGCCGACATCTACCAGACCATGCTGAAACAGGGCATCCTCGGCACCCGCACCATCACTCCGGCGGATCTCCTGCCCCTGGGTATCCGGTCGGCCCCCGCCTCCCCCTCCGTGTCGAGTTCGGCAGCGACCGCCTCCGCCAGGGCTACTCCCAGCAGGGCAGCTTCGAACTCGAGCACGCCTTCGGCGATTGGGCCGTCTCCGCCGGCTACCTCTTCAATCACGCCCTCAAGATCGCCCGCACCTCCGGCCGCAATCTCTTCTACACCGGAGCCACCAACGCCAACGGCACGCCCGCCTACGGCCGCATCGATCCCACTCTCCTGCAGAAGAACATCTTCACCTACGACGGCAACTCCAACTACCACGCCGGCATCCTGCAGGTGCAGCGCCGCATGGTCAACAACCTCACCGTCAACGCCCACTACACCTGGTCCAAGGCCATCGACGACTTCACCGACTTCAACTCCGACTTCTCGCCCATGGATCAGCTCTGCAAACGCTGCGAGCGCGCCCTCTCTCCCTTCCACCATTCGCACCGCGTCGTCATCAACGCCGTCTACCAGTCACCCGCGCACAACTACATCCTCAGCGGCTGGAATCTCGCGCCCATCTTCCAGGCCAACTCCGGACGCCCCTTCAATATCCTTGCCGGCGTCGATCTCAACGGGGACAACTACAGTACGAACGACCGGCCTTTCCCGGCCGGCCGCGACATCGGCCGCGGTCCCTCCTATGTCTCCGTCGACCTGCGCCTCTCCCGCCGCTTCCGCCTCGGCTCGTCCGAGCACACCGCCCTCGAGTTCCTGGCCGAAGGATTCAACCTCGCCAATCACGCAAACTTTAAGACCGTGAACAACACCGTGGGCGCGGTCCCGCTCAGCGCCGTCCATCGGCCCATCGCCGGCATCAAAGGCGCTTCCCCAACCACACCTCTGGCGTTCACCTCGGCCTACGACCCGAGGCAGTTCCAGTTCGGTCTCAAATTGAGTTTCTAGTCTCGGCCGCCGGGCTCTAGGTCCAGACGGTTTCCACTGCGCCCGCGATCGTGCTCTTTTCCGCGGCTTCCGCCGAATCCCAGTAGTACATCGCGTCCAGCTTGGCCAGGTAGTAGAACGGCAGATCTCCGAAGCTCGGCGTCTCCGGATTCGGCTGGTCAATTACCACCGCCAGCCCCACCACCGTCGCGCCCTTCGATTCGATCAGCGCTTTCAGTTCGGTCAGCTTCCGCCCGCTACGCAGCACGTCATCCACCAGCAGGACCTTGTCGCCCGCGGCCGGCTCCATATAGGGACGGAATCGCATCGGTCCGCCGTCCTCGCCGCGCTCCGCCCAGTACACTTGCTTCGCCCGCATCGCCTCGCACACCCCAAACGCCACCGGCAGCCCGGCGGTCGCCGGCGCCACCACCGACAATTCGCCGATCATCGCGCGAATATCCGTGTGAGCTCTCAGCTTGCGGCTCAACGCCACGCTCAGCATCTTCGCCACTTCGTAATGGCGCATGGCCAGCGCTACCTGCAAATACCGGTCGGAATGCAGTCCATTGGGATACTGGAAATGGCCCGAACGGAGGGCGCCCGTCTCTCGCAACACGGAGACGACTTCATCTTCAGTAGGAATCAGTTGCATAGCTCTCTCGAAGCTCCTTCTGCCTCGGCCGCGGGAACGCCCGTCCTGGTTGGAGGAGCATGCCGCACTGCCGCCGCCCCTATTGTGTCACTCGCTGGCACGCCGCGGGGAGAACCCCTCCGTCCCTACTTACCGTTCGATGCCGGTCCTAGAATCGACCGCACCTTTTCGCCCAGCTGGTCCGGCGTAAACGGCTTCGGCAGGAACTCCAGGCCCGCTTCCACCATGTCCTGCTGTGCCATCACATTGGCTGTATATCCGGAAATGAACAGCACCTTCAGGCCGGGCTTCTTCGCCGAAAGGCTCCGGGCCAGGTCGCGCCCGTTCATGCGCGGCATCGCCACATCGGTCAGCAGCAGGTGCAGAGGACCCTTGTGCTCCGCCGCCACCTTCAGCGCCTCTTCTCCATCCCGCGCCGTCAATACTTCATAGCCCAGGGCCCGCAGCACCGACTCGCTGAACCCCCGCACCTGGTCATGGTCCTCGGCAATCAGGATCGTCTCCGTGCCCACCGTCTCGCCCTGCCGCTCCGTCGGCGCCTTGACCTCATGCGGCTCCCCGTCCACCGGCAGATACACCTTGAACGTGCTGCCCTTACCCGGCTCACTGTACGGCCAGATCCAGCCGCCCAGTTGCTGCACGATGCCGAATACCGTGCAGAGCCCCAGGCCCGTACCTTCCCCGGCCGGCTTCGTCGTGAAGAACGGCTCGAAGATCTGGCTCATCGTCTCCTCGTCCATGCCGCAGCCTGTGTCGCTCACCGTCAGCAGGACGTACGCACCCGGCCGCACCGGCTGTTGCCCGGAACTGTAGGACTCGGTCAGATTCGCATTGCTCGATTCGATGATCAGCTTCCCGCCCTCCGCCATCGCGTCCCGCGCGTTCACCACCAGGTTCATCAAAACCTGCTGGATCTGCGTGGCGTCGGCCCGCACGGTCTGCAGTTCCGGACTCAACACCGTCGTCAGTTCGATGTCCGAGCGAATCAGCCGCCGCAGCATCTTCTCCAGATCCCTGATCACATCGTTCAGGTTCAGAGGCCGCGTCTCCGCCCTCTGCTGCCGGCTGAAGGTCAGCAGTTGCCTCGTCAACAACCCCGCCCGCTGCCCAGCGCTCCGGATCTCACTCACCGGTGCCAGATACGGGCTGCCTTCCGGTAACTGCGACAACAGCATCTCGGAGTAGCCTTCGATCACCGTCAGATGGTTGTTGAAATCATGCGACACGCCACCGGCCAGTCGCCCCACGCTTTCCATCTTCTGCGCCTGCCGCAGCCGCTCTTCCAGTTCCTTGCGATGCGTCACCTCCACCTTGGTGCCCACAAACCGCATCGGCTGGCCAGCCTTGCTCCACACAATCACTTTGCCCCGGCCCACCAGCCAGACGTACTTCCCATCCTTCCGGCGCGCCCTGTATTCGAACTGATAGCTGGGAGTCTCCCGGCGGAAGTGCCTCTGCACCGCGTCCATGTTGGCCGCCGCATCGTCCGGATGGATCCGCGAGAGCCACTCGTCCACCGAATCGGAGATCTCGTCTTCCGTGTAGCCCAGAATCTCCTTCCAGCGCCGCGAGTAGTAAACCGTGCCGTTCTCGACATCCCAGTCCCACACGCCCTCTTCCGCGCCCTCCACCGCGAACTGCCAGCGGTCCTTGATCTCCTGCAGCGTCCCTTCCGCCTGCTTTTGCGCACTGAGATCCAGCATCAGGGCCATCGCGCCGGTAGTGGCTCCGTCCACGCTACGCAGTGGCGCCGCGGTCAACTCCAGCGGAATCTCGACCCCGTCTTTCCGCCGCCGGTAAACCTCCCGGCGCTCAATCGTCTCGCCCGCCAGCACTTTCTGGAAGAGGGTCTTGAAGGGTCCGTCATAAGCCGGAGGAATGCTCGGCAGCTTCTGCCCGATTACCTCTTCCGCGCTCCATCCGAACACGCGCTCCGCCGCCCGGTTCCAGCTCGTGACGGTTCGGTCCGGACTCAGCGTCATAATCGCTGTCGGCGCCGAATCGACAATCGCGTGCAGCATGTCCGTTGCCGACTTCAAGGCCTGTGCCGTCTCCAGTTGTTGCTCGTAGTGCAGCGCCTGCTGGTTGCGCCAGATCACAATGCCCGTCGTCGCGCCCGCCAGCAGCAGCGCCGCCAGAATCAGCCCAAGCATCCTTGCCTGGCTGTTCAGGGGAGCAAACACCTCCGCCGCATCCACCTTGCTGGCGACCACCCAGTTGGTGCCTCGCACCGGGCGCCACGCCACCACCACCGGAATGCCCATGTAGTCGAAAATCTCGCCCGTGCCCGGTACGCCGGCCACCGGCCGCACATTCTTGCCGGTAAAGCGCTCCACCGGAGCCCTGCTCATCTTGCCCACCGGCTGCTGCCGCAGCTGCGTCAGCAACACCACTTCGTTACCCTCCCGCCGCAACAGGATGGCCTCCGCCGTGGGACTGGACGTGGGCCAGGACTGGATCAGC
>JASGIE010000205.1:0-97572 GCA_049841055.1 Paludibaculum sp. | reverse complement strand
AAGGTTAATAGGGAAACACGATAGAATCCGAACAGCACCTAATAGGCGGCCCCCAGCCTACCCCGCCCAGGGCTGGCCCGCCGGCGAATACCGCCAACAGGAAGCCGGCTGCAAAGAGAATCGATGGCCACCGCGCCGCCCTGGTCCGCCGTTTTTGCTCCTCCACGCTGTGCTTCGTCGCCCGTGTGCCGTCATCGAGATCGGGTTGGACGCCATTCAGCGCGAACGAAGCCGCGATTGCATAAAGCGGCAGCCAGCCGTGATATACGGCCAGATGGTTCTCCGAATAACTCACATCGCGAAACTCATACTCCCGGCTCTCCGGCCAGAGCCATACATGGGTATTCTCGTAGATCGGGAGCCCCAGATAAGAGTCACCCGGATAGCCTTTCTGCAGGATCGTGAATGCGTTGATCGAAGATTCCGCTTCATCGACCCACAACGGAAGCTTGTCGATATGAAGTGTTCTGATCCACACTCCGGTCAGAACAATCAGGGCCACCAGGATCCATTCAAAGCCCCCTCAGGCCGTCTTCCCCGGGAGACGCTCCATTACTGCCGGGCTTCTCCCCTCGAAACCACTTTGTCATTTGCGGATGTTCGCGGTCGTCGACACATTCCCGGCCTTGATCTGATCCCAGCTGGCCGGGTTCATGCGGGCGAGGTAGAAATTCAGGAGTGATGGCGCCACTGCTCCGGCCAGTTCAAACAGATAGCCGATCGCTGGCACGTATATGGTCTTCTTGCGCCGTGTCACACCCGAAAAGATCGCCGAGGCAACTGTTTCAGGAGAAACTACATAGCGGATGTTGTTGACGTTCTCGGCGGCTTGCCGGCCAGCACGCGATCTCTGAATCCGGTATCGACGATGCCGGGGTGGACATCCAGCAGATGAATCGGGCTGCCTCGCAGCTCCAGCCGCAGGGAATCATGCAGCGACGCCAGGGCCGACTTGGATGCCGAATAGGCCGCCGCCCACGGCAGTGCGACGCGCGATGCCACCGAACCCATCGTGACGATCGTCCCGAAACCCTGTTCGAGCATGACGGGCACCATGAGTTGAGCCAGGGCCAGCGGAGCGACCACATTCACATCCAGTAGACGGGAGAAAAGATCGGGCGAAACCTCGGTCGGCAGGGAGTAGAGACCGATACCCGCGTTGTTGATCAGGAGGTCAATGCGACCGAAGGCATTCAGCGTCTCCCATTTGGCGCATTCCCTCACCTGGGCGGATGCGATATCTCCGGGTACAACGACAACGTCCAGCGACCTTAGCCAGTCGAGGTCCGAATCCGGCAGAGCCACGACGGAAATTCTCCATCCGGCTGCCAGAAACTTACGCACACACGCAGCCCCGATCCCCGCCGAGCCCCCGGTGATTAAGGCAACGGGAGCCCCGCTTTCCGACTCGTTCCGCGAATTCCGGTTAAACCGCTGACTGAGCATGGCCTGCCGCCCGAGGCAAATTGGCAGGCCCTATTGTAGCCTGAGACCTTTCGAAGCCGGACCGCGAAACTCAGCGAAATTCACATTTTTAATGCCTTTGCCGGCCTCCTCGAATCAATCCAGAAATGTCCGGCCACGACTGAATATCCCTCGATGGGCACACCTTCACTCATTCGAGTCTCGGCGAGGCACGCCCACCGCGTCCGGCAATGCGCCCGACCCTCGGGGAAACGGCGGTGCTTCGATTGGTGAGTCTGCACTGGCCCCTGGTTATGGCCATACACCAGCTTCACCAGGGTCATTCGATCAGGCGCTCATCATCACCCGGCGAGACTTGGCATTAGTCCCGCTTTCAGCATTTTTTCCGTACCTCCAGCCCGTCCCTTCAAGCCCCGGGCCAAACCCTTCCCTTGCTGATCTCTCCATGTCCGGCCCGAACTGCCTCAAAAATCAATAAATCCGCCACAGGAAATGATGGCCCGCTGATTGCTATCGGAAGAGTATTAGTACGTCGCAATCAATAGACAACTGGGAAGGCGGCCCGGCCGAAACACACGCGAGAATGTCCATGAAAGAAACCGCGAAAGCCCGCAACATCGCATTTGTTGGCGACCACCTGCCGCGCAAGTGCGGCATCGCTACCTTCACCTCCGATCTTCTCTCTGCAATTGCTACCGCTTACCCCGAGAGTCAGTGCTTCTGCGTCTCGGTGAACGACATCAAAGGCGGCTATGACTATCCGGAAATCGTTAGATTCGAAATTGAAGAACAGGACCTGTCCTCCTATCTTCGAGCAGCGGACTTCCTCAATATCAGCAATGTCGACACCGTCTGCCTCCAGCACGAGTTCGGCATCTACGGAGGACCGCGGGCGGGCACATCCTCGCCTTCCTCCGTGAACTCAGAATGCCGGTGGTCACCACCTTGCACACCGTCCTACAGGAGCCGGCGCCCGATCAGCGGCGGGTGATGCAGGAGATCATCTCCCTTTCCACTCGCGTCGTCGTCATGGCGGAGCGTGGGCGGCAGATGCTCGGGAAATCTACCAGGCACCCCCGGAGAAGATCGACCTCATTGCCCACGGCATCCCCGACGTCAGCTTCGTCGATCCCACCTACTTCAAGGATCAGTTTGGCGTCGAGGGCAAGATCGTCCTGCTCACCTTCGGGCTGCTCTCCCCCAACAAGGGCATTGAGTACGTGCTTAAGGCCCTGCCGCGCGTCCTGGAAGAGTTCCCCGATGTCGTCTACATCGTCCTCGGCGCCACGCATCCGAATGAACTACGTGAACACGGAGAGGCTTACCGCATGAGCCTCGAACTGATCGCGAAGAAGAGCCGCATCGAGAAGAACGTCATCTTCTATAACGACTTCGTGGATCTCGAAAGCCTCAAGGAGTTCATCGGAGCGGCGGATCTATACATCACCCCCTATCTCAACGAAGCCCAGATCACCTCCGGCACACTCGCCTACACCTTCGGCGCCGGCAAGGCGGTGGTCTCCACACCCTACTGGCATGCCGCCGAACTGCTCGCCGGCGAGCGCGGCGTGCTGGTTCCTTTCGCGGACTCCGAGGCCATGTCCCGCGAAATATCCGCGCTGCTGCGCGACGACATCCGTCGCCATGCCATGCGCAAGAACGCCTACCGCTACGGCCGGGAGATGATCTGGAGCCACGTCGCCCAACTCTACATGCAGTCCTTTGAACAGGCTCGACTGCAGGGCACCGCGCCGTCGCGAAAGTCTCTCCTCACCAAGACTCTCGACCGGCGGCCCCGCCAGCTCCCGGCCCTGAAACTCGGCCATCTGCAGCGCATGACGGATTCCACGGGCGTCTTCCAGCACGCCAACTTCAGCATCCCCAATTTCTCGGAAGGCTATTGCACCGACGACAATGCGCGCGCCTTCATCCTCAGTGTTCTGCTCGAGGAACTCGGGCAGGACCGGGACAGTGCCTGCGATCTGGCGACAACGTGCGCCTCATTCCTGCACCATGCCTTCGACCCGCAAAGCCGGCGGTTCCACAATCATCTGAGTTTCGATCGCCGCTGGCTCGACGACCCGGGTTCCGAGGATTGCCACGGACGCGCCGTCTGGGCGCTCGGCTTTGCGGTCGGCCGCTCTCCCTTCCGCAGCTTCCAGTTCATGGCGGGCCAGTTGTTTGCCCAAGCCTTGCCGGCTGTGATCGAGTTCACTTCCCCCCGTGCCTGGGCCTTCAGCCTGCTCGGGATTCACGAGTACCTGCGGCGCCTCAGTGGCGACAGCCTGGTGACCCAGACTCGGGAAGCCCTCCTGTCGAAACTGACAGGACTGCTGGATCACAGCTCCTTCCCTGACTGGCCCTGGTTCGAACAGGAACTGTCCTATGACAATGCGAAACTTGCCCATGCCTTGATCCTGACCGGACGTGCCACCGGCCAGGAGGTCCTCATCCAGCGCGGACTGGAGGCCCTGCGCTGGCTCAACCAGGTACAAATTTCCGAGAAGGGGCACTTCCTGCCGATCGGCAGCAACGGATTCTATAAACGCGGCGGCACCCGCGCCGACTTCGATCAACAGCCCATCGAAGCCCAGGCCATGGTCTCCGCCTGCCTGGAAGCCTATCGCGCCACCGCTGACGTCTGGTGGTACGAACAATCGCAGCGCGCCTTCGACTGGTTCCTCGGCTGGAACGACCTTGGGCTGGAACTCTACCTGCCCGAAAGTGGCGCCTGCAGCGATGGGCTGCATGTGGATCGCGTCAACCGCAACCAGGGGGCGGAATCCACGATAGCCTTTCTGCTCTCCCTGGCCGAGCTGAAACTCGCCCAGAACATGCTCACCAGTTTTCGGAAACCCATCACCAACGGACACTAGACCTCCTATGACCAAGCCCGTTGTTCACGTCACTCGCACATCCACGTTCCTGCGGCCCAATCTCTCGCGGGTGCTGTTGAGGCCCTTCAATCACGGCGATGCGCGCAAGACCAGTCAGATTGTCACTCGGATTCTGGCCCTGCCGGAAGAGCAGGTGGCCATGCTGATCGAAGGAATCTCCGAGTCCTTCCGCCATCGGCACAAGGATCTCCCCCAAGCTCTCTTGGAACGCTGCGGTCAGATGACGGACTTCCTGCCTCCGGGGGAGACACTCTCCGAACCACGGCGCCTGCTGATCGGTTCCTGCTTCCTCGCCGAGTTTTCCGTCGAGTCCGCCGCCCTCTTCAACCCCTCCATCGTTCGCCACCCCGACCAGTCCGGGTTGCCCGCCGGCGCACTGCGCTTCGTTCTCAGCCTGCGCGCCACCGGGGAAGGCCACATCTCCTCCATGACGTTCCGCACCGGCATCCTCCATCCCGATAAGCGCATCGAGATCCTTGCTCCCTCTCCGTTCCTCACGGAGCCGCGCCAGATCGTCAATCCGTCCTACGAGAAACCTCTGTTCGAGCGGAAACTGGGCGAGCTGAACCTCGATCTCGAGTTCACCCGGCGCGTCATGGGCAGCCTCCCCCTGACCTTCACTCTCGATCAGCTCCGGGCTGCCATCAAATCGGAAAAGGAGGGCCAGCCCGATGGCCTGACGCAAAAGGACCAGACCGCCGCTCACGGCATCTGGATGCTCGCCCGCTCGAACTTCGAAGTGGAGTTCCAGCCGGACCGGGAAATGTCGGAGCGCATTCTCTTTCCGATTACCCCTTCCCAGAGGAACGGCATCGAAGACGCACGCTTCGTCTGCTTCCGGAACGACGACGGCAGCCACGGCTACTACGCAACCTTCACCGCCTACGACGGCCGCATCATCGTCCCGGAACTTGTGGAGACTACAGACTTCCTCCACTTCCGGTTCATCACCCTGAACGGTCCGGCGGCCATCAATAAAGGGATGGCGCTATTCCCCAGGAAGATCGGCGGGCGCTATGCGATGCTTTCCCGGCAGGACAACGAGAACAACTCCATCATGTTCTCCGACAATGTCCACTTCTGGAATGAACACACGCTCCTGTTGAAACCGGAATTCCCCTGGGAAATCGTTCAACTCGGCAATTGCGGATCGCCGGTGGAGACCGAGGCCGGCTGGCTGGTGCTGAGCCACGGAGTGGGTCCCATGCGGGAATACTGCATTGGCGCCTTTCTCCTCGATCTGGACGACCCGTCCAAAGTCATCGGCCGCCTGCGCGAACCTCTCCTCAAGCCGAATGCGGCGGAGCGCGAAGGCTACGTGCCGAACGTCGTCTACACCTGCGGCTTTCTCGTGCACAACGGCGACCTCATCATTCCCTACGGGTTGGCCGATCACTCCACCGGCTTCGCCACCGTACCCCTGGCCGAGGTTCTCGCCGCCATCGAGCCGGTATAAGCGGGGCGTCGGGCGAGGGGATACCAGACTTTCCTTGGAGGTTCGACCGGCCTCGGCTCGTCCCCCTGACTGTCTGGTCTTTCCAGTCGTCACAAAGGAGGCGGTGCGGCACGAGCCACGCCGCTTCTGCCCGCCGTCGCCAGCACCGGTGGGCCTCTTCCACCCCTTCAAGGCCAGGATTGCGCCTTAGCCCTACCCCGCCGCTGCGCTCGTTCCTTAACCAACAGTCCCTCCGCCCAACCCATGCCGAGGCGCGTCCAAGCGAATGGCCCGCGACATCCCGGCTGCCTATCGCCCAATGGACTCACACCGGAACGCATCTTCCCCGCGTCCGGGGCGTCCTAGCTGCGCACGAAGTAGTAACGATTAAATCCGGCGGAGTCCCCAAATCACGCTTGCCGCGCTGGCCCGATGTCATCATAATTGAGATTCCTATCGGTCAAATTGTCGAATAAAATGTCGTTACGGTCTTTTCATCTCTTCCCTCTCACCGTCCTCTTGTGCGCACCCGCCGGGGCGATCGCCGCTCCCCCGGTTGTCACGGCCTGCGACCCTTGCCAGGTAAACGCGGGCGGGCCCACCTACATCATGATGGTGCACGGCAGCGGCTTTGTTCAGGGATCGGCCATTCAATGGGCGGGCAGTCCGCTCGCCACCACCTTCATTACCGCCGCTCAGTTGGCGGCCCAGGTGCCCTCGAATCTGGTGCCATTGTCCGGCAAGTTTCTCATTACTGTCAGGAATCCGGATGGAGCCGTGGCAGCCAGCAGCACCTACGCCTACATCCAACCGGTCCTTACCGCCATCAGCCCCACCTCCGCCCCCTCGGGAACTTCCGGCCTGTCAATCACTGCTACCGGGATCGGCTTTTCGAATCACAGCACGCTGGTTTTTATCAATCAGACCGGCGCAATTTGGAATATCGATACGACATTCACGAACTCCGGCAAAGTCTCCGCGCTCATCCCCATGGATTCGTTGGTCCCTGCTGGAGGCGCGAACATCTACATTGCGGATTTCACGAATAGCACTTTCTCTAACGTATTGCCGTTTGTGATTACCGCCGGAGGCCCGAAGATCACTGCCATCGCGCCCAACACCGCCACCGTCGGCGGACCTGCCTTCACCCTGGCGGTCACCGGGACCGGATTCACCTCCGATGCCCTGGTCTACTTCTCCAGCCTTCCGCTGGCCACCACCTTCGTGAGCGCCAACCGTCTGGATGCGGCTGTTCCGGCCTCTTACCTCAATTTTGCGAGCGCCGTGCCCATCACGGTGGTCACCGCCAGTGGCGGCTCGGCCGCCGTGTCGCTGACCGTCACTGACCCGCCGCCCACACCCCTGGTCACCGGCGTCAGTCCAAACTCAGTGGATGCGGGCACCTCCGGGCTGGTTCTTTCTGTCACGGGCAGCGGGTTCGTCCAAGGCTCCAAGGTCCTCTGGTCCGGCTCCCCCCTGACCACCACTTTCCAATCGGGGGGTGCACTCACGGCGCAGGTGCCGCCTCAACTCACCGCGCTCTCCGGCCGGTTCAGCATCTCCGTGAGCAATCCCTCCGGCGGTACCAGCAGTTCCACGATCCAGGTAAGCGTCCCGCCCGTGCTCTCCTCCGCCTCCCCTTCCTCGGCAGCCTCGAATGGGCCGGGGTTCACCATCACCGCCACCGGCGCCGGTTTCAGCAGCGGACTACAACTACAGTTCGTTACTCCGGACAGCAAAACCATCTCCCTCTCCACCCTTGTCTCCAGCTCGACATTGCTCACAGCGCAGATGCCCGCCGCAGCGCTGGCTACGCCAGGCACCGCTTACCTGACGCTCGTCAATAGCGGCAGTAACCTGCAGTCCCGATCCCTGGCCTTCCCCATCGCCGCCTCCGGCCCTTCCATCACCTCTCTCACCCCCAGTTCGGCGGTTGCGGGCGGCCCCTCCTTCAACCTCTCCGTGACGGGCAGCAACTTTTCCGCGGGGTCCGTTCTGTACTGGAATACGACGCCGCTCAGCACAACCATCCAGGGACCCACTCAGCTCACCGCGCTGGTGCCTTCGCAACTCATTGCCGGCAGTGGGGTGGTCTCCCTTTCTGTGGTCGCGGGCGGCAACTCCTCCAACACGGTCAGCTTCACCATCAACGGTCTCGCTCTCGATATCGTCGGCGTCCCCGGCCCAGGTCTACGCCGAAGCCGCCGAATTTCGACTCACCGTCAATGGCACTGGCTTTGTACCGGGGGCGACTGTCCAATGGGCGGGGACCTCTCTGGCGACCACCTTTGTGAGTTCAACGCAACTGACGGCCATCGTGCCGCTTTCACTCCAGACAGTGCCGGGCAACTACGACCTGACCGTTGCCAATCCGGGCGGACTCCTCTCCGCTCGCTGGAGCAGTATCTCCGTCTATCCGTCGCTCCAGTCCATCGACCCATCTACGGCGCGCGTCCCCATCGCCGCGGTCGGCATCGCCGCATACGGCGGCGGCTTCAACAACGCCTCCGTGATCGTCTTCGATTCGTCCAGTGGGCGGCTGAATCTCCCCACGACGTATTACAGTACCTCGAAGATCGCGGCAACGATTCCCGGCTCGGCGCTGACGCGCTCAGAAACGGCCCGGGTCTATGTGCTCGATACCCGAACCGGCTTCACCTCCACCGCCCAGTCATTCATAGCCCAGCAGGTCGCTCCTGCCATCTCAATGTTGTCGCCCGGTTCGGTGTCCGTGGGCAGTGCCAGCTTCCAACTCACCGTCTTCATCGATTACATGGGCGCCAATCCCGTCGTGAAATGGAACGGCACGCCGCTTGGCCTGGTCTCCAGATTTGCAACCGGAGTCACGGTTCTGGTCCCATCCTCCCTGGTCGCATCCCTCGGAACCGCGCAGATCACCGTCGAGTCGGACGGACTGGTTTCACCCGGAGCCACCTTCACCATCGGTCAGGGGCCGACCGTCCTGACCGCCTCACCCACTCCAATCGACGCGGGCGGGCCCACCATCACGATCGACGTCGTGGGCAGTGGCTTCGTATCCGGCTCCAAGGTCTACTGGGCCGGCCAGCCGCTCACCACGGTTTTTCGTAGCACCGTGGCTCTCTCCGCCGTGGTGCCTTCGAACCTGACAGCCCTCACAACGGCGGCAGACATCACGGTAAGCAATCCGGACGGAACAATGTCGGGCTTGCCAACCCCGGCCATCGCCGTTCAACCGGTGCTCTCTTCCCTCAGTCCCACCTCGGCCGTCCCGGGCAGCCCGGATATTCAATTGGTGGTCAAGGGGATCGGATTCCGGCCCACCACCCGCGTGGAGTTCTTCTCGTTCTATGCGGCACACCACCTGTCAACAACCTACGTTGACTCGACGACGCTCTCCGCCCTCCTGCCGGCGGAGTTGCTGTCGGCCGCGGTATCAGCAACAGTCACCGTTTTTGATTTGCCCAGCCTGGGCTTCTCCCGATCGCTCCCCTTCACCGTGGGTGCGCCGTCACCTGTCTTGAGCACGCTGAAGCCAAGCTCCGCTCGTGCCGGTGATCCCGGCTTCCAGCTCAAGGTCAAGGCTACGAATTGCGGTCCGGCACCCGCGTCCGGTGGAATGGCGTGCCGTTGACTATGGTGCAGACCGGGCCGGAGTGGATCGCCGCCGTGCCGTCGAATCTCATCGCCACACCAGGATCGGCCGCCATCACGCTGATCAACGACGATGGGTGGTCTCCAATTCGATGGACTTCGCCATTACCGGCATCGGCACGGTTGTTCCTGCCATCACATCCCTCAACCCCAATCCGATCTCCGTGGGCGGTTCAGCCGCCAAACTCCTGGTCAGCGGCTCTGGCTTTGTCACGGGCTCGACCGTCTATTGGAACGGCACTCCGCTGAGTACCGTCTTTCTGGGTTCCACTCAGTTGGAGGCCACCGTCCCGGGCAGCCTGCTGGGGAGTCCCGCAAACATCAGCATCACGGTCTCCAACCCTGGCGGCACCATCTCGTCCGCCAGCACCCTGGTCCTTCAGCCGCCCGCGCCGGTCATCTCGTCGATCGCGCCCAGCCTCTTCCCGGCAGGCAGCAGTACCGCCACGATGACCATCAATGGCTCGGGCTTCGTGCCGGGTGCCAGCGTCTACTGGGGCGCAACTTCTCTCTCCGTGACCGCCAACGCCCCGGCTCAGTTGACAGTCACCGTCCCCTCGAATCTCCTCGCCACCCCCGGAGCGGTCTTGATCAAAGTGGTTTGTGGAACCCTGACCTCCAACGTCTACACCGCCGTTGTCTACAGCGTCCTCAGCCCTCCACAGTTGACGAGCTCCAGCCCGGCACAGGTGGACGCCGGCTCCTCCGGGTTCATCGATCACCGCCACCGGAGCAAACTTCCAGTCCGGGGCAAGGTCTATTGGGCGGGCACGCCGTTGGTCACCACGTTTGTGAGCGCTTCCCAGTTGACCGCCGTGGTGCCGGCCAGTCTCGTGGCGATCTCCGGCCGCTTTGTGGTCACCGTCATGAACCCTGACGGCGAGGCTTCGTTGCCCTTCACGCAGTTGTTCGTCCAGCCGGTTCTGTCGTCCGTGACGCCCCTCTCCCTGACGGCCGGCGCCGGCGCCACACTGTCGATCACAGGCCTCGCGGTTCCGCCACGGCCGTGGTGAACTCCGCCGCCGGCCGGGAGTGGCCGCTGCAAACCAGCTACCTCAGCTCCACCGCACTGAAAGCGGAAGTCAGTCCAGATCAGATCAGGGATGCGGGCACGGCCTACGTCACCATCACCGACACCACCGACACCACATTCTCGCGAAAGCTGGCAGTCACCATCACCAGCAGTGGGCCGTCCGTCACATCGCTTCTGCCAAACACGGCGAGGGCGGGCGAGCCAGGCGTCCAGTTGATCGTCAAACGGGCAGAACTTCGATTCCGGCGCCGTCGTGCGCTGGGATACAACCAACCTCCCCACGGTCTTTGGTGAACACCCGCCAGCTGACAGCCTCGGTACCTTCCAATCTCATTGCCTCGCCCGGAACGGTCAGTGTCGGCGTGGTGAATCAGTCCGGCGCCAAATCGCCCTCGATCCCGTTTCAGGTCCTCCCCCGCAGCCCGGGCATTCTCAGCCTCACTCCCAACTCCGCAGACGCAGGCGGGCCCGAGTTTGTTCTGTCTGTCCACGGTTCGGACTTTGCCCCCAGCGCCGTGCTGAGCTGGGGCGATGCGCCGCTGGCCACATCATTCGTTAGCCCGTCCGAGCTGACAGTCACGGTGCCCGCCGGCCGCATTGCCACGCCGGGCATGCCGTTTCTCGTCGTAGCCAATCAGGATGCGCAGTCGGCGCCCATCAGCTTCCCCATCAAAGCCGGCGGACCAGTGATCGCCCGGCTCGACCCCGCTGACAACAGCCGGTGGACCCCCGTTCCGCTTGACCGTCACCGGCAAGGGCTTCGGTCCGGAGGATTCCGTTCGCTGGAACGGCGTAGCCCTGCCATCCGAGGCCGTGAGCGCCACGAGATGATCGCCACGGTGCCCGCGGAATCGATCGCGTCCGCGGGAAGCGGCACGGTAACGGTTGCCCACCCGTCAGGGGAGGAATCGCTCGCCGTTTCCTTCCTCGTGAACCCGGCCGATCCGGTCATCCGGGAGGTCTCCCCGAGGTCAGCGACTCAAGGCGCTGGCGCCACGACATTGGCGATCAAAGGCAAGGGATTCCTGCCTGGCGCCGTCGTGGCGTGGAACGGCCAGCCGTTGGAAACGGAGTTTGTGGAATCCGGCGGGGTGACAGCCCAAGTGCCGGCGGAACTCGTAGCCTCTGCCGGGGAAGCGAGTCTGGCCATCACCAACCCCGGCGGAACCCAGGGCGCGCCGGTGGCGTTCCTCATCCATCCGCCCGTGCCCGAACTGCTCAGCATCTCGCCTTCCTCCGCAACGAGCGGTGGGGCCGACCTGACCCTGCTGGTCAGCGGAGCCGGCTTCCTGCACGGAGCCGCGATCCATTGGGACGGGGCCACTCTGGAAACCACGTTTCTCGACTCGACCCTCCTGAAGGCCGTGGTCCCCGCCTCTGTGGATTCTCGGGGGCGGCACGGCCGCTGTGGCGGTATCGAACCCGGATGGGCTGACAACCGCCCCGAGTTCGTTCCAGGTCATGGAGGCCAAACCGAAGATCTCCTCTGTAGCGCCCGGAGCCTTGGCCGCAGGCGTCTCCGGACTGGTCGTCACAGTGGATGGCAGCGGCTATCTGCCCGGCGCCCTCCTGAAATGGGAAGGGGCGCCCCTGGAGACGAGCTTCCTCGATCCCACCCGGCTGACCGCCCAGGTGCCGCCGGATCTCATGGTCAACTCGGGCAGTGCCCGGGTGACGGCCGTCAATCCCCAGGACCAGACTTCCGAGCCGTGGCTGCTGAAGATTCTGGGGCTCTCCGTCCTGGGCTTCGATCAGCAGCATCTGGTCGCCGGCGGACCGGACACGACGCTCAAGGTCTTCGGCAACGGCTTCCAGCCAGGCGCGACAATCTACTGGAATGGTGCGCCACTGAGCACAACCTTCGCCGATAGATGCATTGACAGCATCGGTGCCGGCCCGCTTGATCGCCAAGGAGGGCACTGCGAACATCGCCGTGGCCATCCCGGGCGGTCTGATGTCGAGTCCCCAGCCTCTGTCCATCGCCGCGCCGGACCCCGAAGAGCAGGAATAGGAGACGTGAGGATCTCTGGAGATAGGGCGATGGCAGAATCTATTTCTTTGTCGAATTGAGAGAGTATGGATACAACGACTGACCTCGCCATAGTCAGGAATCGACTCCTTGCCGGAAAATGTGACAGTCGAGACTATCAGATCCTGAAGGACGTTCGAGCGTTGGCTGCAATACATGTAGCTACGGGCATATATGCCCGCATCCTGGTCTGGGCGATCTCAAATGCATTGGCTGATATGGACGCTGAAGATTATCGTGCAGCGGCGTTTGAGGTCAACCTTGTCCATAATCTCAGGATTACGAGCGAGACATGGCTACCCTCAGACGAAGAATACTTCATCAAGGGAGAAATACCAACCTACATGGAGAACGCTCCTCTGAGGCGAATCAAGGAGCTGTTTGCGATCTGGGGCAGTCTGACGCCTCCCGCTGCCGATGACAGACGTGATCAGGACAACAAAGCAAAAGTGTAGCCAACGTGGTTAGAAACTTCTGCTACACACGTGTCAGGTGATACAGCCCGCGAGTGGGATAGTCTGACGCCTGTGAAGGGCACAACCCTATCTCGCGAGATTTCCAATGCAATGATCAATCCAACCAAACCTGTCGAATCTCTGACTGTGGCAGACCTGAAAGCCGTGCCGGTGTGGCAGTAAGTGAATCGTGACCGAGCTGGTGAGACATTGGTACGTGCAGTGAAGAGAATACCGGTCACGAGGCTGCCTGGTAAGGTCATCGGAACCGAGAGTTGCCTAGCCAACGGCACGCGGGTATGGGCACTAATCGGGAACATCGATCCTAACAATCCGCGGCTAACAGAGCACTTTCTAGCTTTGTCTATCGAGCATGCCGGGATGTGGTTTAACTTAGCGCGCTATCACGACTTGGACTATGCTGATCGAGGCCCCGACGCATTATCGCAGTTCCTCCATCTCCCCGTTGACGAAGTATTTCCGATCTTCTTTGATGTGCGAAAGTACGCGAAGGGAGATCCGGCGTCACTCACAGGGTACGTGTGGAAAGAGCCACGGGAAAGGCTCTCCAGGGCGGAGATAGTCGCCCTGGCCGTGCCGTGAGGTGAGAGGTGCTGACGGGGAGCGCCTGCGGTGAGGGGGCAGACGGTTCCCTTCCACGTGCGAGGGGGACAGCCTCAACGACGCCGTCCCCGGAAACCACGCCTCCTCCGCCGACCCAACAACCGAGACCGCCAGGGCCACCCTTGCAATTCTGCGCCGCCCGGGCCCGCCGCCGGTCCCCTACTCCGCCCGCAACGCCCGCACGGGCGCGATGTTGGTGGCGCGCCGCGCCGGCGCGAGCGAGGCCGTCGCTGCCAGCACAGCCATCAGCAGGGCCACTGGCGCGATCCAGAACAGAGGGGAGACCGGCGACAGCCACCAGATCCTGGTGAGCAATGCCTTGACCATCACCAGGGGAAGCAGGCTGCCAAGAATCGTGCCGGTCAGTGCCAGTTTCAGCCCTCCACGCAGCACCAGGCGCAGGACGCGGCGGGGATCCGCACCCAACGCAATGCGGATCCCTATCTCATGTGTGCGCATCGCCACGGTGCGCGAGGTGACACCGTAGATACCGGCCGCCGCCAACACCAGCGCGGCGACCGCGAAGGAGCACAGCAGCCCCATGACGAACTCGAAAGGGGCGCCTTGTTGCTTCCGGGCCTCGCGCAGAGACTGAATCGCCCCCAGGGGAATATCCGGATCCAGGGCCAGGGCCGCCTGGCGCAAGGCCGCGGCAGCCGGCCCGGGATCCCCAGCCACACGCACCAGCACCCTCATACTCTTCGGGGGCGCTTGCAGGTAAGGGACACAAATCTCGTAACTGGGCGCCCGCATGATGTCCTGGGCAAGATCGGCGGAGATCCCCACCACGATAGCCGGGACCCCGTCCACCAGCAGGCGCCGGCCCAGGGGCTCTTCGCCCGGCCAGAGTTTCGCCGCGAGAGACTGGCTGATGAGCGCGACGCGGGGCCGGTCCTGGGTGTCGGCTTCAGTAAACACGCGGCCCGCCCGCAGGCCCAGACCCGCCGTGGCATGGTATCCAGGACTGATGATTCGATAACCCGCGTGCACCGGCTGCGCCCCGTCTGTCTTCACCTGCGCGCTGGCGGCGCCCGTATGGAGCGGCATGGCATTGACCAGCGCGGCCGCCTCCACGCCCGGCAACGCCCGGGCCCGGGCCAGCAACTGGCTGTAGTAACGCATGCGTTTGGCGTCCGTGTCGTAGGTTCGCTCGATGGGCGCCGCCTGCATCGCCAGCCGGTGATCCAGGGGGATGCCCCAATTGAAGTTCCAATACTGGCGGATGCTGTAGAGCAACAATCCTCCGCTCGTCACCAGCACCACCGACAGAGCAACTTCCACAATCACCAGCAGGCCGCTCAACCTTTGCCGGGCAGGGCCGGCCGATTGTCCCTGACCCCCGTCCTTCATCGTGCTGGAGACATCCACCTGGGAGCCGCGAATCGCCGGCAGCACTCCGAAAACGACCGCCGTTGCCAGCGAGACAAGCAGCGCGAAGCCCAGTACCCGTTCATCGATCACGAACCGATCAATCCCGTCATTGACCAGCAGCGGCCCCATCTTCCGGCTGCACCACTCCGTGGCCGCATAAGCCAGGCCAACACCGGCCGCACCGCCGGCCAGGGCGAATGCCAGGCTCTCGGAAAGAAACTGCCGGATCAGGCGCCCTCGCCCGGCTCCGAGCGCAATTCTCAGGGCTACTTCCTTGCAGCGCTGCGAGGCGCGGCCGAGGAGCAGGCAGGATACGTTCACACACGAAATGAGCAGCAGGCAGGCCACGGCCATGATGAGTACCTTGGCGACCGGAGCCGAAGCCGCGGCGGCCAGGGTGTCCTGCAAACCATCGACCCGCACGGCCGGATCGCGATCCGGGTCCGGGTGCGCGGCGGCCAGCCGGTTGCCAATCACGGCCATTTCGGCGCGGGCCGTAGCCAGGGAGACGCCCGGCTTCAGCCGGGCCAGCACCGAGATAGCCCCCTTCGCATAGCTGAGATCCGCGCGCGACGGGAAGAGTGGCATCCAGAGCCGGGGACCTCCCTCGATCAACGTGGCCCGCATGCGCCCGGGCATGACGCCCACCACGGTAGCGGGCCCACCGTCCACCCGAAGCGTCTTGCCGATCACATCGGACCGCCCGTCCATGGAGCTTCTCCAGTACTCTTCGCTCAACACGAGGACAGCGTGTGCGCCAGGGGCGTGGTCCGCGGGCGAGAAACCGCGGCCGAGCAAAGGCCGGATACCCAGCATTTCGAAATAGCCCTGGGCAACCATTTCCCCGCGAATGCGCACCGGTTCCGTATCCGCGTTCACAATGAGCGGCTGTGCGCGGTAGGCCACAATGGACTCGAACGATTGCGCCTGCTTCTTCCACTCCACGTAGTCGAGGAAGCGCACCGGCGCCATCGGCCCAGACTGCTGGCCGCGCGTATAGGCCTCGCCCATCATCACCAGGCGCTCCGGATGAGGGTAGGGCAGCGGCCGGTAGAAAAGGGTGTTTAGGATACTAAACACCGTTATACTGGCACCAATGCCCACCGCCAGCACCGCCATCGCCAGCAACGCGAAACCCGGGGCGCGCATCATCCCCCGAGAGGCATGGCGGAAATCGAGCAGCCATGCTTCCAGCGCGGGCCAGCCGCGAGTGTCGCGGCACGCTTCCTTCGTCTGGTCGACTCCGCCGAACTGACGCCGGGCCTCATAGCGAGCCTCCTTGGGCGACGCGCCGCGGAGCCGAGCCTCTTCCTCGATCATCTCGAGGTGGCACTGAAGCTCCTCCTCCATCCGCGCTTCCATCCGGCGCTTGGACCACAGGCCAAGGAGGCGGGCGAAGAACACTCGCAGCGAGATCATGACAGACTCCTATGTGGTTTCACGAGCTCCTGTTGGCGATCAACAGGTAACTTGATGCAATAGACACAGGTGACGCAAAAAAGTTCCCAGCCTGCGATGGGAGTGTATCTGTGAAATGACCGATGTGCCGGCCTGGCGCATCATATTACGCAACGTGGAACCGCTCGCCAGCTCGTGTTCCGGACCCGCGCCGATCGCCTCGTCTACCTCGATCTGCTCAGAGAGCAGGCTACCTTCACCAACGTGCGAATTCTCGCTTACCCTTGCCATCTTATTGCGCCGCGTCCACGGTCGCTTCGCTCAGTACTTCAATGCCCGGCGGATGCGCTGCGGCCACCTTTGGCAGAACCGGTTCTTCTCCTGCCCCATGGGCCAGTCTCACCTGTGGACGGCCGTCCACTATGTGGAGTCCAACCCGATCCGAGCTGGCCTGGTGCAGCAGCCAGTGGATTACGAATGGTCGAGCGCGGAGGCGCATTTCAGTGGGCATGACCGGCGCCGGGTGCTGGACATGGACTTTTTCCGCCGGTCGGGCGGTGTCGAGAATTGGCGGCTGTTGTTTGGGAGGCCACTGTGCGAGGCGGAGTGCCAGGCCATAAGAAAAGCCACATTTGCAGGGCAACCCTTTGGGGATGAGTCATTTCGGGAAAGCATCGTGATCAGCCGTCGAGCACGCAAAGAACCATCGCGGGAGGAAGTGGACAGCAGCCGATACAGTGAGCGAGTCTTTGTAGCGGGCTGAACTCCGCGGTACGACGGCGACGAACCTGGGGAGGAGGACAGGATACATTACACTCATGCAATGGATCACGAAGGCAAAATTGCCGCTGGGCCGGGTCACACCGTCCCCGTTCCGGGTCTTCTTTAAGAATCCTTGTGCTCGGACGGGTGCTACAGATAGTCGAGGTAGCTCGACTGGTTGGTCGGATTGCCAATAACGTGGTCGGGGTGACTTGTGAAGCCCATTATGTTTCAACGAATTTGCGTCGGAGCCGTCACTGGAGTGCTGATGGCTGGGTTGACTGGCGCAGTGGGTACAATTGAAGGAATGTCGAACCCGGCTGCGGCTTTAGTGAAGCCAGTGGCAATGGTCCTCATCATTCCCGGCCTCTTGAGTTCGGCGATCATTGGCGGCAACCTCCATGCGTTTTCCCTCGGAATCGCTGCGGCTATTAACGGGGGTGTTTACTTCGCTCTCAGCTGGCTCCTGTATCCAGTATGGATTCGGCTCAGGAACATGTGGCAGCATTGAGAATCCAACGTGGCGGAGTCCCAGTGGAGAAGGAACTGGGACGCGGAACGGGGAGGAATGGGGTCAGCCTGCGAGCCTCTCGGCAACAGATCCCACCGCGCCGTAGATTCCCTGAAGCGGCACAGCCCCATTCTCGACGCCCATCCGCGCAAGGATGGTGGCGGGAAGGCTGCCGAGCACCCGGTTTTGTTGGTTCGTCTCCTGGTATACGGTGAAGCCGTAGGCAAGCGAAGCTCACGTCAGTCTGAACGCGAGGGCTGCTAGTTGGGACGCCGGTAAAGCGACTCACCCAACGGCCATGCGCAGTTCGGCGATTGAGATTCGACGGTCCCCCGGCCGGAGCCAGTTGGAGGAGGCGGGCGTCGATCCCAATCATCTGCGCCTTGCAGGCCGTGCAGGAGTCCCAGGTTTGACCGGCCCGCCGAGGCGCACCTTCTGAAGTCAGCCTCTCATCCATGTGAATCTGTGTCCATCTGTGGCCCAATATCCGGGGAGCGCGGCGAGACAACACCAAAGGGCACCCCGTCTCCATCCGTTTCTGAACGCACCCTCGATCCCCACGCACCCTCTACACCCCCGCCTCCGCCACCGGAACCCCCTCATCGGCCAGCTTCCCGCGGTCAACGGACGTCTGCGCCTCAATCCACTTCGGCGCCCACACCCGCTCCCCATCCGGGCGATTCATCACAAACGCGGCGATCAACTTGCCGGACTTCAGCCACCACGTGCTGAAGCTGCTGGTTCTGCAGTCGCCCCGATAGAGGACTTCGTCAGCCCCTTCCGCGTCGCCCCACAACTCGTAGGACAGATCGAACACATCGGAGAAGAAATAAGGGACGTGCCGAAACGGTACGCGTTCACCCATCAGCACCCGAGCGATGTGCTGGCCCTGGGAGACCGCGTTGTCCCAATGCTCCACGCGCCGCCGTTTCCCGAACAGCAGGTCAGGGTAGTTGGCGATGTCACCCGCGGCGAAGACACCCGCGACGGCGGTCTCGAGGTATTCATCGACGACGACACCATTGTTCACTTCCAGACCACTGCCTTGGAGGACCTCCGTGTTTGGCTCTGCGCCGATGCCGGCAACCAGAAGATCGCACGATATCGTCCGGCCGTCCGCAAACACCGCGGCGCTGACGGCCTCTTCGCCACCCAGGCTCACCAGCCTGGCGCCATGTGCGAATCGCACGCCGCGATCTGAATAGTAGCCTTCGAAGAACGCTGACATTTCCGGCGTAAACAGGCGCTTCCAGACTCGCTCATCAGGCATCGCCATCGTGGTTTCCACCCCGAGTTGTGTCAGCACGCTCGCCACTTCCATCCCAATAAAGCCTCCTCCCAGCACGACGGCCCGCTTCGCATTCTTCGCGGCTTCGCGAATTCGCTTGGAATCATCGATCGATCGGAGATACAAAACATTCGGAAGCTCCGCGCCGGGGACACTGAGCCGCCGCGCCCGGCTGCCGGTCGCAACGATGAGTTGCTCGTATCCAAAGGGGCCCCCAGTCTCCAGCGTGATCCGGCGCCCCGCCGTGTCGATCGAGCTAACACCGCAACCGAGTCTGACTTCGATCCCGTGTTCCTGATAGAACTCCGCGGGACTGATCCGAATCCCAGCCTCCTCCTCCCGGCCCAGCAGGAAGCCCTTGGAGAGAGGCGGCCGTTCGTACGGAACGCTGGTGTCCATGGAAAGGATGGCCAGTTCACCCGGCTTCAGGCCCATCTCAACCAATTGCCGGGCTGCGTAGCCGGCCACCATGCCTCCGCCGATGATGACGAACTTTGAACGATCCATTGGTCCTCCCTTTGCCCACTCAGCCTTTGTTGCACTGTACGTCCGGGATTCGCTGGAATCAAATCCCCTGTCCACAGCCGAGAATCATTGTCATGGCCACGGCCCACCTGGAAGGTGAAGGCTCCCCCCATTGCTTCTTGCAAGTGCACGCCCAGTCTCAACCCAAGGGCATAGCGGGCGAATCCTCAATCGACGTCGCCCTGATCCACGCTATTTCGCAAGGCAGCAATCCCTGCGAGGTGACGTTCACGAAATACTGTAGGCAATCGTCCGCAGGTACGGAATCCTATCTCGTCCCGCGCAGTCCACAGGACCGCCTGCCCCGCACCTCCCGCAAGCAATTGCGCAATTGCTGTTCTCTGCCGCGGCCCGAAACCGATGACCAGCTTGCGCCAGGTAGATCTCTGTGGCGCCCCACCTTCCTGATCCTCCGCAAGAGCCTATGGATCCAGGATTTACCATCTGCCTCACTGATTTCGCCAAGCGGTCAATCGGTACGAGGAAGTTCGCATTCTCGAAGTCATGATTGCCGCCGGGACACATCGCCGCTCACACCAACACACGGCTCCGCCGCCCACCCCTCACCCTTCCATCCACTCCAAAATGCCGATAAATTCACGGGGGCGAAGAAAAAGCGGTCACAGTATTTCAAAATATTACGATCTGTCCTGTTTTCAATAAATTGCGTTTCTCGGTATAGTCCAATATTTGGCAGCCCCTCTCTATCATGGTTTAGGAACGTAATTTATGAGGAACGACGTGACGACGAACGATGCGAAGGCCGCTGCTGCCCTCGCTCACGGCATCCAGGAGACGGATGCCAACCTGAATCTTTGCTCCGCTCCGACGGCCGGAGTGTCTTCCTACGAAGTCCCATCCTTGTTCCATGACTTGAACCGGGACCTCTCTGACGGCTTTCCGCCCCAATCCCTCCACGAGCAGATCGTTGTAGCCTCCCTGGCCTCCAGCCTCTGGAGCCAGCGCCGCTACGCCCGCTTCGAAACCGGACTGCTCAACGCCCACCTGCTCGAGAACTGGGATCAGACCGCCCCCGGGACGCCCGATTCCGCACCAGCCCGCCGCCTCCTCCACGCGTTCCAATCCTTCACTGACCGGGAACGGTCGACGTTCCGAACTCTGCTCGGCCTCGAAGACCGGCTCCACCAAATCGCTCGGGCCAATGCAGACCGCCTCACCCGCGCCGTCCGGGCTCGCCAGGCCGCCGCCGGAAGGTCCGCGAGGAAGGGCAACTAACCATGTCGACCGGCACCACACCCTCCGACCGCCGCCTGGCCGCCAACCGCGCCAACGCCCGCAAATCCACCGGCCCCCGCACCGCAGCCGGCAAACGCATCTCCTCCCAGAATGCCCGCAAAACACCTCCGTGCCCGTTCACCTTCGAGTTGCCAGCGCAGTTTGCATCCGAGTGGTTCCACGATGCCCTCCGCCGAACCGCTGCCTGCACTGACGTCCGCGCCCGCCTGCTGCTCATCAACCGCTGCATGCTCCAGGCCCACGAGATCCGCTGGTCCGCCCTCGAGCGCACCCTCTTCGACGTCGCTTTCCAGGAATCCGCGGGCTGCATCGAGGACGCCGCCCTCTGGCTAGCCCAGCAACTCAGCGCCGCCAAAGGCCTGACCGCCTATCATCGCTGGATCACCCACCGCATCAACCAGGTGGAGCGCTCCCTGGCCGCCCTTGCCGGGCAGTCCGCCGGAGTGGAAGCGGAGGCCCCCAAGGCAATGGCAGCCGGAGCCGGCGCCGCCTCGGCATTTTCCGAGCTGACATCATCCGACCTCGGCCCGGACAGCATTCTGCCAGTCACATTCAACGACAGTGGCTGGAACTTCGGAGCACTCTCCGGCCTTTTCACCTACCGCGTCGGAGCCCCCCAGCCCCCTCGTCCCCCGCAGCCGCCCAAACCCCCAACCATAGGTCCAATCCGAGGCCGCTACCGCCTCTATCTCAAATGCCCCGCCGCGCCCAAACGGGAGAACGAAGCCACCACCGCGTCAGCAAGCATCCTTGGAGACGAAGGAACCAGAATCGAACGAACCCACCAATCGAGCGAACCCGCCGTAACAAGCCGTCCCGCCCCCAGCCAGTCCATCTGCCGCACCAAATCACCCAGCGCTCAGCCAGCCAATCTCCCGCAACAAACCGCCCTGCCCCCCAGCAGCCCAACCGGTCCCAACAGCCCGACCCGCTCCCCCCAGCATTCCCACCGGCATTGCCGGTGGCCCGTCCCAACAACAACGGAGCCCGAAACAAACCCAATTCCCTCCGAGCCCAATCTCCGAAGGGAGGACAACCCCACCCTCAGCCCCAACGACCCAATCAGCCTCCCCAGCATCCCAACCGGTCCCAACAACCCAACCACCTCCCCCAGCATGCCCACCGGCATTGCCGGTGGCCCGTTCCAACAACAACGGCGCCCGAAACAAACCCAATTCCCTCCGAACCCAACCTCCAAAGGGAGGACAACCCCAACCCTCAGCCCCAACGACCCAACCACCTCCCCCAGCATTCCCACCGGCATTGCCGGTGGCCCGTCCCAACAACAACGGAGCCCGAAACAAACCCAACGTCCTCCGAGCCCAATCTCCGAAGGGAGGACAACCCCAACCCTCATCTCCAACGACCCAACCCGCTCCCCCAGCATTCCCACCGGCATTGCCGGTGGCCCGTCCCAACAACAACGGAGCCCGAAACAAACCCAACCCCCTCCGAGCCCAATCTCCGAAGGATGGACAACCCCAACCCTCAGCCCCAACGACCCACCCACCTCCCCCAGCATTCCCACCGGCATTGCCGGTGGCACGTCCCAACAACAACGGCGCCCGAGCCAACCCAACAAGACCCCCAGCGAGCTCCCTCATCGGCTGACAGCAACGTCATCTCTCGCACAGCCCGCCCCGCCCCCGACTCCACAAATCGAACCCAAACCATCTCTTCCGCCACGGAAAGAAGCCACAGCCCACCTCTGCCATCCAACTGATCCCTTCGCCACCTAGCCCCAGGAAACGAACCCCTCTCCCTTCTCCCAACCCCCACTGATCCTTGAAATCCAAACCGTTATCTTTCGGATACAGCCCCCGGGCCCGCGCCGTCCCCTTCCGCGCGCCCCACCCGCGCCGGAGCCGCTGCCGGCCCACGCGAAAATCGAACCCAACGCGCCTTGGCCAGCAACCGCATCGACGCCGCCGGCCCCGAACCCCGCCCTACACCCTCCGCCGGAGGTGCTACCCTGGAGGCGTCGAACTCCCGTTGGAAGCCGGGAGGCGGGGGACCCAAGTCCCGGGGCGTATCGGCAACGTTTGGCCGTAGGGTACTTTTCAGCCCGAGCCCGTCAGCTAACCTCGCAGACGAATTGAGAAGCCGCGGCCCGCTTTGGGGGCGCGCGCAAGGAGCCGTTTGTGGAAGCGTCACAGCGAGTGGCGATGACCCCGAATCGGGTTGTCATCGCCTCAACCATCGCCCTCTCGTTCATTTCCTTCTGGCGGGCTGCCGCCATTGTCCTGTCCGACCTCGCCTCCTCCGCCTACTACGTCGGCGGCATCACCGAAAAAGCCATCGGCAAGTCCGCCCCGTGGTTCATCCTGGCCATCATGCTCTTCTCGTACGCGGTCCGCGCCGTGTACATCGAAGGCTGCGCCATGTATGTCCGCGGCGGCGTCTACCGCGTGGTCCACGAGGCGCTGGGCTCCCGCATGGCGAAACTGGCTGTCTCGGCGCTGATGTTCGACTATGTCCTCACCGGTCCCATCAGCGGCGTCTCCGCCGGCCTCTACCTCTCGGGCTTGATCAACGAGACGGCCGAACACTTCTTCCACCAGCCTCACCTGGTCAATGATGCCGGCTTCGCGGTATTCTTCGCCCTGGCCGTCACCGTCTACTTCTGGCGCAAGAACATCATCGGCATTCATGAGTCCAGCCACAAGGCGCTGCGCATTATGCAGATCACCACGCTCATGGTGGTCATCCTCATCGCCTGGTGCCTCTACACGATCTTCCGCGGTCACTTCCAGTCCGTGCCGATGCCGGTTCTCGGCAATATCAAGCTCAGCGAGGAGTCTCTGGGCTGGCTGCCAGGATCCTGGGTACAGATGATCCCCGCGGTGGCCATCCTCGTGGGTCTCGGACATTCGCTGCTGGCCATGTCGGGCGAGGAATCGCTCGCTCAGGTGAACCGCGAGATCGCCCACCCCAAGCTGAAAAACCTGGAACGCGCCGGCCTCGTGATCTTCATCTACTCCCTGGTCTTCACGTCGCTGGTGTCCTTCTTCGCGGTGATGATAATCCCGGACACCGACCGCAAGCTGTTCCTCGACAACCTAATCGGCGGGCTCGCGATGAACCTGGACGGCCCGCTGCCGTTACGTCTCCTCTTCCATGCCTTCGTCGTCTTCGTCGGCGCGCTCATCCTCTCCGGCGCCGTGAATACCGCCATCATCGGCTCGAATGGCGTGCTGAACCGGGTCGCGGAAGACAACGTGCTCCCTAACTGGTTCCGCAGCCCGCACAGCAAGTACGGCACCACGCACCGCCTGGTCAACATGATCGTGGCTCTGCAGATCGTCACCATCATCCTCAGCCGCGGCGACGTCTACCTGTTGGGCGAGGCCTACGCCTTCGGTGTCGTGTGGAGCTTCGCATTCAATGCCACCTCCGTGCTGGTCCTGCGCTTCAAGGACCGCCGGCCCCGCGAGTGGAAGGTGCCGCTGAACCTGCACATCGGCAGCGTCGAGATTCCCGTCGGCCTGGGCCTCATCGCCCTGTCCCTGTTCACTCTGGCGATCACCAACGTCCTCACGAAGAAGATCGCCACCGTCTCTGGCGTCATCTTTACGCTGGCCTTCTTCATCCTGTTCACCGTCTCCGAGAAGTTGAATAAGCGCCGTTCCCTGGCCGTCGATGCAGGTCATGAACAGTTCCGGTTGGACGATGCCGAAGGCGTCTCCACCGAGATCCTGGACGTCCGGCCCGGCAGCGTTCTGGTCGCCGTGCGCAACCCGAATCGCCTGACGCATCTCCAACGCGTGCTCCAGAAAACCGATGTGCGTAAGATCGACATCGTCGCCGTGTCGATCTCTGATGAAGAGGCACCCTTCACCGCGCGCGAGTCAGAGTTGTTCACCAAAGTCGTGACCCTGGCGGAGAAGGAAGGCAAACCGGTAAAGCTCCTCACCGTACCGGGTGACGATCCGAACGGCGCGCTGGTGGAGACCGCTGCCCGCCTTCAGTCTTCGAGAATTGTCATCGGCACATCACCGAAACTGACAACAGCCCAGCAGGGTCACGCCATCGGCATTCAGTGGGAGCGATTGCCGGAACCCCGGCCGGCCATCTCTTTGGAGGTGGTTCCGGACAATCCGGACGAACGTCCGAGCTTCGTGAACCTCGGACCCCATCCTCCGCGCCTCTGGCCGGAAGACATCGAACTCCTGCACGAGTTGTGGCTGGATCTCTCCGCCTCCGGTCCCGGACATCGCCTCCGGCATCGCGACGTGGTAGGCGTGGCGTTGCGCCGTCTGAAGGCGGAGCTGACGACAAAGGAACGCGACGAGATCCTGAAGGACATTCAGCAGTCCACTGGACACTGAGGTGTGCACGCTCGCTCAGCCTGGCGGGCGTGCCATCATCACAGTGTGAGAGGCGCAACCTATCCAATGATTGAGGCTGAGTTATGACGGTTTGGGGCCGCCGGCTTGGCGTGTGGGGCACGGTCCTCCGCTCGCTGGCCGGATTGCTCTTGGTGTTCCTCGTCTCGGCCGTGGCGCGTCTCGGCTTCGGGGTGAATGCCACCACAGTCGGGTTCGCCTTCCTGCTGGTGGTCCTGGGGTTGGCGACGGCCTGGGGACTGCACGAAGCGGTCGCCGCCTCCGTGGCGGCCATGCTCTGCTTCAACTTCTTCTTCCTGCCGCCTGTGGGCCGCTTCACCATCGCCGACCCGCAGAACTGGGTGGCGCTCTGCGCCTTCCTCGCCACGGCGCTGGTCGCCAGCCACCTCTCCAATCGCGCCAAGATGCAGGCAGTCGAGGCGCGCGAGCGGCAGCAGGAGACGGAGCGGCTCTATTCCTTCAGCCGGTCCATCCTGTTGACGGACTCCACCCAGCCTGTCGGCCAGCAGGCCGCCCGCTTTATCGCCCAGACGTTTGACTGCCCAGCCGTGGCCCTGTTTGACGCCGCCGAAGGCGAGATCTACCGCGGTGGGGCCGGCGACCTGCCCACCATCGATGATGTCCTGAAGCGCGCCGCACTGGACGGCATCCGCAGCTCCGATCCATCCAGATTGCTGATGGTGCTGCCCATCACGCTCGGCGGGCGCCCCATCGGTAGCGTCGCGATGCTGGGCTTGTGCTGCTCGGACGGTGCCATGGAGGCGCTGGTCAATCTGGTCGCCATCGCTCTGGAACGCGCCCGTTCCGCCGAGATCGCCAGCAAGGCGGAAGCGGCCCGCCAGAGCGAGGAGTTCAAGTCCACCCTGCTCGACGCCATTGCCCATGAGTTCAAAACACCGCTCACTTCCATCAAGGCTGCTTCCACGTCCATTCTGAGCGAACCGGAGCGCGTTGCGCCCGATGTCCGCGAGTTCACCGAGATCATCGACGAAGAGACAGACCGCCTCACGCTGCTGGTGAACGAGGCGGTGCGCATGTCTCAGATCGAGGCTGGCAAAGTGCTCGTGGAGAAACAGCCTCAGAATGTCCCGTCTTTTCTTGCCCACGTCCTGTCCACTTTTCAATCCCGACTCGAAGGACGCGCCGCCAGCGTGGAGGCTTCGGACGATCTGCCCGCCGTCCTCTTCGACTCCGACCTCATCGCGCTGGCGCTACGCCAGCTGATCGACAATGCCCTGAAGTACTCCCCGCCCGAAACACCCATCCGTCTGACGGCTGCGGTGGTCGACGGCGCCATGGAGATGCGCGTGATCGATCAGGGCAAGGGCATCCCGGAAAAGGAGCGTGAGAAGGTGTTCCAGGTCTACTACCGCCGCAACACCTCGAAGGGCACCGTCCCCGGCACCGGGTTGGGCCTGCATATTGCCCGTGAGATCCTGAAGGCGCACAACGGCAGCCTGCATATCGAAGGAGCCGCCGGCGCCGGCGCGGAGTTCTGCCTCCGGTTGCCTCTGGAAGGAGCCCGGCCATGACCTCCGGAAGGATCCTTATCGTCGACGACGAGCCTCAGATCCGGCGCGTGCTGCGGGTCACACTGACCACACACGGCTACGAGGTGCAGGACGCGAGGAGCGGGGAAGAGGCGATGCTGCGCCTGCGCGAGTCCCGCTTTGACCTGATCCTGCTGGACATGAACATGCCCGGCATGGGCGGGCTGGAGGCGTGCCGCGAGATTCGGGCCACCTCCGAGGTCGCCATCATCATGCTGACCGTGCGCAGCACGGAGATGGACAAAGTGGCCGCCCTCGATGCCGGCGCCGACGACTACATCACCAAGCCGTTCAGTACACCGGAACTGCTGGCGCGCATCCGGGCCGCGCTGCGGCGGCTGCCCGTGAGTGAAGAGAGTTCGGCCGAGTCGCTGCGGTTCGACGACCTGGAGATCAACCTGGCCACTCGCCGCGTCATCGCCAAAGGCAAGGAAACACGCCTGACTCCGAAGGAGTTCGATCTCCTCCGTTACCTGGTGGCGAATCCGAACATCCCCATTCCCCACGGCAAGCTCCTGCAGGCCGTGTGGGGGCCCGACTACGGCGATCAGGTCGAGTACCTCCGCGTGTTCATCAATCAACTGCGGAAGAAAATCGAGCTCGATCCATCGCATCCACGCTATCTGCTCACCGAACCCTGGGTCGGTTACCGTTTCGCAATCCCAACAAAATAAGCCTGTTGCGGCGGCTTGGGCGAAGACTATGGAATCCTTAGCCCGCCCTTATGACTTCCTTATGGCCTGCTCCGTATTCTCGAAATCGGAGACAGGAAATGATTCCGCAACGGACGATTCACAGGGAAGAGACAGGGCAGGCAAGGGCGGCGGAAACCGGTCCGTTCCGCGGCGCGCCGCACTCCTTTGAGATCGTTGTGCTGTTCACAACGGTCAAGGAGACCCTCGGCGCATTGCAGACTGCCGGCCGTCTGGCTCAGGGTGTGGCGACCGGGATCCGGTTGCTAGTGCCTCAGATTGTCCCCTACCCTCTCCCGCTGGACGAGCCGCCTGTTTCGTCCGGCCACCTGATCCGCGAATTCCAGCTCGTCCTGGAGGACAGCCAGTTGGAGACGCGCATCGACGTGAGGCGCTGCCGCGATCAATGGCAGACCATCCGGGAAGCCCTGAATCCGCGTTCCGTGCTGGTAATCGGCGGGCATCGCGGATGGTGGCCCAGCCGGAAGTTCCGGCTGGCGGCGCGTCTGCGGTCGGCGGGCCATCAGGTGATCTTCTCCGATCCACAGTGAGGTGCTGAATGCTTGATCTCTTCTATATGGCCATTGCCGTGGCCTTCTTTGTCGCCTGTTGGTGGTTCACCAGGGCGTGCGAAAAACTTTGAACGACATCCGCCATGGACGGAAGGGCCAGTCTGGGGCTGGCGTGGGAGCTGGGAGAAAGGAAAGTCGAGATGGACTACGTGATCGCGGGGATCGCTGCCGTACTGCTGTTCCTGTATCTGATCTATGCGCTGTTGAAGCCGGAGCGTTTCTAAGGGAACTGCCATGACTACTTTGGGTGTGATTCAGATTCTGGCCTTCTTCGCGGTGATCCTCGCCGTGACCAAGCCTTTGGGCGTCTTCATGACGCGCGTGTTTGCAGGTGAGAAGACATTCCTCCACCCCCTGCTGAGGCCGGTGGAGAAACTCATCTACGTCCTGGGCGGCGTGGATGAAAAGGAAGAACAGCGCTGGACCAGATACACGGGCAGCCTGCTCTCGTTCAGTCTGTTCAGCTTTGTTGTGCTGTACCTGTTGCAGCGGCTGCAGGGCGTGCTGCCTGTGAATCCGCAAGGGTTCTCCGGCGCGCATGCTCCCAGCGGGGCGACGGCGATGACGCCGGACCTCGCGTTCAACACCGCCGTTTCCTTTGTGACGAACACCAACTGGCAGAGCTATGTGGGCGAAACCACGCTCAGCTACCTGGTCCAGATGGCCGGGCTCACCGTCCAGAACTTTGCCTCCGCGGCGGCCGGCATCGCCATCGCCGTGGCCGTCATCCGCGGCTTTGCCCGGCAGCAGGCGTCCTCCATCGGGAACTTCTGGGTCGACCTCGTACGGGGCACCTTGTACCTTCTGCTGCCACTGTCATTGATTGGCGCACTGTTCCTTTGCTCGCAGGGCGTCATCCAGAACCTGAGCCCTTACACGCAGGTGACCACCGTTGAGGGCAAGACACAGGTTCTGGCGCAGGGCCCCGTCGCTTCTCAGGAATCCATCAAGATGATCGGCACCAATGGCGGCGGCTTCTTCAACGCGAATTCGGCGCACCCGTTCGAGAACCCCACTCCACTGACGAACTTCGTCCAGATGCTGATGATCTTCATCATTCCCGCCGGCCTCACGTACACGTTCGGCCGCATGGTGGGGGACACCAGGCAAGGCTGGGCGCTGTTCGCGGCCATGAGCCTGTTGTTCTTTGCCGGCGTCTTTGCGCTCTACGCATCGGAGCAGGCAGGCAACCCGATCCTGGCCAAGATGGGTATCCAGACCGCGGCCACGGCCAACCAGCCGGGCGGCAACATGGAAGGCAAAGAGGTGCGGTTCGGAATCGCCGCAACCGCACTGTTCGCCACCATCACCACGGACGCGAGCTGCGGCGCCGTCAATGGCATGCATGACAGCTTCACGCCCCTGGGCGGGCTGGTGCCGCTGTTCAACCTGCACCTGGGCGAAGTCATCTTCGGCGGTGTGGGCGCGGGCCTCTACGGCATGCTGCTCTTCGCCATCGTGGCGGTCTTCATCGCCGGGCTCATGGTGGGCCGCACGCCGGAATACCTGGGTAAGAAGATCGAAAGCAAGGAAGTGAAGATGGCGATGCTGGCGATGCTGGCGACCTCGGCGGCCATCCTGCTGTTCTCCGGCATTACCTCCGTCATCCAGTTTCCGAAGGACGCCTACTGGAACGGATCGTATGGACCGGGCGTCGGAAACCTGAACAACAACGGCCCGCACGGCCTGGCGGAGATTCTTTACGCCTATTCCAGCGGTGCCGCGAATAACGGCAGCGCCTTTGCGGGCATCAGCGCGAACACGCCCTGGTACAACCTCACCATCGGGCTGGCCATGCTGGTGGGCCGCTTCCTGATGATCATCCCGCTGATGGCGGCCGCCGGTAGTCTGGCCGCCAAGAAACGCGTGCCGGTGACCAGCGGCACGTTCCCCACGCACGGGCCGCTTTTTGTGGGCCTGCTGGCCGGCACCGTCGTCATTGTCGGTGCGTTGACGTTCTTCCCGGCGCTCTCACTGACGCCGATTGTCGAACACTTCCTGATGCAACAGGGGAGGCTCTTCTAACATGCCGCAAGCTATCAAAGAAGTACCGGTGGAGACACCGCAACTGCCCGCGGAAAGCGGCGACCTGCTGCCCAAGAAGCTGGCGCATGCGCGTCCGCTGTTCGATCCGCAGATTCTGCGGCGGGCCATCATCGAATCGTTCGTCAAGCTGAATCCGAAGGTTCTGCTGAAGAACCCGGTCATCTTCGTGGTGGAAGCCGGCGCCCTCATCACCACCGTCCTCATGGTGCGCGATCTGGCGACCGGCGCCGGCGGCATCGGCTTCACGGTCCAGATCTCGCTTTGGCTGTGGTTCACCGTCCTGTTCGCGAACTTCGCCGAGGCCATGGCCGAGGCGCGCGGCAAGGCGCAGGCCGATGCCCTGCGAAAGACGAAGACCGACTCCGTCGCGAAGCGCGTGAAGTCCAACGGATCCGACGGAATCCGTGCCCGCGTCGATGCTGCGAGCCGGCGACGTGGTGATCTGCGACGCTGGCGACATCATCCCTGGCGACGGGGAAGTGATCGAAGGCATCGCCACCGTGGATGAATCGGTGATCACGGGTGAAAGCGCCCCGGTGATCCGCGAATCCGGCGGCGACCGCAGCGCGGTGACCGGCGGCACGAAGATCCTGTCGGACCAGGTCCGGATCAAGATCACGTCCAATCCGGGCGAAACCTTCCTCGACCGCATGATTGCGCTGGTGGAAGGCGCCGAGCGCCAGAAGACTCCCAATGAGATCGCGCTGAACATCCTCATCGCCGGCCTGACGCTGATTTTCCTGCTGGCCGTCGTGACCCTGCAGCCGTTCGCGCAATACAGTTCGGGTGCCTCTGGCACCGGTTCCGTCCCGTCAGTCGCCGTGCTCGTGTCGCTGCTGGTGTGCCTGATTCCGACGACTATCGGCGGGCTGCTGTCGGCCATCGGCATCGCCGGCATGGATCGCGTGATGCAACACAACGTGCTGGCCATGAGCGGCCGCGCGGTGGAGGCATCCGGAGACGTCAACACGCTGCTGTTGGATAAGACGGGTACGATCACGATCGGCAACCGCCAGGCGGTGGAGTTTATCACCGTGCCTGGCGTCACCGAGAGTGAACTGGCCGATGCGGCGCAGTTGTCGAGCCTGGCGGACGAGACTCCGGAAGGACGCTCGGTCGTCGTGCTGGCGAAACAGAAGTACGGACTGCGTGGCCGCGAAGTGGCACACCACGAGGCGCACTTCATTCCGTTCTCGGCCTACACCCGCATGAGCGGCGTCGATATCGATCAACGGCGGCTGCGCAAGGGCGCGACCGAGTCGATCTGCCAGTTCGTAAAGGAGCAGGGCGGCCGTGTTCCCCAGGAACTGACCGCGATCTCCGAGCGCATCTCACGCCTCGGCGGAACACCCCTGGCCGTGGCGGATGGCGCGCGCGCCCTCGGCGTGATCTACCTGAAGGACATCGTCAAGGGCGGGATGAAGGAACGGCTGGGCCAATTGCGGGCCATGGGCATCCGTAGCGTGATGATCACGGGCGACAACCCGCTGACTGCTGCCGCCATCGCCGCGGAAGCCGGCGTGGACGACTTCCTGGCGCAGGCTTCACCGGCGGACAAGTTGGCTTATATCCGCAAGGAGCAGAGCGATGGCCGTCTGGTGGCGATGACCGGCGACGGTACGAACGACGCTCCGGCGCTGGCCCAGGCCGACGTCGGGCTGGCGATGAACACCGGCACCATGGCCGCGAAGGAAGCGGGCAACATGGTGGACCTGGATTCGAACCCCACCAAGCTGATCGAAGTGGTGGCCATCGGGAAGCAGTTGCTCATCACACGAGGGGCGCTCACTACGTTCTCCATTGCGAACGACGTGGCGAAGTACTTCGCGATCATCCCGGCCATGTTCATGGCGACCTACCCGGCCCTGGGCGCGCTGAACATCATGGGGCTGCACAACCCGCAGAGTGCCGTGCTTTCGGCGGTGATCTTCAACGCGCTGATCATCATCGTGCTGGTGCCGCTGGCGCTGCGGGGCGTCAAGTACCGCCCGGAATCGGCGGCGAGCCTGCTGCGCCGCAACCTGCTGATCTACGGACTGGGCGGCATCATTGCCCCCTTCCCCGGCATCTGGCTGATCGACCAGTTGGTGCATGTGTTGAGGCTTGCGTAAGGAGCTTATATGTGGAAACAACTTCTTCCCGGATTGCGATTGACTCTGGTGCTGACGGTGCTGACGGGCCTGGCCTATCCGGGCATTGTCACGCCGTTGTGCCAGGTGCTGTTCCCGAGGCAGGCGAATGGGAGCCTGGTCTCCGTCCACGGGAAAGTGGTCGGCTCGAGCCTCATCGGCCAGAACTTCAGCAAGCCCGGTTACTTTCACCCGCGGCCTTCAGCCGCCGGCTCCGACGGGTATGACGCCTCGGCCTCCAGTGGCTCAAATCTCGGTCCGACCAGCCAGAAGCTGGCGGATCGAGTGAAGGCTTCGGCAGAGCAGTTCCGCAAGGAGAACCCGGGCTATAGCGAGCCGATTCCCGCCGACATTCTGACGGCGAGCGGCAGCGGTCTGGACCCGCACATCACACCGGCCGCGGCTCTCGCCCAGGCCGCTCGGGTAGCGACGGCCCGGGGTGTCGAACTGGAGCAGGTGAAGGCGCTGATCGGCCAGTCAACGGAAGGCCGCGAACTGGGCATGCTGGGCGAGCCCCGTGTGAACGTGCTGGCCCTGAACATGGCGATGGATCAGAAGTTCCCGCCGGCCAGATGAAGTGACGAAGGGTGGAGCGGTTTATGACAGAAGTGGATCACCGGCCAAGTCCGGAAAAGTTCCTGCGGCAGGCGGAGATGGAAGAGCGTCACCAGCGGCGCGGGAAGCTCAAGATCTTCCTTGGATACGCTTCCGGTGTCGGGAAATCGTTCCGCATGCTGGACGAGGGGCGGCGGAGAAAGGAGCGGGGCCAGGATGTTGTCGTCGCGGCCGCGCAGCACGCCGTGTCGCCGGACGTGGAGGAGCTGATTGAGCGCTTCGAGGTGATCCCGCCCCGGTTGGACCTGGGCGCGCCGGTGCTGGACGTGCCGGCGATCCGGAAGCGCCACCCTTCGGTTTGCCTGATTGATGGGCTGGCGTACAACAATCCTCCGGGGGCCAGAAATCCTTACCGCTGGCAGGACATCGAGGAGTTGCTGCGGGGCGGGATCTCCGTCATCACGTCGATCAACCTGCAGTATGTCGCCGAACGGCAGGAGCAGGTGGAGGCGATCCGCGGCCGTGTGGTGAAGGAGTCTGTGCCGCTGGCGTTCCTGCTGACGGCCGATGAGATCGAGATCGTCGACGCGCCCCCAGAGTACTGCGTCGACCGGGCAACCAGCCGGAGCGGTGTCATGATCCGGCCCGAAGAGCTGTCCAGACAACTCTCGGAGCTGCGGGAGATTGCGCTTCTCCTGGCGGCGGAAGTGGTGGATCATCAGTTGGAAGAGTATCTCCACCGGAACGGTGTGGAGCAGCATTACGGTGCGAACGAGCGGATTCTGGTGTGCCTGACTCCACGCTCGAACGCGGCTCTGATGATCCGCCGCGCGCGGCGTCAGGCGGAACGGTTTCACGGGGAGCTGTACGCGGTGTATGTCGAGCAGAGCGAACTGAGCGAGGAGGACCGGCAGACGCTGGAACTCAACCTGGAACTGTCGCGCGAGGCGCATGCGCAGGTGCATGTGCTCCACGGCGAGGATCCGGTGGGTGCGATCCTCAAGTTCGCCGGCGAACAGGGCGTGACCCAGATCTTCGTGGGCCACAGCCAGCGGACCCGCTGGTGGAACAGCTGGCGGCCCAACCCCGTGGAGAGGCTGATTCTGGAATCCGACGGCATCGACGTGAGGATCTTTCCCCATACGGGAGGAGCGATGTGAGTGCCCCTTCGCCCCGCCCGGCGGGGCGGCTGAAGATCATTCTCGGGTACGCGGCCGGTGTCGGCAAGACCTTCAAGATGCTGGAAGAGGGCCAGCAGCTCAGGAAGGACGGCCACGACGTCGTGGTGGGCTACTTCGAGCCGCACGGGCGGCAGGACACGATCGCCAAGCTGGAGGGGCTGGAACTGGTCCCCCGGCGGACGATCGAGTACCGGGACCGCGTCTTCGAGGAGATGGATACGCCGGCGATTCTGGCCCGCAAACCGGAGGTCTGTCTGGTGGATGAGTTTCCTCACACCAATGTGCCGGGTGCGGAGCGAGGCAAACGCTGGGAGGACGTGATGGTTTTGCTGGAGGCGGGTATCGAGGTCCACACCACGATGAATATCCAGCATTTAGAGAGCCTCAACGACCAGATGAGAGAGATCACCGGGATCCAGGTGCGGGAGACCATTCCCGATTGGGTGGTGAAGCAGGCGGCGGAGCTGGTGCTGGTCGACGTACCGCCCACGGCCCTGTTGAACCGGCTGCAGCGTGGTGTGATCTATGCGCCGGACAAGGCGCAGCGCGCCATACAGAATTTCTTCAAGGAGCCGGCCCTGGCGGCTCTGCGTGAGTTGGCGATGAGACAGGCGGCACACGAAGTGGACATACGACAGAGCGAGACGGAATTGCCGGTGCACCCGGCCCAGGCGGGCCTCAACGGCGGGGGCGAGGCGCATCGGGAGAAGATCCTGATTCACATAACGGAGGCGCCGACGACGGCGGCGCTGATCCGGCGCGGCCGGCGGGTCGCCGACTATCTGCAGGCCGACTGCTTTGGCGTCTGCATTCTACCCGAGGCGGACCTGACACAACTGGCGGCACCGGCGCGCCTGGCGATGGAACAGCATCTGGACTTCGCGCGCAAGCTGCGCGTAGAGACGCGAGTTCTCGAGGGCGAGGATCCGGCGGAGGCGCTGGTGGAGTTTGCGCGCCGCAACGGCGTGACGCAGATCTTTCTGTCGAAACCCTCGAAGCGGCTGGTGGGCCTGGTGGCACTGCGCGACTTTGTGATGAAGGTGGTGCGGCTGGCGAGCGATATGCAGGTGACGGTTGTCGCGGAGAGGGCCAGCCGGACGAACTGACTGGTCCACGCCAGAGACCCATCTAGTACAATGGCGCCGTGGCGCAGAGTAAGGGCTCCGATGCTCCTGTATTCGCGATGCGGCTGTCGCTATGGACCGGTGTGTTCATGCTCGCCGCGAAGAGCGCGGCGTGGCTGCTGACCGGATCGTCCGCCATCTTCTCCGATGCGTTGGAGTCGATCATCCACCTGGCCGCCGTGGGGTTCGCGTCATTCAGCCTCTGGTTGAGCCGCCGGCCCGCCAATGAGCGCTTCCACTACGGGTATGAGCGCATCACCTTCTTCTCGGCTGGTTTTGAAGGCGCGCTGATCGCGGCGGCGGCGGTCGCCATCATCGTCACGGCCATTTACAAGTGGATGCAGGGGCTTCAACTGGAGTCCCTCGGCCTGGGCACCCTCATCACTCTGGCGGCGGGTTTGTTGAACGGCGCGCTGGGCTGGTATCTGATTCGCACCGGGCGCCGGACCAACTCCCTGATTCTCGTAGCCAACGGAAAGCATGTCCTTACCGACTGCTGGACCAGCCTGGGCGTCATCGTGGGCCTGGTTCTGGTGATGGCCACAGGCTGGAAGCCCTTCGATCCGGTCTGCGCCATTCTCATCGCAGTGAACATCCTATGGTCGGGCGGGCTGTTGATGTGGACCAGCGCGCGCGGCCTGCTGGATTACGCGGATCCGGAAACGGAGAGGCGGTTGCGAAGCAGGCTGGATGAGCTCGCGCGGGAACTCGACATCGAATACCACGAGTTTCGCCTGCGCGAGACCGGCGGGCGGGTGCTGGTGGAAGTTCACCTGTTGTTCCCAGACCAGATGCCGATCGGAACGGCGCATGCCACGGCCACGCAACTGGAGTCGGAACTGGCGGCGTGCCTCGACCGTCCCGTGGAGATTGTCACGCATCTGGAGGGCAAGGAAGATCACGAAGAGCGGCACCCCGGCCGGCGGTGAGGTGTTATTCTTTGGGAGTTCCGCATTATGGCATCCGGCGTCGACAGGTCCGTTACCCTCCACGAAGATCAGGAGCGCATGCTTCAGCATCTGGCGCACGAACTGCGCCAGCCGCTGAGCGGGATCGAGTCGATCGCCTACTATCTGGACATGGTGCTGGCGGCGGAATCGCCTGAGATTCAAGTGCAATGCGAGCGGCTGCGGCGGATGGTGCAGCATGCGCACTGGCTGATTGAAGACGCCGCGCTGGCAATGAGGCTGCCGGGCATGGAACTCGCGCCGGTCTGCCTGAGAGAGCATCTGGTGCGGATCGGCACCGAGATGGCGCTGCACGAAGAGCGGAACCTGGAGATCTGCGTAACAGAGCCGCTGACGCGGGCGTTGATGCCGCCGCAACTGGCGAACTGTTTCTGCCAGCACCTGCTCTCGTTCTTTCGCGGCGTAGCTCAGGCGAAAGACCCGATTCGAGTGAATCTGGAGAATGAGCCGGGGTTTCTGCGGTTCGACATTCAGGCTGAAGTGTACGCCGAACCGGACGATCTGCTGCGAGCCCTTGATCCAATGCCGCCGGGCAGCGGAGTGCGGCGATTCGTGAACTACTGTTCGGGCCAATTGCGGGCGAAGGCGGAAGGGCAGACGCTGATGTTAGCTGTCTACTTCCCGGCGGTCGATTAGGGCCAGAATCTTCTCGTCTTCCAGGTGAGCCGGGTCCACGGCGAGCAGAGCAAAGTCGTGCTCGAGGTGGTGGATTGCCCGGCCCGATTCCACGATCCAGTTGGGCGATGAAGCCAGCAGAGCCTTGAGCTCAGGTAGTGCGTCGAAGAGATCGCCTCGCAGCCAGTAGGTTTGTGCGGCGCCGGCATCATGAAAACGCAGTGTGTCGCCGGCCGAGTGATCGGCCAACAGAGAGTAAGAGGCGCCATCAGGCGGCGGGTGGTGAGAGATCTTGACGGCGGTCCAATCGCGGTCGCGCGAGACGGCGATGATCCGGCAGACGAGCGTGGTTTTGCCTGTCTTGCGCCCAAGGCCACCGACGATGATCCTCACTCGTTGTTCTTCTCCAGCGCCTTCAGCCGCTCTTCGAGTTCGGCGATCTCGCGCTTGAGCTGAGGGATGCGTGCCACGTTGGCGAGTGCCTCGAGGTACTCTTTCAACGGGCGTGCGGGCGTGCCCCAATAGACCTCACCGCCACCGCGGATGATCTTCGACGAGAGGACGCCGGCGCCGGAGCCGAGTACGGCGCCGGATTTGATGGTGACGTTGTCGCCGAGCCCGACCTGGCCGCCGATGACGGCGTAGTCCTCGATGATGGTGCCGCCGGCCATGCCGGTCTGCGCCACGATGACCACATGCCTGCCGACGCGGCAGTTGTGGCCGATGTGGACCATGTTGTCGAGCTTGGTTCCGTCGCCGATGCTGGTTACCCCGAGAGCGGCACGGTCGACCGCGCTGCCCACGCCGATCTCGACGTCGTCGCCGATAACTACACGGCCGATCTGAGGGAACTTGGTGTATCGCCCATTTTCAAAAACGAAGCCAAAGCCATCGGCGCCCAGGACGGCGCCGGAATGGATGAGCGCGCGGGCCCCGATGGAGACGTCGGAGTAGATGGTGACGTGGGCGACGAGCCGGCTTTGCGGGCCGAGTTCCACGCGGTCACCGAGGACGCAGTACGGGCCGATGGTGCAGCCCTCACCGATGCGGCAGTCCTTGCCGATGACGGCGGTGGGATGGATGCCGGGCTCGGGCACCTCCAGTTTGCGCAGACTGGGGATGACTTTAGAGAACGCGGCTCGTGGATCCTTGCAGCGGATCACGGTTCGTCCGCCTGTGTTGGCGAAGTCCAGGGCGACGATCAGGCAACCCGCGGCGGATGCCTGGGCATCGCGGGCCGCTCGACGGTTCCCGACGAATGAGATCTGATGGCTGCCGGCGGAGTCGAGAGGAGCGACGTCCTCGATCATTCTCTCGCCGTCCCCTTCGAATGTCGCGCCCAGTTGCTCTGCAATCTCGCGCACCAGCAATTGGTTTCTCTCCTTGTCCCAGGAGGGACCTGTATCATTATTAGTTTATGCCCGTTGATCCTTCGGCCTATGTGGCGCCGACGGCCCGAGTCCATCCGGACGCCGTCATTGGGCCGCAAACAAGAATTGGTGAATTCGTTGTTGTTGAGCAGGATGTACAGATTGGCGCCGAGTGCCTGCTGGAGCCGTACACGCTTGTCAAGCGCTGGACGACGATTGGCGACCGCAACGAGTTCTCGGCCGGGGTCATTCTGGGCACCGATCCGCTGGACAAGAATTTCACCGGCGAGCGCAGCTACCTGATCATCGGGAACGGCAACAAGATCCGCGAGCACTGGACCATTTCGCGCGGCACCGCGCCGGAGAGCAAGACGATTGTCGGCAACGATAATTTCGTGATGACCTCGGGCCACATCGCCCACAACTGCATTGTGGGCTCGAATATCGTGGTGGCGAGCTGTTCGCTGCTGGCGGGCTACGCCGAGGTGGAAGACCAGGCGTTCATCAGCGGCGGTGTTGTGGTGCATCAGTTCTCGAAGATCGGGCGGCTGGCCATGATTGCGGGCAACGTCCGGGTGAACAGCGATGTACCTCCGTTCTTTATGTACTCTGACTTCAACATCGCAGCCAAGGGGTTAAACCTGGTGGGGCTGAAGAGGGCGGGGTTCAAGCTGGCGGAGGTCTCGGCCCTGAAGACGGCGTACAAGCTGCTGTACCGGTCGAACCTGAAGCTGGAGGATGCGCTGGCGCGGATCGAGGCGGAAGTGCCGACGCCCCACACGCTGCATCTGGTCGAGTTTATCCGCAAAAGCGATCGCGGTATCTGCCGCGAGTAGGGGTCAGCCGGGCTGCTTCATGCGGCCGTCGGGCAGGAGTTCTGTCGTGCGATCGCGCCAGTGGATGGTGCGGCCGGTGAGGGCGGCGAGCCAGACGAGGAAGGCCCAGAGATCCCAGACCGGGATGAGCGGCGCAGCGAAGACCGCGGGCCAGTGCCGGAGCACAAGGAAGCCGCCAGTGAGGCCCATGCTGAGGCGAGCCACGAGCAAGACCACTGCCATCGAATAGTGCCCGGAGACGATACTCAGCAGCGCCCACAGGCCGGCGTGCGTGACTGGAAGTCCGAGGTAGCCTCCGCCGCGCGAGACGCGGATGGTACGGGCCCAACGCAACTGATGGCGCCAGACGGCGAGCCAGCCCGGGTCTGAAAGCGTTGTACCTACGGTGACTTCCGACAGGAAGGATTCGCGGCCCAGTTGGGTGATGCGTTTGGCGAGCTGGTAGTCGTCGGCGATGTATTCCTTGAGGGCCTCGAAGCCGCCGATGGCCTTGAGGTCTTCCGTGCGGAAGCAGAGCGTGGAGCCGAGGCCGAACTCCTTCACGCCGACCAGGGGCGCGACCAGGGTGGAGGGGATGAAGTCGGTGGCAATGCCCAGGGCTTCCCAATGACCGGCCACGGAGGCGGCGGTGGCGCGATAGAGACAGGTGACGACACCGGTCTCTTTTGCCTCCAGTGGGGCGGCCACGCGAGCGAGATAGTCTCGGGGTACGGTGATGTCGGCGTCATTCACGAGCAGGATCGCGTGTTTGGCGTGCTTCTCGAGTTCCAGCAGGATGGCGACCTTGGCGTTGGGCGCGTCGGCGGTGCAATGAATGAGCTGGATGGGGCGGTCGGGATAGGTCTCGATGAGGGCTCGAATGGCCGGGACGGCGGGGTCGTCGAGGTCGCGGACACCGAAGAGGATTTCGTACTCAGGGTAGTCCTGTTCGGCGTGGCTGCGGATAGCCGCGGCGAAGCCGGCATCCAGCCCACGGACGGGTTTGAGGATCGAGATGGGCGGTTTCGGGCCTGACGGAGGCTTGCGGTAGCGAAGGCGCGCGACGCCCCAGTGGATGAGGCAGGCCAGCAGCGCCGTGACCTGGTAGGCCACGGCAACCGCACCGGCAATCAGAATGGCGAGAGACAGCATTTATGGGTACAACTTCAATGCGAGAGGAGGAAGACCCCGGCGGCGACCAGAGCCGCGCCGATCCAGCGGCGGAAGTCGACATTCTCCTTGAGTACGAGCTTCGCCAGGATCGTCTCGAGCACGATGCTGGCTGCGGTTGCGGGCACGCTGAAGCTGAGGTCGGCCACGAGCAGGAGCTGCGTGAAGGAGAAGAATGAGGTGGCCAGGAAAACGAAGGAGAGGGGTACCTTCCAGTTGGCGCCGCCGCGGCGCATGCCGTGGGACTGAAGGAGATCGGCGCAGACGGTGGAGAGGACGACGCCGGCTACATAGAACCACGGGTTCATGGTTTGGCGTCCTCGTCCGTGGCGGCGGGGGTGAGGCCGGTGAGCGCGGCTCCGGCGAAGATGAGCACAGTGCCGCTCCAGCGCTGGAGCGAGACGTGTTCATTCATGAAGGCGGCGCCCATCACGGCGCTGAGCACGTAGCCGATGGCGGTGATGGGCAAGACGTAACTGAGATCCGCCTGCCCCAGCAGTTTGATGCGCAGCAGGGTCCAGGCGATGAGCATGACGATGCCCAGGATGACGAAGGGCTGCAGCAGGGACAGGATGGGGCCTGCGTTGGCTGGGGCGTGCTTCATACCCCAGCCGAGCGCAAAATTGCCGAGGACGTTCAACACGACCACCGCCGCCGTGAGGAGCAGGGTGGCGGGTTTCATTGCCTTGCTAGTCGCCGTTCGCCATGCGCGTAGCGGCCGCGTTGCTGGCCTGGTGGTCGGCCACGAACTGTTTCCGCTTGCTGCGCAGGTTGAGGTACTCGCGGGCTTCCTTGTAGAGGCGCTTGACGTCGCCGTTCATGACGGCCTTGCTGACGACACGGAAGGCGGCCTTCGGACGGTAGTAATACTCGTCGTAGAAGCGCTGGACCCACTCCACGAGTTCGCCGCGATTCAGGCCGGGGTAGACGATGTTGGGCAACTGATGGCCGTTTTCGTCGGTCATGGAGGCGCCGATCTGAATCAGGTTGTTCTTCTGGGCGTAGTCGTAGAACTCGGTGCCGGGGTAAGGATGGGCGATGGAGACCTGGATGGTCTCGCAGTCGATTTCCTTGGCGAAGTTGATGGTGTTACGGAGCGACTCGCGGCTTTCGCCCGGCAGGCCGACGATGAAGTCGGCGTGGATGGTGAGGCCGAGCTTGTGGGCGTCGCGGGTGAAGCGGCGCGCCATGTCGATGGTGGCGCCCTTCTTGATGTTCTTGAGGATCTGCTGGTCGCCCGACTCGTAGCCGACGATCATCAGACGGCCGCCGGCGTCCTTCATGGCCGACAGGGTGTCGTAGTCGGTGGTGACGCGGGAGGTGCAGGACCAGGTGACGCCCAGCGGCGCCAGTTTCTTACAGAGCTCGATGGTGCGGGCACCCTTGTAGTTGAAGGTATCGTCGTCGAAGAAGATCTCCTTCAGACCGGGGAAGTTCTCCTTCGCCCAGCGGACTTCGTTGACGACGTCGTCGGCGGAGCGCAGGCGCCAGCGATGGCCGGAGTGGGTCTGCGGCCAGAGGCAGAAGGTGCACATGGCCGGGCAGCCGCGCGAGGTGTAGAGCGAGATGAAGGGGTTCAGCAGGAACGGGACGTTGTAGCGACGGAAATCCAGATCGCGCTTGTAGACTTTGGTGACCCAGGGGAGCTCGTCGAGGTTTTCGATGTAGCCGCCCTCGGGGTTGTGGACGAATTCGCCGTTCTTTCGGTAGCTGACGCCGGGCAGTTCCGACAGAGGGGTGCCCTTGGCGTAATTGACGATCTGGTAATCGAACTCGCGGCGGACCACAAAGTCGATCGCCGATTCCTTTAGAGCCTTTTCCGGCTCCGTGGTGACGGGCGGGCCGACGAAGCAGACCTGCAGCTTCGAATTGACGTCCTTCATCATGCGCGCCATCTTGACGTCGACGTCGAAGCCCGGTGTGGACGTGAAGAGCACCAGGAGTTCGAAGTCCTTCGCCATGGCGACGGTCTGCTCGATGGTGATCTTGTGCGGCGGCGCGTCGACGACCTTCGAATCGGGCAGCAGGCCGGCGGGATAACAAAGCCAGACAGGATACCAGTAAGACTCGATTTCACGCGTAGCCGGCCAGCGGGAACTGGCCCCGCCGTCGAAGCCTTCAAACGAAGGAGGATTCAAAAAGAGAGTGCGCATTCACCCCTACCCAATTTAGATCGAACTTCCCAAACCATCATTGTATCAGGGCAATTGATAGTAGCGTCTGAACAAACGGGTAGGTGCGACGTAACTTGATGGGGTGAAAGGTGGGAGGGGGCGCTCCGGTGTTGTAGGAGCGCCCGTGAAGAAGGGTTAACGCTGGGAGGCGGCCGGGAGGGCCGTTCCGGCGGATTCGTTGCCGTGGGCGCTGTTGCTGAACAGCACGAGACCGCAGCAGATGAGCATGATGGCCGCCGCGATGAGCCATCGCGGGTTGAAGTGGAAGGACGAAGTGGGCGGAACGGTCATCTCCGGCAGTGGCTGAGTTTCGACCACCACTTCGGGCTGGGGCTCTTCCACGCGTTGCGGATGTTGTTCGACAAAGGCTGGAGCGTAGCCTCCGAGGGGGACTTCGATGCGCAGTTCGTGGCTGGCGCCGTCTGCTTCGTAGTACTGCTTCAGGCGCTTCCGCAACCGGTGCGCCTCGACTCGGACGATGGAATCTTTCTTTGGATCGAAGCCTTCGACGCGGCCTAGAGCTTCTATGGCGATGTTGGTTTCTTTGATCTGGTGGGATTCGCCGGCGAAGTGCTTCTTACAGATATAGGAGAGGAATTGCGCAAGAGACGGTGCCCGGGCGAAGATGCCGGAAGCAATCACTGCCTCGAGTTCCGCCTGCTGTGCGGAGGTATGAATTTGAAGGTCCAACTTGGGACTCCCTGAAAGCGGACTTAACGACTGGACAGAATATATCACCAACCTGACCAAGGCGTAAAGCCGTTCCGAGGAGGTAATGTTAATGTCGTTCTGAAACGTTTGTAACCGTATTGAAAATAAACGGGTTATTCGAGGAGATGGGGATAGGCGGCCATGACGCGGTCGATCTCCCCTGACTGGCCCGGCGAGAGGTCTTCGTTGGGGTTAAGGCACCACCGGCCGGTCATTCTGCCCTGGCGGACGAGCACCTCATGGATGCCGGCGATGCATCCGTGGAAGCTGTTGGCGACGTCGAAGAGGGCGGAGTTGAGGTCGGTGAGTTGGGCTCCGAGGGCGAGAAGTAACGATGGGTTAGTGCCCTCGTGAATGCGCTTCAGTAACTGTACAGCACTGCGCGTTCCGACGGCCCACTGGCCTAGGAGTCCACCCACGAAGCGCACGGTGCGGCCGCCGAACGTAAAGGGCGTGAGCAGGTCGGCGACGATGTTGTCGTCGTTGCCGGTGTAGAGCGCGATATCGCTTTCGCGCCCGGATTCAGCGACTGCGCGTACTACGTCCAGAGTCTGGTACCGATGGAACGGGGCGACCTTGATGCCGCATACGTTGTCGATCTCACACAGGCGGCACCAGAACTCGTGCGGGAGGACGCGTCCGCCGACGGCCGGCTGCAAGTAGAAGCCGATGACGGGGATCACCTCGGCGACGGCGCGGACGTGCTGGATGAGCTCTTCGACGGAGGAGTTGCGGAGGGCGGCGAGGCTGAGAAGCCCGGCGTGATAGCCGAGGTCCCTGGCCTGGGCTGCTTCGCGCAGTGCTTGCGCGGTGGGACCGCAGATGCCGGAGATGAGGATGGCTGATGAGTCCTTCGCCTCCAAAGCGGCCAGTTCCAACACCGGGCGGAGCAGGCCACAGTCGCGGATCTCGAACTGCGTGGTGTGCACACCCACTGCGAGTCCGCCGGCGCCGGAGTCGAGGTAATACCGGGTGAGGGCCCGCTGGTGGAGTTCGTCAAGGGTCCGCTCGGGTGTGAGGCACAGGGGGTGGGCGGGGATGACAAGCCCCTGCTGGAATCTTTCTCGCCAGGACATGATCAGAAACGTCCTTCCCGGTTTTCGAAGTGTGTAGGTTTGTTCAGCAAACGGCCGTCCTGTTGGATCCAGGTTGCGATCCAATCGAGCATCTGGGCCACGCTCACCTGGGGTGGGCCGAATAGAGAGTGGCAAAGAGAGGCGTTGTTCAGGAGGGCCGTGGGTGCCTCAGTGCCCTGGATCTCGACGGAGCGGCCGAGGCGGAAGGCGAACTCCTGGGCGATGTCGCGCACGCGCAGGGTGCCGGGTCCGGTGAGATTCAGGACGAAGGCCGGTGAGGCGCAGTGGGCCAGAGTCCGGATGGCGACGGAATTCGCATCGCCCTGCCACATGACATTCACGTGGCCCATGGTGACATCGATGGGGGTTCCGCTGAGGACTTTGCGGCCGATGTCGACCAGGACGCCGTAGCGCAGTTCCACGGCATAGTTTAGCCGGATCAGCGTGACCCGGGTGCCCGATTCCAGGGCTGCGTGCTCGAAGAGTCGCTCCCGGGCGAGTACGGATTGGGCGTATTCACCGATGGGTTGTGGCGGTGTTTCCTCGGTCGCACCGCCGGAGTCGACGGGCACGAGCGGATAGACGTTGCCGGAGGAGAAGGCGGCGATGCGCGCACCGCGGTAGCGGCGGGTGACAAGGCCGGGCAGGAACGCGTTGATCGCCCAGGTGAGCGAGGGGTTGCCGGTGGAGCCGAACTTGCGGGCCGCCATGTAGATTATGTTTTCGGTGTCGGGCAGGGCCTCAAGCGCGCCGGGTTCCAGCATGTCGCAAGGGATGGTGGCGATGCCCCAGGACTCGAATTGAGCGCGCGATTCCGGCGAACTGAAGCGTGAGACGGCGATGACCGTGCCGGGATTGCCGGACGACTGCATGGCTCGCTGGAGCCGGCGCGCCAGGGATGGGCCCATTTTGCCCGCGGCGCCCAGGATCAGGATGGGTCCACGCAGCTTGGCTGCTGCCTCGATGTCCTCTGGAGACGGAGTGCTGAGAACATCTTCCAACTGCTCTTCGGTGTGAATCATGTGCGAGTAATGGTCACAGTGTATCCACCTTCCCGCGGCGGCGTGCTGGTGGTGAGGCGGATGCGGCGGACAAGCGGTCCCCAGATGGGCTGGAGGCGGGCATCGGCGGAGGAGTGATCGTCGATGACGGCTTTCAGCGACTTGTCGTAGCGGAGGATGAAGCCTCCTTCGAGATGGAGTTCGCCCGGCGCCGTTTCCCTGGGCTGGCGGATGGTGACGAGGCTCAGCTCGATGGATTGCGTTTTGCTCAGTTGGAACTGGTCCGAGATGGAGACGGCGTCGGCGGTGCGATCGAGGCGGATCTGGCGGTGCCACCGGGTTACTCCGGCTTCCGCGGGGTAGGCGTGCTGGAGGTCGAGGGAGAAGAGCGCGGCGCGGTCGTCATTTGTGCTTGTGACGGAGCGGGCTTCGAACTGCCGGCCGGCCTGTTGGGCTACGCCATTGATGGTGGGACAGTTGTGCCAATTGGATTGCATGGTCCAGATTTCATATCGGCGGCTGGAGAAAGTCTTGGCGGTGTACATCTCGACGCCGACGTCGATGAGGACGGGCTCGCCGTTGTGGAAGACGATGAAGTTTCCGACATCGTTGTGGTTGTGGCTTTCGGCGTTGTGACCGCCCTGGGCGGCGACGTAGAACCCCGCAGTCGAACCCTGGCGGCGGCGGGCGGCGAATACCTGGACGCCGGGCAGGAAGACGTCGCGCAGCAGAGGCGGTTGCGCCCCGGTTCCGGCGGCGCGCAGGGCGCTGGTATGGAAGACTTCATCGATGGCGCGGCCCAGAGCATCCGGTTCGACGTGTGGTTTCGGGTGGCTGGCGGCGATCCAGGCGCCGTGGGCAATCATGCCGGGATCCTTGATTCTTTGGCCGTAGCACCAGACCAGATTGCCGTTCGGGACGACGCGGGCCGAGGCGTCGGCGAAGTTCACGTACCAGTCGCCAGCGATGTGGGCCTTGTAGATGTAGGTGCCGATTTCGCGGACCAGCGGCGCGCCGAAGTAGTCGAGCCGGCCGGAGGAGGCGGAGTGGAGCAGTTCCAGGCAATCGAACAAGGAGGCGCCGGCGCGGCTCCAATAGCTGGGGCCTTCGTCGCAGCCGCCATCGGGATGGTAGTAGTCGAGGAAACGGTCGATGGAGTGGAGGATGCGGTAGGCGGTGGCCGAGCGTTTCGACTCATCCTGTTCCATCAGGAGGTTGGCGGCGAGCCAGTTCGAGTCGATCCACGGGGTCCAGTTGTTGAGGGGCCGCTGGTGTTCCGGATCGAGGCCCATCCAGCCGAAATCGTTGCGGTGGGCGCAGGGATCGAGGAGGCGGCGGCGGACTTCGGCGAGCAGACGCGGGCGGATGAGGGGGGAGAGCTTTTCCAGTTGCGCGCCGAGCAGATAGTCTGTCCAGGCGACGGTGTTGGCGGTTTCCCCGGCAAAGAGATCCACGATGGGTTCGCTGATGTCGGGCAGTCCGTTGCCGGCTTTCTGGACGCCGATGTGCGCGGGCACGCCCCAGAAGCTCTCTTCGCAAACCAGCCAGAGGCCATCCAGGATGTCGTCGAGGAAGCGGCCTTCGCCTTCCATGCACTCGGCCAGCACGGCCTGCCGGAGACGGTTGCGGCGGCCGAAGGTGAGGGCCTCGAAGCGGGTGCGGTTGCCGTTGCGCTGGAAGTCGAGGAAGACGCTGGCCGGGAGTGAGGGCCAGGGCTTTCCTTTCTGCTGATTGGCGGCGTCGAGAAAGGCGGAGCGGAGGTCCGCGGGCAGCGCCTGCCAGGCTGCGCGGTCAGCGGCGCGGGGATAGGGATTCCACTGGGTCCGCGGCAGAATGAGTCCTGAGAAGGCGGCGGAGTCGAGTTTCGAGGAGAGCAGCCGGCGCGATTCCGGTGGCTGTTTGACGTCCTGCGCTTCGGCGAGGAGGGCCGAGGCGGGCGCCGCCATGACAGCGCGGCGGGTTGGAAGGAACATAAGACATTCATACACAATTGCCCGCTTGTGTGTAGCCTGAAAGAGATGAAGCTGCCTGAACTGAATGCGTATCTGCACCTGCTGGGGCCGACGCCGCTGGCTCCGATCCGGCTCTATGACGAGGGTCCATGTATCTGGTGCAAGCTGGAATTCCTCAATCCCAGTGGTTCGACGAAAGACCGGATCGCCCGGCACATCCTGACGAAAGCGTGGAGAGAGGGGCAGGTTCAGCCGGGGAGCGTGGTTCTGGAGGCGTCGAGCGGGTCCACCAGCATTGCGATGGCGCTGGTTTCGGCGCAGCTTGGATTGCGCTTCATCGCGGTGATGCCGGAAGGCGTGAGCAATGAGCGCGTACTGATGATCCGGGCGCTGGGGGGAGAGATCCGGCTGACGCCGAAGGAGCAGGGGATTCGCGGTTCCATCGCCGAGACGCAGCGGCTGGCGGCAGAACTCGACGGTTTTCTGCCGAGCCAGTTCTCGAATCCGAGAATGCGGCGGCGCATGCCCACACGACGGCGCGGGAGGTGCTGGATCAGATTCCCGGCGGGCAGGTGGACGCGGTGGTCAGCGGAGTCGGAACCGGTGGCACGCTGGTGGGGCTCTATCAGGGCATCTGCGAGAGTGGATGTGCTCCGATTCCGGTGCTGGCGAAGCCGGTGGATCTGGGCGAGGCTCCGGAGGTGGAGTGCTGTAGTTTCAGCTGCCGGATTCCCGGCGTGGTGGATTGCATCTCGACGATCCTGAGGCCCGAAGAGCTGCCGGGTCTGGAGATTCTGGAGGTCCGGGACAAGGAGGCGCTGGCGACGACGCGGGAACTGATGCGGCGCGGGTTCCCCGTGGGGGCGAGTTCCGGATTAAACTATGCAGCGGCGGTACAGATTGCGCGGCGGCTGGGACCGGCGGCGCAGGTGGTGACAGTGCTGCCGGACCGTATGGAGCGTTACTTCACGACGGAAGTCTTCGAACCCATGCGAGCGGCCACCTGAGGGCAGAGGAGGAAGGCGATGCGACGAAGAGTGTTTCTGGCGGGCCTGCCGGCGGTGGCCATGCAGGCGCAGCCGCCGGGCATGAAGCTGTTCCTCCTGGCCGGGCAATCGAATATGGCGGGGCGCGGGGTGGTCACGCCGGAGGATCAGGTGCCGATTGCCGGGGTGTTCGCGCTCAATAAGGAGATGGCCTGGGGGCCGGCCGTGGATCCCATCCACTTTGACAAGCCGATTGCGGCGGTGGGACTGGCGCGATCGTTCGCTCGAACCCTGCTGCGGTTTGCGCCACAGGAGAAGATCGGGTTTGTTCCTGCGGCGATGGGCGGGTCGAGTCTCGATGAATGGAAGCCGGGCGGAGCACTGTTTACGCAGGCGGTTCAACGCGCGAGGGCGGCGGCGCCGGCCGGGACGTTTTGCGGGATTCTCTGGCACCAGGGTGAGGCGGATAGCGGGAAAGAGGAACTGGCTCGGTCGTACACGTCGCGCTGGGTGCCGATGATGAACGCTTTGCGGAGTGAACTGGGTGGGCCGGAGTTGCCGGTGGTTGTGGGGCAGTTGGGGGAGTTTCTGAAGGCGGGTAGCAGTCCGTATGCGGGTGTCGTGAATGAGCACCTGGTGCAGTTGCCGTTGCGGGCGCGGCGGGTGGCGTTTGTCTCCTCGGCCGGGTTGAAGGACAAAGGGGACTCGATCCACTTCGACACCGTGGGCCTGCACGAGTTCGGGCGGCGGTATGCTTTGGCGTATCTGGGGCTGGACGCGGCGTGGGGGTGAGCGGGCGGGTTCCTGGCGCGCCCGGAGACACTCGAACTCCCGACCTGCTGGTTCGAAGCCGGGATCCTGGATCCGTCCAGGTCTTAACCTCCTACTGCTTTGCCTCGGAAGCGGCCAGCATTCGAGGGTCCTTCTTTTCTCGGGCCATGTCGAGCGCTGTTCTTCCGGCCTTATCAGGAAGTGTCCGATCTGCTCCGCATTTCAACAAATAAGAAACGACACTTGGGTGATCCATCTTGACAGCACTCATGAGAGCGTTCCTGCCAAGGGATCTCTCCTGGTAATTGACGGGTGCCCCCGCATTCACAAGATACTTGACGACATTCAGATGGCCTGCGGCTGAGGCGCTCATGAGTGCAGTAGTTTCATCATCTTCCAGTGCGTCCACGCGGATTCCGCAACCCACGAGCGCACGGACATTATAGAGCTCGCCGGACTCGGCTGCGAACTTCAGCTGGCTGCCGCCGTGCTTTCCTGGGCCTACGGTTTGGAAGATAAGAAAGCGCCACCAACCGTAGGGGGTATAGGCTAGTAGAACGCTGAACAGGGCAACGGCCAGCACGAATTCCACCGCACGCCGCAACCGCTGGCGCTTCCATGCAGCGCACACAATCTCAGCGAGCGCAATCAGAATCCATATGTGGAGTGCGATCAGCGACAGAAATCCGAAGATTATCGCATAGGGCATGATGTGCATCATCGAGAATCCGAGCATCTGGGGCCCCTGCTCGTATGTCAAGACGACTTCCTCGTAGAACAACCTCGCCAAAAACGGTGAGCTCGCAAGCAGTGTTACAACTCCGCTCACAAGGAGTGAGCGCTTTCCCTGGATGGAAGCACCGTCGTTTTCGGCATCCTGCATGGTGGAATTGTAGCTAGTTCCACTGCTGTTCACCTTCCGCGGTTGGTGGCACGTGGGGGAGCAACTATCCTCGAGGAATTAATGCCGGGGGTGTCCGAGTCAAGGAGGGGTGACGCATGATTTCATTCCGTACCAACAACGGTTGAAACCTGGTCAGGCATCTGGCGCGCCCGGAGAGACTCGAACTCCCGACCTGCTGGTTCGAAGCCAGACGCTCTATCCAACTGAGCTACGGGCGCGCTCGATTTGTATTCTAGCAGCCTGAGCGGGTGTGGCAATCGTCAGGCAGGCGGGGCCTGGAATCAGTTGAGGGCAGCCCAGCCGCCGGTCTTTCCGCGGCTTCTTCCCAGTCCGATTCGGAGGTTCGGGCAAAGATCTGCTTGATGCGCTGGGCCGCAGGTAAACTGGTGTCGGCCAGGACCTTGCCGATTTTGGGATGGGTGTCGAAATCGGGAGCGACCAGGAACATCAGCGACACGTAGGCCGTGATCGCCTCGGGTTGCTCAAAGCCGTGGGTGCGAGCCCGGCGAATGCCGAGGGCCGCCCTCCGGCGGATCTCCTCATCGGCGATTTCGGCTACCGATTCCGGCTGTTCCTCGCACAGGTAATCGAATACGTGGTCGAGCAGATCTTCCTCATCCGGCGTCATGACTCTTCATGGTACAGCGCCGCGCTGGCGCCCACCCACTCCATATTCTTGTTGTGGTCCACGCCCATCATCTTGCCGCGGCCCATGCGGATGATGTGGGATGACTGGGCCGGTCGGTTGCCCCACGAACATGACCCGGATCTCGGCCTTGGTGAGCCCGAACGGGGTTTCGATGACGGGTGCGAACTCCACGCGTTCCTGCGAGGATGAAGTTGGCGCGCTCTGCGGCCGGGATAGCATCGATGTCGGAGTTGCGTCGGGCCCGAAAACTACGCCCAGGCCGGCAAACGAGAATAGCGGCTTCAGCACCCACTTCGATCAGGTCGTCCGGCAGGCGTTTCCATACGGTCGAGGAAGATGCGTTTCCGGTACCGAGGGGTGGTGCAGGTACGGAATGGAGAACTTGCTAGACGTGGAAGAACAAGTTCGGACGGCCGGTCCACTCGACCTCAAGTTCGTCGCGCCAGTCGAAGGGCACGGGAACCTCGATGCGCGCTCGAGTTCGTCGACGATGGCGCGGTTGTAGATGCGGTGGATCTGCACTTCGCGTCCGTCCCGCTGATAGTAGAGCTTCCGGCCCTGTTTCCGGACCGGGTGATGCAAACGGCCGGGACACCGAGCACGGCACTCGGTGCAGCAGGAAATCGCAGCGCGTCTTCTGGTGGTCGGGATCCACTTCCAGCAGGACTACGTTTTCGGGATCGTGGCCGGCGACGATCGACTGTTCTCAGCAGCGCCCAATACTGAGGGTTGTCGAGGCCATCCAGCAGGTAGTGCAGGTCCACCGGCATCTCATAGGCGTCGATATAGCTCTGCGCCAGCACCGGCTGGAACGCGTAGAGGGAAGGGAAGCCCTGGATCTCCACCAGTTTGGGGTGGAGCAGGCCATCTTCTCCGTCCGGACCACGCCGAAATCCACCTGCACGAACATCGGCTCAGCGGGTTCGTTTGGGACGTTGTACTGCTCCGGCAGAGAGGCGTCGGACATTCGGCGGTAGGCCGGGATCGTCCACCAGTTGTCCGATGAGTTCGCGGCCCTCGCGCGAGATGCGGTGATGAAGTCCGAGTCGAAGAAGCAGGGGGTCTCGACAGATGGCGGAACGCGACGTGGGTGACCGTTGAGCTCATCGATGAGCGACTGGAAGCGAGCATACTGCTCTGGTGTGAAGTGTTCGTTGAACAGCGCCTGAGTTCGCGGCTTTCACAGCGCAACTTCCCGTCGCGCATGATCGGCGGTCGTCGGCCTAGATGTCGAAACTGCGGCCGACGACGTCGATGTGAGTCGACGAATACCAGTCCGCGCCGGTGTGGCGCCGTAAGGATTGCCGAACGCAATGTGGACGCCCGGGATCTTTTCGTCCTGCAGAATGTTGCCGATGACGTCGCGCGAGCGCGAGATTGGTGCCGATGGCGAACTCGCCGACGCGATCGGAATTTTCATCGGTGTGGGTGTACTCCCAGAAGTCGTCGCTCAGTGCCTTGTTCGTCGCAGTGGGCCGCGACCAGGCGGTTGCCTTCGATCAGCGAGGGTAAGCGGGGTGGCGCGGAGATCGCCGTATTTAGCGCAGAGATAGTCGCCGACCACACCATCGATCGACGAACGGCCGTTCACTTCTCCAGGAGTCGTCGAAACACTCGCCACCGGGCAGGTTGCCCCATTTCTTCTCGATGATGATGCCGCTTGTTTTGATCCACTGATAATCAGGATTCATGGTCGCCACGATGTCCGTGCCGGCCGGGCGTTGTCGCAGCGCGGATCTGCTTCGCGTGCCGGACGATGTCGAGCACCCGGACGCTGAGCGTCGTCCACGTGAGCGAAGTCGGCGCGCATGCCTTCGAGCATGATCCGCTTCTCGATGTTCACCATATGCGCGTGGCGGATCTGTGCGGCGATTCACGACGTCGGTCATCTGCATGCGGCTCCGGAGCTCGTTGCGCTGCGCCACTACGGCAAAGATGCTCACCTGGCTGGGCTCCATGTCGTCGAGCACTACCTGCGGCATATCGGTCAGCGGGCGGTGCGCAATCTCTCCAGCACGAAGGCTGCGTAAGGGCGCACCCACCGCTTCGATCTCGGCCGCCACCAGCGCAGCAGCGATCTCGCGGGCACACGTCGTCGCCGATGACCGTGACCTTCTCGTGCGGCTGGATGCTCAGACACGACCCGGACTGCGTTGCGCGCTCCGGGTGCAGTTCCGGGTCGAAGACTCGAGTGATTGAACAGTCCTGCCTCGGTTTCCTGAATCATGTAGTCGACCACTGCTCTTGAAGTCGCCGCGTGCGCGTCGAAGACGCGCAACTGGCGATCGGCTCCGGTGCCTTCTTGCCAGGATCCGATGAAGGTAGTTGATCTCTGCCGCGACTGCCCAGCTCGTCGAGCCACGTCGTCCACCACGTTGAAGATACTCGAACATGAGACTCGCGCACGGAGACTTCCACTCGCTTGCCGAAGTCGATCAGCTTGCCATCGATGCCGTAGCGGGCGGCGCGCCACTTGTTTTCCATCAACAGCATGCGGCGGTACAGGCGGAAGCTCTGATTGTTGGAATGGAGCTTGCAGAGCTTGACGACGGTGGCCTGGATGAGCGCGGCGATGGCGAGCGTTTCGTCCAGCCGCATCGGCAGGTCGCATATCCGGAACTCGAGGGTGGGGAAGTAACGGATGCGGGCCGGAGGTCCCACCAGATCTTCTTGGCGTTGTCGATGCAGCTGGTCTGGATCAGCAGGTTGACGAAGCTCTCGTACTCGCCCAACTCGGAAAGTAGTCGGGGATGTTGGTGCGCGGGAACTTGTCGAACACCTTGCAGCGATAGCTACTTGAGGCCTGTGTTCATGCCGAGCCAGAACGGCGAGTTGGCCGAGAGCGCCAGGATGTGCGGAATGAAGTACCGCACTGCGTTCATGATGTGGATGAGCATTTCGCGATCCTCGACGCCGACGTGGACGTGAAGTCCAAAGATCAGATTGGCTCGCGCCACGATCTGCATATCTTCGACGAGCGCAGGTAGCGCTCGTCAGGATAGATGTCCTGCGTCGCGCCAATCGGAGAACGGATGGGTGGCGCGCGGACACGAGGCGCAGGTCGTTTTGCTGCGTAAGCTGGACCATGTGGCGGCGGAGGTTGCGTGAGGTCCTCGCCGCGCTTCGCTCGATGTCGCGGCAGACGCCGGTGCCGACCTCGACCACGCGACTGGTGCATCTCCGGCTTCGATCGCGCTCGTGCAGTTGCCGCTTGCCCTTGGCAAGAATCTCCGCCTGGATATGGCACCGCAAGTCGTGGGTGACGGGATCGACGGTCATGGTATTCCTCTTCGATCCCGATGGTGAAAGTCGGAGTGTCATAGGAGAAAGTCAGAGTCAGATTAGAAGTCAGAAGTAGACGTCAAAGAACGAGATACTTCTGCTTTCACTTCGAAGTCGCCCGCAGCGCCTGATCCAGTCCATGCGGCGGGGCTTGGGGCGAGCGCGGTCTTGATCGCGAAGTCGGCCATGGCGTTGACCATCCAATTGAAGTTGTCCTCGCCGACCGACCGTCGGTCGGCGTCGGGAGCAGGGTTCATGAAGTCGATGGCGTAGGGAATGCCGTTCTCGACGGCGAACTCCACGGTGTTCATATCGTAGCCCAGCGCACGGCAGAGGGTCAGCGCGTCGCGGTCGATCCGGGCGATCGACGCCGGATTGTAAGCGGGCGGGTCTTCACTTAGCGTTCGTGATGGGGCGCGCGCGGGTTGTAGGGCATGATGTGCACCTTTTCGCGGCCGATCACGTAGCAACGGAAGTACTCGTTGAAATTCACCGCGCCCTGCAGGGTCATGCACAGATCGCGCGACTGATCGTAGGCCGCGTAGAACTCCGCGCGGCGAATTCATCTTGTACACGTACCGCCACCCGCCGCCGTCATGCGGCTTCAGGAACGCTGGAAAACCGACGTATTTGAAGATCGCGTCCCAATCGAGCGGGTAACTCGAGGTTGCGCATCGACTGTTCGGTGGTCCCGGCGGGTGCGCTTGTGCGGCAGGATGACGGTCGTCGGCACCGCCACGCCCAGGCGCTGCGCCAGCGAGTAGTTGAAGAACTTGTCGTCGGCGCTCCACCAGAACGGGTTGTTGATGATCCGGTGCCCGTCAGGGCGGCGTTTTTCAGGACGATCGATAGAACGGGATGTCGTGCGAGATGCGATCGACGATGACCCGTAGCCGGTGGGCCGGTCCATCCGGAACGCGCCGGTCATGAGGCTTTCAGCCACGACTCCGTCCACCTGGCGCGCGTTGATGCGGTCCACCAAAGCCATCGGGAAGGTGTTTTCCATCCCGTACAAGAGCCCGATCTTCTTCATCAATGCTTCCTCCGTTGAAGACGATTCAGTGTTCTAGCTAAAGTACTTCTTCGACATGAGCTGCCACAAGGGCCAATCGTGGACCGCGCCCAAACCCCAGAAGTCGGACCAGTGCGGGATGCCCTTGGCGTTGAAGATGCCGGAGATGCGGCGGTTTTCCTCCAGGCAGATGTCGTGTTCGCCGGCGCCAAAGACCCAGCGGATCTCCCGGCGGTACTGGTCAAGATACCAGGCGTCGTGGGTGTTCGGGACGAAATCGACGGGGTTGTTGAAGTAGCAATCGTTGTCGTAGTACCCGCCGAGGAACTGTTTGATGTCGTAGGCGCCCGACATGGAGACGCAGGTGTGGATGCACTCGGGATGGCGGAGGGCGAAGTTGGTGCAATGGTAGCCGCCGAAGCTGCAGCCGGTGGTGGCGATGCGGTGGTGGCCGCTTCTGGTGCGCATCAGGGGTAGTACTTCTTTCAGGAGGTACTCCTCGTATTGCACGTGCCTACGCACCCGATCGGCGGGATGGATGCCTTTGTTGTACCAGCTCTCGCGGTCGACGCTGTCGACGCAAAAGAGCATTGCCTGGCCCGTATCCAGTTGCCATTGCATGGCTTGCACCATGCCGCGATCCTCGTATTCGAAGAAACGGCCCATTGAGCTGGGGAAGACCAGCATTGGGGTGCCACCATGGCCGAATTGGAGGAGTTCCATCTCCCGGCCTAGTCGTTGGCTGTACCACTTGTGATATTCGCGATTCATTGCCGGCCCCAGCACCTGGCCCTTTCCCGAGGTATTCTCCCAGTGTAGAGCAGGAGATTCGCTGTTGGATGGACCCCCCATTCGCGGGTACTGACAAGATTTTTCGGGGGAAAGACTTGTCAGCCTGCCTACACTGAACTCAACTTTCCTGGACGTTCTGTCGATAATTCCAGCATGGACATGCGCCCGAGCGGCCTTCGGCTGACGGTGTGCCTGGCGGCCCTCTGCCTGGCACCGCATGTCTACGCCCAAAAGTTTGCGTTTCAAGAGTTTGGCTATGCCGACGGGCTCCTGAATCTGGCCGTGGAGCAGGTGATTCAGGACAAGGACGGCTTCCTCTGGGTGGGTACGCAAAACGGGCTGTACCGCTTTGATGGGCACAGTTTTGCCGAATTTGGGATTCGAGACGGGGTTCCGGCCACTTCTTTACAGTCCATGCACCAGAGTCCGGACGGCACGATCTGGCTGGGCACCCAGGTGGGTTTGTGGGTCCAGAACGGAACCAGATTCGACAAAGTCGACATTGCTCCGGCCAAGAAGGTGGTGGGAGCGCAGGGTGTCGCGTCGGACCGATCGGGCAGGGTTTTCATTGCCACACCGTCCGGTCTACTCATCGGCGTTCGGCAAAACACGGGTGCGTGGAAGTTCCACTATGCGACCGGCGTAACCAGCCCTGTGGCGAGTGTGATGGTGAACCGGAAGAACGAGGTCTGGTTCGGGTGTCTGAACTCGATCTGCCGGCTGGAGGGTGAGAATCAGGTTTCCGCCGCCACATGGACGGAGCAGCCGAAGGACCCCTGGCAGTACATGCTGGAGGACAACGAAGGCAACCTGTGGATTCGAAACCGGGTGATGGTGATGGTGCGGCGCGCCGGGTCGGACGCGTTTGTGCCGGTGCCGTGCGACCGGTCGCTGAGCAGTCCGTGGGTGCCGCAGCTCGCTCTGGACAACAAAGGCCGCCTGCTGGTGCCTCTGAAAGAGGGTTTCGCGATTCTGGAAGGAACGCACTGGCGGTTTGTGACGCGGGCGCAAGGTCTGGCGGCGAACGACGTCTCGATGATCTTCCGGGACAAGGACGGGGCGATGTGGGTCGGCCTGCTGGGCCGCGGGCTCTTCCGCTGGATCGGCTACGGCGAGTGGGAAGGCTACACGTATACGGAAGGGTTGAACGACGAACTTGTCTGGCAGATCCTGCCCGATGGTCACGGCACGATCTGGGTGGCGACGCGGGGCGGCCTGTACCGGGGCCGGCGAAAGTCGGAGAGTTTCTTCTTTGAACCGACTCCGCAATTGCAGGGTGAGGAGATTCAGGCGCTGGTCATGGATTCGGATGGCAGCCTGTGGGCCGGTTTGCGCGGCTATGGGGCTGTGCATTTCTTCCCGGCGACGGGCCGGGTGGACCGGTTCCCCATGCCGCAGCTCGCCCGCAATCACTACATCTCCCATTTGGAGATTGATAAGCAAGGCCAGATCTGGGCCTCCACCACGACTAAGTCCGGCCTGTACGTCTTCGACCGGAAGGCACGGCGTTTCGAACCGGTGGAGGTGCCGGGTTCGGAAAAGGCCACCGGATTGACGATGAAGGTTTTGGCGGATGGCGAAATCTGGTATGGGACCACGCACGGCCTTTTCCGCCGGACCGGCGACCGGTGGATCCGGTACGGACTGCAGGAAGGTCTGAAGTATGACGGCGTCTGGTCGATCAGCGACGGTCCGGACAACACCTTGTGGATTGCCTATCAGACGGGCATGGGGCTGACGCGCGCGACGCGCGTGGGCGACAAGCTGCAGTTCTCCCATTTGACGCCGGCCGATGGCCTGCCATCGAACCAGGTGTATTTCACGAGGTTCGATACAAAGGGCAACATGTGGGTTGGGACGGACCGTGGTGTAGGCGTCTTCAGCGGCAAGCAGTGGTCGCAATACCGGCGTGGCGACGGTTTGGTGTGGGACGACTGCAACTCGGATGCATTCGCGGCCGAGCCCGACGGCACGGTCTGGATCGGCACGAGTGCGGGGCTTTCGCGATTCCACGAATCCGAAGTGAAGGCCAGCCCCGGGCCTCCGCGCGTGGTGCTCACCTCGGTTCAACTGGGCGGACACCCGCAGACTCTGCAGACGAAAGCCAAGGTGGACTACCGCTGGAACACGTTGACAGTGCGGTTTGCGGTGCTGTCGTTCTCGCGTCCGTCCAGCCAGCGCTTCCGCTATCGTGTGGTGGGGCTTTCGTCCGAATGGCAGAATACCTCGCAGCGCGAGATGCAGTTCGCGGAGATGCCGCCGGGGGACTACCGGCTGGAAGTCTACGGGTTTGACGGCTACAAGGAGTGGAGCCGTGAGCCGGCGGTGTTTGCCTTCACGATTATGCCGCCGTGGTGGGCCAACCGCTATCTGCAGGGGCTGGTGGTGCTGCTGCTGATTGCCGCCGGTCTGTGGCGGATCGAGCGGGCCAAGCACCAGCACCGGGAAGAGACGGAACGCCTGGAACGGGCGGTGGACGAACGTACGAAGCAACTGCGCCTGGAGAAGGAGCGCAGTGAGCGGGCCAACCGGTTGAAGGACGAGTTCCTGGCCAACGTCAGCCACGAGATCAGGACGCCGATGAACGGCATTCTGGGGATGACGGAACTGGCGCTGGGTACCACATTGACCTTCGAGCAGAAAGACTACCTGGAGACGGTGAAAATCTCCGCGGACAGTCTGCTGGCCTTGCTCAACGACATTCTGGATCTCTCAAAGATTGAAGCGGGCTACATGGAGATCGGCCATGAAGAGTTCCCGCTGCGCGACACGGTGCAGCAAGCCGTGCGGACGCTGACCGGACGAGCGGCGGCGAAGCGGCTGGAACTCACCTGCACGTTCGACAGGCAGTTGCCGAACCGGATGGTGGGCGACAGTTCAAGGCTGCGGCAGGTGCTGTTGAATCTTCTGGGCAATGCGCTGAAGTTCACGGAGAAAGGCTCGGTCTCGCTGAGCGTGATGCTCGACCGGGTTGTGGACAACGATGCGGAAGTTCGATTCGAGGTCAAGGATACGGGCATCGGGATTCCGCTGGATCAGCAGAAGCTGATCTTCGAGGCTTTCCGGCAGGCGGACGGATCCGTGACGCGCCGTTATGGCGGGACAGGGCTGGGTCTGGCGATCTCGGCAAAGATCGTCGACGGGATGGGTGGCCGGCTGGAAGTGGAGAGCGAACCGGACAAAGGCAGCCTGTTCCGGTTCTGGGTCAAGATGCAACTGGTGGCTCCGCTGGAGCAGCAGCCTGAGCCGGAACCGGCCCCAGTGCCGAAGCCGGCCGGCCCGAGCCGTTTGCGTGTGCTGGTGGCCGAAGACAATCCGGTGAACCGCAAACTGGTGGAGCGACTGATGAGCAAGCGCGGCCACGAGGTTGTGGCCGTCTCCGACGGCAAGCAGGCAGTGGACAAGATCTCGACCCAGCCTTTCGACGTCATACTGATGGATGTCCAGATGCCGGGCATGGACGGGCTGGAGGCCACGCGCCAGATTCGCAGCCTGGAAGCAGCGCTGGGCGGGCATGTGCCCATTCTGGCGTTGACCGCCAATGCGATGAAGGGCGACGAGGGCTCCTGCCTGGAGGCGGGCATGGATGGATTCCTCACCAAGCCCTACGAAGCGGAGAAGCTGTTCGGCGTGATTGACGAGATGACTCGCCGCAACCCGGTTGCCTGAAGCCAAACACCTCTGCGTGGTAGTGTTCGATAGATATGTCTTCCGCATCGAACCGCTGGTGGATTCATGAAGATTGGCTTGCCGTATGGCTGGGGCTGGCTACCCTGATTCTGGTTCCACTCGGTCTGAGGCCGGCGCTGCCCGCGTTCAAATGGGGATCCACCGCGGCCCTGGGCGGCTTGTTCAGCCCAGCCAATCTACAGACGTCGCTGATTCTCTGCGGGATTCTGTTCGTGATGGCATTGCCGGGCGCCCTGGCTCTGGGCGCGAAGGTAGGACGATTTGCGCTTGGTTTTCTGGTGGTCTTCACGTTGGGCTGGCTGGCTCAACTCATTGCCGGCAATAGCACCATGGCGTACTGGGGCATCGAATACGTGATCTTCGCTCTGGTACTGGGTTTGTTTCTCAGCAACGTCATCGGCTGTCCGGACTGGCTGATGGAGGCGGTGCGGACCGAATACTTCATCAAGAGCGGGCTGGTCATCATGGGCGCCACGATTCTCTTCCAGGACATCATGGAGGCCGGTGTTCTGGGGATGCTGCAGGCTGTGCTGGTCGTGGTTGTGGTCTGGTATTTCAGCTTCTGGCTGTGCCGCCGGATGAAGCTGGATGATGAGTTCTCGGCGATGCTCTCCACCGCGGTGTCGATCTGCGGCGTGAGCGCCGCCATTGCGGCTTGCGGAGCCATTCAAGGCGACCGGCGGCGGCTGAGCTACGTGGCCAGCGTCGTGCTGATTGTGGCCGTGCCGATGATCGTCATCCAACCGTGGCTCATCAAGTCGATGGGTCTCTCCGATGTGGTCGGCGGCGCCTGGCTGGGCGGGACACTGGACACGACGGGCAGTGTGGTGGCGGCGGGCTCGCTGATCAGTGAAACGGCCATGAAGATGGGCACCATCGTGAAGTTCTCGCAGAACGTTCTGATCGGTGTGGCGGCATTTCTGCTCTCCATCTGGTGGTCGATGAAGTCAGGCAACGGCGATCAGCCGAAAGCCAGCGCAAAGGTCATCTGGGAGCGGTTCCCGAAGTTTGTGATCGGGTTCGTGGCCGCATCGCTGGCGTTCAGCTTCCTCGTGGATCCGGCGGTGGTGAAGGCGACCAAGGGCACGCTCACGGGGCTGCGTACGGCCTGGTTTGCCCTGGCCTTCGCATGCATCGGGCTGGAGACAAAGTTCACCGACCTGCTGACGATGGAGAACGGGCGGCCGTTCTTCGCGTTTCTCGGAGCGCAGACGGCGAATGTGATCTGGACGCTGATTCTGGCGTGGCTGATCTTCGGCGGCATGTTTTTCGCCGTGCCGAAGTTGTAGGGCGCTAGAGAAATCCTAAACGGCGGCGGTATCCGCGGCTGATTTTGAGTTCCGTGCCGTCGGAGAGGACGGCGCGGTGCTCGCCGTCGACGCCGAGCTGGACTTCGCGGATGCGGTCGACATTGACGATGGTGGACCGGTGTACGCGCACGAACTTTTCGGGGTCCATGCAGCGCTCCATTTCCGCCATGGACTGGCGCACCAGGTGGGCACGGCCGGATACGTGGAGGCGGACATAGTAGTCGGCCGCCTCGATCCAATCGATCTCGGGGGCGCGCACGAGCACGAGGCGGTTGCCGGTCCGCACGATGAAGCGGTCGGTGAAGGCGGCCTCACCTTCTTTCGTCTGCCCCGGACGGGCAGCCGCCAATGCCAGAAAGCGTTCTCCCAGTTGTTCCATTTCGCGGCACCTCACCTGTCTCTTGGCGTTCTCCAGCGCCCTTGCGAAGCGTTCGTCATCGAAGGGCTTCAATACGTAGTCCACGGCCTGAACTTCGAAGGCACGAATCGCGTGCTGGTCGTAGGCGGTGACGAAGACGATCACCGGCATGCTGTCGGGGTCCAGCGTTGCGATGACATCGAACCCGTCGGCCTCCGGCATCTGCACGTCCAGAAAAACGAGATCGGGCTCCAGCTTGGGGATGTCCTCCATCGCCTCCAGCCCGCTGGCGCTTTCGCCGGCGACCTCAATCTCCTCATCGCGCTCCAGCAGCAGCCGTAGATTCTTGCGCGCCAGCGGTTCGTCGTCCACCAGAAGGGCGCGGATGCGAGGCACGGCGGTCATGCCGGCTCCTCCCGCAGCGGGAGGTGAATGACGGCTTCGACGCCGGAGGGCCGGGCGTCGTGCACATCCAGCCCCGCGCGCTCGCCGTAGAGCGTTTCCAGCCGCTGACGGGTGTTGGCAATACCAACTCCGGCCCGGCGCGGGTTCTCCTGCAGCGAAGGTCCATCGTTGTTCACGGTCAGGCGCAGCACGCCGGCTGATTCGGCGGCGCTCACACGGATGATCACGGCGGCATTTCTGGCGGCTACGCCGTACTGAATCGCGTTCTCCAGCAGCGGCTGGAGGATCAGACTCGGCACCCGGGCTCCGCCCAGTTCTTCCGGGACCGACCAGTTCACACCCAGGCGTTCGCCATAGCGCATCTGCTGGATGTCGAGATACTGCTTGGCGAAACGGATCTCCTCGTCCAACTCGACCTCCAGGTCTGGAGGACTATCGATGACATAGCGCAGCAGGTCGCTCAGGCCCACCAGCATCCGGATCGCGCAGGCCTGATTGCCGTCGCGCACGAGGGCTGAGATGCCGTTCAAGGTGTTGAACAGGAAATGCGGGTTCAACTGCGCCCGCAACGCCCGCAGTTGCGCCTGGGACAGTTGCGTCTCGAGTTGCGCCGCGCGCACGTCCCGCTCCTGCAGTCTCTGCTGCGATTCACGCCAGGCACAGAAGATCATGACGCCTACATACGCCAGCAGGTCCATGTGCAACTGGGCCAGGAACTGCCCGCCCAACCGTTCCAAGAATGAACTTTTCCCTTCATTCGGCCAATACTTCAGGAGTTCGGTCGCCAGCACCACCAGCAGCACGGCGCGAGTCGCGGCGATGCAGATCCAGGTGGCCAGGTGGAGTGGTAGTGCCACAGCCAGACCGGGCCTGCGCAGGGGATACCTCCGGCCCAATTCGACAACCAGAGGGGTTGCCATTGCCCAGATCATCCAGCCCAGGAAGGCCCGGATGAAGAGCGGTGTACCCGGTACTTCGGGCATCTCCGCCTTGACACTGAGCACCACCTGGGTGGCGTTGAACAGAGCGAATGCCACCCAGACGGCGGACAACTTCCACCACGTCACACGGATGCGCGAGGGCTCACGCGGTACAGCCGGATTCATGCCTTGCATTCCATCAGATTGACGCACGGCGGGGATCCAGGTGCAAGGAGAGGCGGACAACCACTCCTTCCCGGGTCACCGAGTTTGGCGCCACTTCCAGGACTCCTCTCCAACTTCGGTCGTGCTCATCGCGGAAGCGCCACTGGCTGCGCAGAGGGGTGTCTTCGCCCTCTATCTTTGTCCATTGCGGTGTCGACTCCATCCAGGTGACATGTTGGCGGATGGCGGACTGGAAGGCTTCGAACACCACTTCCGGAGATGACGGGTCAGTGACAGCCCATTCGTTCACCCACTGCTCTTCGTCGCCTTCCCGCCGGAGCGACTGCGCACGAGATACGTCGTAGCGAAAGGCGCACAGTCTGTCGGCGAGTTGCGATCTGACAAAGGATCCCTCGGGGTCCCAGTTATATTCCACTGCCAGTGCGGCCATCTGGGCGGCGCCCCGGCCATCCAGTTTCTCCAGGACATGGAGGGCGGCGTCGATGCCCGACGACAGGCCCGCCGAGGTGACATATTTGCCGCTGTCGGTGAAGCGAACATCATCCACCACTCGGGCCAGAGGGGCGATGCGGCGCAGTCCGTCGGTCAGGCCGAAGGTGGCCGTGGCCGTGTGGTCGTCCAGAAGGCCGGCCTTGCCCAGGAGGAAGGATCCGTTGCTGACGGAGAGCACAATCTGCGCCTTGCCGGCTTTGTCGCGCAGGAAGCTGAGCAGCCGAGGGTTCTCCAGTTCGGCCTTCATATTGCTGCCGCCCGGGACCAGGAGGATGTCAGGGTCCGGTGCATTGTCAAAGGTGTACTGTGCGTTTACGCTCAGGTCGCCGTTGGTTACGACCGTCGGTTTTTCGGCGACAGTGAAGACACTGGTTCCGCCGTAACGGAGAATGTCGATCGGCGCGGCGTAGCCCATCACCTGCGCGCCGGGAAACAGGACCACGGCGGCCGTTCTCTGCGGCATTGTGGCGTCTCCGCGGGCGGCCAGGAAGGGCAATAACGTGGCGAAGAGAACTCGACTCCAAATCTGGCTCATTGGGGGCCTCCCAGTTTCTCCTGGATACAGGATGCGGCGAGAGGACCGGAACCGGTTACGGAATGCAGGGAGAGGTGGAGGATTTGCAGCGAATGGCGGAATTGGATCAGGCGAGCGGATCCCAACCGCGGGGTTGTAAACTTTCACCGGCCAGGGTCACACGGCCGGGTTTACCCTGGACGATTTGCCCGACGCGCGTGAGTTCCGGCGGTATGCGGCGGCCTGCCGGCAAAGTGCAGAGCAGTTCGTAATCTTCGCCCCCGAAGAGCGCCTGTTCGAAGGTGGCGCCGGGGGCGGAGGGCAGCGGGCCATCGAGTTCCGCGGCCACGCCGGACTCCACGGACAGGCGGTGGAGATCCATCGCCAAGCCATCGCTTAAGTCCATGCAGGACGTGGCTTTGCCGCGCAGCTTGCGGCCGAGTTCCAGGCGAGGGACCGGCCGGTCTTTGTATTCCTTCGCGGCGGCCCGGCCCAGGGCTCCGCTGACGTAGATTACGTCGCCGGGTTTTGCGCCATCGCGCCGCAGGGCTTTGCCGCGGGGCGTGGATCCAATGACGATGATGTCGATGGAGAGTTTCTCGGTGCGGGATACGTCTCCGCCAATGATGTTCACACCATGCAGGGCAGCCAGCTTGTTGAAGCCCTTATACAGGTCACGAACGTAGTTGTGGCAGCACCAGGGAGCGAGGGCCAGCGAGACCAGGGCGTAGCGGGCGTCACCGCCCATGGCGGCAATGTCGCTGAGGCCGCGGGCGAGGGCTTTCCAGCCGGTGTCGATGCCAGTATGCGTCACGCGCCGGAAGTGGACGTCTTCGATCACGAAGTCTGTCGTGAATAGAAGATCCTCGTTGGCCCGGGGCCGGATGATCGCGCAGTCGTCGCCAATGCCTTTCACCACACCGGGGGCAGCCGACTTGGGCGTCGACCATTTCCGGATGGCGGTGATGAGGCTGAGCTCGTTCATTCCTGTGAGGGATCCACCAGCACGAGTCCGGAGGGCAGTTCCTCACCGAAGATTCGCGCCATCGAATCGAGATCGCTGGGCGTGTCGCCTTCGAACAGCGACAGGAGTTCGGGCGAGCCGGCGAGCGTGCGGCGCACCATTTCCAGCGAACCGGGCGGCAGATCGCGCGTGGCGTCACCTGTACTTTGGCCCAGGCGCGCGATGCATTCCTCACTCCCCTTCAGTTTGCCGATGCCTTCGATCCAGCGCACGGCCGTGGCGGCCGGCAATACCTGATTCAGAGGTCCGTAGAACAGCTTGCGGGCGCCGATGCGCGCCAGACACCAGAAGTCCGAGGCATTCGGTTCGGCCCGCAGGCGTTTGACGAGGGAGTTGCCGAGATCGGTGCGGGTGCCGGCCGGCAGGAGTTCCAACGAGGCAGCGCAGCGCCACATCTCGCGTTCCAGGCTGGAATTCAACCGTTGCGGTTTGCCCTTCGGCAGCAGCGCATAGGCGGTGCGCTGAAAGACGTCGGCCTGCTGGTTCCTGTTCAGGCCGCCGGCCACGCGTCCCCAGAAGATCCACCATTGGGTTTCGTTCTCAGGCTTATCGCCGAAGGCGGGCCCCTGGGCCCAGACGCGCCGCGCGAGTTCGATGCGATAGTCGTCGCCGGGATGCCCGAAGCCCGGGCGCAGGCACAGGCCGCCCAGGTTCAGCCAGCGTACTTCGTGAGCCGGAGATTTGCGACGCCCTTCGTTGAGATCGAGGAACACGTCGGCCAGCTTGCGGATGACTTCCAGGGGCCAGGAGTTGCGGCCCAAGGCGAGGGTCTGCTCCAGCTTGCCCGGGAGCTCTTCCGGTGCCATTGTTCCGAGCTGGAAAACGGCGCGTACCGCCTCCTCCGCAGCGGCCAGCGCCTCGGCGCTGATCACCGCCACCGGGCGCGATTTCTTCACCTGCTCGGCCAGTACCGGCTTGCGCAGTTCGAACTGGAGCCGCCAGCGGTGCTCGCTGATCTTCGATTCGGCCCAGATCTCCAGAGTGCCGACCTCGCTCAAATGCACGCCGAGCTTGACGGGAACCAGACGCTCTTCGGCCTTCTTGCCGAAACGGATGACCGCCTCCAGCGGAGCGTGCTGGTGCAGGTTCTCAGCCACTTCCTGCGCGGGGAATTCCACAACTTCGCCCACCTGGTCTTCCGTGCGCAGCAGCGAGGAGTAGAGCTTGAATTTGACGGGCTTGTTTGCGACGAGTTGGAGGTTTTCGAGGTCCAGCGTCAGCGTGGAGCCTTCTTCCGTGCCGCGCGGCACCAGGCAGACGGTCTTCAAGTTCGCCGCATCCGGCGAATCGACTCCCAGGAAATAGGCCCGCGGCAGGCCGCCACGCACGAGGACGCCGCTGCCGGTGCCGCGTACGTAGGAGTAGTAGGATGCACCCACGGCGACTGCCAGGTCCAGGTCGTTGTTTTCGAAAACGAGCGGACGCTTGCCATACCAGCTCTCCACCACATCGGTGACGCGCTGGCGCAGGATCTCCGGGATGAAGAATCCGCCGTTGAAGAGAATGGCGTCCGGCGCCGGCGATTGCGAAGACTGCAGGAAGGCGGCCAGGTGACGGGTGACGGCAGGGTCGCTGACATAGGGCAGGCCGATCTCGCGGAAGAGGCTCTTCTTGTCCTCCTGCGGCTTTTCGTCCAAACCACAGAAGGGCAGGAAGCCCTCCATGGCCAGTTCCATCGCCTCTTCGCGCAGGACGCTTGCCTTGAGCGTCCCGCCGATGAGGGAAGTGCCGCCGCCGAGCACCGTGATGTCGACACTTGCCAGATCGGCGGAGCCGAGCAGTTTCTCCTTGGCCGCCGAACATTGGCGCCGGAGCGCGCTGCGCTGGCGGAGGGAGAGCTGTTTATTCAGCTTTGATTCGACGAGCCAGGCCAGGGTCAGGTTCGAGGTTGTCGCCGCCCAGCAGCAGATGGCGGCCCACGGCGGTACGCGTGAAGTTGACGCGGTCGCCCTCGCGGCCGACACGGATTACCGTGAAGTCGCTGGTGCCGCCGCCCACGTCGACGACCAGTACGGTCATGCCGTCGGTGAGCGACTTCTGCGATTGGGAGAGGTGGTTCGCGATCCAGGAGTAGAAGGCGGCTGCCGGCTCTTCCAGCAGCGTCAGATTCTCGATGCCCGCGTCGTGGGCGGCCTGCACGGTGAGTTCCCGTGCTTCCTCGTCGAAGGAGGCCGGGACGGTGAGCACGACGTCGTGCTCGGAGATCGGTCCACGGCCCGTGGCTTCCCACGCGTCGCGGATGTGTTTCAGGTACCGGGCCGAGGCCTCCACCGGCGACACCACGCGGCCGGCCTCCTGCGCGTCCCACGGCAGGATTTTGGCGGTGCGGTCCACTTCGGAGTTCGACAGCCACGACTTCGCGGAATGCACCAGCTTGGTGGGCACGAGCGCCCCTTGTTCCCGCGCGTTCTCGCCGGTGAGCCCATCGCCTTCGAGGTAGAGGAACGAGGGCAGGGAACGCCGGGGTTCCATCTGGCCACCGATCACTTCCTGCGGAATCGGCAGGATGTGAACCGGCGGGAAATCCGCGCCATCCGCCTCGTTGGGGTCGATAAACGCGCACGCGGAGTTCGTCGTGCCGAGGTCAATACCGATCTTCATGGGTTTCGTTTCTGTCCAGCTTCGCGCACCTGAAACTCGAGCTTCCAGCGGCGGCCATCGCGGGCCACGCACCACAACTCCAGCACTCCGGTCTCGGTCACGTGCGCCTCCAGCGACACACGCACCATCTGGCCTTCCTGGCCTTCCAGATGCACCTGGATGGGCGCGATCTCTTCCAGGTCGGAGTCAATCTCTTCCAGCAGTGTCCCCGCCTCGTCGTGTTTGCGAGCGGAGGAAGAAAAGAAGCGAAACTCCGCCGGTTCGCCGACGACGAGAGCGAACTCGCGATTGGGGACCGTGGTGCCGGTGCCCTCTTCCATGCCGAAGGGGACCACCGTCAGGGCCTTCATTGGAGCAGCAAAGCCGGGCACCGCCGGCATGGCGGATTCGATGCCGATGTAGTAGGTGCGAGGGACGCCGCCGCGAATCCGGATGCCACGGCCGTGCCGGGCGCGACCGTAGTAGGCGGCTCCGCGAGCGACGGCATGCATCAGGTCGTCGCCTTCCAGTGCGATGACCGGCGGCTTGGATTCCTCCGCCAGGAAGGCGTTGAGAACTTCCAGGACACGTTCGCGCAGGTGGCCCGCGCGGAAGACGCCTCCGTTAAACAGAACGTGTGTCGGGCAGGCCATCCCCGATGCGTCCCGGCGCAGGAACCGCGCCAGATGCCGGGTGATGGCCGCGTCGGGTTCGTACGGCAGGCCTACTTCCATCAGGCCGGCGCGACGCTGGCGGGCCGGCATATCGCGAGAGGAGACGACGGGGAAGAACCCGTCCACCAACAGCGACTCCACCTCGGTGCGCGTCAGCTTTCCTTTTATGGTTCCACCAATGAGCGAGGAACCACGCCCCAGGATGGTGAGCGGCGCCTCCTGGATTTCCTCGTTCGAGAGCAGATTCTCTTTCGCCAGCCGGCACTGTTGCCACAGCGTGTGAAACTGCATGGCGTCGAGCTTGCCCATGCGGGCCGCGGCGGAATGGGCCAGGGCGAGGTCCATATTGTCGCCACCCAGCAGCAGGTGGTCGCCCACGGCCACGCGCTCGAGTTGGAGGGCTCCGGCGTTTTCCGAGACGCTGATCAGGGTGAAATCGGTGGTGCCGCCACCGACGTCGATCACCAGGATCAGGTCGCCCGGTTGTACGCTCTCGCGCCAGTTCTCATGGCGCTCCAGCCAGGCGTAAAACGCCGCCTGGGGCTCTTCCAGCAGAATCAGGTTCCGGTAGCCGGCCTGCTCGGCGGCTTTCTGCGTCAACTGACGGGCGACTTCGTCGAACGACGCGGGCACGGTGAGCACGACATGCTGGTCCGTGAAGGGTTCGCCGGGATGTTCGTAGTCCCAGGCGGCCTTCATGTGTTCGAGGTAACGCTGGCTGGCCTCCACGGGAGAGACGCGCGGCGCTCCGTCCGGTGCGTTTGCGGGGAGAATCGCGGCGGTTCTGTCGGCGCCGGTGTAGGAGAGCCAGGATTTGGCCGAGGTCACCAGACGGCCGAGCGTCTCCACGCCACGGCGCGCCGCCAGGCGGCCGGTGATGGTGCGGTTGCCTTCCAACCACGGGAGATCGAGGGCGCCTTCCGCGAACTCGCCGTCCCGGGCGAGATAGAGAGCCGACTCCAGAAGCGCTTCCGCCTGGACCTCGCCCGGATTGGTCAGTTGTGGAATGCCAAACAGTTCCACCGGGGCGTCCGCATCGGCGGACGTCGAGGCAAACCCGCAGTTCGTGGTGCCGAGGTCGATACCAAGAATTCGCACGAAACTTCGCCGGCCTTTCCTATTCGACTTCCAGCTCCGCCGGAGCCAGAATCGAGAGGTTCATTTTTGGATTCAGGGAGGGCAGCATGGTGGAATCCACGCGCCAGCCTTTGTGCCGAAGGAGTCCGCCTGACGGTTTACCCTGGGCTGGCAGGTTCCCGACAAATTTGATAGCGGAGGCGTCCTTGGCGAGTACGCCGGCGGATTCAGGTTTCGTGAAGGTGCCTTCCACACCGTCGATCACCGGGGCCAGTTTGAAGTATTTCCGCAGCGCTTCCTGAGACTGGTCGTGGAGCGACCGTACAGCGGCGCCCACCTGATCGTCCGAGAAGGGGGTGATGTCTTCCATGACGAAATCCAGGAGGCGCGCGTCACGCTGGAGAATGCCAAGCAGTTGCATGGCTCCGGCTTCCGGTTTCAGGGCAGGTTCCTTGGGCGGTTCAGGAGCTTTCTTTGCCGGAGTCTTCGAGTAGCCGTGCGCCTGCGCGATGTCTTCTGCGAGAGAGCCTCCAGAATCCCAAAAAACGCACGAAAAGCCATACCAATGCGGCTGAAAGCGGATTTACCTCCAAAACTCAAGGATACAACGGGCATTCGCTCCAGGCGCCGAATCCTGGGATTGACTGACGGTGCAGGAGTTCCCGGGCAGGGGACCGGTTGTTCATCGTGCGAAAGTTTTCCTGGAACTCAGACCGGTACCTCTTCGTACTACCCAGAGGTTGCGAGCAGAGAATTCTAGGTATGAGGCAGTCTCAAAGCAGCGGGTATCGATTGACCGTTGGACGTGTGAGCCGTCAGAGGATATCTCGCGGCTGCGTGTTTTGTGTGCGTCTTCGGCCGAGCGGACCGGACTGACGCCGAAGCCGGGCTCATCGTCCATTCAGCGTGGCTCCATTCCACGTTTCAGGAAGAAGCGGCTGAGTATTATCAATGACTTAGGTTCGTCTGGGTGTGTGATGCTGCACGGGAGTATTCGGACATGTGGCAACGTCGAATCCAATACTGGTTGCGTCGCGGAGGACGCTCGGCCGCCCTCCAGGAAGAGATGGCGCTTCACCTCGAAGAAAAGATTGAGGAACTGCGCGAAACCGGGCTGAGCGAGCAGGAGGCGCGCGCGGCGGCTCAGCGAGCCTTTGGTAATCTCCTGATTCGACAGGAAGACTCAAGAGAAGTCTGGATTGCCCGCTACTGGGCGGAGTTCTGGCAGGATCTGCGCTACGGTGCTCGAAGTCTGGCAGCCCAGCCGGCGTTCACCACGGCGGCCGTCCTGGCGCTGGTTCTCGGGATCGGCGTGAACGCTTTCTCTTTCAACGTTTACAACTCACTTGCCTGGGAGTCGTGGGCTATCCGCGACCCGGACACGGCCGTGCAAGTTCTACAGGAAGGCCGCCTGGGCTCCTGGTCCGGCTTCTCCTGGCAGCATTTCCGCTACCTCCAGGCGAACGCTCGCTCAGTGGATGGGCTTGCGGCCGACCTGGGGATCAATGTCCGTGTCACGCGTGGCGAATCCATCTGGGATGGGGAGGCCGGCGCGGTGAGCGACAACTTCCTGGAGATTTTGGCTCCGGGCATGGCCGCCGGCCGAGGTTTCCTGCCATCGGCGGCCGAAGCCGTTCTGAGCCACGATGCCTGGGTGACGCGGTTTGGCGGCGATCCTAGTGTCCTGGGCTCCTACATCGAACTGAATCGCCATCCATTCCAGGTGGTTGGCGTAGCGCCGCCAGGATTCCAAGGCGCGACCGTCAACCGGACTGATATGTGGGTAGGCGCTGAGTGGATCGACCTGCTGCAGCCCGCCGCGCAAGGTCTTGAGAGCGTATCCTTCTGCTGCCTGTCCGTAGTAGCCCGCTTGAAACCAGGGGCCAATCGGGCGGTGGCGCAGGCGGAGCTCGCCGCGCTGCATTCGCAATACCTCGAATCCGTGCGGCGACCGCAGGCCCGGCTCATTCTCTCCGATCCTTCTTTTCTGGCGAATCCCATGCGATCGACTCAGACGCGCCCGGTCTTCCTCGTAGTTGCCGTGGCTTCGTTGTTGATTCTGGTCATGGCTTGCGCGAACGTCGCCAACCTGCAACTCGCCCGCGCCGCGTCCAGGCAGAGTGAGATCGCCTTACGGCTGTCGCTGGGGGCGACCCGTGGACGCATCATTCGCCAGCTCGTCGTTGAGAGCCTATGCCTCAGCGGGATGGCGGGCCTTGCCAGCCTGGCCGTGTCCCAATGGATGCCGGCATGGACCTTCCGGCAGTTGATTGGTCCGGAAGAACGGCTGAACTTTCAATTTGCCAATGATGCCCGGGTCCTTCTGTTTGTTCTGCTTGCCACGTTCGCCGCTTCACTTCTGTTCGGCCTGGCCCCCGCAATCAGTGCAATCCGCAGTGCTTCCGCCGGGCCTCTGAGGCAGGCCGGCCGCTGCACCTCGAGTGGCCGACTGCGCCTCGTGCTCCTCACCGTGCAGGTTGCCCTTTCCATGATCCTTCTGACGGGGACGGCTCTCCTGGTCCGTTCCACCGACCAGTTGCGCCGGGTCGATATCGGCTTGCCACAGGACAGACTGCTGGTGATGTCAACGCGCTTTGATGCGAGCCGCCTTTCGTCCGCGCAGGCGAAGGCACTGCTTGCTTCGCTGATGGAGCGGACGGCGGCGTTGCCGGGTGTGGAGTCGGTCTCTCTCGCCAGCCGGATACCGTTCGGAGAGCGCTGCGGCGGCGCCGTTGAAGATCCGGCCAACCATGAGCGGATCCGCGTAACCATGCACGAGGTCTCGCCCAACTTCTTCGAAACGCTACGTGTGCCCATTCTGCTGGGCCGCAACTTCACTTCCGCCGACGTCGGCCGCGGAACGATCATCCTGAGCGAGTCGGCGGCCCGCCGCTTCTTCCCGGCTGGTGATGTCCTGGGACGGACTCTGAACCTGCCCGGGCCATCTGAGGTGGTTGGGGTGGTCCGCGACTTTGGAACGGCGGAATTCGGATCGGAGCGGGATGTGTATCAGGTGGTGGAGTCGGCCGGGCGGTGCGACAACCTGCTCGTGATCCGACATGCCGGTGCCGCCGCGGGACTCATGACGGCACTTCCGAAGCAGGCCTATGGCCTCGACCGACGGTTTATCCTTTCCGTTGTTCCCTACCGCAGCGTGGTTGCGAAAGCCCGCCACTCGGCAGATCTCTCCGCCACGATTGCTTCCGTCTTAGGTGGGCTGTCTCTGCTTCTCGTATGTGTCGGGATCTATGGTGTCGCCGCCTACGGTTTAGCGAAACGAACGCGCGAACTTGGAATTCGAGTCGCTCTGGGCGCCCATCCTGGACGGATCCTCACCATGGTTTTGCGCCAGAACCTGGGCACGGTGGCAATTGGCGCCGCGGCCGGAATCATAGGGGCTATCGCGTTTGGCCGGCTGCTGCGCAGCCTCCTGTACGGCGTCAGTCCCTTTGACCCTCAGGCCCTCTTCTGGAGCGTCGTAATCCTGCTGACCGCCTCGGTACTGGCGGTTTGGGGGCCCGCGCGCCGCGCAGCGAGGACCGATCCGGCCATCACCCTGCGACACGAATGAGGGTTCCACATCGCGCCAGGGTTCAGCTTGGCGGTCATATCTTGACAATCAAGAGGAATATGCCGCAATGTAGTGGAGAGGCGCGGCGCCGCAGAACCCATGGAAGAACAGAACACGGACCTCATCCAGGGCACCCTGGACATGCTCATCCTGAAATCGCTCGACCTGGAGCCGATGCACGGCTTCGGCATCGCGCGCCGGATCGAGCAGGTTTCGCGCGGAGTTTTCAAGGTGAATCCCGGATCGTTGCTGACCGCCTTCCAGCGGCTGGAGCGCATGGGGTGGCTGGATTCCGAGTGGCATCAAACGGAGAACGCGCGGAAGGCCAAGTTCTACCGCTTGACCCCGGCGGGCCGGAAGCAGATGGGCATCGAGAACCGCGAACTGGAACCGGCGTGCTTCGGCCATCGCCCGCCTGTTGAAGGCCGAGGCCTGAGCTATGTCTCTGTGGCGACAACTTGCCCACGGCGTCCGCAGACTGACGAACCGGAACGCCGCCGATCAGGAGATCGACGACGAGATCGAGCACTACATTGAGGAGACGGCGGCCCAATTCATTCTGAAAGGACTCTCGCCGGAGGAGGCGCGCCGAGCCGCGCGTCTCGAACTCGGCGGCCCGGTATCCGTGCGGGAGGAGGTCCGCGCTTATGGATGGGAAAACCGCGTCGACAACCTCTGGGCCGATCTCCGCTATGCCGGCCGGACTCTGGCTGGCAACCCGGGTTTCGCTATCGTCAGTATCCTCACGTTAGCGCTGGGCATTGGCGCCTCCACCTCCATTTTTTCCGTGGTGGATGCCGTGCTCCTGCGTTCGCTGCCCTATCCGGAGCCCCAACAGATCGTCCGAATCTGGGAGCAGGCTCCCAACGGCCACCGCATCAATCTTGCCGACGGCAACTTTGGTGACTTCCTGACGCAGAACCACACCTTTGCGTCGCTGGCCGCCTATAACGAGCGTCAGGGCTCGGTCTCGGGCGGCAGCGAGCCGGTGCGTGTCAGATGGTCGGAAGTGTCCACCGGATTCTTTGACACCTTCGGCGTGAAGCCGATGCGAGGCCGGGCGTTTTCACCCGAGGAAGGCCGGACGCAAGGAATCCCGGCGGTGATCGTCAGCTTCCACTTCTGGCAGCGGTACTTCGGGGGTGCCGACGATCTTTCCCCGCTGCATTTGAAGATCGAGGGCAAAGACTACGCCGTGGCCGGAGTGATGCCGGAGGGCTTCGACTATCCAGCCGGCAATGCGCTATGGACGCCGGTGGAACTTCGCTCGCAATCGCAGAATCGCACCGGACACAACTGGCGAGGTATCGGCAGGATCCGGGCCGGTGTCACGCTGGCGCAGGCGCGGCAGGATCTCAGTGCCATTGCGCGAAGAATCCGGGCGGAGTACGGACGGAAAGTGGATCTGCAGGATGCCGCGGTGGTGCCGCTGGACAAGGCGCTGGTGGGCGACGTGCAGACAGCGCTGTTGACGCTGCTCGGGGCCGTTGGATTGTTGCTGCTGGTGGCGTGCGCGAACGTGGCCGGCCTGCTGGTAGCCCGTGGCGCCGCAAGACGCAAGGAGTTGGCGTTGCGTGTTGCCCTGGGCGCCGGGCGTGGGCGTCTGTTGCAGCAGTTTCTGGTGGAATCGCTGGCCCTCTCCGTGGCGGGAGGTGGGCTCGGCGTTCTCCTCGCGGCCTGGGCAGTCCGATTGTTACCGGCGATCCTCCCTGCAAACCTGCCCCGGCAACAGGGCATCGAGATGAACACGGGCGTGCTGCTGTTCGCGCTCGCTGCGACATTTGCGGTGGGTTCCGCCCTGGGCGCGCTGGCCGCCTGGCGGGCAGGCCGAGGCGATGTGCAGCAGGCGCTCGCGTCGGGTTCCAGGGCGTACACGGGCACGGGTGCAAGTCAGCGGCTCCGTGGAGTCGTGGTGACCGGCGAGATCGCAGCGACGCTGGTGATTCTCATCGCGGCCGGTTTGCTGGGCCGCAGTTTCCTGCGTCTGGTATCGACGAACCCCGGCTTTCAGTCCCACAACCTGATCACCATGCAGTTCTCGGTGCCCATCGAGAGAGAGCAGAATGGGGCGCTGGGACCGGAAGCTGTGGCTCGTCAGGCGCGGCTGCTGGAAGGGGTCTCGGTGCGCTTGCAGGCGCTGCCCGGAGTCGAGGCGGTGGGCGTCTCCGGCGCAATGCCGGTGGCCGAGGGGGACAATTTGGCGGAGGGCGATTTCCTGGTTCTGAATGGACGGAGGCCTCCCGCGGATTTTGAGGAGTTTCAGCGCATGGGGCAGAATTCCGGTCAGACGGGACACGCGCTGTATGCGGTGGCTGGAGAGGAATACTTCCGCACGATGGGGATTCCGCTGGTGCGCGGACGCATGTTCGCTGCTCAGGATCAGGCGGATTCGCAGCATGTCGCGGTGATCAGCGAGTCTTTGGCTCGGCAGCGCTGGCCCGGGCGGGACCCAGTGGGCGAAGTGCTGGAGTTCGGCAACATGGACGGGAATCTGAAGCCGCTCACAGTGGTGGGCGTTGTGGGCGATGTCCGTGCTCGCGGCCTCGATGCACCGCCGGGTCCGGTGATCTACGTCAACTATCGCCAGCGTGGGATGAATCTGAATTCGACACCCACTTTGCTCCTGCGCACTGCCACACCGGTGAAAGAGATCGTGCAGCAGGCGAGGGCGATCGTTCAGGAAATGGCTCCTGACGTACCTCTGAAGTTCTCGACCTTCGAAGAGCAGATGAGCGGGTGGCTGGCCGACCGCCGATTCCTCCTGCTGCTCGTCGGCCTCTTCGCCGCGGCGGCGCTGTCGCTGGCGGCCATCGGGATCTACGGAGTCGTCGCATTTTCCGTGGCTCGGCGGACTCAGGAGATCGGAATCCGCGTAGCGTTGGGCGCCAGGCGGGAGGACGTTCTTCGCCTGGTGGTTGGCGAGGGTGCCCGGCTCGCAGTGGCAGGCGGCGCCATCGGCATCTCCGCATCCCTTCTGATTACGCGGCTGTTGACCACGCTCCTGTTTGGGATCAGGAGCACTGATCCTGTGACCTTTGCGGGCGTGGCGCTACTGCTGGGTTTGGTGGCTGTGCTCGCGTCCTACCTGCCGGCGCGGCGAGCTATGCGGCTGGATCCCAATACGGCGCTGCGGTATGAATAGACCGGCCGACTCCGCCTGGCCGTCATCTACGGCAAGCAGGGCGGCGGCGGGCTAATCGAGAATCCGCGTGTTCTGGCCAGCCGTGTTCTCTTCACTCGCCGGAGTCTTTGCCGGGCGAAGGAGGTAAAGCAGCGTCCCCATTACCCCCTGCCAAACGGCAAAGCCGATGGCGAGACGAATGGTCTGATCGATCCCTTGCGGCGAGTTGACGTGCAGCTGATACTGAGTCAGCCACGGCCCGAGGGAAATGGCCGAGCCCACTGCTATGACGCAGATTCTGGCAGTTAAGGCAGGCTCGTTTTTGCCTTGTGCAATCACGCGACAGATCGCCAGCCCCAGTCCGCCAATCAAGCCGCCAAGCAACATCGGAATGTACAAGATGTCGCCCACGATCATGCCGATGGTGATTGCTGCATAGTAAGCCAGGTACCAAGTTCCGGCGATGATTGGAACCACAAGAGCGCCCGCCACGCTACGCCAGATCAAGGCGAAGGCCAGCAAACCGAACGAGGCCCCCACCCATCCAATCAGAAGATTGGAATGGGACTTGAATCCTTCTTCAAAGGGAAGTGCGGCCAGCCCGCCGCTGAGTGCGAATGAGAGGGACACGCCGCAGCGTTTCCAGTATTCCAAGTCGAAGTATATATTGAACTCTGAATATCTGCAGGGAAATGCCAACGACTGTTTCGGGTGATCTATCGAAGTGGGGCGTTGTTAACGTGGTGATCGCCGTTCGCCAGTCCCGTCTCCCGTTGTAGACTCGCCACATGGTGTTCACCAAACGGTTGCGCGACGGAGTGCGCCGCGGCGAAATCACTTGCACTGTCCGGATCTGGCAGAGCCCGCACGTCAAGGTGGGCGGCCGGTACCGGATGGAGGAAGGGGCAATTGAAGTGGACTCCATCACCCCGATTGGCTTGCCCGACATCACTCCGGCACTGGCGCGGGAGTCCGGCTTCCTGGGCGTGGTGGATCTCCTGAAAGTCGCCAAGCACGGCCCAGGTGAGAACATCTACCTGATCCGGTTCCACTACCTGCCCCTGGCCGCCGATCCACCGGCCCGCAAGGCGAAATAGGGAAGCTGCCAGGAACAGTCTGCCTAAGCGTGCTGTCAACTGGGCCCGAAATGGAGGGCTGAACGTCCGCGCCGCTCCATGTTGTTCCCAGCACGTCGTGATCCAACATTGGTATCAGCAATGGCGGGCAATTCGCGCATCTCTGTTGCGCGATCATGTTGTCCTGGTCCGCCGCATGCGGCAATAATGGCTCAAAGCCTGGGGATCGGCTTCCCTTCTGGATGCCTGGTAGTTCCGAGTAGAAGGGCGTGAATAGGATAATGACCTGGAATCACTCAAAGCACCCCGCCGCGCCGCCGGTGCCTGTCGCAAGGGCGTCCGTTCCTCCCTCCCAGAGTAGACGCGCGCCGGGGACCCAACTCCGGGAGGTGTTCCGATAGTGACACTCGCCTTGGATCCGCATCTCTCGCTTCATCACTTTCACGTGTATGTCAGCGACCTCGATCGCAGTCTCCACTTCTTCACGCAGATCCTCGGCTTTCGGCTGATCTTCGACTATGAAGCGGAGGTCGTTGGCCGGTTTATCGCCGTCGCTCCTCCGGACGGCACCTCGTTTCTGGGACTGCTCAGCCCTCAACCGGAGAGCCCCGAATGGGAACTGATCGGCCGTTCCGGCAATGCCGTCTTCGTCACCGATGACATCCACGCCATGTATGCCGAATGGAAACGCCGCGGACTCGCCTTCCGCTCCGATCCCGTGTCTACCGCCTGGGGCGGCATGCTCACCTCTTTTGTGGACCCGGATGGCAACTCATTTGCCCTCATGAGCCACAACGAAGTGAGCCAACGGCTGGAGGATGAGCGCCGTGCCATTGCGGACCGCGCGGAAAACGAACGCCGCGCCATCCACGAAATGGCCATTGCCCGCGAGTTCCAGGCCCGTCTTCTGCCGCAGGCTCTGCCTCGCTTGCGTACCATCGACTTCGCCGGGCAGTGCATTCAGGCGCGCCAGATCGGCGGGGACTATTTCGATTGCCTCGGGTTAGGCGGAAACTCCGTGGGCTTTGTGATCGGCGACATCTCGGGTAAGGGGATCGCCGCTGCGCTGGTCATGGCCAATCTCCAGGCTGTCGTGCGCGGCCAGATCGCACTTGCCGCCGAAGATCCGCCGCGCTTCATGGATTCAGTGAACCGCCACCTGTTCGATAACACGGTCTCCACCGCCTACGCCACAATGTTCTTCGGCGAGTACAACGAAGAGACCTGCCGGTTCCGCTATGTGAATTGTGGACACCCGCCAGCTCTGGTGCTGCGTTCCGGTGGTGGCATTGAATTGCTCGGCGCGACCAGCACCGTGGTCGGCCTCTTCGCCGTTTCGGAGTGTCAGGCCGCCGAGACCCATCTGGGTCCGGGGGATACTCTCTTGCTGTACACCGATGGTGTCACCGAGTGCTTCGCTCCGGATGGTGCCGAGTTTGGCATCGATCGGCTGAAAGCTATTCTGAGCGGGAATCGCGCGGCCAGCGCCGCGGCAATCCTGGAGAGTGTTGTCGATGCAGTGAGGGGATTTGGAGGGCCTGAGCAGCAGGACGACGTCACCCTCCTGGTAGCGAGGTGCCGCCCCTCGTAGAGTTGCTCCGGACTTGGCGGGCCCTGCTTACGGACACGCCAGTTTCTTCGCCCGCGCTTCGTCGTTCCATTGGACCGCGTGAGCCATCAGAATGGCCCGCAGCAATCCGGGGAACCTTCCTTCGATCTCCCCGCATCTGGAAGTGTTGTGCATCTCCACCCCGTGCCTGGACCCATGGATCAGGCCAGCCTCCCGGAGCGCCTTGAAGTGTTGGGAGAGGGTCGACTTTGGAATCTGACGGTTTCTAACAGTCAGGAAATCCGTGCAGTTCCGCGGACACTCCTGTTCAACAATCTCCACGAAAAGGGCAGCCTTGGCCGGATCCGACAATACGTGCAGGATCCCTTCCACGGTGATCTCCTCGAGTTTGGGGTGGAACAGCGGCCGCACATCTATAAGAGCATCTGTACCATCGATAGGGTTCAATAGTTCATAAGTTCAGAACAATTGAATCTTCCGGCGAGCTGCCTCCATCTATCCACTTGAACCGGATGAAGGGCGGAGAAAGACAGGCGCCCCGGAAGGTTCTCGGGATCTTTGTTGCGGTACTGGAAAGGGTGAATTCAATGAGTAAGCTCGCAGGAAAAGTTGCCGTAGTAACGGGCGCCTCCAAGGGCATCGGCGCCGGCATTGCCAAGTCGCTCGCGGCGGAAGGCGCCGCGGTTGTCGTCAACTATGCATCGAGCAAGGCCGGTGCAGATGCGGTGGTGAAGGCTATCACCGCCGCAGGCGGCAAGGCGGTCGCGGTGGGCGCCGATGTGTCGAAAGCCGCCGAAGCCCAAGGGCTTATCGATGCCGCCATCAAGAACTTTGGGCGGATCGACATCCTGGTGAACAATTCGGGCGTGTACGAGTTCGCGCCCATTGAGGGCGTCACCGAAGATCTCTTTCACAAGATCTTCAATATCAACGTCCTTGGCCTCCTTCTGACGACCCAGGCGGCTGTACCGCATCTGGGCGAAGGCGCCAGCATCATCAACATCGGTTCTGTCGTCAGCAGCCTGACGCCCCCGAATACCACGGTTTACACCGGCACCAAGGGCGCGGTGGACGCGATCACGGGAGTTCTGGCGAAGGAACTGGGCCCGCGCAAGATCCGCGTAAATTCCATCAACCCTGGAATGGTGGAAACCGAAGGGGTTCACGCCGCCGGCTTTATCGGCACCGACTTCGAAAAGGGCGCCGTCGCGCAGACTCCGCTGGGCCGCATCGGCCAGGTGGATGATATCGCGACCGTGGCCACATTCCTGGCGTCCAACGACTCAAAGTGGGTCACCGGTGAACTGATCCGCTCCGGTGGCGGGCTCCGGTAAGTAGAACCTCAAATGACCCGCTGCCGGTGGCGAGCCGGCGGCGGGACTGGGATCGATTTCAAACTCCACTCCTCGAAGGAACAGTCATGGGAAAGCTTGAAGGAAAAGTAGCAGTCATCACCGCGGGCACCTCCGGCATGGCCCTTGCCACAGCCAAGCGATTTGTGGAGGAGGGCGCCTATGTTTTCATCACCGGCCGCAGCCAAGCGCGTCTCGATGATGCCCTGAAACACATTGGCAGGAATGTCACCGGCGTCCAGGGCGATGCCTCCAATCTGGCCGATCTGGACAGGTTGTACGAAACCGTGCGGCGCGAGAAGGGGAAGATCGACATCCTCTTCGCGAGCGCCGGACAGGGTGAGTTCGCCAGGATTGGAGAAGTCACTGAAGAGCACTTTGACAAAACCTTCGACCTCAATGTGAGGGGCACGCTCTTTACGGTGCAGAAGGCGTTGCCGCTGTTCAATGACAACGGTTCCATCATCCTCAACGGCTCCATCGCCAGCATCAAGGGATTCCCCTCGTTCGGCGTCTACAGCGCCAGCAAGGCCGCCGTCCGGTCCTTTGCACGCACCTGGCTGTTGGAATTGAAGGAACGTGGGATCCGTGTGAATGTCCTGAGTCCCGGCACCATCGACACGCCCGCACTGGATCCGCTGGGACCCGATGCAAAGGCGTTCTTCAAGTCGCAGATCCCTCGCGGCGAGATGGGACGTCCGGAGGAGATCGCGACCACGGCTCTCTTCCTCGCCTCCAGCGACTCCAGCTTTGTCAACGGGGTCGAACTCTTCGTCGACGGCGGAACAGCTCAGGTTTGAGTGCGAGGTGTGCGGCAGCCGAACGGTGTGAAAGCGGCTGCCGCACTCCGACGGAGGTCATTCACACTTCAGAGCCGCGAGTGGATCGACCTGGGTGGCGCGTCGCGCGGGAACATAACTGGCCAGCAGCGCAACGCCCGTCAAGAGCAGGGCCATGACCGCGAACGTCTCCGGGTCCAGCGCGCTGACACCGTAGAGAAGGCCGCCGATCAGCCTTGTGAGTGCGGCGGCACCCAGCAGGCCCACGCAAAGACCGCCCGCGATCAGAAGCGCCGCCCGGCGCAGGACCAGCCGGAGGATTCCGCTCCTCGTTGCGCCCAGGGCGATGCGAATACTGAATTCTCTGACCTGGTGCGTCACCAGGTAGTTCATGACTCCGTAGATGCCAACGGACGCGATGAGTAGAGCCAGGATTGAGAAGGCTGTCAGGAGAATCGTCCTGAACCGTGGCTGCCCCACGGAGGCGGCAACCACCTGGTCCATACTCTCAATCTGATCCAGCGGAAGTGCCGGATCAATTTCCGCGATCATACGGCGGAGCGCTGTTGCAACGATCGCCGGCGGAGTCTGCGTTCGGACAACCAGCGTCGGTTGCGTCTCGCGATTTGGAATCTGCGTGAACGGGACGTACATCTCCGGCCGCGGCGGTCCGTCCAACCTCTCGTGCTGAACATCTCCAACGACTCCCACGATGGTGCGCGGCACTGGTTTCTCAAAGCGAAGATGCCGGCCCACGGGGTTCTCCTGGCCCCAGTAGGTTCGCGCCATCGTCTCGTTGATGATCACCACTAGTGGTGCGCTTCCGCTGTCGGCGGCGGAGAACGCGCGCCCACGGGTGAGAGGAATGCCGATTGTTTCGAAATAGCCGGGACTCACCGGCCGGTAGTTGGCCATGTTGTACTCCCCGGTTGGTAGCGGCGGCCGGCCTTCAATGAAGAATGACCACGAGTTGTCATTCCCACTCAGAGGGAGGTATGCCGTTAGTCCCGCCGATTGAATACCGGGGACATTCTGTATCTCCCGCAGCAGGTCGACCTGAAACGCGGAGATATGACGCGAGTCCGGATAGCGCGAAGAGGGGAGTGACACACGAGCCGTGAGCACATGCTCCGTTCGGAATCCCGGGGAAACGCGAATCAGATTCCAGAAGCTCTTCATCATTAATCCGGCGCCGGTAAGAAGGACCAGGGCGATAGCGACCTGAGCGATCACCAGCCCGCTTCTCAGCCGGGCCAGGACTCCACCGGAGCCACGGGCTGTCTGCTTCAGCGTCTCATGCGCACTCCCGTTTTGAGCCTGGAACAACGGCGCCAGCCCAAACAGGATGCCGGTGGCCACCGATACAACTGCCGTGAAGCCGAGCACCCTCAAATCGATCGTCAGTGCCGAGGTGCGAGGCAGGTCGGTAGGCAGATGAGGCGCCAGCACCTGGAGCGATCCGGCGGCGACCAGCAACCCCGCGGTTCCGCCGAGCAGCGAAAGCAGGACACTCTCCGTCAGCAATTGCTGCCCCAAACGACGCCGGCCAGCGCCCAGCGCCAGACGGACCGCCATCTCCTTCTGACGTGCAGCGGCGCGGCTGAGCAACAGATTGGCGACGTTCGCGCAGGCGATGATGAGCAGGAGCCCCACTCCAGCCAGGAGCGTAGTGAGCGCCGGGCGTACCTTCTCAGTGACCTGCTCCTCCAGGGGCACCGCCAGAATCTTCTTGTCCTTGTTTTCGGCCGGATAGAGTTGAGCGAGGTTCGCAGCCACAACATCGAGGTCGGCCTGTACCTGTTGAATACTGGCGCCCGGTTTGATGCGGCCGAAAACCCGCAGTGGATGGGTTCCCCGCTGGAGTTTCTCCAGATTCAGCGCCAGTGGGACCCAGACGTCCGCCTGATGGCGGGTATTCTGGGTCACCAGTTCGAAATCGGGCTCCAGGACGCCGACGATGGTGTAGCTGACATCGTTGAGAGCGACACTTCGACCCAGTACGTCCGGCTTTCCGCCGAGATGCCGTTGCCAGGCTCCGTAGCTCAGGATCACCACACGGTCTTTGCCAGGCCTGTCTTCCTCCTCCAGGAAATCCCGGCCCATCTTCATGCGGCGGCCCAGGAGGCGGAAGAAGTTGGAAGAGACGGCCGAACCCGTCAGTTGCGCGGGTTCACCGTACCCCGTGAGGATCAGATTCCGGCCCTGAATCGCGGCCATCTCGCTGAAGGTACTCGTCTGCGCGCGCCAGTCCACGAAATTGGCGGGCGCAACGGTACTGGGACTCCTGTCGGAGCGTTCCTCCCAGAGCGTTACGATCCGTTCCGGGTCCTCGTAGGGCAGCGGCTTGAGAAGCACGGCGTCGTAGACGCTGAAGATCGCTGTGTTGGCGCCGATGCCCAAAGCCAGTGTCAGAACGACCGCACCGGCGAATGCCGGATTCTTGCGCAGCATCCTGCAGGCAAAATGTAAATCTCGGCCCAGTTCGTCGAGGAACACAAAGGATTGCATCTCTCGGCGGTCCTCCCTTAACAGAGTGGTGTTGCCGAACTGGCGCCGGGCGGCGTCGCGGGCCTCGGCGGGCCTCATGCCCTGATCCAAGAAACGCTGTGCCAGCAGGTTGAGATGTTCTTCCATCTCCAATTCGAACTCGTTGGAGGGGGGCCGCCGCGATGCCACAGCGCGCACCTTGGCCAGGAGACGGCGCAAGGCGAATAGGGGTGTCACTTCTCCCCCTCCAACCGCAAAACGCGGCCGATGACCCCGGAAATCTGCTCCCAGTCCGCGGTTCTCGCGCCAGTTGCTTCACGCCTGATTTCGTAATCGAGTAAAACTTGGCTTTCCTGTTGTTATCCGAAGCGCCCCACTCCGCGGCAATCCAGCCCTGTTGTTGCAGCCGCAACAACGACGTGTAGACAGTGCCTTCGTTGAGCTGGAGTACTTCCTCGCTGACCTGTTCGATTCGCCGGGCGATCCCGAATCCATGCAGCGGACCCAATGCGTGCAGTGTCTTCAGGATCATCAGGTCCAGAGTGCCCTGCAAGACCTCTGATCGTCGCGTGCCTTGTGTTGTTCCTTTGGACATTGCAAAGAAGATAGCAGAGTTCCTTTGGAATGTCCATAGGAGAACATGGCCGGCCTGCGGCCAGAAAGGGAGATCGGCGCATCCTCAAACGCGCCTCGGCACAGCACGCCGCCAGTCTCAACCCAGCCCTGACCCCGCGCACCTCTCCCCTTCCAGAATCGAGGCCAGCTCCCGCAACAGCGCCGCACCGTCGCCTCGATAGGCGCTTCCATGCTGGCAGGCAAGTGTCCCGGGTTGCAGGTCGGCCAGACGCCCGAGAATCCCTCGTGTTGTCGGCGCCTGGGCGTAATAGTCCATCATTGCCCGCATTCCCTCGCTGGCGCTGAGAACTTCCGTCTCGGTAACTGCCGGCAAATCCGCGCCCGGTTGGGTAAAAAGGTCCCCGCAGAGCAATGTCCGGGTCGACAGATCAAACAGGATTCCGCAATCCCAGCCATGCGGAACATGCGGTGTGTACAGCCACTTCATGCGCCGGTTCCCGATGGAGAACTCTTCTCCGTCACCGAATCCGCGAGGTGTCCGGATCGCGAAGTCATTCAGCGACGTCATCACACCGACTTCCGCTCCAAAAGCGGTAGCCTGCGGGGCAACCTCCAGTAGGTCGTTCAGCGCGCCGAACTCATCGCTCTCAAAGTGGGATCCTCCCGCCCAGCGCAGCTTTGTGACAGGCATCACTTTATTGATGGCGGCCAGTGTCATGGGGAAGAGCTTCCGGTATCCGGTGTGGAACAAGAGAGGTTCCTCGTCTTCGACCAGATACGAATTGAACGTGAATCCGCCGGGGATGACGTCCATGCGGGTCGAAATGCGGTAGATCCCGGCCGCGACCTCGTCGACCTGGGTGCCTGTGAGCTCATCTGCGATCAATGTATGGTCTCCTTCCCATCAACTGGCCGTCCCGCGGCCTGAATTCGATTTCGCTTCGGGATGTGTAACGAACACCGGCCGCCGTTACACGTAAAATGTGGATCAATGATCTCGGGGCAAAGCGATATGGAACTGGCGCAGCGAATCGGATCCGGAACCGACCCGGAAGCCGAAGACGAGTTTGTCCGCCGCATGGCTCCGCGCATCCGGATGTATGGGTTGCGCCACCTGCGGGAGGAACACGCCGCGGATGACCTCATGCAGCAGGTGCTGATTACCGCGCTGCAGACGCTCCGCGCGGGCCGTTTACGGGAACCGGAGAAGCTGGCGTCGTTTGTCCTGGGAACGTGCCGCATGACGGTGCTTGACCTCCGCCGGGGCGCACAAAGAAAGGAACGGCTGCTGGAACAATACGCCGCCGGGCTGAGCGTGCCGGTCCGGCCATCCCTGCCCCAACTCGACAGGGAGCAACTCACGCGGTGTATGCGGAAACTCAAGGAGAGGGAGCGCTCCGTGGTGGTCATGACGTTCTATGACGATCGGGATGGCGCCGAAGTGGCCCGGTCGCTCGGACTCTCGGAGGCCAATGTCCGGGTGATCCGCCACCGTGCGGTCCACCAGTTGCGCGAATGCATGGGGGTGCCGGCGTGAAGGTCGAGCAGGGAATCGGAGGTGCGGGATGCGGGTCTCCTCTTGATGCCGCGCTGCTCGTTGACTACTGGCTCGCCGTGCTCGACAGCGTGGAGGAGGAGCGGGTGGAAGAGCATCTCTTCGGGTGCGATTCCTGCGGCGCTCGTTTGCGGGAAATCGTCGCCCTGATCCAGGAGGTCCGCGGCCTGGCCCGCGACGGCTCGCTGCGGATGGTGGTCAGCGACGAGTTTGTCGAACGCGCCGCGCGAGAAGGACTGCGCATCCGCCAATACGAGCCGCCACCGGGCGGCAGCGTCGAATGCACGGTCACCGCCGAAGACGACCTCCTCATTGCGCGGTTGGCCGCGAATCTCGCCGGTGCCCGGCAAGTCGATCTCTGTTTCCTCGACGAGCGAGGAGCGGAGCAGGGCCGCATGCCCGACATTCCCATCTGCCCGGATACGGGCTGCGTGATCTATCAGGAGTCCATGGTGTTTGCGAAAGCAGCACCCACGAGCCGGCTCATCGCTCGTCTGGTTGCGCGGGACGAGTCAGGCGCGGAGCGTCTGTTGGGTGAGTACACGTTCAATCACACCCGTTCGCTGCCTGGGCCGGGCACCTGGCAGCAGCTCTGAACGGCCACCACCCGCGCTTCACCGTTGGCTCGCCTCGTCATTTCACTTACATGGAATTCAGCGCTGCTTCTCGGCGATCATCCGCACCAGCCGCACTTTGTCTGTGGTCCAATCCGGAGAACCGATCCCATCTTCCAGTTTCTCGATGTGAAACCCGCTGAAGGCCCTGCCAGCAATGACTTTGGATTTCGCTTGGTGGTGCCTATTCGAGACCGGAACTCTTGCCGAGAGAGATGACCAGTTTGTTCGCCCCGGAAGGTCCGATCGGAAATGTCTTGACTACCTGTTGGCGCACCACGGTTTCGCCATCCACAACAAGCAGTAGGTACGTGCTACGGTTGAGACCCGAGATCAGGAAGTGGCCCGTATCCGCGACCCTCGCTTCTCCGCCGCCGACCCCGCGTAGCGGCACGGCCTTCACCCAGAGTTCTCTCTTGCTGCCATCGCCAACTATGCGGCCGCCGATATCCGCGGGCGGATTCGGACAACCCAGGCTGCTGATTTCGAAATCTGCTCGAATCAACAGAGTCTCCTGGTCGATGTTTACCAGGCGCCACGCGGGAGGAGCCCCGCCCGCATGGATGCGAATACGGTACTCGCCATACAACACCCGCGCTTTAGCCGAGTCCACCTTCTGGAGAAGGACTCCTGACTCTGGCGCATAGAATTCAACCTGGACAACTGGCAGGCGGTAGCCTAGCGGGTCCGTCGCGATGATCTCAACATCGCTCTTTCTGGTCTCAACAAATGTGCATTCCCCAAACAGCAGAATCGCCGCATGGATAAAAGCGAACAGGCAGTTCTGAAGCATGCGCCCAGATTGTAGCGCAGCCGGGCACGCTCAGAACTTGCCGTCTTCTCCGGTCTTACCGTTCCGGGCGAACATCCAACAGAGCACATTGAGAGCCTGGTTCTGCCTGACCAGCCTCCGCCAATTCAGATACCGCGGCTGCAGCTCGAATTTCCCGAGTGCCGCGGGTCCTCCGCGCGGTCAGCTATCCTGTCCTCATGCTGGATCGAATCGTTGACGGTCGCACGGATCTTGTATTTGAATACGTCGCCGCGGGCAATTCTCCGGCTGCCATTGCGGACGGACACTCCCTGATGCAGTGGTGTGCCTATTACGGCGACGTCAGCGCCATCCGGTTCCTTGTGGCGAATGGAGCGTCACTTACCTCCCTCGGCGACAACCTCGAGCTGAACGGAGCCAGTTATCATGGCCACTGGCGCCTCTGCGAATACCTCATTGAGCACGGCGCCGACGTCAATCAGGCGTTGCCGGAGACAGGCGAGACCCCACTCCACGCCGCGCTCTCAAAGTCCAATCGGTGGAAGTACACGCCTGTGGTCAAGCTGCTGCTGGCGCGCGGAGCTGACCCGAATCGCACCACCATCCCGGGCCGCGAAACCGGCGGCTTCATGCGCGACTGCCGGACTAAAGGGGAAACCGCCCTCCATCGCGCCGCCGCCTTCGGCAACGAGGAGGACATCCGCAGCCTGATTGCCGCCGGCGCCAGGATCGATGCGTTGGACGCCAACGGGGACTCGCCACTGTCCTGGGCGAGTTGGTATCTTCGACCCGGCGCGGTGCTGGGCCTCTTGTGCTACGGCCCGCATCGACTCCATCCGGATCGCCGGAAGGACACGACCTGCGAGCCCGCTACCGGCTCCATGGAGCCGGACCTTCTCGGCCGGCCGCACTACTGAGCAATCCGGGGTGACTCTCACTCGTGCCGCAGGGCGACCTGCGGATCCACCCTCGTTGCTCGCCACGCCGGGGGGTAACAGGCGAATAGGCCGATGATCAGGAACCCCAGCGAGTCCACCGTCAGGCCTGCCCAGTCGATGCCGTTCATTCCGTAGAGCAGGCCCTGCGCCGGATAGGAGGCCGCCGCCGACAGCAGCAGCCCAACCGCCAGGCCACCCAGAATCGGCCGGACACTCTCTTTCAGGATCAGTCGCAGTACGTCGATGCGCTGAGCGCCCATCGCCATCCGGATGCCCACTTCCCGGGTTCGGAGCACAACGATGTAGCTCACCGTGCTCCAGATCCCCAGCAATGCTAGCAGCAGCGCGACCAACCCGATGGCGGACGCGACCAGGGCCGTGAGCGCGGCCACGATGAACGGTGGTGTCTGGTGCTGCATCTCCGCCAGCGTCGAGCAGTCGGCCATCAGGTTCGGGTCCACCGAGGCGAGCAGTGCGTCGATGGCGCGGATCAATTGCGCCGGGGCGATACGGGTTCTCATCAGGATGGGGTAGTCTTTGACCTCGTTGTCCGGCAGCGCGATGTAGATGCGTTGCAGATCCGTGGGACGGAACTCCACCGCGCGTGTGTCGCGAACGACGCCCAACACCGTGTAGGCTGGGCCGCTCGCCACCAGGTCGTCTGGATCGTGGCGACGATCGTCGACGGGCCCCGGTCGCAGACTTCGGCCCACTGGATTCTGGCCCGGCCAAAGCGCCTCGGCGGCGGACTCGCTGAGGATCACCCCATTCGACCCGTGTTGTGGGAAGCTGCCGCCTCGGTGGAAGGGGATGGAGAGAGTCTCAAAGTAGTTCGGCTCGACCCGGGTGTAATGCAGAATCGACTGCTTCGAGCTGGCTTCCAGTGTCGCCGCGATGGTCCGGTTGCCCGCGTCGACTGGCGGCTTGGCGCTGGTAACGCTCGCGACACCCGGCAACGCGGCAAGCCGCCTGCGTAACTCCTCGGTAAGGAGACGTTGCTGCTGCGCCGAGTACTTCAAGGTTTCCGGGAATCGCACGGACAGTGCGAGTACCTGCTCGCTCTCGTATCCGGTCTCGATGCTGACGGAGCGTACCGAGCTACGAATGGCCATGTTGGCGGCGGCGACCAGCACCAGCGACAGCGCCACCTGCGCGACGACCAGTGAATCCTGCAGGCGTCGACTGCGGGACGAGGATGTCCCACCGCGGCTGCTGGAACTGAGACCGAACCTCGATCCTTCCAGCGCCGGCGCCAGTCCGGATAGCATCCCCGCGGCCAGTGAAATCGCGCAGACAAAGCAAAAGATCTGCAGGTCGGGCGTGACGTCGAACACCAGTCCGCCATACTCTCCAGGCAGCGCGTTGGCCATTTTCGCGGCGGCCTGCCTCAGCATCACCTGAGTGAGCAGCAGCGCCAGAGCGCCCGCCAGCACCCCGATCAATGCGCTTTCCGTGATCAATTGCCTGACCAGCCGCGACCGGCTTGCCCCCAGCGACAGCCGTGTGCGCATCTCGTTCTCACGGGCCCGCGATCTTGCCAGTTGGAGACTGCCCACGTTGGCGCTGGCCACCAACAGCACCATCCCCGCCGCCGCCAGCACGAGAATCGTGGCCAGCAGTAGCCCCCCAAGCTCCCGCAGCGGAAGAGGGAACGGAGATCCCGGCCAGACGAGGGCCTTGGCCGGTTTCCCCCACGCCGATCGCACGGGATGAAACGCACGAAGGTGCTCGGCCGCGGCGGTGACTTGAGCCTCCGCCCCTGCTGCCGTGACACCCGGAGCCAGCCGGCCAAACAGCCGGTAGGGCTGCTCCTCCCGGTTGAGCAGCCACTGCGGATCGCCATGCACCAGCGGTTCGGCGCTCAGCGGCAACCAGAAGGCGGGTGCGCCGATGTTCGTTCCCACGAAATCGTGCGGCGTAATGCCCGTGATCGTGAAGGCCGCGCCGTTGAGGTAGACCGTTTTTCCAATCGCCGAAAGGTCGCCGCCAAACCGCCGCTGCCAGTAGTTCTCGCTGAGCAGCACGGGCGGAGTGGCTGAGAGTTCGGCGGAACCCATACTCTCGAACCCGCGTCCCTGCAGCAGGTCGACCCCCAGGACCCGGAAGTAGTTCTCCGACACCATGAAGACCGTGGCGGTTTCGGGCGCTTCCTACTCCTTGCCGGATGAGTCCAAGCTGCCCCAGCGCGCCTCCTGCGCTGGGCGCCCGCTCTTTCCGGACACCGCTCACGGCCGAATACACCAGGTGCGCGGGCCGGTAAGCCACCAGGCCACTGAAGCAGTGCAGCGAGTCCCGCAGCGCCTCGTAATCGGGGTAACTGAAGGTGTATTGCGCCGAGGAAGAATCCCGCTTGAGGGCCAGATTTGCCATCTCTTCGGGCGCGCGAGCATCCAAGGGTCGCGCAACCATTGCCTTATACCCTGTAAATACAGCCGTACTGACGCCAATGCCAGCAGCCAGGACCAGCACCGTAACCACCGTGGTTCCGGGCGAGCGGCGCAGCATCCGCAGGCCATACCGCACATCGTGTATCACATCTTCTGGCAAGGTCATCGCGCAACTCCTGTCAAGTCAGCAAGACGGATCCAATGGACTGTTATTGCAGCAGGAGGCGGAAAACCTGGTGGATATGGTCTGGATTACCGTCTGTAAGGAGGCTGGATCGATGCGCAACGAGTTCCATTCGCGGTTGTGCTCACCTTGCTCCTTCATCATGTCTTCTGCGGCGCGCTGCGCAAGATCCAGGTTCGACGGTGAGGCGCGCCCATTCTCCGCCAAACCCACTTTCGTCCTCTTTCGCCGTATCACTCGGATCGCAACACGTGCATTGGATCCAGCGAGGCGGCCCGGCGTGCCGGTGCGAGGTTCGCTAGGAATCCAACCAGCAGAATGCCGAACGCCACAAGCAGGAAGATGACGGGATCTCGCGGGCTCACCCCGAAGAGAAGCGTTCCCAGAAGATTCGATGCGAGCCATGCTATGAGAAGCCCCAGGAGCGCACCAATGGCAACGATGGTCATGCCGCCCCGAATCACTTCGCCAAGCACCCGTTTGGGCCGAGCCCCCAACGCGATCCTGATCCCGATTTCATGCCGGCGGCGCGAGACCGTATATGAGACCACTCCATAGATGCCTGCGCCGGCCAGAAGCAATGCCACTCCGGCGAAGGCGCCGAACAGCCATGCCGAACCGCGGCGCACCCACAGCGAGTCCCTTACCCGGTTGCTGAGGATTCGAACATCGAACATGGGCAGTTCCGGGGTCGAGGCGGCGCAGCACTTCCCGTGCCGACGTCGTGAGCACTCCAGGCTCACCAGTCGTCCGGTCGCAGATGTTCATCATGCGGGTGACGTCACGGTAGGCCGAGATAGACGGCAGGCTTCATCGGCTCATCTACTCCGTAGGTTTTTCGTCGCCGACCACGCCTCGATGATCGCGCCATGGCGTATCCGATCCAGGACGGATCCTCCGACCCACCGCGTCACCCGATTGCTTGAGATCCGGCCAGTACTGCTTCACGAAACTCTGATTCACGATCGTCACCCTATTGCCTTCATCGGCATCGGTGTAGTCGCGTCCGGCGAGCTGCTTGACGCCGATCATCCCAGATATCCCGGAGTCACCACCACCTGCAGTACGACCGGGATTCTTTCGTTCGGCCCCATTCCGCGCGTCCCCTCCGCCTGATAGAAGTTTCCCCAGTGTCCGCCCAGAGGTGGAGCGGAGGTGGCGGCAGCGGATTGCACCCCCGGTAGAGATCGCAATTCGGTAATTAGGCGATCAGAGAAACCAATGCGGGAGCCCGGTTTATCATTTCGGTAGCGCACCGGGTAGAGAAACCGTGAACGTGAGCACGCCGTCCGGCGGAACCCCGGGTCGACCCGCGAGACCTCACGATAGGCCTGCAATACCAAACCAGCCGCCACCAATACGACTAGCGCCAACGCTACTTTGGCCACCACCAGGATGCGAAGGGTGAAGGTATGCCGGCGAGACCCCGAGGTGCGCCCTCCCTCCTGCATTGCTTCGCGCGCCGGTACGCCCGACGCCTGGATCGCGGGTAGGAGCGCGAACAGAACCGTCGCAGTTCCTGTGATGGCTAGGCAGAATAGCGCGAAGCGGGCATCGAACTCGAAAGTCACCCATCGCGGCAGGTTCTCCGGCATCAACGGCACCGCCATCTTCAGCAATCCGGCGCCCCCCAGCAGCCCTGCGATGCCCGCGATCCCAGCAATCAACAGGCTCTCGCTCATCAACTGCGCAACTATCCTGCTGCGCGAAGCGCCGATGGCTGTCCGGATGGCGATCTCTCGTGCCCGGGCCGCGCCGCGCACGAGCATCAGCGCCGCGATGTTGACACAGGCAATCAGCAGAACTGCCCCCACCGCGATCAGCAGCATCCGGCTTGCCGTGCGGACCCCGCCGAGGTAGCGATCGCGCAGGGGCCGGATCGTGGGTGAAGTGATACCTGGAATGTGATTGGACCGCGGGTTCGCCGGCGCATTCCCATGGATTCGCAATAGGTCGGCTTGCGCCTGCCTCAACGTGACCCCTGACCGCAGGCGCCCGATCCCTGAAAGGTACCAGCCTGACCCTTGCGATAGATCCGGTCTCAGTGGAATCCAAACATCAGCCTGATCCGGAAGAACTGCTTCCCGCGGCAGCACCCCGGTCACCGTATAGGGCCTCTCGTTGATTTTCAGCACACGCCCGACAATCTCCCGATCCCCCTGGAAAGCAGACTGCCAAAGCCCGTGCGACAGCATCAGAATATCCGGCGCTCCCGGTTTGTCGTCCGCGGGCGTGAAACTTCGGCCCAGAGCGGGCTTGAGGCCCAATACATCCAGCAGATTCCAGGTCACCTGCGCGCCCCTTACCCGTTGCACTGAACCCTCTCCACTTAAATTGCCGCCGCCCCCCGTGAAAAACGCAATCCCTTCGAAGGTCTGCGTTGATCTGCGCCAGAGGTCCTGGTCGTAGTTCGAAGTCCCGACAAACTCCAGATTCCATTGCGGTGCGGTCTCATCCACGTCGACTAGCCGCTCGGCGTTCGGAAACGGAAATGGCCGCAAGAACAGCCCATTGAACAGGCTGAAGATGGCGGCGTTGCCGGCGATGCCGAGCGAGAGCATCCCGATGGCCATCAGGCTGAAGGCGGGATGTGACAACATCACGCGCCATGCCACCTTGAAATCGCTCAAGAGTCCGGTCATGATTCCTCTCCTCCCGCGCGGTTCTCCAATCCCGATCGCCTTGGGGCGCTCCCGGCGCACGCTTCGTGTGGCTTCAATCCAATCGTGTCCGTCGATTTCATCCAGAACCGCCGCGCATGCATCCCTTTCCGCCACGCCGGCGGCCGTGAGTTCGGCATAACGGCGTTCCAGGTGAAAAGCCACCTCGTCGGATATGTCGGATTCGATTGGTCCCTCGAATCCCGCATCCGACAATCGGCTCTGGACGATACGGCGCCAGTCAGGCATGTTCGATTCCTGTGATGCGGGTTACGGCCCCGACGAATCGCTGCCACCCCGCACGTTGTGCTACCAGGATCTTTCGGCCCGCCGGCGTTAGCTTGTAATACCTCGCCCGGCGCGCCCCTGAGCGTTCGACCCAAGTGCCCTGAATCCACCCGCGGGCTTCCAGTCGGTAAAGCAGCGGGTACAGCGAGGCGACCTTGAAGACCAGCGTCCCCTCGGAGCGCGTTTCGATAAGCTTGGCGATCTCATACCCATGTCTTACGCGCTCCTCGATCAGTGAAAGGATAAGCAGCTCAGCACTGCCTTTCTTGAGTTCTCTATCGGTCATATGAGTATAGAATTGAAATAGGTTGTTATGTAATATATGGCAGCCCTGAGAACGTGTCAATCCGGCTGAACCGCCCCTATCTGTAACATTCTCCTTGCCTCTGACAGTAGTAACGCGGCGCGTGTGAATTGTTGCGAATGCGTCTGAACGAGTGGCGAACTCTGCCGTGGACTATGGGTCGGACTCCGCTCCTTCCGGGCGTCCTGCGACCACTAATGACGTGGTTGGTCAGACCCCACACTGAGGACCGCAAGACGTCCGTCACTCACTTCTTCGCCTGAGTTCATTTCCCAGTCATAGCCAGGAATACACCGGATTGGATGACTCATCGAGGCAGCAATCCCAAAATCTGGCGCCCGATCCCCCGTACGCTGGCCAGGCTGCGGAACATCATTGCCGTCGCTCGCTTAGTCGATGTTGCCGGGTTACGACCCACGCCTAAGAAAAACCGATACACGCGAGATTTGGAATCCAACAAGTGAACACCCGCCTGCCAGAAAGCTCGTTGCTTTACGCGAAGATCCTGTCCGCGTCATCGAGGGTAGATCTCTTCCGGTTGGCATCTACCGCCGGATAAGCGATAGCGCGCCTGGCTGTAAAAGCAATCACCCGGATGTAAGCAGTTTAATTGTCCACACTGCGGCACTGCGCTGAACCAGGTGTAGAATATACACGACACTCGGATCCGCATTACCGATTCAGCCGTCGAAGTGGGAGAGAGTTTCTCATCATGATTCCACCGGTAGAAAGTTCGATCTGGAAGGCGTTTGCGACAGGCGAGCGGCCCATGAAGTCGACCAAGTTGGCGATAAACCTGCTAGAGACGAATATTCAGATCAGCTACAGGCGAGATACTTCGCCGGCCAATGTGCAGGCTCTCGTACTGCGGATCCACGAATTCTTCACTCAGAACGAACGGATCTTCTCCGACGAATTCAAGAGGCTCCTCGGTTAGGAACGCTATGCTGAAATCCATCCCAGACGTTAAACAGATGATCGATTCCGGAGAGACTCTGCTTCTGGCCGGTAGCGCCGCGGCGCTGTCGCAACTGCCCTCCGGGAATTGGATTGGGGGCAGCATCTCGTACTTCATGGACGAGGACGGTGGTGTGAATACCGACTCCGGGATCTTCGTCACGCAGGTGCCACCCAGCGCCCTGAGTACTCGAATCAAGGAGTATGGAGCTGACGGGCTGCAAGAACTATATAGCGACGCGCCCACGAGCGGGTTCACGTTCCTGATAGTGCCCAGTGGTGCGCCGTTTCTCCAGGCATTTGCCCGTAACGCACCGGACTGCAAGGGATTCCTGTTGCGCCCAGTGGTGGGATGGGTGACGGGCGTGCCAGTGCCGGAGATTGGCAAGGCAAAGGCTATTGTGGTGGATGGCCGCACGGGCAGGACTACGTCTGACACGGCGCTGGCGATGCACATTGAACTGCCTGAGAACCGATTCGCGGAATTGGAGATCATCAATATTTTCAAGCCAGGCACTGGTCCGGCTATCCGATTCCCAAGCACCGGCTTTTCCGCTACAACCTGTGAGGTCGATGGGCAACCGTCGAATCTCGCCGAGTACATGGCTAGCCTGAAGATCGGTAAGGAGTTGCCGCTGACCGCCGACTATTGCGGCAGCATCGTGAACGTCAGCCTGCAGTCGGTAGACCAGGCTACGGGCACGGTCCACTTCTACGCCCCGGTATTTCCAGGGATCGAGTACCGCTTCGCGGCGGCTGTGGGCGACTATGCCCAGGCCTTCGCGCAGGCGATTCCGGCCCAGCACGACACACTGTTCTCCTGCAACTGCATTCTGAACTACCTATATGGGGAATTGGAAGGAAAGCACACCGGTGGTGTGACAGGCCCGATCACATTCGGCGAAATTGCCCACCAGTTGCTGAACCAGACGCTGGTCCAGTTGAACATCCGCGAGATCGTCTAGAAGCATCCGGCCCATGGAAGGCCCTCCAGCTATCGCGCAACGGGCTTGTTCCGGCGCGGAGCTGCCTCACGGTGCAACGGGCTCATTTCTCCTGCAAGCGCGTTTGTGCCGCTGCTGCAGGATGGCCGTTGACCAGCCTGCGGCGCAAGCCGCGGCTCAAATGGAAGGCGGCTTCGACAGCCTCGATGCCAGCGCGTCGGCCAATCGACCAGGTGTTCCGCCCCATGAGGTTCATAGGCCCTTCTCATCTCCTTGTAGGACCAAGCTCCGCGGTGCCCGCCACGCCATAGCCTGAATCTCCCGGATCTCGCTCCGCGGCCCCCCACTCCCCCAAAATCCTGCTCTTCCCCGGCCACCACCCGCGTTCCCTGCTTCTCCGAGATCCTCCGCGAGGCGATATTCTCAATCGCCTTTAGTGCCCGCAACAGGGAAACCCAGGTCCGAGCACCAGTAGTCCGATACGGCTTCCACTGCCTCATGCATGAGACCCTGCTCCAGCTACCGCAGCCGCAGCCAGCCCCCTCGATCGTTGCGCTCGCCGCGGAGTGGCTTGCATGCCATATGCTGACAAGTGCCTCCTTCCGGAGAAATGCGATGTTACGCCAGGCCTCGGTAAATCGCGCTCTCCGCCACCGCGCGTGCAAACGCCGCTCCCGTAAACTGGCCCTTCGGAATCGCCTGCAGGTGCTGCGCCGCCGCCCGGATCCGGTCGAAATCCTCTGCCTTCCTTGCCGCTTCATCCAGGTGCGTGAAGAACAGCGGGTACTCGTCCCCCAGCAGTTCCACCAGGGCGGGCAGCCGGTTGCAGACCAGCGGCGTGCCTCGTACGATGCACTCGATCACGGTATTGTTCACCACCGTATCGTAGAGATCCAGAAACACAACGCTCTCGCTTAGCAGGTGGTCGAAGGCAGCGGCATCGTGATACGGCAGGATCTCCACGCTGGACCAGTCCGCGCGGCGGAACGCAATCTCGTGCTCCCGTTCTTTCTCGATCAGGGAACGCAGATACTCCGCGCCATCCTGCCTTGGAATCAGGCACGACTTCCGGAGGCGTGTCACTTTCAGCAGCGCGATGGAATGAATGCGCCGCAACCAGGCGCCCACCTGCACAATTCTGGGCTGCTTGAGTGCGAGAAACCTATCCACATCAAACACGCGGGCCGGACACTCCGTGGGATGGACCAAGGCCTCAATCGGGACCGCCAGTCGCGCCATCAGCCAGTCGCGCATCGCCGCGGAAAAAGTGAATAGCCCGCGGCAGTTTGGCAGGCTTTCCCGCCACGCGGGCAGAGAAAGTATGTGCTGCGGCGACGACGTGGTTTCATGCCACTCCGGAATCCCGGGGGGATTGTGTAGAAATCCAGTCCAGGGCCGGCGGTACGGGACGACCTTGGTGTCCTGGCACCGTGCAAGGTTCCAGCAGAAGGTGTCTTCGACAAAACTATCCAGCAGCACGCCATCCGTGGTCAGCAGAGGACCCAGCGAATCCATCGCGTAGCCCCAGCCGCTGCGATGGTGCGGAAAGTGGCGCGGTCCCGCCAGCGAGAATCTCGGAACGAGGTTATCCATGAGGGGGCCCAGTGCCGACAAGTATATCCCAGCCAGGTTGCCGGGCCCACCGTCGAATTAGGAGGCGATTTATTCGGACAGTCTCTCTTTACTGATGAAGCAGAGTCCGGGAACCTGCTCGACCGGATACACTGGCACCATGCGAACTCGGAGTCTTTTGGCCGTTCTTGGCGTGTTGAGTTTCGGTGTAGCCGCTGGTCAGGACAAACCGTCCGCGGGAGGCGGTGCGACACAATCCACTCCACCCCAGGCAGAGCGGGCGAAGCCGGCCGAGGCTCAACGAGCGAAGGCGGGAGGCGTCGATCTGGCCGTGCCCGGCCCACTTGGCTTTCCTGAGGTGGGTGATCGTTTCCGGACAACCGTGTTCGAAGTGCTCACCCCTTCCAGTAACCGTCTATTGACGGCCTATGTGCCGGCTGAGACCTTGGCGGAACTCTCAAGCGGCAAGACCGGCGATGGCCTCCGCCACTACGCGATGCTCGAGGTGCCCCGTCAGGCTGAGTACTCAGATTGCACGCCCGATGCCTTTGCCCAGGTTCAGGAAGGCATGGAGGCCACCATGGGCAAACTCGACGCCAAAACGGTTGGGGACGCAACGGACGAACTGAACCTCCGCCTCAAGAGCCTGGGCTCGAAGCCTATTGAGGTCGGACGCCCCGAAATGTTGGGCGGGCTTTTCAGGAAGACCGACGCTTCCGGTTTCGCCATGATTCTGGCCTTCAAACAAGGGGACCAGGACGATGTCCATGGTGACCGCCATTGCCCTTCTACGCATCAAGCAGCGGCTGCTCTTTGCCTACTGCTATCAACGCTACGAATCGCCCGACACCGTCCGCAGTTTGGGCAAGGAACTGGAAAGCTGGACGGAAGCGCTTTTTGCCGCGAATAAGTAGGGCTGCGCCGTCGACTGAGTAGTCTCTGGTCTGGACCGCCCGCCGCCTGAGCTCCTACGGCCGCCACACCTTTTCGATTTCCTCCAGCGTGTGCCCCTTGGTCTCCGGAGTGAATCTTGCCACCACCCAGATGGTCAACACGCACATGCCCCCATAGATCAGGAATGCGCCCGTTCGTCCCAACGCCGATGCAATCGACAAGTAGGTAAAGGTGAGAATCACGCCACGCCACCCATAGCGCCACGGTGGCGATTGACATGGCCCGGCCGCGGATCCGTGTCGGGAAGATTTCGCTCAGCACCACCCATACTCCTGGTCCCAGGCCTACGGCAAAGGAAGCAGTACACAGGATCATCAAGGCCATAACCAGAATCGCGTTCGGCGGACTCTGCAGGAACGCAAACGCCAGCCCGCCGTGGGCGATCACCATGCCTCCGGCCGAATACATCAACAGCGGACGGCGGCCCAGTTTGTCGATCAGCCACAAAGCGACAATGGTCGACAGGCAGTTCACCAGCCCGATGAACACGTTTGCCCCGATCGCAGCCGACTGTGAGTGCCCGCCCACCTGCTCCTTCAGGATCACGGAGCCGTAGAACAGCACAGTATTGACGCCTGTCCACTGCTGCAGCACC
>JASGIE010000204.1:0-58778 GCA_049841055.1 Paludibaculum sp. | reverse complement strand
TCTTGTGACGCCTTCGTTCAGTTGCGTATTGCTAAGGTTAATAGGGAAACACGATAGAATCCGAACAGCACCTAGGCGATAAGGAGGACGCAGAACACGGCTCCGGTGATGAGTTGGGCGGCCAGGCGGGCATCGCGCGACTGGCGGTCGCGGAGTCCTGAGATCTTCAGCGAGATCTCCTTGCGGAACTGGGCGGGTACGAGTTTGAGGGACTCCTGGTAGAGGGGCGTGAGCGAGGCGCGGACCTGGGGCAGCGTGAGTCCTGGTTTCATGCGGCCAAAGACGACGAGCAGCGCCATGCGGTCGCGGGCGCGTTGGCCGGCTTCGTCCAGTTGTTGGGGCAGGAGCACGTCGACATGCGCGAGATTGGGGTACTCGAAGCTGGCGGGCAGGACTCCGGCGATGCGCGTGGGGCGGCCGTCGAGGTTGAGGGTTCGGCCCAGGACGGCGGAATCGCCGCCGAAGCGTCCGCGCCACATTTCATAGGAGATCAGGGCATTGGGCGCAACGCCGGGGCGATCGTCGTCGCGAGTCAGGTCGCGGCCGAGTACAGGGGCGACGCCGAGGGTGGACAGAAAGTTCGCTTCGACGCGTCCGCAGCGGAGGCGGGCCGGATTGTTCTCGAACAGATCGCAGTCGCTCACCATGCTGCTGGAGGTGATGGCGGTGAAGACCGTTTGTTTGTCGCGCCAGTCCAGATAATCGGGCCCGAGCAGGAACTCCTCCTCGGCTAGCGGCGTGCCCATACCGAGCCAGACGAGCTGGTTTTCGGCGGTATAGGGCAGGGACCGGATGAGGATCCGGTCAACGACGCTGAAGACGGCGGTGGCGGATCCGATGCCGAGCGCCATGGCCAGGATGGCGGAGGCCGTGAAGGCCGGCGTCCGGAAGAAGGAGCGGAGAGCGGGTTTCCACATAGCAGTGCCCAGTGCAGGGATAGACTCCGGCGTCCCCGGAGTGGTTCCCCGGCCTCGTGTTGGATTTTCGGAATCGGCGTGTAGGGGAATCCGGCATAAACAGAGCTGATGATCCGTGAAAGTGACTCTATGTTCTTTGTTTGCAGCATCGCGGCGGATGGCCTGGGAACTGCAGGGGGCTGTGTAGGCGAATCCGACTGACTTGGGGAAACGCCGCCAAGTGACAAAGGAGATTCCGATGTTCGGTATCGATTGGAACAATCCGCAGACGATGTGGCTCAACTACACGAATCTGGCGCTGGGCGTGGTGACGCTCATCTGTTTCGTGGCCGTGGGCTACAACATCGTGAAGGAGCTGGTGGAGCAGCGTCAGAAGCACAACGCGATGGATCGCGAGCTGAAGGACATGCTGGCCGCGCAGGGTCATGCGATGGAGATTCCGGGTTTGGGCTGGACCATGGCCGATGGTGGAGAGCCGGTGCCTCCTCCGGTGTTCAAGCGCCCGCCGACGCCGCGGGAGAAGAAGTAAGAGGAGGACGCCGTGAGCTGCCCGTTTCTGAGGGAAGCACGTGCCCGCAGCTGCCAGGCTGCGCCGTTACGGAAGCTGATTGTGGAGGGCCGGACCGACACTTCCGGAGAGAAGTGCTCGTCGGCCGGACATCAGCAGTGTTCCATTTTCATCGAACAGCGCGCCATTTCGGAAGATCCGGGCCGGTGCCCGTTTCTGCACGAATCGCTCATGCAGTACTGCGCGGCGCAGCCGGTGCCGAAGATGGTCCCGTACAGCGAGTCGCAGTTGGGCAAGTGCGGATCGGACAGCTATCAGTACTGCGAGCTGTATCTGCAGATGGCGCATCCGGGTGGTTCGCACGCCGCGGACGAGTGGCAGGTGGAAGGAATTCCGGTGCCCTCCAAGCTGTATTACACGGCGAACCACATGTGGATCGACACGCATGAGAGCGGCGCCTGCCACATCGGCATCAACGGTTTTCTGGCCCGGTTGATCGGCCGGCTGGATGGAGTCAACTTTGCGACACAGCGTGGGGTCAGCCGCCCCAGCGCTGTATTGAACCTGCACGGGGCCGACTGGCCGCTGGTCTTCCCGAATCAGGTGCTGATCAGTTCCGCCAACCTCTACCTGCGTGGGAATCCCGCGCGGCTGGCCGCCGATCCCTATGGATCAGGCTACCTGTTCGAAGGTTGGGAGCCGCCCTCCGGTTCGCCGTCGCGCCATGGCCTCATGCATGGCCGGCAGGCGATTCATTGGATCCGGCAGGAAGTCTCCAGGCTATCGGAGTTCGTCCAGCAGTGTGCCAGCCGGCGCGGGTCCGGCGTGGAGGCCACACTGTGCGACGGCGGCACCTGCGTGCCGGGCCTGCTCGACCATCTGACCCGCGACGAGATGTTCCGCCTGCTGCACGAGTTCTTTGATCCTCATGCAGCCTGGCCCGCCCAATAGGCAAGGAGACAAGTTCATGCGTGGCGCCATCCTGTTCCTGGCCGGTGTAGTCTCGGTGCTCACCGCCGGCTGGACAGTTTTTCCCCGGGCTTTGTACAAGACCAGCCCTCAGCCTCTGCAGTTCAATCACAAGGTTCATGCCGAGAAGGCGGGCAGCGAGTGCAGCTCCTGCCATGAGATCCGGGCCGACGGTTCGTTCAGCGGGATCCCGGGCATCGCCAACTGCGCCGGATGCCATCCCGAGCCGCAAGGCACCAGCCTGGCCGAAAAGACGCTGGTCGAAAAATACGTCAAACCGAATGTCGAGATTCCGTGGCACGGCTACTACCGGCAGCCGATCAATGCACGCTTTTCCCACGTCCGGCATGTGAAGGCAGGCAAGTTGAAGTGCGAGACCTGCCATGGCGATCACGGCAAGTCGTCGAGCCTGCCGCCATATGAAGAGAACCGCATCAGCGGCTACAGCCGCCGCATCTGGGGCGCGAAGATGCTGCGCGTGAACATCCGTCCCGACGAAGGCATGAAGATGTCCGACTGTGAGAGCTGCCATGCCCAGCGCGGCGTATCCGCCGGCTGCCTCGGGTGCCATCAATAGGAGCCTGCCATGAAACCCACCAGACGAGATCTCATCACTCTGGGTGCCGGCGCCGTCGTGGCTCTGCCCTTCACCCCGCTTCCCTGGAAACTGCTGGACGATTCCGCCATCTGGACGCAGAACTGGCCATGGATCCCGACTCCGGCCCGCGGTGAGCCGAGTACGAAATTCACGGCGTGCACGTTGTGCCCGGCATCATGCGGCTTGAAAGTGCGCTGCATCGCCGGCAAGCCGGTGGGCATTGCCCCTGTCACCGCTCATCCGGTGAGCCGCGGCGGCCTCTGCGCGCTGGCCTTTGGTTCGCACCAGTTGCCGTGGCATCCGGCCCGCCTGAAGCAGCCGCTGTTGCGCGGTCAGGCAGTGACGATGGAGAAGGCGCAGGCGGCCGTCGCCGCCGAACTGAAGCGCGCCGGGACGAACGTGGCCTTTCTAGATGCGCGGCCCGGACGGACCGCTTCCTCGTTGTACCGGCGTTTCCTGCAGGCCAACGGCAGCGACCGCTACCTCACGGTGGGCCGGGTTGGCGAAGGCGCGGGACAACTGCTGCGGCAGTGGAGCGGGTCGGCCGATCCGCTGGGCATCGATATCGAGAATACGAAGACCATCCTCAGCTTTGGTGTGCCGGTGCTGGATGGCTGGGCGACTCCGGGCCGCGTGCTCTCCGCCTGGAAGAAAAAGAGTTTCCGTCTGATTCAGGTGGACTCGGTGGCAACGACGACGGCGGGGCTAGCCGATCGCTGGCTGCTGATCCAGCCGGGGTCGGAGCCGGCGCTGGCACAGGCACTGGCTGGGACGATCACGGCGGAAGAGGGGTCGAAGGCAACGGGGTTATCCGCCGCGTTGATTCAGGATACGGCCCGGGAACTCTCCGCCTCCACTCCAGCGCTGGCGCTGGGCGACGATCCGGCGGTGGCGGCGTTGAACGTTCAACTACAGAGCGTGGGACGTCAGGGCGGATATGTGGCGCGCCGCAATCCGGCCGCTCAGCCGGGTGTCCCACTGGAAAGCGTTCCCGAACGGATCTCTGGAGCTGCTGTTCGTTGAGGATAACGCGGCGCCTTGGGACGCGCTGAAGAAGAAGCTGAGTCCCACCGGCTTTCTCGTCTGCTTCTCCGCCTATGCGGCCGGGCTGGCGAATCATGCTCCGTGTGTGATTCCCGTGCCGGCGAACCTGGAGACGGCGGACGACGCAGCGGAGCCTTTCGACGCAGTCGCTGCTTCGTACTCCGTGGCGCAGGCACTGCTGCCGCCGCCGCAGGGTGTCGCTCCGGCCCATGCGTTTCTTGGACGCCTGGCGGGCTGGGCGGAGGACGAGTACACAACGGAGCAGAAGAAGCGCGTGGAGGCGATTCTTGCGGCGAAGCGCGGATCCATCTTCGATCCGGCTGCCGGCAGCAGCACCGCCGTGAGTGAGTTCAAAGACGCCGCCAAACTGCAGGAAGCTCTGCAGCAGGGCGGTTGCTGGCAGGATGACGTGGCCGCCCCCAGGGTGCTGAAGTGCACCGTGCCGGCCATGCCGGCCAAAGCGGCGGCTGTCCGGAGCAGCAACTGGACAGCCGCCGTGATGCCACCGCTGGCGACGAAGATCTATCAGGAGTCCACGCTCCGTTCGACGAGGGAGATCTGACATGGCTGTGACGAAGAAACACCGCCGTTACGGGATGGTCGTGGACATCGACCTCTGCACGGGCTGCGGCGCCTGCATGGTGGCGTGCGCGGCGGAGAACAATGTGGCGCCGGCTCCCGAGAAGGCGACCGACCGCACGGGCATCACGCCGATGCGGGTCTATCCCGTCCACAATGGCGCTCCGGCCGACCGGCGCCAGACCGCGTTCCTGCCGCTGATGTGCATGCACTGCAGCGAACCGCCCTGCGAATCGGTCTGCCCGCAGCAGGCCGTGGAGTTGGACGAAGCCACGGGAATCGTGACGCAGATGCCGCAGCGCTGCCTGGGCTGCCGTTACTGCATGACGGCCTGTCCGTATCATGCGCGCTACTTCAACTGGTGGGACCCGCAATGGCCGGTGGGCATGGAGGCGACGTTGAATCCCACCGTATCGCCCCGCTCTCGCGGCGTTGTCGAGAAGTGCAACCTGTGTGCTTCCCGTCTGCACGCCGCCGAGGATCAGGCGACAGCCGACGGGCAGCCCGCGCCGGCAACCTATGTTTCCGCCTGCGTGGAGGCCTGCCCCACGGGCGCAATGGTCCTGGGCGATCTGGACGATCCCACAACGGAAGCCCACAAGTTGGCCCATGCGGAAGGCACGTTCCAACTGCTGGCCAAGCTCGGCACTCATCCCAAGGTCCACTACCATTCCAGCCGCCCCTGGGTCCGCAGTCTGGCGGAGCGCAACGCAAAGGAGCAAGCCCATGCCTAGCTTCCACGACCGCAATCTGATTCCACGCGGATTGGAGCGTTGCTCCCTGCAGGGCTTTGCGCTGCGCATCGCGCCCTGGCTCCTCCTCCTGGCCTTTGGCGCCTACTCCATCTATCTGTGCCTTCGGTTTGGCCTGAACCAGACCAACATGGACAACCGGTTCGCCTTCGGTCTGTGGATCTTCCTGGACCTCACGGTGATCGCCCTTGGCGCGGGGGCCTTCTTCACCGGCTTCCTCCTCTACCTCATGAAGTGGAAGGCGCTGAAATCCGTCATCAACAGCGCGGTGATCATCGGCTTCGTCTGCTACAGCGGCGCGATGGTGGCGCTGGCTGTTGATGTAGGGCAACCTCTGCGCGCCTGGTTCACCTTCTGGCATCCCAATGTGCATTCGATGCTCACCGAGGTGTCGTTCTGCATCACCTGCTACCTCACGGTGCTGGCGGTCGAATACATTCCGATTCTGCTGAAGAATCGCAAGCTGAAGCAGGTGCCGTCCTTCCTGGTCTTTGAATTCGAGCTGCACAAGGTGATCCCCGTGCTGGCGGCGGTTGGCACGCTGTTGTCCTTCTTCCACCAGGGCTCGCTGGGCGGTCTGTACGGCGTGCTGCGCGGACGGCCGTTCGCCTATCGCGAAGGCTTCGCCATCTGGCCGTCGACCTTCTTCCTGTTCATTCTTTCCGCCATCGCGGCCGGACCGAGCTTCATCCTGCTCACCACCAAGCTGGCGGAGAAGCTCAGCCGTAAGCCGCTGGTGCGCGGCGGCGTGTACCAGATGCTCGGCAAGACGTCCGGCGTTCTGCTTACCGTGTACGTCGCGTTGAAGAGTATCGACACACTGATCTGGCTGAACAGGACCTCCCAGGAGGCCGGCTTTACCCCGTTCGAGTTTTATACCTTTAAGCCGTTCGGCACGTGGATCCTCTTTGCCGAGATTGTGCTGTTGGGGCTGGTGCCGGCGATGCTGCTGCTGTCGTCGAGAATGCGGGCCAAGCCGGTGGTGCTCACCGGCGCGGCGATTCTCGCCTGCTGTGGCGTTTCTCTGAACCGCTTCGTGCTGACCATCCAGACGCTGGCGCTGCCGACACTGCCGTTCGACGAGTTCCTGTCCTACTTCCCGAGCTGGCAGGAGTTCGGCGTATTTGGCGCCGTGCTTGCCTATGGGGTTCTCGTGTATGCGTTCTCGTTCCGCTATCTGCCGCTTTTCCCCGATGAAAAGCACCTGACCGCGCCTGTTGAAACAGAGGAGTTGGAATATGTTTCCCGGAGTTAATGGATTTCACTGGACGTTCGGACACATCCTGTTCGTCTCCATCTTCTGCACGGTGGGCCTGGTGATCCTCACCACGGCGATCGTGGCTGCCTACAGGAGCTGGCGGGATGCGAGGCTCCACCGCGAGCCGGGATCCGCTGGCAAAGCGACTTCCACGACCTGAGCGACCGTGAGCGCCGCTGCCGTCATATGCTCTCCGGCGAGACGCAATCCCGCCTTTGCCCGAACGCCTTCGAATGCCGTGATTGCGTGACGCATCCGAAGTTTGTCGCGCTGGCGCCTGTGGTCGAGGAGACGGTGCCGGTGGAGACCTACGGGCTGGATTTCCCGGCCGAGAACTACTACCACCGTGGTCATGCCTGGGTGCGCCCCGAGGCGAACGGTACGTTGATGGTGGGCCTCGACGATCTGGGCCGCCGGCTGATCGGACCGCCGGATCATGTCGAACTTCCGGCGCCGGGCACCCATCTGGAGAACAACGGAGTGGCCTGGCGCGGCGACCGCAATGGCGTGCCGTTCCGCGTCTTGGCGCCGATCGAAGGCGAAGTCGTCGAGACGGGCGGGCCGGACAAGGGCTGGTATCTGCGGATGCGGCCCACCGCCAACAAGCCCACGGATCTGCGCCACCTGCTGCACGGGCACGAGGTGAGTGGCTGGCTGCGGGATGAACTGGACCGGTTGCAGATGCTGCTGTCGCCGGAATCGACAGGTCCGTCCCTGGCGGATGGCGGCGTGTTGATGGAGGATCTCAGCAAGGCGCAGCCGGGCGCGAACTGGGACAAGGTGATGGGGGAGATGTTTCTGGAGCCGTAGCGCTGGAGCTTTCAGCGATCAGCGGTCACCGCTGAGCATTCAGCGATCAGCGCTCAGCTGTCAGCTCCACACTCCGGAATCCAGCCGCTTCTCTCGGTATCGCGGAAGTCCCCAACAACGGGACGGCGGACCCCTGGTCCGCGCGGGGTGCCCAGACCCCGCCCGCGGAGGTGCATAGAAAGCCGCCAGTTCGAGGCGGTTTGAGACTGCGAACTGCAGCGAAGACCGTGCAGAACGACCCGTCTACGTCTGCTAGATGTATCCTTGTGGCATGTTGGTAATATGCCAACAGGTGTATGATGAACTGCTGAGCGGGGCTGGAGCCAAAGCCAAGCTGAATTGGGCCTCGAAGCCGGCGCCGCCATTTATCCCGGCATTTCGGGAACGAGTTGCTGGACACCGTTTTCAGGAGGGCCGCATGAGCAACGAGAGTGTTCACACTTGCACGAATTGCGGTGAACCCGCGGAACCGGCACTCGCCCGCTACCGCTATGTTGAGAGCGGCATCTCCAATCTCTATCTTCAGGGCGTGAAGGTGGCGGAGTGCCATCACTGCGGTGAGTCGGACGTGATCATTCCACGCATTGAGAAGATCCATCGTGCCATTGCCCTGGCGCTCGCAAACAGCCCCGCCCGGCTGACCGGTAAGCAGTTGCGCTTCCTGCGGAAGCACCTTGGTCTGAACGGCGAACAGTTGGGTCGCTACCTGCATACGGACAAGACGAAGATCTCGAAATGGGAGTCGGGCGAGGACCGCATCGGCCCTTCAACAGACCGATTGATCCGATTGCTGGTTGCGGCATTGGATAGCGAGCTTCGGCCCGGCGTCTCGGCTGTGGCGGAACACCTGCCGCAGATTCTGGATGAGTCCGGCAAGGTCTGGGAACTGCAGGTGGATGTGACGACGCTTCAATCCACCTTCGTCAGCATCTCCAGGGCTGCCTGAATGCGTAACTTCGCGCCCTTTTTGTTCAGAGTCTTCTGCCCCAGGCGTCCACTGCGAAAGTCGGCGATGAACCGTTCGGGATCTTCCATCTCGTGTTCCACCTTGAGCAGGCCGCTGATGAGATAGAGGATCCCCAGGGGGATTCCGATGACCGTGATGCAGAGCGCCCAGAAGAAGAGCCAACTCCCCATGAACTCGTAGCGAACGATCTTGGACATGCCAAGATGATCGCGCAGATGAAGCCATGTCCGCACTCCGCGGTAATCATCGCCGCTAGGCCTGCCTGCCTCAGGCGCAGGCAAGCGGCGTTTTAAACAGGGTGCATTGGTAGAATCAAGCCATGTCGCAGGTGGAGTTGGATGATTTATGTCAGAAGCTGTTTACGGTCGCGGAGGCTGGGCTCGAATCCGGGGGAGCATTCCCTCCGGTCTGCGCCGTGCTCGAAGAGAAGGGACAGACTCAGATTTATGCGGCCGATGTGGAACTTGTTCTGGATTTTCGCGATCAGCTCGAGGCATTGAAATTCCTGATGAAGGAGATCTCGTCTTCGCGGCCGATCAGAGCAGTCGCATTCTGCGCCGACACGATTCTGCACCGGCCAGGCAAAGTGGAACAGGAAGGGATTCGATGCTGCCTGGAGCATGCGGACGGAAGCACAGCGGCGCGATTCAAGCCCTATTCGAGACGGGAGGCCGGTGGTGTTGAATTCGGCGAACCCTTCTCCTTTCCACACGACCGCGAGATCCTCGGTCTGACCGGCATCACGCTGACTCCAGAGAACGAGGCGGCCATGGCAGCCCCGACTCCACAGCAGATCTGCCTGGCCGTGGACAACTTGAACTCCTCGGGGTGGACCTGGATTTCTCATCATGGAAGGCACGGGCGACGACTATTGCCAGACGGCGGGAGAGGGGAGGTTTACCGCTGAATGGCGTCAGTATTCTGGCACCGACTTCAGCCATTGGGTGGCCGGAATGCCGCCGAGAATCAGTGAGCGCACAGTCAAGATCGAAACGAACGGCGCTGAAGTGACTGTGCGAGAGAACGAGGTCCTTTCCGCAGACCATGTCAAACAGATTCTCATCGCATTTGCGAAAGGTGAGGACAAGCCGGGTTTGTACGTCTGGCGGGACGCTAGCGCGAAATTCCGTCGCGTCGATTAAGCTGCGCTAACCTCGTCACGGCCATCGCATGCGGCGGTCGTTAGCGCTCATTTTCGCGTTCGCATTGTTTTCTGCTGAGAATCCAATCCACCGCCTGCTCCAGCGTCTCCGCCGTGAAGTCCGGCTTCGTCCGTCCCTCCGCCAGATGCTTCGCTCCATAGCCTGTCGTGACGAGGATGCCGCGTCCGCCTGCATTCTGCCCGAGACTCACGTCGACGTCCTTGTCTCCGATCACGACACTCTCCGCCGGATCGAACCCATGCTCGGCCGCGGCCCGCAGCAACAGCGTTGGCTTCGGTTTGCGGCAGTCGCACTGATCGGCGGGGGCGTGCGGGCAGACGTAGATCCCGTCAAACGAACCCAGCAACTCCTCCAGCCTCTGGTTCATGGCACGCACTTCGTCCATGCCGAAGTACCCGCGCCCGACACCCGACTGGTTCGTGATCACAATCAGCCCGTAGCCGGCGGCGCGCAGACGGTCCACGGCCTGGCGGGCTCCCGGGAGCAGTTCGATTTGATCAGGGTCAGAGAGGTAGTTCTTCTCCGCGATGAGGGTGCCGTCGCGATCGAAGGCAACAAACCGGTGGGCGCCGGCCCTACTTGCTGGATTCACTGGCCGCGGGCTTCGCTGTCGATTCCGTCTTGGCGGACGAGGAGTCGGAACTGCCGGACGAAGATTCCTTGCTGCTCGAGCTCTTGCCGTTGGAGGAGCTGCTGCCCGAAGACTTGGACTTGGAATAATCCGTGATGTAGAAGCCGCTGCCCTTGAACTGCAGCGCCGACGGGGAGATCAGACGGGCCACAGCCCCGCCGCAACCATCATGGACGGTCAGCGGGGCATCGGAGAACTTCTGCAGAACTTCAATTGTCTCGTGGCAGCGATCACACTTGTATTCGTACAATGGCATGGCAATTAATTCTTGGGCGCCGGGATGTTGAGCGGGCGCATCACGCTGGCATCGCCCGGCTTCACGTCGACCGTGTTCGAAGCCTGGACCTTGCCGTTCACCACCTCCAACGCCTTCTTGAGAATGGCGTCTTCGTTGGACTTGGGTTCCTTCGGGGTATTCGGGGCGGGCGTCGCGTCATCGTCGTCCGTCACGGCGTCGGGTTCGGTATCGGTCACCGGGTAGTTCGGGACCACCGAATTGTCCTGGATGGCCTTGCCGCCCGGTGAGTAATACTTCGCGACGGCCAGCAGCACCGCGCCACCGTCTTCCGTCGTGACGGCCTTGCGCATCGCGGCATCGCCGTACGTGCGCTCACCCACGACCGAGGCGCGCTTGTTGTCGAGCAGGGCAGCCGCCACAATCTCGGCCGCTCCGGACGTACCGCGGTTGGTCAGCACCACCAGCGGTCCTTTGTAGGAAGCCTTGGCCGGATCGGCCTGATAGGTCTGCTTGGGGACCTTCTGTCCGCTGAGCGAACCGATGGTGCCCTTTTCCAGGAAGAGGTTGGCCAGGGTGACGCCTTCTTCGGGGACGTTCACCGCCGAGTGGCGCAGATCCAGAATCATTTTCTTGGCGCCCTGCTTCTCCAGAGCGGCGATGGCCGTCTGCACCGACTGGGTCTTGCCCTTGCCGAGGTCCTCCACACTGACGTAGCCGACTTCCTTATCGAGCATCTTCGAGACGAGCGGCGGCGCCTGTACCTGGGCGCGGGTCAGGGTGATCTTGGTGGGTTCGGGCTTGCGCAGCCGCAGAACCGTCAGCTCGATGGTGGAGCCCGTCTCGCCGTGCAGCAGCACATCGGCGTAAGCCAAAGGCATGTCGCGCGTCGAGATGCCGTTGATCGCTTCCAGGATGTCGCCGGTGGAGAGGCCGGCCTTGTCGGCGGGCGAACCGGGGATCGCGTCAACCACGCCGAGTTCGTAGCCGTACTTGCGGCTGAGTACGAGGCCGATGTCGGCCTTCGGAGTCGACTTCACCTTCAGATATTGTTTGTACTGCTCGGCGTTCAAGTAGCTGGCGAACGGATCGAGGGAAACCAGCAGACCATTCACGGCGCCCAGGGTGACATTCTTCATGTCGGGCTCTTCCACGTAGTCCGCCTTCACCTTGGCAAATACCTCGGTGAACACATTCAGATGGCGGTAGGGGTCCGCGGGATTGGTTTCCGGGCTCTGGCCCAGGACAGCCCCGATCAGCAGCAGTGCCACCAGCACGGTGGACACGCTGACCACCGAGTACTTGAATCCGTTGCTCATGTGTTGTAGCCCCTCCGGGTACTTCCGGCCGGGTGCAATCTCCCTGATAGGAAGTATATCAGGCCCGGCCCGTCAGATCGCTCTAACTGATAGACGCGTCAGGTCCGCTTTTGGGTGCAAGGGGAATCTTTACGCTTGTAGGCAAAAAAAGGGGGCCGCCGTGGAGTGTTGGGCGGCCCGCGAGGATCAGGATCGCTTGTTTTTGGAGAATTTGAACGGTCGAACCGGAGGCTGCTACGACCGCCGCTTCGCTTACGTATTCCGACTATATATAAGCAAGAGGGTTGCCAAAGAGAAAGCCATGTGTTTTCAATGGCTTCACCGGAAGGCCAGGGCGAAAGGGGACAAGTTGTCCCGTTTCGTGCGACAGCCTGTCCCGTTCAGGCCATCACGGCCTGACCCGCAGCAGCGCCACACCGTGAGCCGCCACCGTCGCCGTGTAGTCCTCCGCTGTCGCTGGAACCTCGGCATGCGTCCAAAGATCGCGTACTTTGGGTGTCCCCTTCACCCCCAGCGCCTGCCAGGTGATGGACGCTGTGGCGGGTGCCTTGCCGCGGTTGAACAGGCCCACGGCCCACTCTCCGCCTTTGAGCGGACGAACCCAAACATCGATATCGCCATTCTGCTGCAGGCGGTAGCCCTGCTTGCCCGACGGATCCTGGCTGACGGCAAGCACGTCGCGGTTCGTCAGAACCTCCACCGTATCCTTGTCCATACTACGGACGTCGTTGCCAGCGATCAGCGGAGCCGCCAGAATCGCCCACAGGCTCATATGCGTCCGGCTTTCGTCCGGATTCAGACCGCCATTGCCAATCTCCAGCATGTCCGGATCGTTCCAATGGCCCGGCCCCGCCGACTTCTCCTTGCCGTTCTGGCCAAATCCGATCTGCGCCATCGATTCATAGGTATCGCGGATGTCGCCCGTGGTCCGCCACATGTTCGCTCCGATGGTGGACCCCCAGTCCAGCACCGCCCCCTGCCCATACTGGCTGATGCTGTAGAGAATCGGCCGGCCGGTGGCGCGCAACTCCTGCGCCATCATCTGGTACACGACCGGCTGCTGATCGACGGTGAACGCCCGCGCGGCGCCGCACCAGTCGTACTTCAGGTAATCGACACCCCACGAGGCGTAGACCTTGGCGTCAATGGCTTCGTAGCCGAGGCTGCCCTCCAGTTGCTGGCAGGTGCGCGACCCGGGCGAGGAGTAGATGCCGAACTTCAGTCCCTTGGAGTGGACGTAGTCGCCCAGCGCCTTCATGTCAGGAAACCGTTCATTCGGCTTGGGCTTGCCGGACTCGTCACGCCCCGCGATCCAGCCGTCGTCGATCGTCAGGTAGACATAGCCGGCGTTGCGCAGCCCGCTGGAGACTAGGGCGTCGGCCACTTCGCGGATCAACTTGTCGCTGATGGCGGCATGGAACTTGTTCCAGCTGTTCCAGCCCATCGGCGGAGTCAGGGCCAGACCGTTCGGAGGCAGCGTCTTCCGTTCCGGCAGCACCGGCTTCGGCCGCTTCGCTTCCGCCGCCAGTTCCTTCTTGAGGGCCTCGCTTTCGCCGCGTTTTGCGGTCATCTCGCGCATACCGCGGAAGCCGCCGCCTGGACCACCACCCGGTCCGGCCGCACCGCCGGGCGGTGGACCACCCGGACCACCTGGACCGCCGGGTCCCATGGCCGGCATGTTCATCGTCAGCTTGATTTGCTCGCCCTCGAACTTGCCCTCCCACTTCACCCGCCGTTCCTGGCCCATCATGTTCTGGACGACCTCGAACGAGAACGCATCGCCCTCGATCTTTCCGTTCAGGATCTTCTGCTCGCCCATCGACGAGAGCATCGAGCCGCTGAAGGTCGAGCCCTCCTGTTTGAAAGTGAGTTGAGTTTCCATCACGCGTCCGCCCGGACCCTGGCGTTGGGCGACCCAACTGCCGGTAAGATCGGCGGCCAGGCAAGGGAAGGCGAGGAGTGTGAGCACGGCTAGGGGCTTCATCGGCATTTATCCTATACCCAAGCGTGCGGCAGCCGGAGGACTTCCGGAAACGCTTACAAATCTTTACAGGGATCCGCGCTCGACCGTAACCGCCGCTTCCAGGGGTTCCACAGCCGCCACCGGACGCCAGAAGACCAGCGCCAGTCCGATGGTGAGCGCCTGAACCAGCGCGATCAGCGCTACACAGGCGGGCCAGCCCCAGCGGGACCACAATGCCCCGGGTAGGACCGCTCCAGCGCTACCACCCGCGTAATAAAAGGTGACATACAGGCCGACAGCCGCGGCCCTTCCTTCGCGTGTCACCTTGCCGATGTAGCTGCTGGCCGCCGACTGTGCGATAAACACCCCCGTGCAGCAGAAGGCCAGACCGGCGATCACCGCGGAGAGCGGAGCCAGCAGCGTGAGCGCCGTACCGGCCAGGCTCAGACTCAGCGCGCCGCTCAGCGCAGCCCGGTGGCCCAACCGGTCGATCCAGCGTCCGGCGATGGGCGTGATCACCGCACCCACCAGATAAACCGTGAACAGGAACCCGAGCGCGGCCGTCGACAGATTGTAAGGCGCGGCCTCCAGGTGGAAATTCACATAAGTGAACAGCGCGACCATCGAGAAGAGCACACAGAAGCCCGCTGCATAGGTCGCGAGCAGTTGCGGATTCCGCATGTGCCGCAGGATCTGCGCCGCGTGGCCGCCTTCCTGGGTGACCGGCCGGAAGCGTTTGCCCTCGGGCATCCAGGCTTTGATCGCAAGTCCTCCAGCCAGATTGAGGACGGCCAGCCACACAAAGGCCCACTGCCAGGAAGTGACGGTCGCCACGAGAGCGGCCAGCGTCCGCCCGGTGAAGCCGCCCAGCACCGTACCCGTGACATAAGCCGCCATGGCCGCGCCGACATTCGACTTCCACTCTTCGTTGATATAGGCAATGGTCACCGCGAAGATGCCCGGCGTCAGCACACCCTGCAGGAACCGCCAGAACAGCAACTGTCCCAGGTTCTGCGCCAGCGCGGCCATCAGGGTGGGAATCACCAGCAGCAGCGTCGCGGGGACGATCACCTGCTTGCGGCCATGACGATCCGCGATAAGTCCGACAAAAGGCGCGGCCAACGCCACAGCGATGGTGGCGGCGCTCACCACCAGACCCGCACCAGCGGCCGAGATCTGGAAATGCCGCGCGAGCATCGGCAGCAGTGGCTGTGGCGCGTAGAGGTCGAGAAAGGCGCAGAAGCCCGCAAACACGACAGCCGCCGTGCGCTTGCGGCGGTCCGCCCGCGAGATCGCATCCATCCAGTTCCATTCTCTCGCATGCGGCACTTGGCTTGCCCTCGCGGCTTCGATACCATGCCCGCATGCCTTTCTTGTACCGGCGTGAGTTTCTGCTCACCAGCGCCGCCGCCGGACTCGCCGCCGCGCCCGCTTCGGCCCACTCCGAACTCCCGTTCCGCCAGGTCCACCTCGACTTCCATACCAGCGAACTCATCCCCGACGTCGCCGCCGACTTCGATGCCCGCGAGTTCGCCGCCACCCTCAAAGCGGCGCACGTCAACTCGATCAACGTCTTCGCAAAGTGTCATCACGGGCTGGCCTATTACGATACGTCCATCGCGATGCGGCACCCGGCCCTGAAGATCGACCTGCTGGGCCAGATGGTCGCCGCCTGCCGGGCCGCCGGCATTCACGTCCTCTACTACTACTCGCTGGTCTGGGACGTGGCCACGTCCCGCAAGCACCCCGACTGGATGGTGGTCACGCGCGACGGACAGAACATCGGCGGCCCGCCCACCGACGCCTGGCCGTGGATCTGCATGAACACCCCATACCTCGACCAGGTGCTGGCGGAGAACGAAGAGCTCGTCACGAAGTACGACACCGACGGCGCCTGGTTCGACATCCTCAAACAGCACCCGGACGGCTGCTTCTGCCACTGGTGCACGGCCGATCGCAAAGAGCTCGGCCTCAAGGACGATCCCGAGTCCATCCGCGTTCACAACAAGCTGGTGGCCAAGCGCGTGGAGGAGGGTCTGAACAAGGTCGTCCACAAGCGGTTTCCCAACGGACTCACGTTCTACAACAGCCGCCTGGTGGTGGGCGTACGCGACGAGCTCGACTACTACTCGCACATCGAGATCGAGTCGCTGCCCACCGGCGGCTGGGGCTACACCCACTTCCAGCAGCGGGTCCGCTACATGCGCACGCTCGGCAAGGACATGGTGGGCATGACCGGCCGCTTCCACAAGAGCTGGGGCGATTTCGGCGGTCTCAAGAACCAGGCCGCGCTCGACTTCGAATGCCTGAACTTCCTTGCCAACGGCGCCAAGGCCTGCGTCGGCGACCAGTTGCACCCGCGCGGCCGCCTCGACAAGACGACCTACGCCCGCATCGGCAAGACCTACACGAAAGTGGAAGCGCTGGAGCCCTGGACCCGTGGCGCCAAGGCCGTGGCCGACATCGGCGTCGTCTCCACCGCCGTCTTCAACACGGAAACCACGCAGAAGATCACGCCCTCCGATCAGGGCTTCACCAACATGCTGGTGGAACTCCATCAGCAGTTCAATGTGCTCGACCTGGCCGAGGACTTCCGCCGCTACAAACTCCTGATCCTGCCCGACGAGATCCGTCCTTCGAAGGAACTGCTGGCCAAGCTCGACGAATTCGTTGCCGCCGGAGGCAGTGTCCTCGCCTCGGCCGAAAGCCTGCTGGACCCGCGCATGTACTGGTTCTACTGGAAGCCGCTCGGCATCCGCTATCAGGGCAAGGCGAAGTTCCGCGGCGAGTACATGCTGGCCAAGCCGGGCGCCTTCCCCTCGCTGGAAGAGAGCGCCTACTACCTCTACCAGCCCGGCCATTCCGTCGCGGTCGACGAAGGCACCGAGGTGCTGGCGACGTACGGACACCCGTACTTCGACCGCGCGCCGGAGCATTTCAGCTCCCACAAACAAACGCCTCTCGGCCAGCGCACCGAGGAGCCTCTCATCACGTTGAACAGCAAAGTCTGCTACATCGCCAACCCCATCTTCCGCAGCTATGCGCTGGACGGCGTCGGCGCCTATAAGCTCGTTGTGGGCGACCTGTTGCGGCGCCTGCTGCCTCAGCCCGTGCTCAGCGCGCCCAAACTCCCCTCCACCGCCCAGATCACCCTGCTGGAGCAGCCGGAATCCAAGCGGCGCATCGTGCACCTGCTCCACTACCCCATGACACGCCGTGCGCCCGACATCGATATCATTGAGGAACCCGGACTTCTGCTGGACCAGGAGATCCGGCTCCGCCTGGCCGCGCCGCCCGGAAAAGTGACCCTCGTGCCCCAGAACAAACCCCTCCCGTTCCGTTTCGAGAATGGCTATGCGGTTTGCCGCGTGGACAAGGTCATCGGCCACCAGGCCATCTGTTTCGAATAAGGAGCGAGTGACCCATGCCAAAAACCGTTCGCATCGCCATGTTGGGCTCTGGTTTCGTGGCGGACTTCTACATGCAGGGCCTGGCCAACGTCAACGGCCAGGAGGTGGTCGTCAACTTCTCGCTCGACAAAAAGCGCGCGAAGAAGTTCGCCACGGCGTGGAGTATCCCGGAGCACACCACCAATCTGGCCAAGCTCATCGAGCGCGACGACATCGACCTCTACATCATCGCCTTGCCCAACGACGCCCACATGCCGGTGTCGGTGCTGCTGTCGCAGGCGGGCCGCAACCAGGTCTGCACCAAGCCGCTGGCGCGTACGCCGGACGAAGCGGGCCGCATGCTGAAGGCCGCCGTCGAGGCAGGGAAGATGCACGGCTACGCCGAGACCGAGGTCTTCGCCCCGGCCGTCGTGAAGGCCCGCCAGACTATCGAGAGCGGCGGCATCGGCAAGGTGCTGTGGGTTCGTTCCCGCGAATCCCACTCAGGTCCGCACAGCGCGCATTTCTGGGACATCGAGCGCACCGGCGGCGGAGCCATGAACGACCTCGCCTGCCACTGCATCGAGGCCGCCCGCTACTTCCACGGCAAGGACAACGCGATTGTCGAAGTCATGGCCTGGGGCGACACGCTGGTCCATCACAAGAAGACCAAGGGTGAAGACAACGCCCTGCTGGTGCTGAAGTTCAGCTCCGGCGGCATCGCCCACTGCGAGCTCAGCTGGACCTGCAAAGGCGGACTGGACCTGCGCAACGAGATCCACGGCAGCGAAGGGTCGATCTTCACCGATGTCACCCGCGGCACGCCCATCTCCTCGTTTGTCTCCCAGCCGGCCGGCTATGTGGTGGAGAAGGCCGACATCGATTTCGGCTGGACTCGGCCGCTGCCGGAAGAGGCGTTCACTTACGGCTATCAGGCCGAGATGCGCCACTTCGTGGAATGCGTCCGGGAGGGAGTCGAGCCGAGGGAGACCTACGCGGACGGCTACGCGGTCAACTGCGTGCTGGATGCCGGCTATCAGTCCATGGCCTCCAAACGTTGGGTCAAAGTAAAGTATTAGTCCGCGCGGGAAGTGAGGCACAAGGTGGTACTCGACGGCCAGGTCTGGCTCATTACAGGCGCCAGCGGCATGGGTGCGGCTACGGCGCGCCTGGCCGCCATCTACGGCGCGAAGGTCTTTGTTTGCGGCTTGGAGGAATCCGACTGCCGGCAACTCGCCGCCGAGTGCTGCGGCGGTTTCCACTGTGGCGATCTTTCCGTCACCGCCGAAGCGGAAAAGGCGGTGGCGCGCTGCATCAGCGAACTCGGGCCCATCGACGCGCTCTTCAATGTAGCGGGCATGAGCGGCCGCAAGTTCGGCGACGGCCCGCTGCATCTCATCACCGACAGCGGCTGGGAACGCACCTTCGACATGAACCTCAAGACGATGTTCCATGTCTCGAGAACCGTGCTGCGCCGCATGCTGCCGCGAGGCCAGGGCGCTATTCTGAACATGACCTCGGTAGCCGCCTATTCGCCGGAGCATCGTCATTTCGACACGCACGCTTATGCGGCGGCCAAGGGTGCGGTGATCTCCATGACGAAGTCGATGGCGGCTTATTATGCGCCACACGGCATTCGCATCAACGCGATCGCCCCGGGAGCCGTCCGTTCGCCAATGAGCCTGCGGGCGCAGACGGACGAGCGGATTCTCCAGATGTTGAAGACGAAGCAGCCGCTCTCCGGCTCATTCATCGAAGCCGAGGAAGTAGCGCGAGCCGCGGTCTTCCTCCTCGGACCCGGCTCGCAGATGATTACGGGCCAGGTGCTGGGCATCGACGCCGGCTGGGAGGTGTCGTGAGCGGCGGGGGCAGCGCGGTTAGCGGGCAGCTTTTTCGAAGAAGCTTTCAGCGATCAGCATTCTCAAGAAAGCTCTCAGCGCTCAGCTATCAGCTTTCAGCTTCGACCCCCCGTCCGCCGCGGCGCGCCAACGCACAGACTCAAAACCGACGTCAGGAAACAGCGGGAGGATCGCTCATAAATACACAAACTCAAAAGCTGACAGCTGAGAGCTGACCGCTGAAAGCTATGGCTGCATCCGCAACCCCGTCCGCTCACCCCAGCTTCCGCACCACCGTCCGCACCACCCCCTGCACCACCAGATCCGCCCTCGGGTACAGCTCCGGGAAGTCCGCGTTCTCCGCCTTTAGGAACCACCGGCCCTTCACCCGCACCAGCCGCTTCAGCGTACTCTCCCCGTCAATCAGCGCCGCCACAATCTGGCCCGCCGCCGGAGAAGGCGTCGGCTCAATCACCACCATGTCGCCATTCAGAATGCCCGCGTCCTTCATCGACTCCCCGCGGACCTTCAACAGGAAGCAGCCCTCTTTCGGCTTGAAGCCGAGCATCGTCTCGTCGAAGATCGCTGTCGACTCCGCGGAAGTCGATTGGAACTCCTGCGGCGGGCCGGCCGGAATGTGTCCGAACACCGGCAGCGCGTGCAGCAACTCCGACGGCACCTGCCTCTCGGCCACGACCTCAATGCGCCGCGACCCGATGCGGTCCGCCATCCGGATGACACCCTTGGCCTCCAGCGCGGCCAGGTGACCCGCCACGCCATTCGGGCTTCTGATGTCGAAATGCCTTTGAATCTCCGGGATCGACGGCGAGCAGCCGTTCTCCCGCCGGAACGCGACAATGTAGTCGTAGATCTCACGCTGTCTGTCTGTGAGAGTCATAGTGTAATTATTTACACTTTAACGCGCTCTGTCAAGCCTCCAGCGGCACTCTACGGCAATCCCCTCAGACGGCCAAATCTCCTTGACAGACCATTGGTATAGCCGTACCATGACCGAAGCTCCACATGAAGCATTTGTAATGCTGGAGACTACTGGGGAAGTCGACAAACACCATTTCCGCCAGACTGCCGCATCGCCACTTTTCGGCGCAACACGGCCTGTATCCCGCCGTGCGGCAGACTGAGCCGTTCAGAGGAGCCCATCAATCATGTCAAAGAAACATCTAGTCGCGGCGACCGCCGTGGCGATTCTACTCATCGCCGCCGCCGGGCTGACCGCACAGTCGCCCGACACTATTTATCAGCAGGCCCGCGCCAATCAGGGCTTGAAGATCACGCCGGTGCCGCTGGACCTGGAGGGGAAGGATCCGAGTGTGATCGGCTACGGCAGCTATCTCGTCAACGCCGTCGGCGGGTGCAACGACTGTCATACCAGCCCGTCCTACGCGACCGGCGGCGACCCCTTCAAGGGCGAGAAAGCGGTCGTGAACGCGGCCGGGTATCTCGGCGGCGGCCAGAAGTTCGGCCCCTTCACTTCCAGGAACCTGACGCCGGAAGTCGACAACTTCAACCGCCCGGCCGGCATGACCTTCGACGAGTTCCTGATGACCATGCGCACCGGCATGGACCACGACAATCTGCACCCGCAGATGGGTCCGCTGCTGCAGGTGATGCCGTGGCCGGCCTATGCGCAGATGAGCGACTACGACCTGCGCGCCATCTACGAGTACCTGCGCTGCATCCCGCCCGTCAAGATCACGCCGCCGCCGGCCACCCCGGCGCAATAAGCCACAACCGTCCATGCAAAAAGGGCCGCCCGGCTGTTGCGCGGGGCGGCCCTTTCATCGTCGCCGGTGCTCTTACTTCAGCGACGCATCCACCTTGTCGCGTAGCAGCTTCACTTCGCGCCGGATCTCCACCGGATTCAGGGTCAGCGGCTTGCGATTCTCCACCGTGGGTTTGCCTTCAATCACTACGTCCTGCACATCGCTCGCCTTCAGGCTGTAGACCAGCATCGAGTACACATCGTGCATCGGCCAGCCATTCGGAGCGCTGGTGGACACGGTGATCAGGTCTGCCCGCTTGCCCGCCTCCAGCGAACCGATCTCTTTCTGCATGCCCAGGGCTTCCGCTCCGCCGATGGTCGCCATGGCGAACGTCTGCGTGGCCGGCATCACCACCGGGTCCTGCGCCGAGACCTTGGCCAGTTTCGAGGCCAGATCCATCTCCTCGAACATGTCGAAGTCGTTGTTTGAGCCCGCCGGCCCGTCGGTGCCCAATCCGATCGGAATCCCCGTGCGCAGCATCCCCACGACGTTCGCGGTCCCGCTGCCCAGTTTCATGTTGCTGGACGGGCAGTGGGCGACGCCGATGGCGTGCCGCTTCATGGTGAGAATGTCGTTGGACCGCGTCCACACCGCATGCGCGAACAGCGTCCGCCCATCCAGCGCGCCCAGCGATTCCAGATAGGCGGTGGGCGTCATGTTGTTGTGTTCACGCCCGCAGTCGGAGTTCTCCTTCTGCGTCTCCGATACGTGAATGATCAGCAGCGTCTTGTACTTGTCGGCCAGCGCCCGGGCGGCCTTCAGCGTCTCTGCCGAATTCGTGTAAATGGCGTGCGGCGCCACCGCCGGCACAATCAGCGGGTCGTTTTTGAAACGCTCGAGGAACTTCTCGGTCCCGGCCAGCGCCAGTTCCGGAGTCTTGTAATCCGGAGCGGGGAAGCCGATGATGGTCTGCCCCAGGACGGCGCGCATCCCGGCCTTCTTCGTCTCCTCGGCGATGGCGTCTTCGAAGTAGTACATGTCGACGTACGTCGTCGTGCCGCCCAGCATCATTTCCAGGGCGGCCAGGCGCGTGCCCACACGCACGAACTGCTCGTTGACGTTCTTGCCTTCCGCCGGAAAGATAAACTTCTCCAGCCACTTCTGCAGCGCCATATCGTCGGCGATGCCCCGCAGCAGCGACATCGGTGCATGCGTGTGGGTGTTGATGAGGCCCGGTGTCAGAATCGCGTCCGGCCGGTCGATCCGCTTCGCGGCCTGATACTTCTGGTCGATCTCGGCCTTGGGACCCACCGCCAGAATGCGGCCCTTGGCAATGGCCACCGCGCCGTTGACGATCACCTGGCGCTGCGCGTTCATCGTCACCACGCGGCCGGCCGACATGATCAGATCGGCGGGCGCGGCGGAGAGCAGGGAACAGAAGAGAAGAGAGAGGCTAATCGAGGAAAGTCGCATCAAAGGCTCGCGGGAGCAGGTCGCGCAAACGGCAGCTCTCCGTCACGCCCTGCAGGTTGAACAGAATCACTTCCAGGTCGCCGCACAGATCCCACAGCACCTGCCGGCAGGCGCCGCAGGGCGGTGTCAGCTTTTCCGTATCGGCCACCACGGCAATGCGCGTAAAGCGCTTGGCGCCTTCGGCCACGGCCCGGAAAATCGCCGTGCGCTCGGCGCACATCGTCAGTCCGTAAGACGAGTTTTCAACATTGCAGCCGCCGAAGATCCGGCCGTCCTGCGCCTCCAGCGCCGCGCCCACCAGAAAGCTGGAGAACGGTGCGTGGGCGCGCAGGCGCGCCTGCAAGGCGGCTTCTTTGAGTGCGTCCAGTTCCATGCCAGAGTGACCCTACTCCGATTTCAGCAGATTCGTGAGCAGCGTGATCAGTTGGCCGGCCGAGGCGATGCCCGTCTCCAGCACTTCCTGGTGACTGAGCTCCTTCTGCATGCCCGCCGCCATGTTCGTCACGGTCGAGATCGCCAGAACCCGGATGCCCATGTGATTGGCCACGATGGTCTCAGGCACAGTCGACATGCCCGCCAGATCGGCCCCGATCGTGCGCAGATAACGGATCTCCGCCGGCGTCTCGAAATTCGGACCCAGCAGGGCCGCGTAGACACCCTCGCCCAGCTCGATGCCAGACTGCGCCGCCACGGCCTTCAGCCTGGCCAGCAGTTCCGGACTGTACGCATGCGACATGTCGGGGAACCGCGGACCCAGCTCCGCCTCATTTGGTCCGGTGAGCGGATTCGAACCCTGCAGGTTCAGGTGATCCGTGATCGCCACCAGCAGGCCGCGGTGATAGGCCGGATTGATGCCGCCCGCCGCGTTCGTCAGAACCAGGTTCTTCAGGCCCAGCAGACCCAATACACGCACGCCGAAGGTGACCTGCTGCGGAGTCCAGCCCTCATACAGGTGCACGCGACCGCTCATCACCGTCACCGGCGTCGCGCCGATTTTGCCCACAATCAGCTTGCCCGCATGGCCCTGCACGGTGGGCACCGGCCAGTGGGGAATTTCCTTGTACTCGATCTCTACCTTGTCTGTCAGCGCATCGGCAAAGGCCGCCTGCGCGCTGCCCAGCACCACGGCCGTCTCCGGCCACTGCGCAAGCTTTGTCTTCAGGAAACCCGCTGCTTCGCGGATCACAGCAGCACTCCCGCGATGCAGGCCGACATGAAGTTCGCCAGCGTGCCCGCCATCATGGCCTTCAGGCCCATGCGGGCCAGGTCCGATTTGCGGCTGGGCGCCAGCGCCCCGATGCCGCCGATCTGAATCGCGATGGAGCTGAAGTTCGCGAAGCCGCACAACGCGAACGTGGCGATGACGAACGAGCGAGGATCCAGCGTGCTCTTCAGTTCACCCAGCCGCAGGAAGGCGATGAATTCGTTCAGCACCATGCGCGTCCCCAGCATGTCGCCCACCGAGGCCGCATCTTTCCAGCTCACGCCCAGCAGCCAGGCGACCGGCGCGAAGATGATGCCGAAGAGCTTTTGCAGCGACTCCGGAATCCAGCCGGCAATGGAGTGCAGCCAGCTCATGCCGCCGTTCACCAGCGCGATGAGGGAGATGAACGCAATGAGCATGCCGCCGATGTTCAGCGCCAGTTGCAGGCCGTCACCAGCGCCGCGTGCCGCCGCATCGATCACGTTCACGCCGGGTTTCTCGATCTCGACCTTCACGTCGCCTTCGGTTTCAGGATGGCCGGTCTCCGGCACCAGCATCTTGGCCAGCAGCAGGGTCGCCGGAGCGGTCATGATCACGGCCGTCAACAGGTGCTTGATGTCGACCCCGGCGATCTTCACATACGCCGCCATCACGGCGCCGGAAACGTGTGCCATGCCGCAGGTCATCACCGTGAACAGTTCAGAGGGTGTCAGGTTCGCCAGGAACGGCCGGATGGTCAGCGGAGCCTCGGTCTGGCCCATGAAGATGCTGGCCGCGACGTTGGTCGATTCCGCGCCGGAGCAGCGCATCACGCGGTGCATCGCCCACGCCATCGCCTTGATCACCACCTGCATCACGCCGAAGTAATACAGGATCGAGAACAGGCTGGCGATGAAGATGACGATGGGCAGCACCTGAAATGCAAAAACGACCCCAAAGGGGCCGCTTTTGATTCCTAATGGGCCAAACAGAAAATTGCTGCCCTGTTCGGCGTATTCCAACAGCGCGTTTACCGCCACGCTGGCTGCCTGGAAGAGCTTGCCGATGTCGGTCTTCAGCACCAGAAAGGCAAAGCTGAACTGCAGGCCCAGGCCCCACAACAGCAACCGGAGCTGAATGGCTTTCCGGTCCGTCGAAATCAAGTAGCAGAGGGCCAGGATGGCGATCAGGCCCAGCAGTCCCGTAAAGCGGTCCATGGTAACGCACCGGCCTGTGGGACCGGCCCTCTCTTGAACGAACTTCCTTAGCTGACGACTTCGAGGATCAGTTCACGCGGCTCGGGCGCGCTGGACGAGATGCGGAATGCATCCTCGACGCGCTCCGCGGCTTCGCCGATGCGGTCTTCCTTGGTGAAGTACAGGCGGCACAGAACACCGCCGGCTTCCACCTTCTGGCCGACCTTCACTTCCAGGATCACGCCGACCGCCGGATCGATGGAGTCTTCCTTCGTATCGCGGCCCGCGCCGATCATGGCGGAGGCGATGCCGATCTCTTCCGCATCGATGGCCGAGATGTAGCCGCCGCGCGGAGACGTGATCTCCATGGCGCCCGTGGCGTTCGGCAGCAGATCGAAGCGATCGAGAACCTGAGGATTGCCGCCCTGCGCCGCAATCATCTCCTTGAACTTGGCGTAGCCGGAACCGTCACGCAGCTTGGCTGTCGCGAGGTCGCGGGCTTCGTCCATGCTCGCCGTAATCTTGGCCAGGAAGATCATGCGCGCCGCCAGCTCCAGCGAGATCTTCGTCAGATCGTCGGGACCGGAGAACTGCAGCGTCTGCGACACTTCCATGATTTCCAGCGCGTTGCCGATGGCATAGCCCAGCGGCTGGTTCATGTCGGTGATCAGCGCCTGCGCGCGCAGATCGGCGCGGCGGGCGATGGTGGTCATCAACTGGGCCAGCTTGCGGGCGTCGACCTGACGCTTCATGAACGCGCCGGCGCCGACCTTCACGTCGAGCACCAGGCCGTCCAGGGACGCCGCCAGCTTCTTCGACATGATCGAGGCGGCAATCAGCGGAATCGACTCCACCGTGCCCGTGGCATCACGCAGCGAATAGAGCTTGCCGTCGGCCGGGGTGATCTCTTCACTCTGGCCCATCACGGCGAATCCGACGCGGCCCAGCACATCGCGAAACTCGTCGACAGTGAGGTTGGTGCGGAAACCGGGGATCGACTCCAGCTTGTCCAGCGTGCCGCCGGTGTGACCCAGCGCGCGGCCCGAAACCATCGGTACCTTTACGCCCGCGGCCGCCGCCAGCGGTGCGCAGATCAGGCTGGTCTTGTCACCAACGCCGCCAGTGGAGTGCTTGTCCACTTTCGGACCCGGCACGGAGGAGAGGTCGAGACGTTCGCCGGAGGCAATCATGGATTCCACCATGGCGCCCACTTCGACGTCCGTCATGCTCTGAAAATAGACGGCCATCAGGAAGGCCGAGACCTGGTAATCGGGGATCTCGCCGCGAGTGTAGCTCTCGACAAGCCAGGTGATTTCTTCGGGCGACAGCTCTTCGCCGTTCCGCTTGCGCTGAATGAGGTCGACGGTTCGCATTATCAATCGCTTAGCGTATCACCTTCGGAATCGATAAGTAAAGGAAGCGAAAGAGGTTTAACCCGTCACGGGCGGCATCGGATAACGGTAGCGGCCCGCGAACACATCGCCGAACAGCGCTAGTAACTCGTCATGAATCAATGAATTGGAGACAGCCACGTGCGGCCCGGTCAATTCGGCGGGCCCGCCGTGCATGTCCGTCGTCCTGCCGCCGGCCTCCCGGACGAGCAATAATCCGGCCGCGATATCCCAGGGATTCAGTCCGAATTCCCAGAAGCCTTCCAGCCTTCCGCTGGCCACGTAGGCCAGGTCGATCGCCGCCGATCCGCTGCGCCGCATGCCGTGCGTCACCATCGAGGCCTGATGGAAGAAATGAACGTTCACGCTCTGATGCCGCTTCCGCGAGGGAAAACCGGTGGCCAGTAGCGAAACTTCCAGGGCCGGCGCCTTGCTCACGTGAATCCGGCGCCCGTTCAAAAACGCGCCGCCGCCCAGTTCCGCCGCGAACATCTCCTGCCGCACCGGATCGAAGATGACGCCCGCAATCAGCTCGCCCGCCCGCTCCAGGCCCAGCGTCACGTTGAACGCCGGGTAACTGTGCGCGAAGTTCGTCGTGCCGTCCAGCGGGTCGACATACCAGCAGTATTCGCTCGCGTTGTCGCGCAGCCCGCCCTCTTCGCCCAGCACGCTGTGGGAAGGGAAGTGGTTCTTCAGCCGCTCCACCACCAGCTTTTCGCTGGCGCGGTCGGCCTCGGTCACCAGGTCGTACTCGCCCTTGAGATCGTAGGCGATGCCCCGGTTGAAATGCTGGGATAGCAGAGCGCCCGCTTCACGGGCGATGTCGATTGCGGTCTCCAGGTAGCTGGCCATTGTCCTGACAGGGCGCGCGTCAGACCTTCAATTCCGCGATGTACTTGATCTGGTCTTTGAAGATGAACAGATTCGGTCCATCGGTCCGCGTCAGGCGGATGAAGGCGGCGTCCCAGTACTCGATGTAGCCTTCGTACTCCTCGTCGGTGAGCAGCTTCACACGCACCTCGGCCTTGTTTTGCACGAGTTCCGTCAGATACTTCGGCTCGACAAAGGTTTGCGCGGGCGCTTTCGACTTGGGCAAGTGGGGAAGGCTCCTAGAACTTTTATGGTAACCCAGCCCGGGTCACAGAAGCGGATCGGCGAAGTAGCCGTTGCGCGCCGAAACCGAGAATCCTGGTTTGTTCACTGTCACCGCTACACGATGGAACCGCTGCTTGCTGGGCGGCACGTTTTTCGGGTAATAGCCGATCAGATATTGCGTCCGCAGATCGCGCAGGATGTCCTCGAACGCCTGGTCCAGCGAGAGGCCCAGGGAAGGGAAGAAGATCTTCCCCCCGGTCCAGTTTGTCAGCGTCGTGAGCGAGTTCTCGCCACCCAGGTTGCGGCCCGCGTCGCTGGAGACCGGCACAATCAGCACCGCGTACATCACGGCATTCGCGCGGTGCAGCGCCTCCAGCGCCTGCTGGAATTTGATCTTGCTGAATGTGTCGCCGCCGTCGCTCACCACCACGACAACCCGGCGCCCTTCCCGGTGGTCCAGATCCTCGCTGGCCAGGTAGATGGCGTCGTACATCGCCGTCGCGCCTTCACTGCGCAGCGCATTCAGGCCGCTGTTCAGTTTGTCCATGCGGCGCGTATAGTCCGTTTGCAGCCGGACCTCGTAGTTGAAGCTGTACAGCGCGGTCTGGTCCCGGTCGTTGCCTTCCTTGAACAAAGCCTTGAAGAACTTCCGGACGGAATCGATTTCGTACGTCTTCTCGCGCTGCGTCGAACGCGAGCGGTCCACCAGCATGGCGATCGAGAGGGGTTGCACGGTGTTTCGCTCGAACAGCGTCACTTCCTGCTCCACGCCGTTGTCCGTGACCTGGAAGTCGCCCTTCGTCAGTCCGCCGACAAGTTCGCCCATCCGGTTCTTCACTGTGACCAGCATGCGAACCAGCTTGACGTCGACTTTGATGACCGGGTCTTGCGCCAGTGCCGGAATCGCCGGCAGGCCGGCGATCAGCGCCCGGCGACTGATTCGTCCCAATCGCCCTCCACCCATACCGCCCCGTCCTCGAAATACTCTTCTTCCAAACCGGCACCAGTTTCTTCAGCCGGTTGATGCCTTCCAGCGCCGCATCGAAGGCCGGCTTGCGGTGCGGGGCGCAAACCAGCACCACGACACTCGCCTCGCCGATCTCCATGCGGCCCAGGCGATGCACCATCGCCATCCGGCCCACTTCGTACTTACCGGCGATCTCGCGGCCCAGATCGGCCATCACCCGGATCGCCATTGCTTCATAACACTCGTAATCCAGATAGAGAGTGCGCCGGCCGTCCGAGTTATTCCTGACCACGCCCTCAAACAGCACGATGCCGCCGTCGGACCCCTGCAGCACCCTTCGCCGCAAGGCCCCGGTGTCGATCGGCTCGCGGGTCAATGCGAAGAAGTGGCCCGCCTGGTCTTCAATCACGTGCGAATACTGGCCAGAGCCGCCGCTGACAGGCGGCAGAAAGGCCACTTCATCGCCGTCCCGCAGCTCCGGGTTGTCCAGCGCGAACTGCTGATTCACCGCCAGCACAATGCTGGTTCGCATCTTGAGGATGGCAGGAAAGCGTGCCGCATACTGGCCGAACAGATCGTCCAGGCGCAGGCCCTCCTCCACCAGCAGATGCTCCTCACGCAGCCCCGCTACGTCCTTGAGTTGTCCAAAGAAAAGAACGCGAATTGTCACGCTAAGCGCCATGGTACCAGACGCCTGCAGCCCACTCCCGGTTTCCGCCGCGGCTACTATAAGGTGTGGACACTACTGTTCCTGAAGCTTCTGAAGTACATTTCCGCGTCCGCTATGCGGAAACAGACCAGATGGGCGTGGTTTACCACGCAAACTATCTGATATGGATGGAGATGGCCCGCACCGAGCTGTGCCGGATCCGCGGCGTCCGCTACCGCGATATCGAGAAGAACGACGGCCTCATCATGGTCGTGGCCGAGGCGAACTGCCGCTACCACCAGCCCGCCCACTATGATGACGAAGTCATCTCCCAGGCCGTCATCAAGCATGCTCACCCGCGCATGATCACCTTTGCGTACAGGATCACCAACGCCGCCGACGGAGCCCTGCTTGCCAGCGGGGAGACCCGCCATCTGTTCCTCAAGGACGGCCGGCCCGTGAAGGTGCCCGCGAAGTATTTCGAACTCTTCGGATTGTCATGATCTCCCGCCGGGCGCTGCTGAGTCTGCTGGTTCCGCCCGCGGCGTGCACCGTCGCGATCCGGGTTCCGGACGGCGCCGTCCTGCGCTGCGACGACCCGGTACGCGCCCGGGAACAGTGGGCTTCGCCCGGTTCCGCGCTCAAACCGTTGACCTGGCTGAATCTGCCCCGCCGCGTACCGGCCCGCTGCACCACGCCATTTTTCGTGGGAGGACGCCGGCTCGACTGCACCCACGTTCCCATCCTCACGGCGATGGACGGCGAAACGGCGCTGGCGGCAAGCTGCAATGCCTGGTTCGCCGAGATGGCCCGCAGCCTGGATCCGCGAGTCTTTCAGCACAAACTGCAGCAGTATGGCGCCCGGGCCCGCCTGGCCGCAGGGATGGAAGATCTTCAGTTGCAGGCACTTGGCCTGGAGGGCGTGGAATTCACCGTGATGGGGCTGGCCAAAGCGTACCTTCAGGTAGTGGCTTCGCCGGACCCGATCCTGAGAAACGGGCTGGAACGAGCCGTCACCGAAGGCACCGGCCAGTTGGCCGCGTTGAGCAACCTCAAAGTGGCCGGCAAAACCGGCACGACGAGTGAAGGATCCTGGTTCGCGGGCTTCGCTCCGGCGCGGCAGCCCAAGGTGATCGTGGTGGCCCATACCCGGCTCGGCCACGGCGCGACCGACGCGGCCCCCGCCGCTCGTGAGATCTTCGAATGGTGGCAGCGTTCCGCTTCATCCCGTTGATCCTGCTGATCTGGCCCGTGTTGGCCCAGACGGCCCGGGTGCGCCTGGCCGACAAGGGCATTGTTCACGTGAATCTGGAAGAGTACGTCGGCTGGGTGCTGGCCGGGGAAGCCGGGGGCATGAAATCCGACGAAGCCCTCAAAGCGATGGCGATCGTCATCCGCACCTACGCCCGGGCGAATCGAAACCGGCATCTTTCGGAAGGATTCGATTACTGCGAAACCACCCACTGCCAGGATGCGCGGGTGGGTGCCGTGACCGCGCGCCTGCGGGCCGCCGTGGAGGCAACAGAGGGCGTTTTGCTGTGGAGTAACGGCCGTCCGGCCACGGTGTTTTACACCGGACATTGCGGTGGAAAAACCGCGGCTGCCGCGGAGATCTGGCCCACCGCCCGCCGGCCCTACCTTCCCAGCCAGGAAGACACCTACTGCCTCTCGGCTGGCCGGAATCCGTGGACCGCCAAAATTGCCTGGACCGAGTTGTCCAGAATCCTCGCCTTGCCGGGCTTACAGGAGATGGAAGTGGCTACGCGCACTGCCTCCGGCCGGGCTCTTGCTTTGAGGACTAACAGGGGTCTGGTCAACGCGGAGCGGTTGCACCTGCTGGTGGGCCGGGCGATGGGCTGGAATCTCATGCGCAGCCGCAGTTACGAGGTGGAAGTCACTGAAAAACAGGCCATCTTTCACGGCTACGGGACGGGCCACGGGGTCGGGTTGTGCCAGATCGGAGCCGAGCAGCGGGGCAAGGCCGGCATGAAGTGGGACCAGATCCTGCAGGCCTACTTTCCCGGTACCCGGGCCGGCGTGGCTGCCACTGACATCCAGTGGCAGGTTTTGCGCGGGGAGCGCGTCGATGTCTGGTCCGCCGGAGTGCCCGGCGACGAGGCCCTGCCGGCCAAGGCAGACCGGGCTCTGAAGGAGGCGGAACGGCTCACCGGACTATCCATCCAGAAGCGTCCAGTTGTGCGGGTCTATCCGGACATATCGACATATCGCGATACGACGGGAGAATCGGGCAAGGTCGCCGCCGTCACACGGGGCCGGGTGATCCACATGCAGCCCCGGACGGAAGGCGCGCTGAAACACGAAATGCTGCACGTGGTCCTGGGTCTGAACAGCAGGACGCCGCTGGCGCTGTGGCTGGATGAAGGGCTGGCCGACTACCTGGGCAATGGGACCACCCATCCAGCCGAGCGCGCCAAAGTGGACGCGCTCGTCCGGAAAAACAGTCTCCAGTGGGTTCTGGACAATCGCGAGCAGATTAAGTAGTCGTCGCCGTGCAGTGCAGCCACAACATCGACCCGGTGAACAGCAGCCCGGCGATGAGGAACCGGATGCCCGCGCTGACCGCCTGGGCCGTCATGGACCCGAGTTCCGGGATCCACCAGATCAGGTAGTACGGCAAAACGAAGCCAATGAGCAAGGTGACCACGGCCGCGATCCAGAAAGCGGGCAGGGTCAAGGCCTTGCCCCACTGAACCGCGCCGAGGGCCCTGTTGGCCAACCGGATGGCGAGCCAGACCAGTCCCGCAATCAGTAGCAGCAGGAGGACATGCTCGACGAGATGCAGCGTGGTGGCGACCGGCAGCGCCAGCCAGCCGTAGGCACACCCGAGGATCGCGCCGACCAGGGCGGTCTCCTCGATCCAGAGCAGCTTCTGGGAGAGAAGGCGGCGGAACGCGATCATGGGTGCACCTCGAAAGTGGTGGGCAGGCTCCAGCCGAGATGGCCAGGCTTGTACATGGGCTCCACGCGGGCCGGTGTCACCTTGAAGGCGCCGGCATTGGTGAAGCGGATCAAATAGACATACTCCAATCCTTCCTTGGGCATACGCCAGGGGAAGTAGGAGACGCGGTTGTCACGGACTTCGCGGCGCGACCACCAGGTGGTCCACCAGGCCGGTTGACCCCGAACCTGATAGAGATCGTCGCGAGCGACCACCTCGGCGCCGGTGGGGAGCGGATCCTCCACCAGCAGGTAGCGCTGGTTCTCCTGGCCCGATACCGACAGCCGGACCGCCACCAGGTCACCCAGCTTGGCTTCGCCGGAAAGCGGTTCCATGTTGTAGATGATGCGGCCGCCTTCGTTCACGGGGTTCAGGCGGTAGTAGTTGCGGTTGATCTTCAGCGGGGTGTCGCCGCGCAAACGGGAATCTGTACCGCTGGAGCGGTATTCCCAGCGGGCGGAGGCGAACAGCACGCCATCGCCGTTCTTCGTGACGGTGACCTTGGGATTCGCGTCGCTGCCCTTCAATGGGACCCGGATCTTGACCGGCTGCGGACTCAAGGCGTCTTCGGCGGTAAAGCGCTTGGAGAGCACTTCCGCTCCGTTGACGGTGACCTTGACCTGATAGTCGGGCTTCAGCTCGCCGCTGCGTTTCAGGACATCGGTGAGGCCGAAGATGACGAAAGCGGTTCGTTTCGTCGACGACCAGTAGTAGCCCTGGTCGCGGTGGTCGACCAGCCACTGGGTGGCCTCATCAATGAGCGGGCTGTTGGGTTGCTGCTTCGAGAGGAACTTCACCGCGAAGGCCGTGGCCTCCAGCGAGTTCTCGGAATCGAAATCAAGCATGGGATCGCGGTTCGATTCCCAGTAGGAACCGTCCGCCGTTTTGCTGATGGTTGAGACGAGACCGGCCGCGATTTCGGCGGCCCGGATGTCCTTCGCCTGGTCGAGGGTCAGGCCAACCAGCGCCTTGCCGAAGTTGGTCATTGTTTCACGGTCGTTCCAAATGGCCTCGATCTGCGGTTTCGTCTGACGCCCGGCCAGAGCCAGAGCATAGACCATGTAGGCCCGGGTATCGGGCGCAATCTTTGCCTTGCTCTCCAGCATCTTTGTCAGAGCGGCCGCCGAGTTGTTCACCCGCCACAGCTCGATGCTGTAGCCCGCATCGGCCGCCAGCTTCAGGCCGCTGGTGACATAGGCGGTCATGAACGGGTCGCTGGCGTCGTCCTTCCACCAGCCCCAGCCGCCATCTTCGTGCTGGTAGTCGTAGAGGCGTTCCAACCCGGCCTTGACCTTTTTGGCGAGGTCCTTCTGGTCGATGTTGGCCGGCAGCTTCAGCTCCTTCAATGCCTGGCTGACGACGACGTTCGGCAGGAAGCTGGACATGGTCTGCTCGGTGCAGCCGTAGGGGTAAGTGATGAGGTATTCCAACGCGCCGAAGACGGCTCCAGCGGCGGAGGGAGTGAGATGGACGGTGACGGCGCGCCAGTTCTGCTGGGCGTCGCCGGGGAATTTGCCGGCGAAGTCGTAGGACTGGCTCTTCTGCTGGAGCTTGGTCTGGAGTGGATCGATCAGCTTCAGACCGTAGGGCTCCACCGGGAACGAGAGTTCCAGCGCGTCGCTCTCCTGGGTGGTGAGCGCCTTGGCCGTGAGGACGACTTTTTCCACGGCGTTGGGCCGCATGCGGTAGTCGACGCGGCCTTCACCCTTGGCGGCCACCGTGATCTCCGACGTGGCGCCTGACAGGATCTGCACGCCCTGAGCATCGAGGGACACCTTGACCTTTAGTTCGCCCGCCGTGTAGTTTCGCACCAGCACCGGAACTGTGACCTCGTCGCCTTCGGTGAAAAAGCGCGGCGTCGCCATGGTGACCATGAGATTCTTGCGGACGATGGTCCGCTGGACGGCTCCGCCGACCTTCGTGTCCTCGGTGACGCCGCGAGCGGTCGTGCGCCAGGTTGTGAGGGAATCGGGGAAGGTGACTTCCGTGGAAGCACGCCCGTCGCTGCCGGTTTTGAGATCGGCGATCCAGTAGGCGGTGTCCGGGAAGTTTTTGCGGATCTTCGGTTCGACGAGTTTGTCGGGTTTGAGCTGGGCCCGCGATTTGCGGTCTCGGATCTGGGCCAACTGCATGCGCCGTTTGCCGGCCTCGCCGTAGAAATAATACTCCATCGACGTGTCGGTGCCGACCCGGTTCCAGGTTCGTCCATAGAAGACGTTCAGGATGTCGGGCTGAGCTTCCTTCTTGACGGCGTAGATGGCTTCGTCGACCACGCCGAGGCTGAACTCGGCGGCGACCGGCTTGCCCTGGTTGTCCTTGGCGGTGACGGTGAACTGCGCGGGTTCGCCGGGTTTGTACTCGGCCTTGGCGGACTGCACCTCGACCTGGATCTGCTTCTCGACGGGTGGAACCTTCAGCGACTTCGATCCGCGATAGAGCGTGTTGTTGCTGAGGAACGTGGCGTCGACAAAGACGTTGGGCGCGTGCGAGCTCTCAATGGGGATCTCCACGGTGGCGGTGCCGCCTTTGGCGTGGATGAACTTCGACCAGTAGAGGGTTCTTGCCTTCGAGAGTGAGCCAGACATCGGCTTCCGGGACGTTGGTGACCAGAAGGATTGTCGCCTTGTCGCCCGACTTGTAGGATTTCCTGTCCGGGATGATCTCGATGCGCTGATCGGCTGTGCCGCTTTGCGCCCAGACGCCGGAGACCCAGAGCCAACTGGTGTCGTCGATGGCGCGGCCGGCGTTGTCGGCGGCGGAGACCTTCACCAGATAAGAGGCGCTGACCGGGGCGGGGAAGTCGACCTGACCTTTGCCGTCCGGGCCGGTCTTACCCTCCAGTTTCAGGATGGCGGGTTCGGCGGCGCCCTTTTTGGTGTGAGGAGCGACCTCGACGTGGAACGGCACGTTCGGAATCGACGGCGCCGGTGTAATCGCGGGTTTCCACGCGCATGCGGGCAGGATCACCGGGTCCATAGACATAGCGTTCCGGTTCAGCGCTGATGAAGAAGGCGCCGCGCGTTGCGACGAAGGATCCCGTTCCGGCTACTTCGCGATTGGATGAATCGGTGACGCGCGCTTCCACGCGGTAGGCGGCATCGTAGGAAGTGGCGGTGGTCGGGATATCGATGGTGAGATGGCCCTGGCCGTCGAGCTTGGCGGTCTCTTCGGAGACCTGCTCGGCGCCATAGCCGCCGTCTTCCTCCTCACTGTCCATGTCCTCGTCGGTTTCGTACCAGGGCGCCCACCAGCGGTAGCGGTGGACGGTGTACTTGACGCTGGCTCCGGCGACGGGCTCGCCGTAGTAGTACTTCACGTCGACGTTCATCCGGACGCGCCCGCCCTGGATGGTGCGCGGGGTTTCGGAGGTGACTTTGACTTCGTATTCCGGCTTCCGGTACTCCTCGACGTTGAAGCCGCCGAACGCCTTCATCTCGTGATCGTCGCCATGGAGACTGACGTTCACGCTGTAGTAGCCGATGGCCGCGTCGGCGGGCAAGGTAAGGTCACCCGAGACGGAGCTGTACTTCGACAGGGACGCTTTCTTCTTTAAGAGTGTCTTGCCTTCGGGATCCTCCACCTGCACCTGGACGTCGGACTGATCGGGATCTGGTAACCCGCGCCGATCATGTTCCGGACGATGGCTTTGAAGTGGACCGGATGGCCGGGCCGGTACACCGGCCGGTCGGTGTAAACATAACCCATGAAGTTGCGTCCACGTTCAGTGGAAAGAGTGTAACCACCCACCGTAGTGACTGCAAAATCCCTGTCGCGATGGGCCAGCACCACGGCGCCCTCTTCGGAGACATCCTTGACGTCGACGGTGAGCAGCCCGTCGGGGTCGGTGGACGAGCGGGCGATGTCCTGGCGGCTGCCGCTGTCGTAGACCTGAATCGGGATATTCGACAGAGGCGCACCGGTGATGCGATCGACGGCGCGCACCAGCAGTTTGCCGGGCGTGGTCTTGGTGACGATGGCCAAGTCGGTGACCGAGAGAATCGTATAGGCCTGCAGTTTCCCGTTGGTGGCTTCGAGGACATAGAGACCTTTGTCCTTGAGTTCGACGGGCACGGTGGCGGCTTCCCAGCGATTGGGCGTCTGGATGGGCTGGGTCCAGGAGCGGACCAGTTGCTGCGGATTGAGCACGGAGACGCCGGCGAACTCTTCCCCCTTCTTCGCTTCTGCCTGCTTCTTCTCCGCCGGCGCCGGTTCCTTCAGCATGGCGGCGCGGATGCTGTGGCGATTGTCGGGCGTGAACTGCTGCCGGAAGACATCGCGGGCGCGGGCATGCCAGCGGTGTTTCCAGGCGGCAAATTTCTCGATGGGCGTGCGGGCCTTGGGAGTGGGCCGGATGGCCCCGCCAAAGCGGTGCGGCTCGTCGAGCTGCCGGAAGAACTTGACGGGATCGTTCACGCGATAGAGGCGGAAGTCGAGGCTGCGAATGCCCTGCGCCTGAACGCGGACGGGAATGGACTCGCCGGCCCGGACCGGGCGGTCGGAGTTCAGCGAGAAGTAAATGCGCCCTTCGTCCTCCTGCGCCGGAGCGCTCCATACCAGAAGGGCCAACGGAACCAGACAATAACCGAGACGCATAGATTCAATCCGATTCACACAGAACATTCCAACGGAAGACCCCGAGGAAATTGCCGTTGCCGGCCAGGGGCCGCCAGCGCGGCTCCGGATGTCCGAGTAGTTGAGAGAGCGTAGGCCGCCGGATCTCGCCGCGGTCTTCGTGCGACGGTCCGGTGTGATAGACGATACAAGGCTCGCGCGGCGCATCAAAAGCGCTGGGGCCCAAGAAGACCATGCTGTGCCAGGGTTGGCTGGGCACGAGCTGGCGGTAGAAGAGCAGGTCGCCCGGTTGGGCGAGGTGGATGTCGCGGGTGATGAGGCGCGCGTTGAAGCGCATCAGATGCTCGGCGTCGGCGAACTGCCGCAGGGCTCCGGAGGCGACGCGGAACAGGGCGGACTCGCGAGTGGGATGCTTCAGTTCGGGCAGTGGGGGCATCCAGTCGAGGCCGATGTCCGAGGCCCATTGGGCGGTGTGGGGCCGCTGCGCCTCGCGGTAGGAGAAGCGCAGCAGGGCGGAGCAATCGGCCACCTCGCGCGGGCGGCGGGTCTCCGGCAGATGATAGAGCGCTTCGGCGAGCCAGGTGAACCAGGCCCGGAACGGCCGGCGGTCGGAGGGGCCGAGCAGCGGCGTGAAAGCGCGTGCAGGGACGAGACCTACCCCCATGAAAAATAAGACTCGTCGACCGAACATCCGGAGGACTATGATAGCTGGAAATCGGGGCCGCCGGAATGGCTCGACCGACATTATGTTGCGAAAGAGAAAGAAATGGCGGGTTGGGCTTGTTGGGCGGATTGTGCTACCTGTCAAATGAAGCGCGGCTCCGGTGCAGGATCCGGCCGCGCGGCCCTTCCAGCACCATGGCCAGGCTCGAACCCGAATTCCTGTTCGTGTACGGCACCCTCCTGAGCGGCGTCGACAATGAATGGGCGCGCCGTCTGTGGCTGGCAGCCGGAATGCCCTCCGAGGCCAAGGTGGCCGGCCGGTTGTACACGCTCGGCGGCTACCCCGGGATGAAGGATCCGGTCGACGGACGGGGCGGCTGGGTTCACGGACAGGTGGCGCGGCTGCCGGATTCGCCTGCCTTGCTGGCGGATCTCGATGCCTATGAGGGCGGCGAGTTTGTCCGTCTGCGCCGCACGGCCACGTTGAGAGATGGGCGATTGGTCCCTGTCTGGGTTTACATGTATCAACCAGAAGTCGATGAAAATCAACGCATCTGGTCGGGCCGATTCACATTCGGCCAATAGAAATTTTTAATACCCCAAGCCGCCTGCGGGATGTTAATCTTTGGAAACAGGCAGTCTTGCCCTGCTTCCGGGATCCGCGCCACGAGGCGCCCCCCAGCGCTGTCTCCGTTGAGCCACGCAGGCTAACCACACCGACTGAACTTGCTGAGGGGTTTACCGAATGAGTTTTTCCAAATACGCCAAGGGTGTATTTTCTCTGGCGTTGGCGCTCGCCGCGCTGATGCCTGCACAGACATTCCGAGGAGCCATCTCCGGGACGTTGACAGACGCCTCTGGAGCCGCAGTGCCCGATGCTTCGGTGCAGTTGAGCAGCCCGTCGACGGGGTTGAAGCGCACCACTCTCACCTCCCAGGCCGGCGATTTCTCGCTGCCGGAACCTGCCCTGGGCATTTATGAACTCACGGCGACCAAAGCCGGTTTTTCCACCGTGAAGGTCGCCAATGTGGAAGTCAGCGTTTCCAAGGTCACCAATCTCCCACTGCAGATGAGCGTTGCCACCCAGGCCGCGGTGGTGGAAGTTTCGGCCGACGCGGCGACGCTGGAAACCACCACCTCCGCCCTGACCGGCGTGGTGGGTCCGAAGATTGTCGCCGAGGTCCCGATGATGGGCCGCGATTTCCGCCAGATGCTGAAACTGGCTCCGGGCGTGTCTCCTTCTTCCGGTTCCGTCAACGGCATGCGCACCTCCGGCAACAACTACCAGATTGATGGCGCCGACAATAACGATGCGTTCCACAACGCCAGCGCCGTGAACCAGGGCGGCGTCGCCGGCATTGCCGGTACGCTGCTGCCGATTGAAGCCATTGACCAGTTTGCCGTGCAGTCCAACGCCAGCGCCGAATCCGGCCGCAACGGCGGGGCGTCGGTGAACCTGGTGATCAAGTCCGGCACCAACGACATCCACGGCAGCGCCTACTACTTCAACCGCAACGAGTATTTCGCCGCCAACTCGCCCTTCGCCACGCCGGGCAGCCCGAAGCGCAAGATCCGCAACGACCAGTACGGCTTTTCCGTGGGTGGTCCGGTGATCAAGGACAAGACGTTCTTCTTCGTCACGGGCGAAGCGCAGAAGGCCGTGGCCGGCCTCTCGTTCCTGAACACGCATCCTTCAAACGCCTGGATCGCCGATGCCACGAGCATCCTGAGCCGTTATGGCGTTCCGGTGAATCCGGTTTCGACGAACCTGCGTTCGCTGTGGCCGTCGCGCTACAACAACGCTCCGGCCACCGCCAACAACTTCGTGGCGGCCGATTCGGCGAACTATGACAGCTACAACGGCATCATCAAGATCGACCACCGCTTCACGTCGAATCACACGATTGCGGGCCGCTACTTCGGTGGCACGGGCACGCAGATCGCCGATGCCGGTGTGCCCTACCGGGAATACTTCCAGGTGGCGCCCAGCCACATGCACAACATGTCCGTGGTGCTGAACGACATCTTCTCGCCGCGCGCCGTGCTGCAGACCACGTTGGGTGTGAATTACTTCCTGCAGGTGTTCAACGATCTCGACACCAGCGCGAATCCCGTCGCCCTGGGTCTCAACACGGGCGTGACGGAATCGACGCTGCAGGGCTCGCCGACGGTCCGCATCAGCGGTTTTGCGGGCGCCAGCGCCACGCAGCCCCTGGGCCGGATCGACACGACGGGTCACATCACGTCGAACCTGAACCTCTCGCTGGGCGCGCACCAGCTCAAGATCGGCGGCGAGTACCGCCGGGCGCGTCTCGACGTCTTCTACGACACGAACAAGCGCGGATCGTTCAGCTTTGACGGCACGGTGGGTCCCTGGGCCTCCGACAGCACTCTGAACACGAGCCAGAAGGCCCTGGCGGACTTCCTGGCCGGGTATGTCACGGGCAACAACGGCGCGCAGATCGTGCGCGGCCAGCTGCAGCGCGACTACTGGCAGAACTCGTTCGACTGGTGGGTGCACGACAACTGGCAGGTGAACTCGAAGCTGAACCTCAACTTCGGCGTCCGCTACACCTATCACGGCGTGCTGTACGACGACAAGAACACGATCACGAACTTCATTCCCGGACGCGGCTTTGTGACGCCGGGCGTGGATATCGACAGCCTGTACCCGAAGGATCTGAACAATTTCGCGCCGCGCTTCGGCTTTGCGTACACGCCGGGCAAGAGCGCCAAGACGGTGATCCGCGGCAGCTATGGATTCTTCTACGACGTTCCTCCACTGAACTTCCTGGTGGCGAATACGGGCGTGCCGAATGGCGGCGCGGCTGGTGTGCACGCCAATCCGGGCGGACCGAATCCGGTGTACTCGATCATCCGCAGCGGCTTCACGATCGTGAAGGACGAGGCGATTTTCGGCGCGACGAATCCGCGTCCTCCCTTCGGCGTCTTCTCCGTCAGCCAGGACTTCCGGGTGCCTTACGTGCAGAACTTCAACCTGAACGTCCAGCATCAGTTGAGCCGGGCGATCATGGTGCAGGCGGGCTATGTGGGCAGCGCCGGACACCACCTGTCGCTGTTGCGCAACATCAACGCTCCGGTGCCCGGCACGACCGGCACGACGCAGGAACGGCGTCCCTACAATGGCGCGTATTCGACGCTGGCCTCGATCAACGAGCTGAATTCCATCGGCAACTCGAACTACCACTCCTTCCAGAGCCAGGTTCGTGTGACGCGCATCAAGAACATCACCGCCGTGGCCAACTACACGTTCGGCAAGGCGATCGACAACGGCTCGAATGTGCGCAACACGCTGCCGGCGAACAGCTACGACCTGACAAAGGAACGTGGTCCGTCCAACTTCGACATCAGCAACATTTTCACCGCTTATGTCACCTACGATGTGCCGCAGTTCGGCCAGCGCTTCTCGCGGCTGAGCAAGGGCTGGCAGGTGAACGGCCTGATTACGGCCCACACCGGCGAACCGCTGGACATCCTGGCCGGCACCAACGTCAGCGGCAGCGCGGATTCGCGTGACCGTGTCGACGTCGTGGGCGATCCCTTCGCCAACGTCGTGCAGCCCACTAGCGGGACGGCCATCCGCTGGTTCAACGCCGCCGCCTTCGCCCGCCCGGCGGCCGGCAGCTTCGGCAACATCGGCCGCGACGCGATTCGCGGACCGGGTTTCGGCAGCTTCGACTTCTCGGTGTTCAAGAATACCTCGATCACTGAGCGGATCAGCACCCAATTCCGCGTGGAGATCTTCAATCTCTTCAACCGCGCGAATTACGCCAATCCGGGCTCGTCGCTGGCGTCCTCGACCAGCTTCGGCCTGATCACGAACACGCGCAACGGATCGGGCGCGCCGGGCCTCGGCTTCGGCGAACCCCGGAACGTGCAGCTTGCCCTGAAGTTCATCTTCTAGGAAGAACTGAATGGCATAGCGGCGCCTCGGTGGTGACAGTTCACCACACGGCGTCGCAGGAGTAGATCGAAAGACGGTGCGGCTGGCCCTTTCGCGAGGGTGGGCCGCACCGTTTGTCATTTTGCGTCCGCCTGCCTGTACGGAATCCTCACCTTTGTTCATACTGCCCTGGCCCCGGCCGATGTGGTGACTGACAACCTGCCACGCCCGTTGAGCCCGCAGGTCTGCAATGAGAGGAAGTTCATGACGATTGGCAAGCGCATTGGATGGACCTGCACCGCGCTGGTGGGGGTCAGCATCGTTCTGGCATCCGTTTCCCTGTTCGGTCTGAGCCGGGCGGAGGCGAGTCTCAACTCGCTGCATGGAGACACCGTTCCGGGGATGTACTACTCCCAGGCCATGCAGGCGGCTCTGTTCGAGTTCCGCGGCAACTGCTGGAAACACATCGCCAGCTCGTCGAAGGAACTGATGGCCGCCGAGGAACAAAAGAACGAAGTGCTGAAGCGCGACATGACGGAGATTCTGCGGAAATACGAAGGGTTTGTCTCGGACGAGTCGGACCGCAGGGTGTGGGGGCAGGTGAAGCCGGCGCTGGACCGGTATCTGGAGGCATGGTCCCAGGTGCAGGTGGTCAGCCGGACGGGGCAGAACGTCGAAGCGGCGGACCTGTATATGAGGACGGCGAACCCGCTGTTTCTCGACCTCCACCGGATTCTGGAAGATAGAGGCGCATGGAACCGGAACGTGAATGACCGGACCATGAGTGCCGCCCTGGCCAGCGCACAGAAGGAGAGGGTGGTCACGCTGACGCTCGCGCTGGCGGCCATCGCGTTCGGCTGCTTCCTTGCGGTCATAGTGGTGCGGGGGATTACACGGGAACTGCGGGACTCCATTGGGAAGCTGGCGGCCGGAGCCAGCCAGGTGGCGAGCGCGGCTTCGCAGGTCTCGTCGTCGAGCCAGTCGCTGGCGCAGAGCGCGTCGGAGCAGGCGGCTTCGCTGGAGCAGACCTCGGCCACCAGCGAGGAGATCAGCGCCATGGCGATGAAGAATAGCGAGAACATGCACCAGGCGGCGGCGCTGGCGCAGCAGTCGCAGGAGAAGTTCCAGCTGACGAATCGCTCGCTGGACGGGATGGTGAAGGCGATTGGGGAGATCGGCGATTCCAGCGGGAAGATCTCGCGCATCATCAAAGTGATCGACGAGATCGCGTTTCAGACGAACATTCTCGCGCTGAATGCGGCGGTCGAGGCGGCGCGAGCCGGAGAAGCAGGCATGGGCTTTGCGGTGGTGGCGGACGAGGTCCGGAGCCTGGCGCACCGTTGCGCCCAGGCGGCGAAGGAGACCGCCACACTCATCGAGGATTCGATCCACAAGTCAGGGGAAGGCAAGTCCAAAGTCGATGACGTGGCCAGTGCGATTCATGCGATCACGGCGGAGTCGCTCAGCGTCCGCACTTTGATTGATGAAGTGAACCAGGGCAGCTCGGAGCAGAGCAGGGGCGTCCAGCAGATCAGCAAGGCGATTTCTCAGATGGAGCGCGTGACGCAGATGACCGCGGCGAGTGCCGAGGAAGGGGCTTCGGCTTCGGAAGAGCTGACGGCGCAGTCGGCGGCGCTACACGAGATCTGGATTGAGCTGAGTCAGCTGGTGGGTGTCCGGTCGAGCGAATTGTCGCCGGAGAGTCCGGTCAGTTGGGCAGGCTGCCCATGGACCCCGGATTCCGCGGTGAAAGCTGTGAACCCAACCGGCCTTGGGCAGAAACATGAACGGGCATTCGCCGTTGACCACGCGGATGCCGAGGTCCTCACAGGCCTGCAGCGCTTCCTTGCTGACGGACCCGGAGCCGACGCTGCGATAGAGCCAGACAAAGCGGATGCCGGCCACGGCGCAGTCTTCCACAACGGCAGCCGATGCGGTGGGCGGGGTCATGATGAGTGCGCCCTGCACCGCGGGCTGGATGCTGGTGACATCGGGAAAACAGAGGGTCCCGTTGATCTCGGCCGCTTCCGGATTGACTGGGACGACGTCGCGGCCGCGTTTCGAGCAGTTCGTCGTAGACCATCCGGCTGAAGTGTCTCTCGGTCCGTGAAAGTCCTACCAGGGCTATGCGCGGCAAATCCAGGAACTCATCGATATCCGCACGTTCTGTCACGATCATGCCGTCAAGCTATCACGCCGGGCGGCCGGAGGGAAGGCGCCAGGACGCTACACTCATAGACAGATGGCCTCGACTCGTCTTTACGCTGCTCCTGCTGTGCCTGCTGCCGGCGGCGTTCGGGCTCAACCCGCAGCGCCAGATGAGCCAGTCTGCACACCGCCAGTGGAACTCAGGCGGAAGGACTCCCGCAGGACACCATCCGCGCCCTGGCGCAGTCGCGAGACGGCTACCTCTGGATCGGCACGAGAAGGGTCTGCGCGCTTCGACGGCATCGAGTTCACGGTGTATACGCGCGATGCGGGGCAGTTGCCGAACAATCTGGTGACCGCCCTGTGGGCTTCACGCGACGGCTCCGTCTGGATCAGGACAGCTGGTCTACGCACCCAGGTATCACGACGAGCCGTTTCACGATCTTCGGCGCCAAGGACGAAGTGTCATCTCGTTCATCACTCCGATCCACGGACAAGCGCGGGACGGTGTGGGTGGCGGCCGGACTCTCCCTGTGCCGCTACAGCGAGGGGCAGTTCACGCAGTTGCGGATCAGGAACAGGGGATTCCCGCGCAGGGTGTGCGCGCCACGATTGTCGACGCCTCCGGCCGCGTCTGGGTGGCGGGCTTCGGCTCCATCGGCGTCTTTGAGACGAACAGTTTCAGGAGACCACCGATGGCGGATCGCTCCACCGCAGCATCACGTTGTCCTGGCGCTGGACTCCTCGGGTCAGTTGATGGCCGGGGGGACAAACGGAGTCCTGCTGCGGGAAGGAGGGCGCCGGCTGCTGCTGACTCAGGCCGACGGGCCTTTCCCGCCACGTTCTCATGGGCTCTGGTGCACGACCGGGACGGAGCCGTGTGGATTGGCACCGATACGGGGCTGTGCCGCCGCGTGAACGGCCGAATCGACAGCGTCAGCGAAGCGGTGCTGCGCTCGGGCGAGTGGGTGTGGTGTCTCTACGAGGATCGCGATGGGAATCTCTGGGTAGGCACGAACAGTGGTCTGCACCTGTTTCGCGATCAGAGCTTGCCGTTTTCGGAAAGAACGAGGGTCTGCCGAGCGATCAACCGACGGCGGTCCTGCCGGCGCGCGATCGTGATGCGATTTGGTAGGGTTCCATGATGGCGGAGTCGGCGGCTGGCCGAATCCGTTTACGCACCGTCCAGGGGCTGCCCAGCGACGAAATCTGTCTGCCTGCGCGAAGAAACCAGCCGAAAAAAAAAGGAGAGGTGCTGGTGGGGACGCGCTCCGGTCTGGAACCAAAAGGATTCGCGGGGGACGCGTGGCCGGCACTTATACGCCCAGCGATCTTGGGCCGGCATAACGTCTTCGATGCGGTGGAGGTGGCTGCCGGCACTTTGTGGCTGGGCACCGATCGCGGCGTAATGGAACTGTCGGGCGGCAAGGTGTCGAACGCCATTGCGGGAGGGCCCCTGTTGAACGATGCCGTGGTGGCGCTGCTGGCGGCGCCGGGACGGTTCGCGTTGGGCGGGCACCTTCGGCAGCGGCCTCTGCACCTGGCGGAACGGCCATGCGGAACTGGTGACGGTCGAGCAAGGGCTTTCCAGCAACCAGATTCGATCGTTGGACGAGGACTCCGACGGGACGATCTGCGATCGGTACCGCGGGTGGCGGCCTGGCGTTCTTCCGGGACAACCGCTTCTGGCGGTGCTCCGCTGTGAACGGCCTGCCCAGCGACAATGTCGGCCCACTCACGGACGATGGCTTCGGCTGGTTGTGGCTGGCCACGACGCGCGGGTTGGCCCGCGTCGAGAAAGCCAAGATCAAGGATCTCGTCCACAACCCGGCGGCCCGGCTGCCTGTCGTGGTTTTCGGCATCAGCGAGGGATTGAAGAGTATGAACTGCGCGCCGGGCTGGCCGTCCTCCAGCGGCGGAGGGCGCAGCCGGGATGGGCGCCTGTGGTTTCCGACGGTCGCGGGCCTGGCCGCGGTCCGGCCGGAGCGGTTGCAGACGGAATCGGCCCCGCCGCCGGCGCAGATTTTGTCGAGGTGCGGGTGGATGGCGTCGATCTAGTGCCCTCAGCGTCTCTCGCCATTCTGCCCCGAACGCCATCGCGTCCGAGTTCCGCTATGCCGCGGTGCGGCTGGCGGCGCCGGAGTCGGTGCGGTACCGCTACAAACTGGAAGGGCTCGACGCGCAGTGGATCGAGGCGGGCAGCCGGCGGGTCGCCAACTACAATATCTCTTCCGTCGGGCAAATACCACTTCGTCGTGCGGGCCAGCGACAGCCGTGGCGCCGCATTTGGAGAGACGGCCTCGTTTTACCTCCGGCACGCGCGCATGTGGAAAGCTCCTGGTTCCGCTGGTTGCTGGCCGCCCTGGTCACGCTGCTCGTCTCGCTCATCAGCCGTTGGCGCATCATGCAGGAGCGGCACCGGTTCTCGCTCGTCCTGGCCGAGAGCAGGACCGCCTGGCCCGGGAGATTCACGACACGCTGGCGCAGGGCTATGTCGGCATCTCCTCGCAACTCGAGGCGGTCTCCATGCTGCTGCCCAAGGAGTACCCCGCCCAGGCCGGCCAGTACCTGAATCTCGCGCAGAAGATGGCGCACCACAGCCTGACCGAGGCGCCAGACGTCTCCGTGATGGATCTGCGCAACCGGGCCCTGGAAGGTCAGACGCTGGCCCAAGCCATGGACCAGACCTCGCGCATGATGACGGCCGGGCGTCCCCTGAAAGCGACCGTGGAGGCGCCTGCGGACTTCCGGTGGTGCCCAAGGAAACGGAACCAGCAGTTGCTTCGCATCGCGCAGGAGGCGCTGAACAACGCCCTCGAAGCATTCGGAGGCCACCGAGGCGACCATCGCCTTGCAGCGGGAAGGGAACAGCCTGAAGCTGCGGATCGCCGACAACGGCAGCGGTTTCGACGCCAACAATGCCTTCCTCTCCGCCGGCGGCCACTTCGGGCTGTTGGGCATGCGGGAACGGGCGCAGCGCGCCGGCGGCAGCCTGCGTCTGGAAACGGCGCCCGGCGCCGGCACTACAATCGAAGTGACGGTCCCCCTGCTCATGGAGTCCTACGACACCACAACTCCAAACGGATTGGGTTTTCCGTCGCCGAGGATCATCTAATTGCCGTCGGCATCTCCACCATCGTCGCCATGCAGTCCGACATGACCGTGGTGGCCGAAGCGCTGAACGGCGCGCACGCCGTGCAACTCCACCGGCAGTACCGGCCCGATATCACGCTCATGGATATCCGCATGCCGGTCATGACGGGCTTCGAGGCCATGTCCTCCATCCGCAGCGAATGGCCGAACGCAAGGTTTGTCGCGCTCTCTACCTACGGCGGCGACGAGGACATCCGGCGAGCCCTGCAGTGCGGAGCACAGGCCTATCTGACCAAGGAAGTGCTGCACGACGAGCTGCTGAAGGCGATCCGGGCCGTGCATTCAGGGCAGACTTATCTGCCGGCTCCGGTGGCGGCCGCGCTGGCCGCTGAGTTTGCCCTGAGCCGACCTCAGTGTGCGCGAAACCGAGGTGCTGCAGTTAATGGTCCAGGGCCTCAGTAACAAGCAAATCGCGTCATGAATTGCGCATTGCCAGTTGCGCGTAAAGAACCACGTGAAGAATGTTCTCAATAAGTTAGGGGTGGACGACCGCACGGCGGCGACCTTCCCGCCCTACAGCGCAGAATCATACATTTGCCCCAGTAGCTTCGAATTGGCTATGGTGGGTAGCTCCTGGGTGTCATGACAGCTAACGCTCCGGAACAGGAGACTGGTAACTAACCAGATAGGTATTGCCAGATATAGCAGTGCTTATTCGGGGACTCTCTCATCGGACTGACAACCTAAATGTGGATCGTTCGGCTGGCGCTCCGTCGCCCGTATACCTTCGTCGCCCTCGCGATGCTGATCGTCCTGCTGGGCTGTTCGGCCATCGTCTCGATGCCGGTCGACATCTTCCCGGCGGTCGACATCCCCGTGGTGAGCGTAGTCTGGACCTGCAACGGCATCCTCCGGAAGAGATGGAGAAGCGGATGACCACCATCTTCGAACGATCGCTCACGACGACGGTCAACGACATCGCTCGGAGAAGGCCGAGCCCTACCACTCGGGTCGAGGCGACGGTTGGGCCAAGTCGAAATCCGCACGCGGCACGAGGTGGTGGTGGGCGGCTGGACCGGCGGCGAGGACAAGATGCGGTCGCTGCTGGTCGGCGTGCATCGCGACGGCAAGCTCGATCTACACCGGCCGGGTCGGCACCGGGTTTGGCGGCGAGGTGGTGCGGCGGCTGTTTTCGCGTCTGAAGGCCGCCCAGGCCGAGCGTTCGCCCGTTCGAAGGGCCTGGCGCGCCCCGAAAGACCGCCGACATCACCTGGACCGACGGCAGCCTGGTCGCCGAGATCGAATTCGCCGGCTGGACCGCCGGCGGCCAGGTGCGGCAGGCCCAGCTTCAAGGGTCTGCGCGAGGACAAGCCCGCGACCGAGGTCGAGGCCGACGCCCCCGCCCCGGCCCGCTCCACCGAACTGGCGGAGCCGACGCCCAGGCCGGCGACGGCGAAGGCGTCGTCGGACAAGCCGGTGATCATGGGCGTCGCCCTGTCCAACCCCGACAAGCCGCTGTGGCCGGACGGCGGCGACGGCAAGCCGATCACCAAGCGTGAGCTGGCGACCTACTACGAGGCTGTCGGCGACTGGATGATCGGCCACCTCAAGGGCCGGCCCTGTTCGATCATCCGCATGCCCGACGGCATCGACGGCGAGCAGGTTCTTCCAGCGCCACGCCGATGAAGGGCATGTCGAACCTGTTGGAGTCGGTGCAGGTGTTCGGTGATCGCACGCCCTACATCCAGGTCGACCGCAAGGAGGGATTGGCGGCCCTCGCCCAGGTCGGGGCGCTGGAACTGCACCCCCTGGAACTGCCAGCCGCACGATCCGGAGGTTCCCGGCCGTCTGGTGTTCGACCTCGACCCGGCGCCGGAGGTGTCGTTCGACGAGGTGATCAATGCCGCGCTGGAGGTGCGCGATCGGCTGCAGGCCCTGGGCCTCGTCGCCTTCTGCAAGACCTCCGGCGGCAAGGGCCTGCACGTGGTGACGCCGCTGGCCAAGGCGAAGCTGGACTGGCCGACGGCCAAGGCCTTCGCGCGCGATCTTGTGCGCGCAGATCGGCCGCCGACGAGCCAGACCGCTACCTGATCACCATGGCCAAGGCGCGGCGCCACGGGCCGGATCTTCCTCCGACTATCTTCGCAATCGACCGCATGTCGACGGCGGTGGCCCCTCTGTCGCCGCGCGGTCGCCCCGGCGCTCCGGTGTCCTTCCCGTTGAACTGGGGCCAGGTGAAGAGGGGGCTGGACCCTCTCAGCGCTTCAGCCTGCGCACCGCACCCAAGCTGTTGTCGAAAACCGACGCCTGGGCGGAGCTACTGCGACAGCGAGCGGCCGCTGGCTCCGGCCATCAAGAAGCTGGGCGGCAGGACGGCGGCCTAGCGCCGCTCCCAGAGGGCCTTCAGCACAGCAGCCACACGCATCGGCAGGTCCTCGGCGATCAGGCCCGGGCCGAAGCTGGCGGCCGCGGCGGCGTGGATCCACACCGCGGCGCAGGCGGCCTCGAAGCTGTCCATGCCCTGGGCGACCAGTCCGCCGATGAAGCCCGGCCAGCACGTCGCCAGACCCGGCGGTCGCCAGCCAGGGCGAGCCGTTGAGATTGACCGCCGCCCGGCCGTCCGGCGCGGCGATCACCGTGTCGGGGCCCTTCAGCAACACCACCGCCCCGGCGTGGCCGGCCGCCTTGCGCGCCGCGGCGATCCGTTGCGGCGAGGCCGCAGCAGGCCGGGGAACAACCGCTCGAACTCGCCGGGGTGCGGCGTCAGCACGTCGTCGCGGTCGAGCACCGAGAACAGCTCGTCCGGGCCGTCGCGGAAGATCGTCAGCGCGTCGGCGTCGATGCACCAGGGCCGCGCCGGTCCGCGCCAGGGCCAGCAGGTTGAGCAGCGTCCCCTCGTCGACCCCCGGCGGCGGGGCCGACGACCGCGGCATCGACGTCCCGGCCGCCTGCTCCAACTCCAGTTCGGTCTCGAACGGGCGCAGCATGATCGCCTCCAGATGGGCGGCGTTGACCGCACAGGGAGTCCGGCGGCGACAGCACGGTCACCACGCCCGGCCCCGATCCGCAGTCCCGCCCGCGCCGCCAGCCGCGCCGCCCCGGTGCTCCAGGCCTCGCCGCTGACCACGACCAGCCGTCCGCGCGCATGCTTGTGAGCCGCTGCCGCTCGGCCACGGAAAGCGCGGCAGCCACAGGGCCGGATCGTTCTCGAACAGCGTGGTCGCGGCCGACGCGGCCAGGCCGATGTCGGCCACCACCACCTCGCCGCACAGGCTGCCGGCCCGGCTCCAGCACATGGCGCCGGCTTGCGCGCATGGAAGGTCACGGTCAGCGCGCGCGCTGCGCTTAGCCCATCGGCTTGGCCCGTGTCGCCGAACAAGCCCGCTGGGCAGGTCGACAGCCACGATCTCGTTCCGGACCGCTCCGCCCGTTGCGCAGCCGCCGCCGCGGCCGTCGCCCTCCAGCGGCCGCGTCAGGCCCGCGCCGAACAGGGCGTCGACGATGAGGCCCGTCGACGGGAGAGCCCTCCGACGCGGCCGTACCGGCTCCGTCCCAACGTCCGCCGCGGCCTCGGAGGCGTCGCCGTGGGGCGCGGCCAGCGCCTCCACCTCGACCGGCCAGCCGCGCGCCGCGAAGACGCGCGCGACCACATAGCCGTCGCCGCCGTTGTTGCCGGGACCGCACAGCTGATCACCGGCGCACGGGCGACCCGCGCGCGGATGGCCTCGGCGACGGCGGCGCCCGCCCGCTCCATCAGGATCGAGACCGGGGGTTCCGCCGCGATCGCCGCCGCGTCGGCCGCGGTCATCTCGCGGAACGGTCAGGATCTCGTCGTGGCTCATGGCGCGCTCCGCACTGGTGCTTGGCGCCTCCCGCGCCTTTGGTGGGCACGCAACCGGCGGTCGCGGCCGCCTTCAAATTCACCACTGGCTATCTCCAGCCTGCGCGACCGTGCCGCGAACACGTCAGGCGACGGATCTGCAGCCGATCTGTCCGACACCGATATTGTCCGAGCCCGCCGCCTCTTCCGCCAAACGTGTCGGCGATCGGCCCGGCTGTCCGCGCTTCCGCGCCTGGGGCCCGATCACGGCGCCACCGCCCTGGCCGCCATTTCGAGCACTGTATCATTGTCATCGCATCGGCGCCTAATATTGGTCTGTCGTGGCATTTCAAGACCAGCCTCGATCCGCCGCACCCACTTGTGGCCCCGGGCCGGCCGTGCTCCGTCGCCGCGACCGCGGGGCGGGCCGCGGAAGCGTGTCAAGTCGGCGCATGAAAAAGATCGAAGCCATCATCAAGCCGTTCAAGCTCGACGAGGTGAAGGAAGCCCTGCAGGAGCTGGGCGTCCAGGGCATGACCGTCATCGAGGCCAAGGGCTACGGCCGCCAGAAGGGCCAGACCGAACTCTACCGCGGGGCCGAGTACGTCGTGGACTTCCTGCCCAAGATCAAGATCGAGGTCGTCATCTCCGACGACCAGCTCCGACCGCGCCCATGGAAGCCATCACCGGCGCCGCCCGCACCGGCCGCATCGGCGACGGCAAGATCTTCGTTTCCGACATCCTGGACGTCGTGCGTATCCGCACCGGCGAGACCGGCGCCGCGGCCGTCTGACTAATCAATCGCCACAACCAAAAAGGGGATGAACCGCCATGGCGACCACCGCCAAAGACATCCAGAACCTAGATCAAGGAAAAGGAAGTCAAATACGTCGACGTCCGCTTCACCGACATCCGCGGGAAGATGCAGCACGTCACCTTCGACATCGACCTGGTCGATGACGACTTCCTCACCGACGGCACCATGTTCGACGGCTCGTCGATCGCCGGCTGGAAGGCCATCAACGAGTCCGACATGAAGCTGAAGCCGGACCTGGAGACCGCCTATCATCGACCCCTTCTACCAGCAGACCACCCTGGCGCTGATCTGCGACGTGGTGAACCCCGACACCGGCACGCCCTACAACCGCGACCCGCGCTCCATCGCCAAGACGGCGCTGAACTACGTCAAGTCGCTGGGCATCGGCGACACCGTCTACTTCGGCCCGGAAGCCGAGTTCTTCATCTTCGACGACGTGCGCTGGACCACCGACCCGCACAACACCGTCTACTCCTACGACTCCGTCGAGCTGCCGGTGAACACCGGCCAAGGTCTATCCGGAAGGCAACATGGGCCACCGCCCCGGCCCCAAGGGCGGCTACTTCCCGGTCAACCCGGTCGACAGCTGCCAGGACCTGCGCGGCGAGATGCTGGCGGTCATGGGCGAACTCGGCATGAAGCCCGAAAAGCACCACCACGAAGTGGCGCCCGCCCAGCACGAGCTCGGCCTGAAGTTCGACACCATGATCACCATGGCCGACCGCCTGCAGCTCTATAAGTACGTCATCCACAACGTCGCCGCAGCCTACGGCAAGACGGCCACCTTCATGGCCAAGCCGATGTTCGGCGACAACGGCTCGGGCATGCACGTGCACCAGTCGATCTGGAAGGACGGCAAGCCGATGTTCGCCGGCGACAAGTACGCCGGCCTGTCGCAGATGTGCCTGTGGTACATCGGCGGCATCATCAAGCACGCCAAGGCGATCAACGCCTTCTCCAACTCGACGACCAACTCCTACAAGCGTCTGGTCCCCGGCTACGAAGCCCCGGTGAAGCTGGCCTATTCGGCCCGCAACCGTTCCGCCTCGATCCGGATCCCGCACGTCGATTCGCCCAAGGCCAAGCGCATCGAAGTCCGCTTCCCGGACCCGATGGGCAACCCGTACCTGACCTTCACGGCCCTGCTGATGGCCGGCCTCGACGGCATCGAGAACAAGATCGATCCGGGCGCCGCCGCCGACAAGAACCTCTACGACCTGCCGCCTCGCGAGCAGAAGAAGATCCCGGAAGTCTGCGGCTCGCTCCGCGAGGCTCTCGAGAACCTCGACAAGGACCGCGCCTTCCTCAAGAAGGGCGGCGTCTTCGACGACGAGTTCATCGACGCCTATATCGAACTGAAGATGGAGGAGGTCATGCGCCTCCAGCTCCACCCGCACCCGGTGGAATTCGATATGTACTTCAAGTGCTAAGCGCTTAAATCTGAAGTGATGAGCGAGGGCCGTGGAGAAATCCGCGGCCCTTTTGCCGTCCCGATGACCCGGTTAAGGTTATGCGGTCAGAGGGTTCTGGAGCCTTATATGAAGCGCGCCGCCGCCACGTCCTGCCTCGCCGCCCTGGCGGCGATGCTGGCCGCACACCCCGCCCATGCGGCCAAGCCGGCGGCGAAGAAGAAGGCCCCCGCCGCCGCGGCCGGGCCCGCCTCCAGCTTCGTCAGGGTCAAGGTCAGCAGCGAACTCCTGCGCCGGCGACGTCGCCTACAACGGCGGCATCCGCTCGAAGATCTACGCGATCAACTCCAGCAAGACCCGCACGATCGTCGCCAAGATCAAGTACGATACCAACCCCTCGGGGGTCAGCTTCCAACTCCTCGACCAGCAGAGCCGGATCGCCGCCGAGACCTATCCCCTCTTCCACGAGTTCGCCCTGCCCCCCAGCGCGCAGATGCAGGTCGGCTGCACCACCACCTACCGCACCATCGTCGGCGGGGACCAGTACCTGCGGGTCGGCATCTCGGCCTCGCTGGACAGCGCTTCCTATGCCGAGGCCGGCGCCGCGCCGCCGGCGGACGACGCCTTCGCCGCGGGCCGCCTGATGACCCAGGCCGCGGCCGACCAGTCCCAGTGCCAGGGCAAGTCACCGAGCTACCTCTACCTGCTCAACACCCACCCCAGCCGGACCATCGCCTTCACGGTCGCCAAGGTCGACCGCAAGCGCAAGCCGATGGGCGAGGAGACCTTCACCCTCGCCCCCATGAGCAACACCCGCCTCGGCTGCGCCATGCCCGACAAGGTCAACCCCACCGTCGAGCGCATCGTCAGCGCGAAGTTCGAGGACTAGGTCTTCACTTCGCGCCGAAGTCCGCCGGATCCTCCGGGCTTGGCGCGTCCTCCATTCTGCTGATCATCCGTCCGCTCCTCGCCGCGCCGGCCTATGTCACTTGCGGTCGCAAGGCTGTGCGAGGCCGCCCGCCCGCGCGCCCTGCCGCATTGCATTGCGCAGCCCGCCGATTTCATACCGGCCTATCGTAGAATCGAAGCACCCTCCCCCCATGCCGAAGTCCTCCGCCGCCCAAGCCAACCTGTTCGACGACGCGCTCAATCCGGCGCCCGTCGCGCCGCTGGCCGAAAGCCACGAGCCGCGCCCGGCGCCGGCCAAGGGCTCCGGCTATTCGGCCAAGGACATCGAGGTCCTCGAGGGCCTGGAGCCGGTCCGCAAGCGCCCGGGCATGTACATCGGCGGCACCGACGAGCGGGCCCTGCACCACCTCTTCGCCGAGGTGCTGGACAACGCCATGGACGAGGCCGTCGCCGGCCACGCCAAGGTCATCGAGGTGATCCTCGACGCCGAGGGCGGGCTGACCGTCAAGGACGACGGCCGCGGCATCCCGGTCGATCCCCACCCCAAGCACCCGGGCAAGTCGGCCCTGGAAGTGATCATGACCGTCCTGCACTCGGGCGGTAAGTTCTCCGGCGACGCCTACGAGACCTCCGGCGGCCTGCACGGCGTCGGCGTCTCGGTGGTCAACGCCCTGTCCGAGCGCCTGGAAGTCACCGCCTTCAAGGACGGCTTCGAGTGGCGCCAGGTCTTCGCCCGCGGCAAGCCGCTCGGCGGCATCGAAAAGCTCGGCCCCAGCCGCAAGCACGGCACCGACCATCCGCTTCGTCCCGGACGAGCTGATCTTCGGCGAAGGCTGCGCCTTCAAGCCGGCCCGCCTCTACCGGATGGCCCGCTCCAAGGCCTACCTGTTCGGCGGCGTCGAGATCCGCTGGAAGCTGCGATCCCGCGCGCATCCACGACCAGACCCCGCCGCAGGCGACCTTCCGCTTCCCCAACGGCCTGGCCGACTTCCTGGCCGAGCGGGTCCAGGGCCTGGAGACGGTCACGCCCGAGCCCTTCTCCGGCCGCTACGAGCGCAAGGGCGAGGCCGGCGCGGTCGAGTGGGCCATCGCCTGGACGCCCGGCCGGCTTCGGCGAGGCCGACAGCTTCATGCAGTCCTACTGCAACACCGTGCCGACCCCCGAGGGCGGCACCCACGAGGCGGGCCTGCGCGCCGCCCTGACCCGCGGCCTGAAGGCCTATGGCGAACTGATCGGCGAGAAGCGCGGCGGCATCATCACCGCCGACGACGTGCTCGCCCAGGCCGGCGCGCTGATCTCGGTCTTCATCCGCAACCCGGAGTTCCAGGGCCAGACCAAGGAGCGGCTGTCGTCGTCCGACGCCCAGAAGCTCGTCGAGACGGCCCTGCGCGACCCCTTCGACCACTGGCTGACCGCCCAGCCCAAGGCCGCCAGCGCCCTCCTGCAGTTCGTCGTCGAGCGCAGCCGAGGAGCGGCTGCAAGCGGCGTAAGGACAAGGAGGTCGCCCGCGCCTCGCGCCACCCGCAAGCTGCGCCTGCCCGGCAAGCTCGCCGACTGCTCCGGCCAGGCGACGGACGGCACCGAGCTCTTCCTGGTCGAGGGCGACTTCGGCCGGCGGCTCGGCCAAGCAGGCGCGCGACCGCAAGACCCAGGCGATCCTGCCCCTGCGCGGCAAGATCCTCAACGTCGCCTCGGCCAGCCTCGACAAGACCGGCGGCAACAAGGAGCTGGCGGACCTGATGCTGGCGCTGGGCGTCCAGGGCGGCTCGAAGTTCAAGGAAGAGGAGCTGCGCTACGAGCGGGTCGTCATCATGACCGACGCCGACGTGGACGGCGCCCACATCGCCAGCCTGCTGATCACCTTCTTCTACCGCACCATGCCGGACGCTGATCCGCTCGGGCCGGCTCTACCTGGCCCTGCCGCCGCTCTACCGGCTCAGCCACGGCGGCAAGGCCGTCTACGCCCGCGACGACGCCCACAAGGACGAGCTGCTGGCCACCGAGCTTCAAGGGCAAGTCGCCGGAGATCAGCCGCTTCAAGGGCCTCGGCGAGATGATGCCCGCCCAGCTCAAGGAAACCACCATGGACCCGGGCAAGCGCACCCTGGCGCGGGTGACCCTGCCGCGGTCCGAGGAACAGGTGGACGACCTGGTCGAGACCCTGATGGGCCGCAAGCCCGAGCTGCGCTTCCGCTTCATCCAGGAAAACGCCGAGTTCGCGGCCGGCCGACCTGGACGTCTAGGAAATCGGAGAGCGCGACCGGGTTGTCGACCAGGATCCGCCGGAGCAGGCCGGCGACCTCGATCGACCCAATCGGCCAGCAGCGACAGCAGAGCCGCTTCGTCCACTGCGCGGTAGTCTATGAGCGGCGCGCCCTCCCCTTCGACATGCGCGCCGGCGTGGCGGCCGGTGTGCGGCCAGTCCGAACCCCAGACCATGCGATCGGGGTTGGCCGCGATCAGCGCGCAGGGCGACCGGGCCGGCCGCCCCAGGGGATCGCCGTCCAGCCCGTTGAGGCAGTCGGCCCGCCGACAGCTTCACCCAGGTGCCCGCCGCGGACGAGATCGAGCAGCGCCTCGAACTGCGGACCGGCCGGGTCCTTGGCCAGCCCCATGTGGTCGATCACCAGCGGGACCGGCAGCCTTGAGAGCACCGGGGCGAGCTCCGCGATGGTGGCCAGCGAGGCGAAAAGCTGCACGTGCCGACCGAGCCGCCGGGCCGTGCGGGCCGTCTGCACCAACTGCCGCTCGATGGCGGCTGTGCCAGGCCGAAGGTCTCGGCGTTGACCCGAACCCCGCGCACCCCGACGGCATGGAGCTTGTCCAGGTCGGTTGAGATGGGCGCTGAGGCTGTCGTCGATCACCGCCACGCCCCGCCCCCGTGACCCGGCCGCGACGAGGCGTGTCGTGCAGCAGCCGGATGGCGGCCCCATCGCGGCTCAGCCTGGACGAACACCGACCGCTGCAGCCCGACCTCGTCGGCCATGGTCAGGTATTGCTGCAGGTTCGCCGGTCGCGGCGTGTAGGCCCGCCCCGGCGCCGGCGGGTAGTCCTCCACCGGGGCGAACACGTGCATGTGGCAGTCCACGGCGCCGGCGGGCATCGGCAGGGTCATCGGGCCAATTCCTCCAGTTCGGCGATCAGGGCGTCGGGGATGTCGAGGCCGTCGCGGCCGTGGCGGTGGAACGCCGCCGTACTCGATCTCGCCCGGCAGCAGCACCACCGGACGCTCGGGGTCGGCCGGCGGCGTCGATTTGACGATGTCGGTGAACTCGGCCATCGCCGCCGACAGCCGGTCGCGGGCGCGTCCAGGCGCGTCGTGTTTGCCCACGACCAGGAAGACATGGCCGAGGTCCTGCGAGCGCGCCCGGCGCGTCGGACCAGCTGCTCGACACCCGAGAGATTGCAGGAAGGCGGCGCCGGACATCAGCCCGGCGAACAGATCGACCAGTCGGCCGGCCAGGCCATGGCCCTTGCAGCTCGCCGACAGGGGCGAGGGAGACCGGCCAGCGCGGCGTTGGGATCGGTCGTCGGGCGGCCCTGGCGGTCCGTCGCCCAGCCCTCCGGGATGGTGCGGCCGGCCTTGGCGGCCTGGCGGATCTTGGCGCGGGCGACGGTGCTGAGCGCCATGTCGAGCACGATCGGATCGCCGCCGGGCCTGGGGACGCCGAAGCCGATGGGAATTGTTGCCGAGCCGCGCCTCCGACCCGCCGGACGGGGCGATGGTGGTGGTGGCGTTGCTGGCGATCAGGCTGGCGAAACCGTCCCGGGCGGCAAGCCAGGCGTAGGGCATGATCGGCCCGAAGTGGTTGCTCCGGCGGCAGAAGGCCATCGCCAGCCCCGTCTCGCGCGCCGCGCCCGTCGGCCGCGCGCAACGCGCGCATGCCGAGGACCACCGGACCGAGGCCATCGTCCCCGTCGACCTTCAGGAGCGATGGGGCCACCCGGTCGACGTCGATGTCGGCGCTGGCATTCACGCCGCCCAGCCGGATGCGTTCGCAGTAGGAGGGGATCCGACTCGACCCCGTGGGTGGTCACGCCGAACAGGTCGGCCATCACCAGGATCTCGGCGGCGTCGCGGGCGTCGTCGGAGCGGCAACGCCCTGCCCTTCCAGCGCGGCGCGGGCGATCGTGTCATCAAGGCGTCGGACGACAGGCGCACCCCGGTTTCGCTCCCCTCGCGGCAGGCTCGTGACCTGGCCGGGCCCCTGGAGGCAGCATAGGCGCCCCTGTCGCAATAGTTAAGCCTGCCGCACGCCAAAGGTCGCATTGACAAAAGGGCGGTAAATCCTATGTCCCCGGTGTTCAGCGCGACTTCGGGCCGCGCAAGTTCGTCCGCCGCGCCCCGGCCCGGCCTGTCGCCTTCGAGACATGACAAGCTTTTCAGACCTGGGGCTGAGCCCCGAAGTCATCAAGGCCGTTGGCGACGCCGGCTACGACACGCCCACCCCATCCAGGCCCTAGGCCATCCCCGTCGCTCTGGCGGGCCAGGACGTGCTCGGCATCGCCCAGACCGGCACCGGCAAGACCGCCGCCTTCACGCTGCCGATGATCGACAAGCTGTCGGCCGGCCGGGCCAAGGCGCGCATGCCACGGGCGCTCGTGGTCGCGCCGACGCGGCGAACCGGCCGACCAGGTCGCCGCCTCGTTCGAGCGCTACGCCAAGGGAACCAAGCTCTCCTGGGCGCTGCTGATCGGCGGCGTCTCCTTCGGTGACCAGGAGTTGAAGCTCGACCGCGGCGTCGACGTATTGATCGCCACTCCGGGCCGGCTGCTGGACCATTTCGAGCGCGGCAAGCTGCTGCTCACCGGCGTGCAGATCATGGTCGTCGACGAAGCCGATCGCATGCTCGACATGGGCTTCATCCCGGACATCGAGCGCATCTTCAAGCTGACCCCGGCGGCCAAGCAGACGCTGTTTTTGGCCACGATGCCGCCGGAAATCACCCGTCTGACCCAGCAGTTTCTCCGCAACCCGATCCGCATCGAGGTTTCGCGCCAGGCCAGTACGGCCGAGAATATCCTGCAGCACGTCGTGCGCATCCCGTCGACCGACCCGAAGGCCAAGCGCTTGGCGCTGCGGGCGCTGATCTCGCGTGAGACGGTGCGCACGCACTGCTCTCAACCGCAAGTCCGAAGTCGACATCGTCGCCAAGTCATTGCGCACGCATGGTTTCGACGCCGCGCCGATCCACGGCGACCTCGACCAGCCACGCGTACGTGGATACTTGGATTCCTTCCGTAAGGGCGATCTGAAGCTGCTCTGCGCCTCCGACGTCGCCGCCCGCGGTCTCGACATCCCCGACGTCAGCCACGTGTTCAACTACGACGTGCCGCACCACGCCGAGGACTACGTCCACCGCATCGGCCGCACCGGCCGGGCAGGGCGCTCGGGCGAGACGTTCATGATCGTCACCCCGGCCGACACCCGCAATCTCGACAAGGTGCTCAAGCTGATCGGCAAGGTCCCCGAAGAACTGAGCCTCGAAGTCGACTTCAGCGACATCCGGCCGGAATAGCGGCGCGCGTGACGACGACGGACCACGACAAGGACCGGGATCGTGATCGCGGCAAGCGAGGCCGCCGGTCTCGCAGGAACTCGGACGAACCCGAGGTCGAAGCGGTCGCCGAAGACGCGGGCGAGACGCCGCGGTCCAAGCGAGGGCGCCCACAACGACGCCGAGGTCGTCGCGGCTCTGGAGGCCCCCGATGGTCCGATCGCGGTTGAGCCGACCCGGCCGCGCCGCCGGGATCGTGGCCAACGCCCGAGCCGGCCGCCCCTCCCCGCTCCCGCCGCGAGGCGTGCAGCCCACGCCGGCGGCCGATCAGCCCAGCGACCGGGTGGTCGGTTTCGGCGCCGAGATG
>JASGIE010000203.1:0-25372 GCA_049841055.1 Paludibaculum sp. | reverse complement strand
GTATTGCTAAGGTTAATAGGAAACACGATAATTCGAACAGCACCTAGGTTGCCATCCGCACGGTGATTGCCCGGCCTCCCTAACGGAGGCGGTCCGTTCCACAGTGGCACGCGCAAACCCTGGCATAGCCATGAACGACCACGCTCCGCGAGATGGTCTCGGAATCGATCTCCGACACACACCGCGCTTCCGCACTTTCCTCGTCGGCATCTTCGCCGCTGGCTCTTCCTGCTGGCGATGGCGGGGATTCATGGCGTCATGTCCTATGCAGCTGCCCAGCGTACGCCGGAACTGGGCCTGCGAATGGCCTTGGGCGCCCCGGTTTCGAGCGTCGCGGGCCTGGTCCTGGCAGACTCCTGCTGGCCGGACTGAATCGCCGCCGGAGAGCACCGTCACTCGCCTCTGGGAAGGTCATGAAAGCCTGCTGGTTGGGGCTCAAGCCCGCGGATGTGTTCAAATCTACGCCGCAGCCGTGGCGAGCGATTCTGGCGGCGTTCATGGCGCACCGCCGTTCCAGTCTGGCGGGCCAACTCCTCATCGATCCAGTCGTTGCATTGCGGGATGGAGTAGCACGAGCCCCAGTCATCCGTTGTGTGGCGCGCAGCCGTATTGGTGATTGAACAGCAGTATGACTCTGATAAGCAGCGTACCTGGCTCAGGAAGCCTGGGCTCTTTGATTCGGGCGCGGAAACGTTGCGCGCTTACTGGTTCAGCCGGCGGACTCCAGCTTTTCCAAATCAGAGGCGATGAAATCCGATGGCGCCAGTCGTTGACCGGCCAGTTCAACCACGTGCCGATGATGCGTGAAGAGCAGCACTTGCGTATGCCGGGCCAGTCCAGCCAGGGCCTCCATGGCCGCGGCGGCCCGCGCGTCATCGAAGTTCACCAGGATGTTGTTCGCGATGAGAGGAATAGCAGGATTCTTTTCAAGTAGACCTCGAACACGTAGTATCTGCAGGGCGAGGTAGAGTTGATCGCGAGTTCCCCTCGCTCATACCGTCAACACCAACCGTGCGGCTATTCGGCCGTACGCCCACGAGCATCACGCTGCCTTTGGACTCGGAGCCGTACTCCAGCCTGAGTCCCTCGAACGAATTCAGGGTGAGAGCCGAGAAGACCTGGGATGAACGCTCCAGCAGCCGGCCGGTGGAATTCGCGACGAAATTCGTCGATCGCCGTCCGCAACAACTGCTCGGCCAGCCAGCCGCACATGGTAGTCTTCCCGACTCTTCCAACAACGCAGCTCGTGTGCTCTGCAGATCGGCCGCCGCATCCCGGGCATCGGTGCGCCCTTCAAATCCGGTCAGCTTCTGGCTGAGCTCCGAATCCTCGCGGATCAGCGCATCACGCTCCTGATCGAGGCTGATGCGCGCCTGTTCCACGCCTTCCAACCGCCCGGGGATCTCGTCCGGCTCCTACCACGGTGCCTCTTCTTCGAGCGCCTCCAAAGTGCGGCCTGCCGCAATCGCCGCCAGCGCCTGTTGGAGTTGTGCGAGTTTGGCCTGCCCGCCGGCTTCGCCACCCATTCCTCCATTCGCTTCGGCACATCCAGTTCAGAGGCGCAGCCCGCTCGATCACCATGGATGCGAGCGCGGCCTGCAAGAAAAGGAAGTCGTCGTCCAGGGACTCCAGTTTCGCCTTCTCCGCCGCCAGATCCTGCAGTTTGGAGGTCGCCAGATCCGGCTTTGCGGTGCACTGCCAACTGGCTGTACATCCCCCGTACAGCGTCGATGGCCCCAATTCGAGGAGAGCCGGAGCCGCAAGTTGTACAACTGAGCGCGTATCGGACTCGAACTTCGCACTGTCGCGCTGGATGCCCTGGATGCGGGGCTGCATGGTGAACAAACATACTCGTTGTGGCGGTTGACCGCATGGCTCCGCAGCTGTAGCAACTCCTGGACGGCACTGGGTTCAGCGCCCCCAGTCAGTTGCAAACGTTGTACTCGTTGCGCCCAGCGCCGGTGCCAATCCGCCAGATCCTGCCTGGCCGAGTCTTCCTTCGCCCGGTTGCGGCCAATCTTTTTCCGGCCGCCGCCAACTGGTCTTCCAGACGCTCACGGACTGTTGCCCTCAGCTCTCTTTCTGCTCCTCCAAGAGGGCAGCAGCCTGACCGCGAAGCATGGCTGGCGAGGAACCCGGCCCAAGCACGGCGCCAGTAACCAAGAGGATCGCCTGCCGCAGTTCCTCGGCAGCCGCTTCCTCCTGCGCCACAGACTTCTCGATCTCCAATCTCATCAAATCTAGTTCCCGCGCTCGTTCGGCCAAACCGGCACGCCGCCGAAGCCATTCCGCCATCTGTGAGGGTCCGGACGCCGTTACGCCCCAGGGCTCCCAGAGAGCCGCCCATTCCGCCTGCAGCACCTGGCTGGCAGCCTGTTTTCGCACGGCTTCATTGGCCGCCGCGCTGAGTTTCTCGTGGGCGAACGTAAACTCCTGCTCCGCTTGCGCCACCTGAGCCACCTCGTCGGCATGTTCGCGCAGTTCGTCCGCTACGGCGTCAGCTTCTCGACGGCCTGTTCGTAGGCCTGTGCCAGGCGCGACGGGTCAGGGCTCTTGTCACCAAGGAACTCCTCCGCGCGGCGGCCATCGCCCTCCAGCCATGTTTGCCGCACCGCCTGCCAGCCTTGCTCCCGCCGATCACGGCGAGTTACCAAGCTGCTTATGGTCGCAATTGCGCGGCGGCCCTGCAGCCGCCGCAGAATTGTATCCTTGCGAGCCAGATCCCGGCCTGCCTCTTCATGGGTCATTTCCGCTTCGCGGTAGTCCAGGGCAGCCGCATCCAGCCTCTGCCGCCAGTTGGCCACGGTTGCGTCCGAAGGCAAAGCGGCCCGCAACAGTTCCTGCGACGGAGCCGTGCCAAGGCAGCATCCGAACTTCGTCCACGATGCGTTCCTCGGCAGCCTTCGCTCGATTGCGCAGGTCGGACAACCGGGCCTCCGGGAGTGTTTCCAACCGCAGCGCCCGCTCCAATCCAGCCGCAGGCTTCAGGGGAGCCATCGCGCCGAGCCGAAGCTCATCCTGCTCCACTTCCACGGCCAGTTCGGCAGCCGCTGCACTCGCGTTCCGCAGGTTCGCGCTCAATTTGGCATATTCGGTGGTCAGGCTGGACGCCAGTTTGGACTCCGCGGCCGGCACGCGGAGCCGTGCAAGATCCGCCAGGTCCGGCGGCTCGCCAAGGTCGATCAACAGCGCCGACAGTTCGGCCTCCATCGCGCTCGCGGTGCCGCGCAGCTTCGGCAGATCCGCCTGAGCCTTCTGCTCCGCGCCCAGACGCTGATTGAGCTCTTCGATCGACGACTCATGGGCCAGCAGCGCTTCAGAGTAGTGAATTTCAGAGACCTCCTCTTTCAGACGGGTCACCCTCTGCCTCAAACCCTGACGGCCTGCCTCATTCATCGATAGGCTTTGCCGAGCCTTGGCGTACTCATCGGCGAATCGCTCACGCAGGGGCGCGACGGCGGCCAGTGGCTCCAACTGGCTCAACACCAGCCGTTGCTCGTCCAGCAGGCCGATGGAGGTTCGAGTCCGGTTGAGACGTTCCTTTTCAGAGGAAGCGGCTGCAAGTTCGCGGCGCACTTCCTCCAGTCTTCGCAATACCCGATCCTTGCGTTCTCGCAGTTCATCCAACTCCCGCGGCGTCACCTGTGTGTCGCGCATCCGGGCTCGCTCGGCTGCAAGCTCGGACAGCAGTCTCGGGATTTTCGCCGCGGAACTTCTCGGTCTGAACAACTCCGAGGCTTCCCCATCCAACCCAGTGAGAATCGAGTGCAGATCCTCGATGCCGGCCGCGGCTGCGAACAGCAGTTGCCCGAACTCTCCATGGCCCGCCAGGAGTTCATCGCCGCCCCGCCTGAGCCGCTCCGCGTCAATGCCGAACATCACCTCGAACGCCTGCTGGTTCGCAATCGGCGCAACAGCCAGCAAAATCGTCATCGTTCACCAGCACAGGTATCGGAGCATCACGAAGTGTGTTCTTGTTGCCCTTGCGGCGCATGCAGGTCAGCGACCTGCCTTCGTGCTCGATTGTCGCGCCCACTCGAAGTTCGGCGTAGGGATGCAGGAAGTCGTCGGTTGTCCGGCTACCGAATCCGAACAGAAAGGTTGAGATCGCCCGCAACAGGGACGATTTTCCGGCCTCATTCGCCCCATAGATGATCTCCAGCCGGCCTCCCCCGGTCGAGGGGTCGAGTCGCCTGCTGGTGAATGGACCGAAGGCCGGGATGTTCAGCGACTGGAACGCTCATGGCACGCCTCCCTGCCGGGTAAGCTTCCGCACAGCAGCACTCGATTCCACTTCTTCCAGCAGACTTCGATAGCGTGAACCGGCGGGATCCAACCAGGCGGCCACTCGTCGCGGACCTCATCCGGAAGCTTCTGCAGCAGAGGCTGCAAATCCGTCTTGACAGCAATTTCCGGATCGGCCGCGGCTCTTTGTAGAGCCTCGGTGAGCTCGGCCATGGGCCCGGTGAGATCAACAGGTTGTCCACAGGCATCAGATTCAATTCGATTCTCTCAACCACATCCGTCCGGCGCTCACATCTGTGGTCAACGCGCGCAGATCGTTTCTCCAGTCGGACTGTCCCGGAAGCGTGGTAGACAGCACAGTGGGACCCATGAGCCGCAGGCGGACAACCAACTGCGAATCGTCGCCAGTTGACCCCAGGATCAGCCTCAGCTCCGCCTCAACGCGCCGATGCAACCCGGTGAGGTTTTCGCAGCCGGTCAGGTCCACCTCTGCGACCCTCCATTGAAAAGAGCTCAACGCGACGAACGAACAATCCTCCACGCGAAGCCCGTCGTCCACACTCACGACAAAGGCACCCTTCGGCCCGGTCTCCCGGATATTGCGGCCCTGTAAATTCCCCGGAAAGACGACGTACGGATCGCGGCATAGGATTCGCGTATTGTGAACATGGCCCAGCGCCCAATAGTCGTACCCTTTCGCCGACAGATCATCGAGCGAGCAGGGCGCATACGGAGCGTGCCCTTCAAAGCCCGATAGCGAAGTATGCAGTACCCCGATGTTGAAACGTCCCTCTACACGGGCCGGGTACTGCACGGCCAGATTTGCTTCGGTGGCACGGGTAACGAAACTCTGTCCATGAACTACCACCGGCACGCCCGGCACCTCGATACTGGTTGCTTTCCGGCCGGTAAAAGTATGCACGTTTTCCGGCAACCGGATGGATTTCGCCATGACACTTTCCGCATCGTGGTTGCCCTGAATCAGATACACGGCAATTCCAGCCTGGCGCAACCGCGCCATCTGACCCGCGAAGTACAGGCCCGTCGCCGCGTCGCGCCAGGACCCGTCGTAGATATCTCCCGCCAGGATCACGAATCCGACTCGCCGCTCTACCGCGCAATCCACCAACCGCGCCAACGCCAGCCGCGAAGCGTTCCGGATCTCCCCGGCCGGCAGTCCCTCATAGCGGGCCAGTCCGGTCAAAGGGCTATCCAGATGCAAATCAGCCGCGTGCAGAAACTGGAACATGCAATCTCCCCTACCAGTGCGATTGTAGAAAATCGCTCACCGCCAGGTCCGCTGTCCCCTGAACGATTGTCATCTCTGTAATACTCACCACAGAGGATTTTCCGCATGACCCCGCGAGAGCGATTACTCGCCACGTTGAGAGGCGATCCCACGGATCGAGTTCCGGTTTCACCATTCATCCAAGAGCAATACCTGTCCTGGTATTATCCGGACCGCCGTTCGGTCGACCGCGTCACCGATGCCGTCGAACTGGCCAATGAGCTGGACTTCGACCTCATGGCCAAGCACAACCTGTTCCAACGCCCGCATTTTCTTCGAAAGAGTTACCCGAATTGGCAGCTCACGACGAGCAGTGAATTCGATGGCCGTATTGTCCGTTATCGCACTGCGATCACGACACCGGACCGTTTGCTGGTGCAAGAGGAAGCGGTGGAAGAGATCGGTGTGGCCACTAAGGGTGCAATGCGCGTGACAACAAAGCACCTGCTGGAGACGAACGAGGATATTACAGCCTTTCTCACATACCTGCCGGCACTCGATGACGAGGAGCGCGGGGTGATGAGGGCCACCATCGCAAGGTGGAAAGAAGTGCTGGGTGATCGAGGCGTCCTGGCGCCCTGGGGTTTTGCGGGGGTCTTTAATTACGCGTCAGATCTGCGCGGCAGCGAGACCCTGTTCATGGAACCTATCGAAGACGAGCAAGGGTACCGAACTTTGATGGACCGGATGACCAGTGCTCAATGTGAATACTGTCAGGCGCTGGTCGAAGCAGGCGCCGATTGCATCGGGATCCAGGGCCACATCGCCAATGCGGGGACCGTCAGTTCCGCCTTTTTCAGACAATACATCCAGGAATACGAGAAGCGCCTGATCGACGCGATCCACTCAGCGGGAGCCTTCACCGTCTTCCACAACTGCGGTCGCGCCAAGCGACTCTATCCCAATTACCGCGAGCTCGGAATGACCTTGTGGGAGACCGTCTCCGAGCCTCCGGCCGGCGACAACAACCTTGCGCAGGCCAAGGCTACATTAGGTGACACAATCTGCCTGCTGGGAAATCTGGATCAGATTCAGTTCCTGAAATCGGCAACCACCGCGGAAGTCGCGGAGCGCACTCGTCAGATCATGTCGATTGGGAAGCCCGGCGGGCGGTATATTTTCGCCGCATCGGATTTCCTGGAGCCTGGTACGCCACGTGAGAACGTAGTATCGATGATCGAAGCCGCTCGTGAATCCGGCGCGTACTGAAGCCGGCGCCACACTGGATTACACAGAAGCGGCGTTGCGGCGTGAATTGAGGCCCTGCGGCGCCAGGTGTGGTTCGCGTTCGTGCATGTACACCGTCCGTGCCGGGAATGGGATGAGGATTCCATCACGACGGAATCGCCGGAAGATGCGTTTGCGCAGTTCGTGCTGGACGAAGTACTGATCGACGAATTCCGCCACCTGGCAGATGAGCGTGAAGTCCAGGGAGGAAGGGCCGAATCCTGGGATGAATCGAACGAACGGAGCCGGTTCGGCCAACAGCCCTGGGATTTCGCCCGCCGCGGCCTTGGCCTCATCGATGAGAAGTTGTTCGATGATGTCGGGATCGGCGTCGAAGCCGACACTTACGGGAATCGATAGAGACATCCTTGTTTCCGGCAAGTGATAGTTCGTGAGGATGGCACGCGCCAGGTGAGCGTTGGGAACCACGATGTAGTTGTTGGCGAGGGCACGCAGCGTGGTACTGCGCCAATCCATATCGGCCACGTAGCCTTCCTCGCCCGAGCTCAGCTTGATGTAATCCCCCGCACGCACCTGCCCGGCGATGCTCAGATAGAAGCCCGCGAACAGATTGGAGAGGGTATCCTGCAGCGCCAAGGCCACGGCGAGGCCGCCGACTCCCAGCGCCGTCAGGATCGGTGTGATGGAGATTCCCAACGTATTCAGCAGCACCAAAGTGCCGCAACTGATGACGAACAGACGAGCCAGGGTCTGGGTGAGAGTAGTCACCGGCAACGCGCCGTAGAGCTTATTGCCTCGATGCTTAATGACGAGCACAACGAGCCGGGAGCACACGATGGTCAGCGAGAGGATCCAGAGAATCAGGAAGACCTTGGCGAGGAGGGAGGATGCCTTCGGCGGCAACGCCAGAGACTGAGTGGCCAGATGTAGTCCGAGGATCGCAATCCAGAAGAGGAAAGGACCATGCAAGGACTGCAGAGTCACATCATCCAGATGGCTCTTTGTCCGACCCGCCCAGGAACGGAACCGGCTGAAAAGAAGACGCCGGGCGAAAATGCCGGCAACCATGACCACGCCGAACACAGCACAGGGGACAACCAATACCTGCCAGTTGTTTAAGAGAAAACTGGTGATTTCCTTCATTGTCTCCTCTCCACGACCCGGCGGTGAGAGGCAGCCGGGTGTTCGCCGGATCAGCTCCGCGAAAAGACGGTGGAGCCATGACTCAGGGAGCGAGGTACGTGCCGCCCTTGGAGTATTTTGCGCCCCGGAGCAGGTGAGACGGAATCCCTGGAACAGGTGACAGTTGTGCTGAAAAGTGACTACAAGAGCGGGCGAGATTCAATACGGCTTCTGCGAGCCTGTAAAAACCACTCGACAGCGCGACTGAAGATACAGGTGACGAGTGCAACTGCGCAAGCAGGCAGAATGGATCGGTGCCACGGGGAGTCATTGGCCGGCCCGATAATCCACTGCGGGAGACACCTGGGAACCACCGACCGCGACGTGGATCACACCAACCAGCAGCAACGACAGGAAGAACGGAATCACCCACCCTAAAGAAGCCACCACACCAGTCCAACCAATCCGATTTCGCGCGAGAATCACTCTAGAGGGGCTCATCCATCCATGCCGAGAAGCGCAAAACCCAATGACTCCGAAGTCCATCTGCAGCGTGTGCGGCGCATCTGCCTCGGTCTTCCGGGCACCTTGGAGAAGCTCTCCCACGGCGAGCCCACCTTCTTTGTGAACAAGAAGGTCTTCACCATGTTCTCCAACAACCATCACAACGACGGTCATATTGCGGTGTGGATTCCTGTGCCGCCCGGCGCCCAGGCCACGCTCCTCGCGACCTGGCCGGACACCTTCTACTACCCGCCCTATGTCGGTGTGAGCGGCTGGGTCGGAGTGGAACTCGAGCGCATCAGCGACGAAGACCTGGCTGGACACATTCTGGAAGCCTGGCGGCTCCGCGCACCGGCCAAACTTCTCAAATCCAGGCTCTAGGCCCGTTCGCCGGTTCGGACCGGCCCCTTCTCGTTTGCTCCCAACGTCATATTTAACATAAACTTCTCTTTTAATCCTCTTTGTGGGAGGTTAGCTCCTCTTGAACCATCCAACCGCACCATTCCGGCGCATCCTCAGTGGCGATGAAGCGGTGGCGCATGCCGCCTATGACGCGCGGCTGACCCTCGGCACCGGCTACCCCGGCACTCCTTCCACGGAGATCCTCGAATCCTTCCACTCTCTCGGTGGGCGTGCACAGTGGTCACCGAATGAGAAGGTCGCGCTGGAAGTAGGAATTGGCGTGGCTTTCGGCGGAGGACGCGCGCTCGTCACCATGAAGCATGTCGGCCTCAACGTCGCCGCGGATCCGCTCTTCACCGTGGCCTACACCGGAGTTCGCGGAGCGCTGGTCATCGTCTCCGCGGACGACCCGGGGATGGCCTCCAGCCAGAACGAGCAGGACAATCGCCGTTACGCTGTCGCCGCCGGCATCCCGATGTTGGAACCGGCTGACTCGCAGGAGGCCTACAACTTCACGCTGCTCGCCATTCAGCTCTCGGAACGATGGAGCATCCCGGTCCTGCTTCGCATGACCACCCGGGTCTGCCACTCCAAGACCATCGTCGAAACGCCCGATCATTCCGGAGCGACTGCACCCATACCCGGCTATGTGCGTGACGTGCCCGCACGGGTGATGATCCCTGCCTACGCGCGTCCAGCACACCACAAGCTCCGCACAAAACTGGCGGAGATTGCCGGTTGGAACGAACGAGAGGGTCCGCTCGTCGAGGTTCCAGGCAGCGGCAGCCTCGGAGTCATCACCTCCGGAGTCTCCTTCCAATATGTCCGCGAAGCCTTACCGCAGGCGAGTGTCCTCAAGCTTGGCTTGACGTACCCCCTCCCCCTGGAAGCTATGAGACAGTTCGCGAAGTCCTATGAGCGGCTGCTGGTGGTGGAAGAAGGCGATCCGTACCTGGCCGAGGCAGCCAGGGCGGCAGGCATTTCCGTCGAGTCGAACGCGGAGCTGTTCCGTTTTGGAGAACTGAATGTGGCGCGGGTCCGTCGCATGGCGTCGAGGGATCTGACCCCTGAACCCAAGCCAGTGCCCGGCAAACCGCCTGAACTTTGCCACGGTTGCCCGCATCGCACGGTCTTCACGGCGCTACGTGATCTCGGGTGTATCGTCTCCGGTGATATCGGTTGCTACTCGCTGGGCGTTCTCCCCCCTTCCTGGCAATCGACACGCTGGTCTGTATGGGTGCATCGATCGGTGTCGGCCTGGGCCTCCGTCACACCCTGCCCACGGAGGAAGCCCGCCGGGTAGTCAGTGTCATTGGCGACAGCACTTTCGTCCATAGCGGCATCACGGGACTGGTCGAGATGGTCTACAATCCGCCGCCCACGGGACACCTTGTGCTCATCCTCGACAATGGCACCACCGCGATGACAGGCATGCAGGAGCACCCCGGCACCGGCCGAACTCTCGACCACGCCACTACCGGAAAGTTCGTTTTCGAGAATGTCATCCGCGCCATGGGGATCCAGGATGTGCATGTGATGGACCCCATCCAGGATCCTGCCGCCTTCACCGAACTCGTCAAGGGGCGCCTGGAAACCGGCGGGCTCTCCGTTATCATCGCTCGCCGCAACTGCCTGTTGGCTGCTGGAGCAATCAAGCAATACGAAAAGTGTCCCGAGAGCAGCACTCATGAGCAATAGCATCAGCAACATCGTCATAGCGGGCCTCGGTGGGCAAGGTGTCCTGACGGCCTCGGACATCGTCGCGGAAGTCGCCTTCACGGCAGGCCTTGATGTCAAGAAGAGCGAGATTCATGGCATGAGCCAGCGAGGCGGGTCGGTGTCCAGCGATGTGCGCTTCGGAAGGAAGGTCTTCAGCCCCATGGTTCCGGATGGCGAGGCCGACTTCCTGGTGGTGCTGGATGCCACTCAGGTCGAAGTCAACCGCGCTGCCCTCACGCCCGGAGGCATCCTGATTGATCCCTCCATCCTAGGCGGGCACAAGCTCAAAAGCAGCAAGAGCATCAACGTGGCCTTGCTAGGCGCCCTGAGCCGCTATCTCGATTTCCCTGAGTCAGCCTGGATCACGGCTATCACCAACCACCTTGCACCGAAACTGCACGCCATAAACATGGACGCCTTCGATATCGGGAGGAGAGCATGATCGCAGTGAAAGAACCCTGTCTGGCCTTCCATCCGGATAGCGCGCAGGATTACGTTCCCGCTGCCCTCCTGGCGGAATTACAACTCAGCCGCCTGAAGCATATTGTGACCCGTGCCTACGAGCGGGTCCCTCTGTTCCGGGCGCGAATGGACGAACGGGACCTTACCCCCGAGACCATCAACTCGCTGGCTGACATCGCGTCCCTTCCGTTCACGACCAAAACAGATCTCCGCGATACGTATCCATTCGGCATGTTCGCCAGCCCGATGGAGGAGATCGTACGCCTGCACGCCTCCAGTGGCACCACCGGGAAACCAATCGTCGTTGCCTATACGCAGCAGGACGTCGACGTGTGGACCTCGGTCATGATGCGCAGTTTCGCAGCCTGTGGTCTGCATCACGGCGACATCATTCAGAATGCATATGGCTATGGCCTGTTCACCGGCGGTCTTGGAGCCCACTACGGCGCGGAAGGCCTCGGAGCCACCGTCATCCCCATTTCCGGCGGCAACACAGACCGCCAGATCATGGTCACGAAAGACTTTGGCGTGACTGCCATCTGCTGCACGCCCAGCTACTTCCTCCACATGATCGAGCGTGCGGCCGAGATGGATATCGACATTCGCGACCTTCCGCTCCGCGTCGGTGTCTTCGGTGCCGAGCCATGGACCCCCTCCATGCGCAAACGCATCGAAACCCTATCGGGTGTCCGGGCCATCGATATCTATGGCCTTTCCGAGATTATCGGCCCCGGAGTCGCCATCGAATGCCCGGAGCAGAATGGCCTCCACATCTTCGAAGATCACTTTTACCCCGAAATCATCGATCCGGAATCCGGTGCCGTCCTGCCGGAAGGCGAAGAGGGTGAACTCGTCCTCACAACCCTCAGCAAGCACGCCATGCCAATGATCCGCTACCGGACTCGAGATATCACGGCGCTCCTGCCCGGCACTTGTGCTTGCGGGCGATCCTTGCGCCGCATGCGCCGAATTGGCCGTCGCAGCGATGACATGCTCATCATCCGGGGCGTCAATGTGTTTCCTTCTCAGGTGGAGGCCGCCCTGCTGGACGTCGAAGGCACCCTGCCGCATTATCAGATCGTCCTGACCCGCATGCACGGTCTCGACCAACTGGAAGTCCTGGTGGAGGTCACGCCGGAGACCTTCAGCGACCGGATCGGCGCATTGGAAGAGCTCAGCACCAGAATTGCCGACTCCCTGGAACACGTGCTCGGATTGCGAGTCCAGGTGCGTCTGGTCGAACCCCACACCATCCAACGCAGCGAAGGAAAAGCCAAGCGTGTACTTGACAGGCGGCTGCCGTCATGAAGATACAACAGCTCTCCATATTCTCAGAGAACAAGCCCGGCCATCTCATTGCCCCCTGCCGCCTGCTGGCGCACGAAGGCATCAACATGCAGGCGATGTCTCTAGCCGATTCGCAACGATTCGGCATCCTGCGGATTATTGTTTCCGACTGGCAGCGGGCCAGGAACCTGCTTGAAGCGGCTGGATTCGTGGTTCGGGTCACGGAGGTCGTTGCCATCGAAGTACCCGACCATCCAGGAGGGCTCTCTGCCGTTCTCGACCTCTTTGAAGGCTCCAGCATCAACATCGAGTACATGTATGCATTCCCGTTGGTTCATGACGGTAAGGCCGCACTGATCTTCCGCTTCGACCACCCGGACGCCGCCATCGAGAAACTCCGTGCCGGTAGGATGGCGGTCCTCGACGCCGATGCGCTGCGGAACAGGTAAAGCGCGCGCATGAACATTTCGCAGACCATTGCCGCCCAACTCGAGAACGCCTCCTGGATCAGGCGCATGTTCGAGGAAGGCGCCCGCCTGAAGGTTGAACGAGGCGCGGAGAACGTTTACGACTACACACTCGGCAACCCCGACGTGGAACCCCCGTCCCAGGTGCTGCAGGCGCTCACACGTATCGTTGCCGCAGGGGTGCCGAACTCCCACGGGTATATGCCGAACCCCGGATTTCCGGCAGTCCGTCAGGCAGTCGCCAACCAGCTACAGCGCGAGACGGGCCTGCCCTTCGGAGCCGAGGACATCTTCATGACCGTCGGCTCAGCCGGCGCCTGCAATGTCATCCTGAAATCCATCCTCGATCCCGGCGATGAAGTGATTGTGCTCATCCCCTGCTTCTCGGAATACCGGTTCTACATCAGCAACCACTCCGGCCGCATGGTGCCTGTCGAGACAGGCGACGACTTTCTACCCGACATCAATCGAATCTCCGCCGCCATCACGTCCCGGACCAGAGCCATCATCCTCAATACCCCCAACAATCCCACGGGCCGCGTTTATTCCGAGGATGTCCTGCGCGGCCTCAACTCCATGCTCGCCGCCGCGGGTCACGAGATTCTTGTCATCAGCGACGAGCCATATAAGCGCCTTGTTTTCGATGGAAACACGCAGCCCGAAGTGGCGTCCCACATTACCAACACCGCCATCTGCAACTCCTGGTCTAAGTCTCAGGCCCTTCCCGGAGAGCGCATCGGCTACCTGGCCCTCTCACCCCAAGTGAAGAACCGCGCGGCCTTGCGCGCGGCCTGCGCCTTCACTAACAGGATCCTTGGCTTCATCAACGCGCCAGCCCTCTGGCAACTGGTCGAACTGGAGGCGATGGACCAAACAGTGGACGTCACCCTGTACGAGCGCAAGCGCGATCTTCTTTGCGAATCTCTCTCCCGCGCCGGCTATGAAGTGCACAAGCCTGAAGGCACGTTTTATGTCTTCCTGCGCACGCCCATCTCCGACGACATTGCTTTCGTTAGAGCGTTGGCACAGGAAGGCGTGCTGGGCGTGCCGGGAGCCGGCTTTGGCCGGTCCGGCTATGTTCGTCTCTCACTGACCGTGCCGGAGGAGATGATTCGCAAGTCAATCCCTGGATTCGTCGCCGCCTTGCATGCCGTGACCGGCGCCCCTGTTTAGAATGGCACCTGCCCCGTAAACAGGTACGACACCTCCAGGCGAAAGAAATAGCCTGGATTCTTCCCCGCATAGAACGAACCTGGAACGTGCCCTTCGTACAGGATGTGCCCCCGCCAGTTCTTATTCACTGTCAGGTCAGCCCGCAACTGGTACTCTTCGCCTCGGCCCGTGCCGCTCGAATACAGCACCTTGCTGCCTGGATAAGGGTGATACGCCCTCATCTCATAGAACGTTCCTCGCAAACTCAACGGCTTCCAAGGTACATAGACACCCTCGCCCTGCCACATCCCCGTATTCGTCCAGTACGCTACACCAGTCTCCTTGAACTGCGTATAGATGTAGCCCTCGCTCCATTTCGGCCAACGGGCAAACAGTGGATCCCAGTTGCCGATCGTGCCCGGGTTCGCGGGGTCACTGCCTGACATTCCCCAATAGCCGAAACTCGCGGAGTGACGGTGGCTTGCCCCAAACGTTCGTTTCAGGTATCCATATCCGCCCCAGGTCCGGATCTCCCGATTGGGGCGCTGATGCCCCCATTGCCAGGCAAATTCGCCCGTCAGGCTGAATGAGTTGGGCAACTTACGCACCGTACGACCGCCTGCCGTATAGACATGACGATCGGCCTGATACTGCGCGTTGGATGCTGGTCGGGGATCGCCAAACTCGCGCTTGTAGAAGTAGTAGGCTTCCACCGACGTCCTCTTCCAGCGATTGTCCGTATAGTAGGCACCCAGGGCTGATTCGTTCCATTCCACCAGTTGCCGGGTCTTGTCGTTGATCCTGGGCAGATAGCGGTCCGTCCGGGGATCGAAGATCCCAATCAATTCGAGCTTCGCCTTTCCGCGCTCATAGCCCAGCACAGCCGCGTTGTGGTAAATCGTTCTCGACCCATCCCATGGATTGCCCTCCAGCAGGAGAAATCCCTCGCCCTTCATTAGGTTTTGGCGGCCGAACCGCAGACTCAGACCCTTGACGAAGAGCTTTTTGAAATCCACATAGGCGGTCTCGAAAACCCCTTCATCCATGTGCGTCGCGGTATGAGGCTGGAAGATCTGGTTGGTCTCCTGCGCCAGACCTACGCTGATGTCGATGCTGGAGCTAATTGGGGCCTTCAGCCACAGCCGCGTCCGGTATCGGACCTGCCCCCGCTCATCGTCGTTCCCGTCGTTGAAGTCGAAGATATTGTTCCAGTTTTCGTTCCGGACCCGCTGTTCGAAACCGTACTCGAGGTGCCGTTCAAACTTCTGGCCGGCTAGCGGCAGAACGGACGCCAGCAGAATGAGCAGGATGGAGCCTCGGCGCACTGGCGGTCCTCGCTTCCGTGTCGGAACTTCGACCGGGACGTCTTGGTCCACACCAGCGCGCAACCCCGGGTGACCAGTAGCGGAGCGCCGGAACGATCTCCACAATTGTACTCAGGAAAATCAGGTTTTGTAAGACCTGAAACTCTTTTTCTGACGTACGCAGGCTTCGCCTGGGAACTCCGTTGAACACATGCTCAGGCCGCGAACATCTCTCGCGCAAAGTCCTCGAACGGCCTCGGTGCTCGCCCCAACAGGCCGGAGAGGGTCGATACCTCCGCCTGTGTAGCTCGCAATCCGTGCCGCAGGAAGTGGTCGTACATCATCTTCAGATCCAGCACGAGCCAGGCTGGCATGCTTCGCGCGGCCGCCGAGGCCCAAGCCTCCAAATCTCCCCCTGAGTAGTGAACGGGGCGTCCCAAAACATCCGAGTAAATCTCCGCCGTCCGTTCTCCTGTCATCGCATCAGCACCCACGAGGGAGTAGGTCTGCCCTCCATGACCCGGGGTCATGAGACTGAACGCTACGGCCTCCGCAATATCACGTACATCCACGCGGCTAACGCCCAACTCGCTCAATGGCTGCGGATATACACCGTACTGCGCGATCACATCCTTAAACCAGAAGTCATTCTGAAAGAAGTTATTGGGCCGGATGAGAGTCCAATCGATGCCGGAGTTCTTCACCGCATACTCGATAGGGAACTTGGTGGCAAAGTGGGGAATATGAGCCCCCGTCTCCAGCTTGTGAATGCTCAGATAGACAATGTGCCGGATGCCGGACTGTTTCGCCGCCTCTACGGCCGCCAGTCCTTGATTGATCTCATCGGGAACTACTGGAGTCACCAGAAAAAGGGCTTCCGCGCCAGCCATGGCCGCCGGTAGCGTATCGGGCTCCAACATGTCGCCCAGCACCCCTTCCACACCACTCGGAAGCGAGGCGGCTTTCTCCGCAGAACGCGTCATCACCCGGACCTCGGCACCACGTAGCAATAGTTCCCTCACCACCTGACTGCCAACGGTCCCAGTACCGCCGATAATAAGAGTCTTCACACCGCCAGGATAGAGTCCGCACCGCTTCATGGCAACCCTTCCGCATAAACCCTTCCGCATAAACCAGTTTTCGGACCTGTATAGTAGAATCCGATGACATCGCGCGAACGCGTTCTCTGCGCTTTCCGGCACCAACAGGCGGATCGCATCCCCATCGATCTCTCTGGCCACCGCTCGTCCGGCATCGCCGCCCGCGCCTATCCTGCCCTGCGCGCTGCCCTCGGGCTCGCTCCGAAACCCACTTACATTTACGACCCGGTCCAGCAGCTCGCCATTGTTCACGACGACGTCCTCGATTGTTTGCAGGTCGACACGATCGAGCTTGGGCGTGGATTTTGCCAGGACGAGCGCTGGTGGGTCGACTGGACTCCACCATGTGGTCAGCCCTGCAGAATGCCTTCGTGGGCGGTCCCCGAACCAGCCGGCGCGGAATGGGTCATCCGTGCCCCCTCCGGCCGGATCATCGCACGCATGCCGGAAGGCGCCGAGCATTTTGACCAGATATGGTGGCCTTTCCTCGATGGACCCGAAGACCTTAACCGAATCGAAGATCTTTATCCGGAGCATATGTGGACCGGAGTCTCCGCCCCGCCCGGCCCCTCAATTCAAACTACGGACGAACTCTCCGCTGGAGCGGCCCGCCTCAGAGCCTCCAACTCGCGCGCCATCATTGGTCTGTTCGGAGGCAACCTTCTCGAGATGGGCCAGTTCTACTACCGCATGGATCAGTTTCTGATGCTGATGGCCGAGGATCCTGCCCGGGTCCACCGATTTCTCGACGCCCTCGTCGAGATCCATCTCAGAAACCTCGATCGATTCCTTGGAGCCGTCGGTCCTTATATCGATATCATCAGCTTCGGAGACGATCTCGGCGCCCAGCACGGTCCGCAGATCTCCCCGCGGATGATCGGGAGTTCTTCCAGCACCGGCACCAGCTCATGTGGGCACGCGCCCGCCAGGTCGCGCCAGTCAAGGTGATGCTGCACTGTTGCGGCGGAGTGAAGCAGTTGCTGCCACTCCTGATCGAGGCCGGGCTGGATGCCATCAATCCCGTGCAAATCAGCGCCCGTGGCATGGATGCGCAAAACCTGAAACGGGAGTTCGGCCGGGATCTTGTTTTCTGGGGTGGAGGCTGCGACACCCAGCACGTTTTGCCGTCGGCTCGTCTCGACGAAATCCAGACCCATGTCCGGCAACAATGCCACGCGCTGGCGCCGGACGGCGGCTTCGTCTTCCAGCAGGTTCACAACATCCTGGGCAACGTGCCGCCGGCCAATATCATCGCCATGTACGACGCGGTGCGATCTTACTCGTAAATCTTGCCCTCGAACCCATCGATCGTGAAATTCGGGCCGCGCACATAGTCCATGATTTTGCGCTCGCGGTCGCGCACCGAATCCACCGCCGCCTTAATGCGTGCCGGATCCACAAACGGCACAGTGATCAACCCGTTCTCATCACCGTGCAGCAGTTCGCCTTGCGTCACCGGCATGCCGCACACCGTCACCGGCATCCCGCAGCGTACAATCCGGAAGTTCGCATGAGAAGCGCACACCCCCCGTGCGAAGTAGTGGAACCCCATCGCCCGCACTTCCGGGATGTCTCTCACTGCCGAATCTGATACCAAGCCTACGGCGCCCAGCTTCGTGAAAAACGTCGCCATCACCTCGCCGCAGTGCGCGGCATAGTCGGGAAATCCGCCGATCTCCTGAAGCACGATCACTGCCGGCTTTGGCATCTGCTCCAACTGCCGGTAGAGCTCGATGTGACCCTCCGGACCGCCCGGCCCTGTTTGCGTCACCGTCTCCACTTGCGCCGTCACGGCGTAGCCGACCATCCGGCCGAATTCCGGAAACAGACAGCGCACCTGCAGTGGAGTGAACCCCTGCGCCCGCGGCCGTACGTCCAAAACCTCAATTGCATTCGAGAGCGTGGGCGTATCCACGGTCTTCAGATACTCAATCCAATCCTGCATTGGCCTCTTTCCTCTTATTCAGAATAGCTGCGGATCGTCCAGCCGCCGGCGTTCAGATCGATGCCCGCAATCAACTCGGATCCCAGCCGCACGATCTGCGCCCCGCCGCCCGCAGGAACCAGTGTATACAGGCGGTTCTCATCGACTGTGAACCACTCAGGGAACTCGTTCAGCCGAACGTAGTTTTTCTGGAAGTTCAATACCCGCCGGTGACGGGCGAAATCGAACTCGACTCTCGCCGGCCGGTTCAGATATAGCGACAGCGTCCCATCCTTTTCAACCGCCCCTATTTGGAGGCCAGCCGTCCACTGGGACGCTCGTGCACCCCTCGACTTCATTAATGCATGCAGCAGCACTGTCCGGTTAAAGTTGCCTTCCCCGTACCAATCCTCGACATGCCCATCCGGACGCTGCATCGCCAACATCACGTTCATCTCCGAATCTATCCAGTCTAGGGCGGCTGGCACCGGCTCCCGGTTCACAAGATAAATCGCGCTCTCGATGCTGTCCGCGTAACCATCGAACGAACCCAATTGCGCTTCCTTCGCCACGCTCGAAGGCTCCCAGCACCACCTGTGATACTTTCCAAGATTCGACAGGACACGCCTGACGGCCTCGCGATACTTCGCCTCGCCGGTGATCTGGTAGTAATCGTAAACCGCTCCATAGACATAACCCCAGTTGTCACTCAGTTTCCGATCCGCCGGATCCAAGGTTTGCGTATTGATGGCGTTATAGAGCAGCCCATCTTCGTTTGCGGAAGCCAACACTCGATCCAGCATCCGTGCCAGCGCCGGCTGATACCGCGACGCGCGAACTGAACCCAGTTGTGTCGCCAGCGCAAACTGCAGCAGCAGCCCGACGATCATTTCGTTCCCGTGGTCGCGCAGCTTCAGTTTGCCGTCTCCGGTGTGTTTCCGGAAATCCCACTCCATGCTCGGCAGTCCGTGATTGCCCGGCAGCACTTCATAAACATAGGCATCCGCGATGCGGCGCCCCCACGTCAGGAACCGTGCATCGCCGGTCATCAGGTAGAGGCGCGGCATCACCTGCAGGTAGTCGCCGTTCAATTCGCTGTCGGAGGAAGGCAGTAGCCCAAAGTCGGAAGCCACGGAAGCCTGCTGCATCGCATCGGCCACCATGTCGATCATTCGGACGGTCCACGGGGTCCGGCCCAGGTACTCCGTCACCGTGATCAGCCCGTCTTTTGCGTATTCGCCAGCTCCAAACAGACTGGGCGCGCCGAGCTTCCCGGTGGCCAGGTCCAGATTGCCTGGCACGGAACCTTTCGCATTTGTATAGCGGACCTCATTGCGGAGCATCTCCATCATGCGGCCCCGGAAGAGCGCCGGATCGGTCAGCCGCGCGGTGAGAATGAGATAGGGGTATAAATCGGCCCCTGAGTTATGCGGAGTGTAAATCCGCTCCCGCCCGCTAAGGCGGTCCGGAAGGAGCAGTGTCCTCGTGTCGGCATTCTTCAACCATGCCTCCAACAGCCGGTGCGCCGCGTTTAAATCGCGATCGTAATCCGCGGCCTGCAACCGCGCCTTCCGCCAAAGCTCATCCCCTTCTCCGCCCACGGCGTGCGCCGCTAACAAGATGACAAGGAGTACTGCTGACCGCATAGCATCCACGCATATCACACCTGTAGACGCTAAACGGCCGGAGCTTTCGCCCCGGCCGTCTTGTCAGTTCAGTCTGGATTTCGCCTTCAGAGCTTCGATGCTTCGATCACCGAGGCCGCGGCATGCAGCGTCGACGCAATCCGGACGCTTGCCGTCACGGCTTCAGCGGTGATCCCTTTATCACGAACCACAGCCTCGTGCGACCGCACGCACGCCTCACAGCCATTGATCGTCGACACCGCCAGGCATGCAAGTTCAAAGTCGACCGGATCTCCACCGTGCGTCCTGATCGACTGCATCCGAAGCCGCGCCGGGATGTTGGCGTAATCGTCTTTGCCCACCATGTGGCGGAAGCGATAGAAGATGTTGTTCATCTGCATGATGGCGAACGCCGCCTTGGCGGAATTCAACTGCGCCGGCGAGAGCTTCGTGGCCGCCTCGGCCAGAATCGCCTGACTGAGGGTTTCATTCCGGGACGCAAGGGCGCATGCAACGGCATTGGTCCACGTCTGCTGCTCAGTCAGCTCCGACTGCGCCAGCACGCTTTGCACGTTCAACTTGATATCCCGGGCAAAGTCCGGGAAGGAATCGAGAATTTCAGGGATATTCATAAGGCAGCGGTCAGCTTTCAGCGATCAGCTATCAGCCGGAAAGCCGTAAGCGGATTGCTGAGAGCTCATCGATCTGACTAGTGAAGGGCACGCTCGCGATGCCGGTCAACCGGCCAGCCGCCGGCCATCAGCTCGAAGCCAATGGCAGGCGGCTGTCCGCGAAAACCCTTCTTACACGTGGATCGTTTCTTGACCCTTGTTCCAGTTGCAGGGGCAAAGCTCGTCGGTCTGCAGGGCATCGAGCACACGGAGGACCTCCGCGCTGTTGCGGCCCACGGACAGATCGGTCACCATCACGAAGCGGATCACGTTCTCCGGATCCACTACGTACACCGCACGCTGGCTTACGCCGGCGCCGGGATCAATGATGCCGAGAGCCGAGCTCAATTCGCGCTTCACATCGGCCAGCATGGGGATCGGCAGGTCTTTCAGATCCGCATGGTTCTGCCGCCACGCCAGGTGAACGAACTCGCTGTCGATGCTCGCACCCATCAGCACCGCATCACGATCGGCGAAATCCTTGTTCAGCTTGCCGAAGGCCACAATCTCCGTCGGGCAGACGAAGGTGAAATCCTTCGGCCAGAAGAAGAGGACCTTCCACTTGCCAGGATGAGAATCGCTGCCGATCTCCTGGAACGCGGTCTTGATGTCATTGCTGACCGTGGCGGTCACTTTGTATTCAGGGAACTTCTGTCCAACTCCAAGCATGAGCTATGGTCTCCTTTTGAGATATTAAGGCGTTTTGATGTCGGAAACGCAATCGGGACACAATCCCTGGAATTCTACGCTGTAGCGCAGCACCCGGAACCCCGAGGGCAATTCGCGTTTCAAATGCACAGGTTCGATGTCGGTTTCCGCAAGGTCCACGATCGCCTTGCAGCGCGTACAGACCAGGTGATGGTGATCGATGAGATTCGCTTCCAGCCGCAACGACCCATGATGTGGGCTCACCTCGCGCAGCAAACCTGCCTCGAGAAAAGTGCGGATGTTCTTGTAAACTGTCGCCAGCGAGATGGATGGTATCTGCAAGCGCACCTGGTCATAAATGGATTCCGGCGAAGGATGCCCCTTCGATGCCGTCACCGCCAGAAAGATCACTTCCCGTTGGTGCGTCAATGAGAGACCAGCGGCCCGGCACTGCTGCCGGAACTCGCTGAGCGTGTGTTCCTGACTGGTCTCCATTTGATAATTACTATTAAACGAGAATCATTCTCCAAATGTCAACTGTCCTTCGCAATGTCAGGAAAGCTCCTCACTAGATCGAGTGATCTACCGCCAGTGAGGGATTGGGGTATCCCGTTCGTGGCCTTCCGGACCACAATCGGCATGTACCGAGACTCCGCTTCACCAGCGGACTTGCATCCAGAAGGAGCTCTTACCCCAATGACGGGAACCAAGATCAAGCGAACTCTCGAGCCGGGCACACAGCAGTTTATCGATGCCGTGACGGCAAAGGGCGGCCCGCCACTCTACAGCCTCACACCCAAAGATGCTCGCCAGGTGCTCGAGGATGCGCAAGCAATTCCAGTGACTAAACTTGACGCTGACGTCGAAGAACACGTCCTCCCTACAGGCCCTTCCCGGCCAGGTATCCGTTCGGATCTATCGGCCCGTCGGCGCAAAAGGGCCGTCCCGGGCATGATGTACTTCCACCGGCGGTGGCTGGGTATTGGGCAGCAAGAATACTCACGACCGGCTTCTGCGCGACTTGGTGAATCTCACGCCCGCGGCATTCGTTTTCGTCAGCTATACGCCTTCGCCCGACGCTCAATACCCTGTGCCGGTTGAGAGTGCTACGCTGCCTCGCGATACATCACCGCCCACGGCCCCGACTTCAACATCGACGCCACGCGCCTCGCCGTCATGGGCGATAGCGTCGGAGGGCGGCTCACTGCCGACGTCACCCTTCTTGCGAAAGAACGCGGTACACCCACCTTCGTCCATCAGGTTCTTTGCTACCCGGTAACCGACTCCGATTTCTCCCGCGAATCCTACCTCACGTTCGCGGAAGGACCGTGGCTCACCCGCCCCGCGATGCAGTGGTTCTCGGACAACTTCGCACCCAACCTGGAAGATCGGGAAAAAATAACGGCGTCCCCCGTCCGCTCCTCCCAAGGCGGAACTGGCGGGCCTGCCGCCTGCTCTTCGTCATGGTCGATGAAAACGACGTCCTACGGGATGAAGGTGAGGAATACGCTATGAAGCTGAGCGAGGCAGGGGTGGAGGTCGTTGCCGTCCGGTACCTGGCGACCGTCCATGACTTCATGATGCTGAATGGCCTGGCCGCAACACCCGCCGCTCGCAGCGCCATCGAACTGGCAGGCAGCACTCTGAGCAAGGCGCTTGGCATCTAGGAGGATCCAGCCTCATGAGCAAACTGAAAGGCAAGACCGCCGTGGTCACCGGCACCTCGAAGAAGGCATCGGAGCCTCCATCGCGGAGCACCTCGCCGCGGAAGGCGCTTCCGTGGTGGTGAACTACTCCAGTAGCCGATCTGGCGCCGACGCAGTCGTCGAACGGATCACGAGAAGACGGGGCGGCACCGCGGTGGCGGTGCAGGCCAATGTTGCGAAGGAAGCCGACATCCAGCGGCTCTTTGAAGAGACCAGGAAGGCGTTCAAACGGCTTGACGTCCTCGTTAACGATGCCGGAGTCTACGAATTCTCTCCTGTTGAGTCCATCACGCCGGAGCATTACGAGCAAGCAGTTCGATCTCAACGTCCTGGGCTTACTCCTCTGCACCCGCGGAGCTGTGAAATCCATGCCTGCGGAAGGCGGCGCAATCGTGAACATCAGCTCCATTGTCAGCCCGATGCCCGTACCCAACGGCGCAGTCTATTGCGCCTCGAAAGCGGCCGTCGACGCCATCACCATCGCTCTTTCGATGGAACTGGGACCGAAGAAGATCCGCATCAACTCCGTCAATCCGGGGATGGTGGAAACCGAGGGACTTCACTCCACGGGAATCGCCGCCAGCGATTTCCGCAAGCAACTCGAGAGCACAACGCCACTGGGCCGGATCGCCCAACCGGAGGACATCGCCAAGGCGGTAGTATTCTTCGCAACCGACGACGCGGGTTGGGTTACAGGGCAGACTCTGGTCGTCGCCGGCGGCCAACGTCAGTAGCCGACGCAAGGGGGGACGGTGAGCGCACCAGCCCGGTGGGCCGCTGTCCCTTCCATGCGCAGTAGGCCGCGATCTGCTCAGGATCCGGCATAGTATCCAGCCAGGGCATGGAAGGCCTGCTTCGGGTCCCAGGGCACATCCGGGTACTCGCTTCCCAAGCGGTCTCGATAGCTCTTGACCAGGGCGTAACTCGCCATGTCCAGATCGAACCGCGGGTCACTCGCGTGCGGACATTTCGGCATGACGAAAGTGAAGGCAAAACCGCCGTGAACCCCTTCTTCGTCAAACAACCGAAGCATCTCCATCAGGTATTGCGCCTGCGTTTGCTCATCCCGGTGATATTCGTCCTTCAGCCTCGGCGGGTCCACTGACCAATCGACGATCGCCCAGCCGTAACCGCCCTTCTTCTCCGCGCCTTGGTAGGTACAACAACCGAACTCCGTCATCACCACGGGCTTGCCATGTTGGAAGTACTGGCGCAGATTCTGACGGAATCGCTTCTCATTACTGGCATCGCGGTAACAATCGACACTGACGAAGTCGAATGGAGTCCAGTCAACCTCCTCCCAGGATCCGGCGCAGTATGTCACTGGACCATGGAAATGACGCCGCACCTCGTCAGCAGCCTGGACCAGAAACCGATTCAGGTTGCGCTGGAACGGCCCAAGGCGCATCGTGCTCCACAAGAGCTTCCATGGCTTCATAAACGCGGCTATGCGGTCCGGTCCAGTCTCACCGGCCACTAGTCCCTTCATAAAGAACGTCAACTCCCAACCTGTGATGAAGACAACATGGGGTGACTTTAGTTGAAGGGTTTCCGCAGCCAGTGCGCATTCCTTGAAATATGTCAAGGTCGCACGCTCGTCGGCATCGTGAAACGCGGGTCCGAACCAAACCTCCAGGCCACTCTGCAGTGCGAATTCGGCAGCCGTCATAAGGCGGGATAGATCCCGTCCGACGATGCGGACTGCATTGCAATGCAAATCGTGCCGAATGATCTCGATCTCCCGGCGCACGATTTCAGGATCAAAGACGGGACGAGATGGGCGCGACTCGCCGAAGGGATAGATCCCGACATCATAGTTGACCCCTCTCAGCTTCATGCGCAGCCACCCGTGGAAGGTTCGTGCGTCCTCACTCGCTCTCCCGGCAGCACCGTGAATACAGCTCGGCCGAGACGCGGTGCTGGATTTTGTCGCTTGCATTGCCCTCGGAGTACGCAATCAGCTTTCCATCCTCGCCGATTCGGCAGTGCCTCCTTTCCTTCTCCATGCGATCCTTCGATCGCATTGGTCGGCAGCGGCGGTAAGAATCACAGCCGCTGGGGGTGGTGTGGCGCTCGCGCCCGCTATTCGCCTTTGCCGTTTGTGCTGCTTCCCCATGCGGCGGACGAACCCCAGGCAGCCGAACTGCCCCATGCCGCGGAACTTCCCCATGCCGCCGTGATGCCCCAGGCAGCCGAACTGCCCCAGGGTGATGTCGAACCCCAGGCGGCCGACTTCCACAAGCCGCCGCGGATCCCCAGGCCGCGGTCGATCCCCAGGCCGCGGCGCTCCCCCACGCCGCGGCAGATCCCCAGGCTGCGGAGAGAGGCTCCAGCGCCTGAGTGCCCCACACATTGGCGAGGCTCCACAAATTGTTGTCCCATACCGTCTGCGTTGCCGCCGTCAACAATGCCTGTCCAGCACCCAGTTTGTATGTCACGCTGGGCGACGCGGCGGAACGGCTGGTGTGTCATAGCTGTTCAAGGCGCCTAGCAGGTTTAAGTATCCGGCGCCCACGGTGTACATGTCGTACGTCGCAGGATAGACCGCACGCGTCGTG
>JASGIE010000202.1:0-36909 GCA_049841055.1 Paludibaculum sp. | reverse complement strand
TATTGCTAAGGTTAATAGGGAAACACGATAGAATCCGAACAGCACCTGAGGACATCACGCCCTTCTTTCCTTAAGGGGTCGGTGGCCTGCCCCCAGCCGGCGATCTCGACACAGTCGGATTTGGCGACGCCCAGCCGGGCGAGTCCTTCCTCGGTAGCCAGGATCAGTGCTGCATACCCGTCTGTGATTTGAGAGGAGTCGAGGTCTTCAGCGGCAACCCGTCCACCACGTAGCGGTTGATGCCTTCAATCGCCATGGCCTGCGCCAAAGTGATCTGGACTTTGCTCATCTGCGCGTAGGGGTTGTATTTCGCATTGGCATACTCTTCCACGGCGATCTGGGCGAGGTGCTCCTCGGGACGCCATGCTCGGCCATGTAGCTTTGCATCACCTCGGCAAAGATGTGCGGGAACACGAATGTCTTCCCTGCCCGCTCGTCCGGGATGGAGAAGTAGCCCAGCACCTTGCCGATGAGCTTGCCGTCCATGGTGCTGGTGTTGCGCATCTTCCACAGCCGACGGCGATGCCGGTCTCGCCCAGTCCGAGTTGCAGCTTCTGTATGACGGAGAGGACGGCCTGGCCTCCGGAAGCACAGGCATTCTCGACGGCTTCCATCGGCTTGCTCTCCAGTCCGGGCACCATGGCCAGCAAGCCGGACAACAGACCTTGTTCGTTCAGCGAAAAGTTGCAGGCGGCCCCGACAGAGGCGACGTCCAGGGCCGCGGCCTCGATCCCGATCGACCGGCAGGCGCCCGTCACGGCGTTGCTGAGAATCTCAGGAACGGTCTGGCCTAGCAGCTTCCCGAACTTCGAGGTGTGGAAAGCGGCAATGTAGATCTTTTTCATGTCTCAACCTTATTGTCCAGCCAACGGCGTATGAATGGCTAGGTGCCGACGACCACGCCGCCATCGACGGAGAGAACCGTTCCGGTGACAAAGGAAGCAGCGTCCGAGGCGAGCCACAGGTATGCGTTCGCGATGGCGTCTTCGGGTTGCCCCATGCGTCCAATCGGCGTACGGCCAACCATGCCTTGGAGAATCTTTTCGGGCATCTGCTTCACCATCTCGGTCCCGATGAAGCCAGGGGCGACGGCGTTTACGCGGATCTTGAACTTGCCCAACTCGCGGGCCCAGGTCTTGGTGATACCGATGACCCCGAACTTGGTGGCGACATAGTTGGTCTGCCCGAAGTTGCCGTAGAGGCCTACAACGGAAGAGGCGTTCAACACGACTCCGCCGCCACCGGCGATCATGTGTGGGCGTCACGGCCCGCGTACAGAGGAAGACGCCCTTCAGGTTGACGCCAACCACGGCGTCGAAGCTCTCTTCCGCCATGAGGCCGGCCACGGCTCCGTCCTTATATTTGATGAGCTGCGCATCGCGGAGGATCCCCGCATTGTTGACGAGGACGTGGACGCCGCCCCACAGCTCGACGACAGTCTTCACCGCTTCTTCCACTGCCACCGCATCGGTGACGTTGACCTTCTGGAAGATCCCATCCCCGCTGGGCGCGGCCTCCGTCACATCCCACCAGGCGACGCGGCAGCCTTCCTGGGCGAAGCGTTCGGCCGTCGCGCGGCCGATACCGGCCGCGGCTCCAGTAACGATCACGACCTTGCCCTGTAGTCCCGTTTCGATCATCGATGCCCTCCTGGCTTAGTCTACCCAGCAAAGCCGCCTCATCGCCCGTTGCTTCACTTCGTGCTTTCGCGGCGACCGTCCTTCCCCGATAATTAGAAAGCTTATGGAAGAAGAGCGCCGCAAACGCGTCCTGATCGTGGACGATGAAGCCAACCAGCGATCCGCTGTCTCCCGGATGGTGGAGCGGTGGGGCTTCGCCATCGAAACCGCCGCCGATGGCCAGGAGGCCCTCGACAAGATCCCGGTCTTCCAGCCGCACACGATCGTCACGGACATCATGATGCCCGGGATGGACGGCATGGAGTTGCTGAAGCGGTTGAACGAAGCAGGTGGTTCGCCGCCCGTGATCGTGCTCACCGCCTTTGGCAGCATGGATGCCGCCGTGACGACGGTGCACGAACTGGGGGCGTTCTGGTTCGTGGAAAAGCCCATCCGCCCGCGCGCGTTTCATGTACTGCTGGACCGGGCCGTGTCGCACCATCGTTTGTACGAAGACAAGGAGCGGCTGGAAAGGCAGTTGAGCAACCGCGGGGTCTTCGGCAAGCTGATCGGCTCCAGTGCCGCCATGCAGCAGGTGTTCTTCCTGCTGCGGCAGGCGGCGCCTTCCAATGCCAACATCCTGATCCAGGGCGAGAGCGGCACCGGCAAGGAACTAGTGGCCCGGCTGGTTCACGACCTGAGTCCTCGCGCCGGGGGTCCGTTCGTCGCGATGAACTGCGCCGCGCTGCCCGAGACCCTGATTGAGAGCGAACTGTTTGGTCACGAGAAGGGCGCCTTTACCGGGGCGCTTTCCGCGCGTCAGGGCTGCTTTGAACTAGCCAACCAGGGCACGCTGTTGCTGGATGAGATCGGCGAAATGCCGTTGGCGCTGCAGTCTAAGCTGCTCCGCGTTCTGGAGGACCGGCGCATCCGGCGGGTCGGCGCGGAGAAGGAGATCCAGCTGGATGTGCGTGTGCTGGCCGCCACGAACCGCGATCTCGGAGTCATGGCTAAGGAGGGCAAGTTCCGGGAGGATCTCTACTACCGGCTCTCCGTCCTGCCCGTCTCGCTACCGCCTTTGCGGGACCGGCTGGAGGACATCCCCGACATCAGCGACGCGATGCTGAGCGATCTGAACCCGAAACACGGGACACGGATCACCGGGATCCAGCCGGCTGCCATGCAGGCGTTGATGCGCTACAACTGGCCGGGCAATGTGCGCGAGCTGCGGAATGTCATCGAGCGCGCGTGCGTGCTGGCGGCGGAAGGCGACATCCGGCCGGAGCACCTTCCGGCACACATCGCCGGCTCGAGCGGCGAAGTGGCGCGCCGTTCGCTGGGACCCATCCCCTCCATCACATTTCAGGTGGGCGCGACGCTGGAACGCGCGGAGCGGGATATCATCGAACTCACCCTGATGCACACGAAGAACAACCGGACGCGGGCGGCCGAGATCCTGGGCATCAATCAGAAGACGCTTTACAACAAATTGAAGGAGTACGGCGAGGAGCCCGGCGAATGATCTCGCTGAAGGCGAAAATCCTGCTGTTCACCACAGCGCTGGTCTCCGCCCTGGTCGCAGCTCTGTCGATTCTGCTGCTGAACAACCTGATCGAGTCAAATCTGCAGAACTCGATGCGGCTGACAGAGATGGCGGCCCAGCAGACGAAGGAGATGCTGCTGCTGCGGCTGGAGGAGTCGTGGAAAGGGGGCGCCTCGGACCGGACCCTGTGGAGCGAGGCGATCGCTTCGGATCCCCGGCTGGCAGCATTTCTCAAGAACAGCGTGGCACAGGCGCCGGCGCTGGTGGAGATTTCCATTGCGGGAGCCGATGACCACATTCTGATCTCCTCCATCCGTTCCGATGTGGGCCGGGTTCTACCCCAGCGGCCTACGCTTCGGGAGTTGCTGGCGCTTGGGCCGATTGACCGGCTACAACGCATCTTCGACCGCGGGCCGGATTATGAACTGCGGATCCCAATTGGTCTGCTGAACGAGCCCGGCACCATCTTCACCATCCAGGTGCTGGTGTCGACGGTGCTCATCCGGGATGCCTTGCGGCCGGGTCTGCGGTGGATCGGGCTGGCCAGCCTCATCACGCTGGGAGTCTCCCTGGTGCTGGTCACGCTGCTGGGGGGATATGTGTCCCACAACCTGAACCTGATCGAGCAGGACATCGATCTGATCCGGCAAGGCCAGCAGCCGGCGATTCTGCCCACGCGGGCGTCGTCGCCTGAGTTTGCCGCCGTTCAGTCGAAGCTGAGCCTGCTGGGCGCGGAAGTCCGCGATACGGCGAAGACGGCAGCCGACTTTCGGGCTCGCGTCGCTAACGTGCTGGAGCGGCTGGAAGAGGGCATCCTCTTGTTCGATGCCAATCAGCGCCTGATATTGAGCGGGGGCGCGGCCGAATCGCTGCTGGGGCTTTCGCCGGAGAAGCTGGACCTGGAGGCATCACCGCTGGGTCCGCTGGTGCGTTCCGCCATCCAGGATGGCCGCAGCCTGCCTGAGCGGCTCATCGAGTGGCCTGGCCATATTGAGCACCCGCATCTGCTGGTCACGCTGGACTATTTCGCCGACGGCCGGGTGCTGGTCCACCTGCGGGATCCCGAGGCGCGCCAGCAGATTGAGTCCCAGATGGAGCTGCTGTCGAGGCTGGACGCGATCAACCGCCTGACGGGCGGGGTGGCCCATGAGATCAAGAACCCGCTGAACTCAATCGCGGCGCGGATCGCTCTGCTGGAGTCGATGGTTGGTGAGGAGTCCGCCGAGGCCGAGGAGGAGATCCGGGTGATTGGGGAAGAAGTCCAGCGGCTGGACCGGGTGGTCCGTACGTTCCTGGAGTTCACCCGCCCGGTAGAACTCGCCCACGTGGAGCTGGACATCGTGCACCTGGCCGCGGAGGTGACGGGCTTCATCCAGGCGGATGCGGACCGGCACGGCGTGGAGGTTGTGTGTACCGCCAACCCGGAACGGATCCTGGTGCGCGGCGATGCCGATCTGTTGCGGCAGGCGCTGATGAACCTGGCCGTCAACGCGATCGAAGCAATGCAGTCGGGCGGGACGCTCACGCTCCGGCTGGAACAGGGGCCGCGCGATGTGAGGGTGGTCGTCTCGGACACGGGCCCGGGCATTCCGCGTGAACAACGGGAGAAGATCTTCCAGCTTTACTACACGACGAAGAAGGGTGGATCCGGCTACGGCCTGGCCATGGTCTACCGCGCAGTCCAGCTTCATGGCGGTAGGATTGAAGTGGATAGCGAACCCGGCCACGGCGCGCGGTTCATCCTCATACTGCCTGCGTTCGCCAGCTAACCCCGATGCACATGACGAAGACAGTCACCGCTCAATCCGCTCTCGCCTTGCTATTGATGCTCTCTTCCGCCGGCTGCTCGTGGTTTGGCCGCAAACCGAAGGTGGCGGCGACACCGCCCCAGCCTCGGCCAACGGTGAGTGCTCCGGTGGTGACCGTGCCGGAACCGGAACCGCAGCCGCCTGCCCCCCAGGTGCAACCAGAACCGCAGCAACCGGTTCCGACGCCTCCTCCGGTCCAGCCGCAGCCGGCTCCGCAGCCCTCCAAGCCCAAGCCCACGATTTCCACTCCAAAGCCGCAGCCGCCAGCCCCGGCCCCGACGCCTGCTCCACCGTCGTTCGGGCAGATCCTGAGCCCGCAGCAGCAGACGGAGTTGCGGAACTCTTACCAGCAGAACGCACAATCCGCCCGGCAGGTACTGAACCAGATCAAAGGCCGGGCCCTTTCGCGGGATCAGGTGGAAGCGGCGAACCGAATCCGGTCGTTTCTGAGCCAGGCGGACGAGGCCCAGGCGAAGGACCCGGCGACGGCGGCGCAACTGGCCCAGCGGGCACAGATTCTGGCCCGGGATCTGCAGTCGTCGCTGAAGTGAAACAGGACCAGCGTTCGGCGGGTGGAGCGGCCAGGATGGCTTTGATCCCTCAAAAACAGAAGCGATGAGTCCGAAACAGGCGGGCCATTGTGTACTTCTTCGTCAATGAGCAGGCCCCTCGCGAGTCTCTCTGAATGGCTTTGATCCCTCAAAATGCGAGGCTGTGGGTCTGAAGCGGCGGCGCCATTGACTACCCAGGAGTCAATGATCGGACTCCTTGAAGGCGGTTCGAATGGCTTTGTTCCCTCAGTGGGAGAGGATTGAGTTAGTTCGGCCTGCTCAAATTGCTGTTTTCAAGTCCGGCGCCAGGATTCAATTGCAGCCTCGGGTGTCCTCAATGGGTTTGATCCCTCAAGGACGAGGGATTGGGCCGCGGAATCGATGCGTTCCACCAACATGGAAACGAACGATGCGAATGTCAAAGAACTTCCGCCAATGGCACGACCCGAGCCGCACCAAGACGGGCGCCGGGGCACACGTCCCCGGCAAGCGCCACCATTATGGACCTGCCGACCAAGCGATTCCGCTTGCCCGGCTCGTATCGCATTGACAAGAAATGGATTAAATTTCTGCGGTTGCCCGGACTGTGCTGAAGAGAGGCCTCAACGTGGCATCAGGCTGTGGTCCTCGAAGCGTAGCCCACTGACAACTCCGAGGCCCGGGTCGGTTTGTTCGTCAGTGGCTTATAGTGGCCGTCCTGTTCCTTGATCAGAAAAAGCATGTTGCCCTTGTGCTCTACAGAAGCTGCAAAAGACGTCTCCACGCCGGTGCACGTGGCCGGTGTGAGGCAGTTCTGAGAATCTCTCGATAGAACGCCCTGCGGCGTCAGGATCAGAGAGGAGTTGGAACCCGATGTACCGACGCCGGTGGCGTATCTCTACCTGTCTTTTGTCCGAGATGCCGTAAAAACGACCCGAGCTGTAACAAAATATGACTACCGAGGGCCATTTACACCGTTGGCGGCGATCCGGAAGGTTAGACGGCTTGGCGACGACCGGGCAGCTACCTTTTGATGGGAGGTTCGCCGTGGCGGATGAGCGGCGATCCGTCGTTGCAGATCCGCTCCCTTTCCCGCGGTCCGGCGAATGACTTCGGCCGATAGGTCACTTACTGATGAAAAAGATGCTTGCCATTGTTGTCTCCATGCTGCTTTCCACCGGCAGGTATCTACCGGCGAATGCGGCAGATGAGTATGTCCAGGCGGCGACCCTCTCCGTGGAGAGGGGGCAGGTGCTGGTGCAGTTGCGGCTCACTCCGGGTGTTTCGGTGTCTCGCAGCGTCCTGGCGATGATCGACCTGAACGCGGACGGAATCATTTCGGAATCCGAAGAGCAAGCCTACTGGCAGAAGGTGTGCGCAGATGTTTCGTTGACCGTCAACGGCCAGTCGCTGCCGTTGCGACTGGCGGCGAGCAAGTATCCGGCGATGGATGCGATCAGACAGGGCCGGGGCACGATCGAACTCGACCTGAGGGCCGATGCGCCAACGGACGGTGAGAGTCGCAGCCTGGTATTCGAGAACAAGCATCGGCGAGACATCTCGTCCTACACAGCGACTTCACTGGCTCCACGCGACCCAGGTATCCGGATTGCGAAGCAGGGCAGGAACTCCGAGCAATCCGAGCTTCGGTTGGAGTATGTGCAATCGGGGGATAGCCAGGGCGCGATCGCTTTCCTCTTGTCGCCAGCAATGCGGAGCACGCTGTGTATGTTCGCGGTGCTGTTACTTTCCGTGGGCGGGTACTACTGGCTGCAGCGAAAAGGGGACGGCGGGGTGCACTGACGGCGGGGCGGGCATCATGGCTGTCAGGGTCCGCCAGCACTGATCCCTTTTAGACCTCGTCCCTTCCGTCACTGCAAACTTATTGGGTCGAGGAGCGGGGGCGCCGCGGCGCCCCCGGGATCCGGCTGCTAGGGCACCTGGTAGGTGCCCACAAACTGGAAGCCTGAATCCATCTTCAGCGCGTCCATGGTGCGCATGTACATCTTCTTTGGACCCTGCATTGGCGCCTTCAGCGTCGCTTTGACAGACAAAGAGAAGCCCGGGCCCGAGAAGGGAGGCGGACCGGATTGGGCCGTGTCCACGGAACAGGCCGAACTGTTCAGGAGATTGGAAGCGGTCCAGGGTTTCACCGGCCCGAGGAAGAAGCCGAGATCCGAGGAGTACATCCAGAATTCCTGACCCGCCCGGTCCCAGTGGACGAAGCAGAAGGGTTGGCCGCCCCCGGTCGGATCGGCTGCGATGAGGAACTGGGTCCATCCGATGGGCGCACCGCTGAGATAGAAGTGTTGGCCGAACGAACTGCTCAAGTCGAACGATTGGGAGGCCGCCCCGCCAGTATTGGGGTAGACCCCCATGTCCGGAAGCGGCGCCTGCTCCTGAGTCCATGTGCCGTGCTGAACCCAACCGGTATCCACCCCTGCTTCGTCCATGGCGCGCAGGTAGATGTTCCTGGCACCGGCAGTCTTGAAGACTAGCGGTGCGTTAATGGTCAGGCGCGGCCCGTTGGAACCCGGACTCAAGGTGAGGCTCGAATCCATGAGGCACGAGGAGCTCTGCAATTCGGTGGAGGGGGAGCCTGGTGAGACGGGGCCGTGAAAGAAGCCGTCGATGTCGGAGTACACCCAGAACATGCGTCCGGTCACGTCGTAGTGGACAAAGCAGAAGGGCTGCCCGCCACCGTTCGGGGCAGTGGCGAGTAGCAATTGCACCCACTTCAGGCTCTGGGCACCTTGCGAACCTTCGTAAGTGGCCTGGAGAGTCACTTCGCTGCCACTCCCCGAGGCCGGGAAAACGCCAACAGTGGAGGAGACCACGCCGGCTTTCACGAAGGTTGCGGTCATACTCAACGGCTTCCACATCCGCAGATATTGCGATGTGTAAGGGGAGCTTACATCACCCGAGAAGCCGCTGAAGCTGTACAGCGGAGCAAGGGAGACAGCGAGTTGAACGTTGGTATCCGGATCGTAATAGCCGTCCACCGAGGATGGTGTCGCGGTCACGGTGCCACCGGCCGCAGGAACCACCTTCACGTCCAACAGGTACTGATTCTTATAGGAAGCCACGTAACTCGTGGGCACCTGCGGCACGGTGATGGTGTGCGTCAGTCCACCGCCATCGCTCCAGCCAGTGGAAGTATAACGGGTGCCAGTAGCAATCGGGATGGTTGCCGCCGCACTAATGGTGTGTGTGCTGCCTGGTTGCCAGGGAAAGGACTTGGGCGACGTGTAGGACTGGCCGTCGACAACCACCGGAAGGAAAGCGGGTGATGTCGTCACGAGATACTGCGTACTGGGACACATGTTGATCGTGGTGAGGAGTGGAAGAGTCGTGGAGGCGTCCGCGAAGCGTGGAATCCAGGCCGTTTCGCTGGCCGCCGTTTCGCTGGAAACGGGAGCGAGGCGCATGCTGACGCTGGCCGTCCCCAGCCCTACCGAGTTGCCTGGGAACGAGATCCAAATGGGAAAATCGAGATCAATCATCATCCCGATGCTGCCTTTGACGACCTCCCACACGACGGCCGCCGAACCTTGAGTGACGGGCACCGCAACCACGGGAATTCCATCCAGCGTGTCGGTAGCCGCCACTGGAGCAAAGGCGCCCTCAGCCGCCGCTGTCATCCGAGCCTGCGCCGTGGGGTTCGTGTTTGGTGCCGGGACTCCATCGGTGTAGGTCACGGCCACGGTAGAGACGTAGAGTGTCGCACCGGCTGGGAGCCCGCTGATGACCGCCTGGAGGCGTGTTCCGGAATCCGCGAGTCCAGTCTTGTTGAGGCGATTCGTCTGCGGAAACAGAGGGTTGTAGAAGCCTGACTCGTTGTTGTAGAGTGTGCCGACTGACGCTTGCGGGTTCGGCGTGCCTGGCGCTCCGGTCACCGGATCGTAGATCCAATTCGGTGGCAGGAACTGAGACCCTGAGATGAGATCGGAGAACCGCAGATTCGCAAAGCGTTGTTTGGTCACCGTGGTGCAGTTTGGGAGCTCGATCCCATTCGCGCCAGCCTGCAAGGCATTGCCGGCCGCATCGCGTACCTGTGTCCGCACTGTTGCCGGCTGTGAGTAGCCGACAATCAAGCCGTTTGCATTCTGAAGTGACAGTCCTGCCGCCGAAACATTCGCGGTCACGGCCTGCGGAGACACTGAGGCCAAGGGCAGTTGAGAGGCATTCACCCGCAGGTTCACAATCCGGAAGTATCGGTGGTTGAAGTCGCCGGCAGGATCCACGGGCACTCCATAGAAGGCAATCGCATTGGGGGCCAGCACCTTGCCCTGGAAGACATTCGGGCCCTTTGTGCCACCAGCCCAGCCGCACAAGCTGACATCGGTCGAGCAGGGTACCTGCGCTTGCGGCGCGGGCTCGTCGATCAAGAGAAGCGAATCCAGCAGATCGCCTGTTTTGCGCCCGGTGTGATTCACATCGAAGTAGACGAGGAAATCCCTGGTGGGCACCGCTTGTCCAGTGGGGGTGGGTGTGCCGCCCGTACAGTTGATGACAATGTCACCGACCCGGGCGGTGATCTCCGAGGAGCGCATGGGTGGGGTTGTGCCTGCGTTGGCTACGCAGACGAGGGGCGTGAACTGCCCGTATGCCGGCGCTACAGCCATAAACAACAGGCATGCGAGCACCGCTCTCGAGGCAGTCCATGGGTATGGTTTTCGTTTTGTCGTGTTCATTGTTCTCTCGTAAAGCGGAATCAGAATTGGGCCGGGGCGACTCTTTGCGAAGGAGCCCCGGCTCGGACTGCTAGGGGACCTGGTAGGTGCCTACCTGCTGCCAGCCGGAGTCGCGCATCAGCTCGTCCATTATGCGCATGTAGAGCTTCTTTGCTCCGGACATGGGGGCTTTCAGCGTCAAAGGTAGTTTCAGGTCGGAACTGAAATTGGATCCAGCTCCGGCGGAAGCGGCCGCCGTGTTCACGGAACAGGCGGAACTGTCCAACGTGGTTGATGCGGCTCCCGGCGCCACGGGGCCGAGGAAGAAGCCGAGGTCGGAAGAGTACATCCAGAGCATGTTCGCGGCGCGATCGAGGTGGACGAAACAGAAAGGCTGTCCGCCCCCAGTCGAATCGGCCGCGACCAGGAACTGCTGCCAGCCGCGTGGGAGCGAACCCTGTTGACCGTACTCGTCCAGGGAGTAGTTTGCCTGGAAGTAGGGGAACGCGGAGACTCCGTTCGATGGGACGACGGTCATCGTGGGCACCGGCATGGCGGCCATGGTCCAGGTGCCGTTCTTCACCCAACCGGAGTCGGTGCCGAAGTAGTCCAGTGTGCGGAGGTAGATGTTGTCCGCAGCCGCTGTCTTGAACAGCAGCCTGAGCCGCAGGGTGAGTTGAGATCCGTTTGTAGCGGGGGTGGAGTTGAAGGTGTCCAAGGCACAGGCGGAGCTCTGGAGGGTGTCGGATGGAGCTTGCGGACTGACTGGTCCCTGGAAGAACCCGTAGATGTCGGAATAGACCCAGAACGAATTGCCGGGGACGTCGTAATGGATGAGACAGAAAGGCTGGCCGCCGCCATCGGCCGAGGCCGCGACCAGCATCTGGACCCAGCGCAGAGTGTTCGCGCCCTGAGCGCCCTGGAAGACGGCCGTGAAGTTCTGCTTGGAGCCGGAGCCGGAAGCGGGCGTGACGCTCACCGGTTTCGTGCCGCCGGCGGCGGCCACGAAGGAGGCGGTGATGTTCAGCGGCTTAGTCATGACGACATTGGTTGTGGGCTGGGAGGAGACGGTGTCGCCGCTGAAGCCAGTGAAGTAGCAGGGGCCGCTCGGAGTGGCAGTGAGAGCGACTGTCTGGCCGACGTCGAAGTAGGAAGCCGATCCGGCCGGGTTCAGAGTCACGCTGCCGCAACCGGCGGGTGTGACTGTCGCATTCAACAGGTGTTGCTGCTTGTAGTTAGCCGTGTAGGTGGCCGGTCCCTGCGGCGCGACGATGGTGCGGGCCGACAGAGGGCTGTCGTTCCAGCCGGTATAGATCTGGCGAATGCCAGTGCCCGTGATGTTCACAAGGGTTGCCCCGAGAGTGTGTGTGCTGCCGGGCTGCCAGGAGAACGATTTTGGAGAGGTATAGGTCTGCCCGTCGACGATCACCGGCAGGTAAAGGGGTGAGGTCGTCACGAGGTAGGGCGCATTCGAGCAGGTCGAGGGCGCCGTCAGCAAGGGGAGAGTGATTGGCGAGTCAGCGAAGCGCAGCAGGTGCGCGGTATCGCTTGCTCCAGCCTCGCTGGAGACAGGTCCAAGCTGCATCGCGACAGTAGCCGTACCCAAACCCTCGGAGGCACCCGAGAAAGAGATCCAAACCGGGAAATCGAGGTCGCTTATCGTGCCCGGGTTGCTCTGGAGTACTTCCCAGACCGCGGTGGCGCTGCCTTTGTCGATCGGTAGCACAGCGACAGGGATTCCGTCGAGTGTCTCCGTTGCCGGCACGGGCGCGAACGCCCCACCGGCACTGGCCGTGAGGCGCGCCTCTTCCGCGCCGTTTGCGTTTGGCGCCGGAACACCATTCGTGTATGTCACAGCGACAGTGGAAATATAGAGGGTTGCGCCAGGTGGGAGTCCGCTGAACGTTGCCTGAAGGCGAGTGCCGGAATCAGCCAGACCTGCTTTATTCAAGTTGTTGATGGAAGGAAAGTTCGGGTTGTAGAAGCCCGAGGCGGTGTTGTAGATGGTGCCTAATGTCGCCTGGGCGTTCGGGGTGCCAGGCGCGCCGGTTACCGGATCATAGGTCCAATTGGGCTTGAGAAGCACAGTACCGAACCGTTCGGTGAATCGCAGATTTGCGAAGCGCTGCTTCGTCACCGGAGTGCAGCTTGTGAACTCGACGCCGCGGTAGATATTTGCTGTTGCGTCGCCGGCCGCATTCCGGATTGTCGCTCCCATGGCGTCCAACACATAGGCAACTGTCAAATCCGTATCATTAAGCAGCTCGACCCCGGGGATGGAGATACTCGCCAGCACATGCGTCGGAGAATAACCTTGAGAAACCGGCAGTTTTGAGGCGTTCAAGCGCAGGTTGGTGATGCGGAGGACCCTTAGCCCGGAGTCCCCCGGGGGATCCAGCGGCACGCCGTAGAACGCGACGGCATTTGAGGCCAGAACTTTCCCCTGAAAAACATTGGGCCCCTTGCTCCCGCCGGACCATCCGCAGAGGCTGGGGTCCGTTGTACACGGCACCTGCTGCAGCCTGGAAGGATCGTCGATGAGGAGAAGCGATTCTGTGAACAGCCCTGTAGTCCGCCCCGTATAGTCCGAGTTGAGATAAATCTGAATGTCGTGGGTGGGTACGGGCTGACCGGCAGGGGTCGGGGTTCCACCCCAGCAATTGAAGATGATATCTCCGACCGCGGCGGTGATCTCCGACTGCGGGATGGGGGGCGTGGTGCCCGAATTCACCACGCATTGCAGCGGAGTGTTCTGCCCGGCCGCCGTCAACGCGAGTGCAATCAGAAATGCCAAATTCCAGGCGATCCGCTTGGAGATCCTTTTTGATGAGAGCTGGTTCATTGTCTTTGTCTGGTCTTGGTTAAGATTCGTCTGGAGATTAGAGGAGAGCGGGCCCTCGCCGGGCGCTCCCCCCATCTCCTCAAGGGACCTGGTAGGTCCCTACCTCCTGCCAGCCGGAGTCACGCAGGAGGGGATCCATCATTCGCATGTACAACTTCTTCGCGCCTGACATTGGAGCTTTCAGCGTCAGCGGCAGAGTGAGGCTGGAGCTGTAGTCCGCGGCGATACCTGCGGCCGCGGCCGCGGTGTTTATCGTGCACGCGCTGCTGTCGAGCGCGCTGGAAACCGCTCCGGGCGCGACCGGCCCCAGGAAGAAGCCGACGTCTGAGGAGTACATCCAGAAGGCGCCACCCGCCCGGTCATAGTGTACGAAGCAGAATGGCTGCCCGCCGCCGGTGGAGTCCGCCGCCACGAGGAACTGCTGCCAGCCTCGCGGCAGGGAGCCCTGATTCCCGTACGAATCCGCATTGAACGTCGCTTCGAAGTGAGGAGTGGAAGAGTTGCCGGTTCCCGGAGTCACGATCATCCAGGGCATGGCTAAGGGGTACATCGTCCAGACTCCGCGTTGGACCATTCCGGTGTCGGTGCCGTTGTCATCGTAGGTGCGCAGATAGACTTTCCTGTCGGCCGACGACTTGAAGACAAGTCGCATGTTGACAGTCAACTGGGTGCCCAAGCGAGTGACTGAGGAGTTGAACGTGTCCAGAGCACAGCTTGAAGCCTGGAGCGTTCCAGAGGGAGCGTGGGGGGCTATGGGTCCCTGGAAAAAGCCGTCCAGATCCGAGTAGACCCAGAAGGAATTTCCGTGGACATCGTAGTGGACCAGGCAGAATGGCTGACCTCCGCCGTCCCCAGCAGCAGCGATGAGCATCTGCACCCAGGAGAGAGCTCCGGAGCCCTGTGCTTCGTTAAAGACGGCACTGAAGGTCCGCGCACTGCCCGTACCAGAGGCTGGGGTCAGAGTGCCTGCACCCAAGCCGGTACTCGCCGCAACGAAATTGGCCTGCATGCTCTGAGGGCTGGTCATCACCAAACCAAGCAAACTGGAGAGCGTCGCGACGCTCCCGGTGAAGCCATTGAAGGTGTATCCGGGCGACGGTATTGCTGAGAGCGTAACCACGGTGTCCGAAGCGTAAAAACCATCCGACGAGGCCGGTGAAGCCGAAATAATTCCGGAGCCCTGCGGAGATGCAGTCAATGTGAGCTGGTATTCCGTATTGAATGTCGCTGTGTAGACAGTAGGGAAGTCGGGGGTGGTGATGGTGTGCGTCGCCGGACGGCTATTGGACCACCATCGAAAGTTGTGACGGGTCTTCGAACTTGAGAATTGGGGCGTGGTCACGCTCAGGGTGTGCGTTGATTTTGGCTGCCAATTGAATGAATGCGGAGCGGTATACGGCTGCCCGTCTACAGTAACTGTCAGTCCCGCCGGTTCAGTAGTTACTACGTAACCCGCTCCGGGACACATGTTGCGGATCGTAACCAGTTGCGTCGAGTTGAGAGTATCGAGGAACCGGGGCACCGGTGCCGTTTCGTCCGACGTCCTCACAGTAGACACGGGACCCTGCTGCATATTCACAAAAGCAGTTCCGAGCCCAACGGAATTGGCCGGGTAGGAGATCCAAAGCGGGAAGTCGGCGTTGTCCAATGCCCCTGGATTGCTCTGGAGTACCTCCCAAGCAGCCTGGGCGTTGCCCTGCGTTATGGGGATGGAGGCGACCGGAATACCGTCCAGGATCTCAGTGGCGGTGACGGGCGCGAAGGCGCCGGCAGCGGAAGAGATCAGGCGCGCTCGCAGTTGGGACTCGCCATTGGGCGCCGGGAGACCGTTGGTGAAGGTCACGGGAACCGTCGCGACGTATAGAGTCGCCCCTGCCGGCAGGTTGGTGAAGTCCGCCTGGAGCCGGCTGCCGAAGTCGGCCAGGCCGGCCTTATTCAAGTTGTTCGTGGCGGGGAGATTTGGACTGTAGAATCCGGTTTCCGAATTGTAGAGCCAGCCAATTGTGTCCTGGGCCGTCGGTGTTGGTGAGGTCTCGGCATCAATGAACGGTGCCGCCGATCGAGGGAGTAATGCGGTGCCAAAGCCCTTGCTGAACCGCAGCGTCGCAAATCGCTGTTTGGTGGCAGAGACGCAATTGGGTAGTTCCACGCCCATGTAGGCGGGCACAACTGTATCCGCCGTCGAGTTCATGACGGCAGTGTTCACCCCTTTCTGGATGAACCCGATCGTCATCTGGGAATTCGCCATCGCTAGACTGGCCGCCCCAGAGGTAGTGACGAAAGCACTGACCGTGCTGGGGATCATCGTGCTGGATTGGCCTATTGCCGAAGCATCGACGTGAATGTTCGTGAACCTGAAGACGCGGTTCTTTTGTGAACCTGGTGGATCGAACGGGATGCCCTGGAACGTGATTGCATTCGATCCAAGCACTTTCGCCTGATAGACGTTCGGGCCGCGTGCTCCGCCAGTCCAACCGCACAGGCTGACATCCGTCGTGCAGGGAACGCGGTTTGCCGACAAGGGTTCGTCAATCAGCAACAATGATTCGGTCAGTGAGCCCGTGACTCGACCCGTATAGGCCGTATTGAAGTAGATCTGGAAATCCGCTGTCGGCACGGGTGCACCGGCCGCAGTTGGGTTACCGCCGGAGCAGGTGACCACGATCTGGCCTGCGAGCGCCGTGATATCCGTCGAGCGCATCACCGGCGTGGTAGCCATCGACCCGATGCATTCCAGCGGAGATGACTGCGCAAGCGCTGAAACCGACAGGAGGAACAGCGGGCCTATTAGCCCGCTGCTCCTCGTTATCACGAGATTGGATAGTCTTCTATTCATGAACTGCCTTTGCCGGGACTATAAGAACTCCGCATGTTATGGGACCTGGTAAGTCCCCACTTCCTGCCAGCCGGAGTCGCGCAGGAGCGGATCCATTGTTCGCATGTACAACTTCTTTGCACCGGACATGGGGGCTTTCAACGTCAACGGCAGGATCAGACTGGAGCTGAAATCTCCTGCGATGCCTGCTGCCGCAGCCGCGGTGTCTACCGTGCACGCACTGCTGTCCAGCGCATTGGAGGTCGCTCCGGGTGCGACCGGCCCCAGGAAGAAGCCGACGTCTGAGGAGTACATCCAGAAGGCGCCGCCCGCCCGGTCGTAATGTACGAAGCAGAACGGTTGGCCGCCGCCGGTGGAGTCCGCTGCCACCAGGAATTGCTGCCACCCGAGCGGCAGAGACCCCTGATTGCCGTAGGCATCGGAAGCGAACTTCGCCTGGAAGACAGGTGTGGACGAGTTGCCGGATGCCGGAGTTACGGTCATGGTGGGTGCGTCCAGCGGCACCAGGGTCCAGACTCCGCGCTGGACCATGCCAGTGTCCGCACCGCTGTCATCATAGGCGCGCAAGTAGACCTTCCTGGCGGCCGACGACTTGAAGACGAGCCGGAAATCGACGCTCAACTGGCTGCCCAATACAGTAGCCGCGGAGTTGAATGTGTCCAAGGCACAAGCGGAACCCTGGAGAGTACCCGAGGGAGCATGGGGGGCAACCGGTCCGTGGAAGAAGCCGTCCTCATCCGAGTAGACCCAGAAGGCATTCCCGTGCGCGTCGTAATGGACCAGACAGAAGGACTGGCCGCCGCCGTTCCCGGCTGCCGCGATGAGCATCTGCACCCATGCCAGCGAGCCGGATCCCTGAGCACCGGTAAAGAATGCGGTGAACGTCTGCGTGCTGCCGGTTCCAGAATCCGGGGTAACCGCACCGACTCCGACACCCGCACTCGCACTGACGAAGTTCGCCTGAATACTCTTCGGGCCCGTCATGGAGAAGGCATATGGGTTCGTGGCGGTCGTGTTAGTCCCCGTGAAGCCGGCGAAGTTATACCCGGCAGCCTTGGTTGCGGTCACCGTGACGCCTGTGTCCGCAGCATAGAAACCATCCGCCGAGGAGGGCGCGGCGGAGATCGTACCGCCACCCTGCGGGGAGACGCTCAACGCGAGCTGGTATTCCGTATTGAATCCGGCGCTGTAGACCGTGGGGAATTCGGGCGTGGTGATGGTGTGCGTCGCAGTACCGGAGTCGCTCCACGCGAGAAAGTTGTGGCGGACCGTGGAACTGGAGAATTGCCGCGCCGTCAAACTGACGGTATGGGTAGACTTGGGCTGCCAGTTGAACGAATGGGGTGTGGTGTAGGGTTGTCCGTCGACGGTGACTGTCAGTCCAACAGGATTGCTGGTCACTACGTAGCTGTCTCCTGGGCACATGCTGCGAATCGTCACCAACTGCGTGCCATTCAGGGCATCCAGGAACCGGGGCAGAGGAGCCGTCTGATCGGATGACCGTACGGTTGACACCGGCCCCTGGTGCAGGTTTACACTGGCCGTCCCGAGCCCGACGGTGTTGGCCGGATAGGAGATCCACACCGGGAAGTCGACGTTGTCCATAGCGCTTGGATTGTTCTGGAGAACTTCCCACACGGCCTGGGCGCTGCCCTGGGTAATGGAAATAGCCGCGGCCGGAATGCCGTCCAGGGTTTCCGTGGCGGTCACGGGGGCGAAGGCGCCCGTGGCGGAACTGATGAGACGCGCCCGCAACTGGGAGGCGCCGTTGGGGGCCGGCACACCGTTGGTGAAGGTCACCGGAACCGTGGAGACGTAGAGGGTGGCACCGGCCGGCAGGTTGGTGAAGTCCGCCTGGATCCGGCTGCCGAAGTCAGCCAGGCCAACCTTGTTCAGATTGTTCGTTGCGGGAAAACCCGGCGAATAGAATCCGGTTTCCGAATTGTAGAGGGAGCCTAATGTGTTCTGGGCCGCCGGTGTTGGTGAGGTCTCGGTATCAATGAACGTGGCAGCCGAGCGCGGGAGCAGGGCGGTCACATAGTTCTTACTGAAACGCAGCGTCGCAAACCGCTGTTTGGTGGCGGAGACGCAATTGGGCAGTTCGACACCCTTGTAGGCGGGCAAAACGGCATCGGCCGTCGAATTCATGACGGCGGTGTTCAAGGGTTTCTGGACGTAGCCAATGCTCAACTGGGAATTCGCCAACGCCGCAATATTGATTCCGGAGGTGGAGATCTGAGCTTCGACGGCGGTGGGGATTTGTGTGGTGGAAACGCCCAGAGAAGAGGCGTCGACTCGAATGTTCGTGAACCGGAAAACACGGTTCGGTCCAGAACCGGGCGGATCGAACGGGATGCCTTGGAAGGTGATTGAGCTGGACCCGAGTGATTTTCCCCGATAGACATTGGGACCTGTTGAGCCGCCTGTCCAACCGCATTGGCTGACATCGGCCCCGCAGGGAACGCGGTTAGCTGCCGCGGGCTCGTCAATCAGCAGTAGCGATTCGTTCATCGAGCCGGTGGTACGGCCCGTATAGTTGGCGTTGAAGTAGATGTAGAAGTCCACGGTCGGGGCAGCGGCCCCCAACGCGGTGGGGGTGCCACCGGAACAGGTGACGATGATCTGGCCCGCAAGGGCCGTGATCTCCGTGGAGCGCATCGCCGGCGTGGTCGCCGTCGACGCGACACATGTAATCGGAGTTGACTGCGCAAACGCCGGGATCGCCAGGAGGAACAGCAGGTATAACAGCCCGCGGCTCCCCGCACTTACTAGAGGGAACAACTTCATATTGATGAACTGCCTTTGCTGGGACTGGAAGAAAACTCCGCATGTTAAGGAACCTGGTAAGTCCCCACCTGATTCCAGCCGGAGTCGATGCCTAATGCGTCCATCATCCGCATGTAGAGTTTTTTGGGGCCGCGCAGGGGCGGTTTCATGGTGATGGGCAACGAAAGAAACAGCACGCCGGGTTGGGATTCTGATGTGCTGTAACCCGTATCGACGCTGCAGGCGGAACTGTCGAGCGCGGTCGAAGAGGTTCCCGGCGCGACGGGTCCCAGGAAGAAACCTACGTCGGAGGAGTACATCCAGAGTTGTTTGCCTGCCCGGTCGTAATGGACGAAGCAGAAGGGTTGGCCGCCGCCTGTGCTGTCAGCGGCGATCAGGAACTGCGTCCAGCCCTTTTCAAGACTCAGGAATCCCGGCCGGTCTGAGTAGGCCAGACTGAACCTTTCGATCCATCGATTCCCGAAGTCTGGGGAAACAGACATAGAGGCCTTAGGTTGGTTTGACTGAGTCCAGGCCCCGCGACGCACCCAACCTGTATCGGTATAGTCGGTTTCCATCGCCCGCAGATAGATGTTCCGCTCGCCGGCAACTTTGGAGGATATTGCCAGTGTGAGTTCCAGGGATTGGCCGCCTGCCTGCACGCTGGAGTTCGCGGTACTCAGGGCACAGGCAGACCCTCCGAGGTCCGAGGAAGGGACCCCTGGTTTGACCGGGCCCATGAAGAAGCCATAGATGTCGGAGTAGAGCCAGAATTCACCGCCTACGGCGTCATAGTGAACGAAGCAGAAGGGCTGGCCACCGCCATCCGGAGCCACAGCCGCCAGCACCTGCACAAACAGGATCGACTTGTAGGTCTGGGCCGCCTGGAAGGATGCCTTCAGTGTCGTGGACTGCAACGAGGAAAAACTGGGCGTCACAGCCAGACTCACCGGAGGGGTGCCCGTCTTCGTGAATTTCGCGGTGACTTTGTGGGGCGCAAGCATGGTTTGCGACTGCGGATTCTGATTACCCGTGAGATCTTCCTCGAAGCCTACAAACGTGTAGCCGGGGCTGGGCACGGCACGCAATTCCAAGTTGTTCAGTATGCTGGCGACGTAGAAGCCGTCCGGCGAGGCGGGCGTTGCCTGGATGGTGCCCCCTTCGGCGGGTATCGAGGTCAAATCCAGGCGGTATTGCGTTCTGAAGTCCGCCCAGTATGCGGTTGGCGTGACGGGTGCAGTTATGGTGTGTGTTGGCGCGCCACCATCGCTCCAGGTCACCGTCGTCCTGGCGGTTCCATCCATTGATGGAGCCTGTACAATGGCTCGCAGGGTGTGAGTACTGCCCGGCTGCCAATTGAAGTGTGCGGGGAAATTGTATTTGACTCCATCGACCTCGAAGTAGACCATCGAAACAATGTGGGAGCCTACTACATAGGGTCCCGTTGGACAGCCTTCCTGCAGGGTGAAGAGGGGCTCGTCCGCCGCCGATTCGCCAGAGAACCGGGGCACTGGAGCCGTATCGTCCGCTGAGTGAACGCCGGACACCGGTCCCACCTGAAGTCTCACGGTTGCCATGCCCGCAGAGGAGCTGTCACCGGGATAAGAGACCCATACCGAGAACTGCGCCGATTCCCCAGCGCTGCCGCTGGAGGAAAGGACTTCCCATACGGCCGTGGCCGATCCCTGATTGGCGGAAAGCGCGGCTACGGGGACTCCGCCAATGGTCGTGGCAACTGGCACGGGCGCGAACGAGTTCTGATCTGAAGCCGTGAGGCGTGCCTGGAACGGGCCTGCACCGATGGGGGAAGGGATCCCGCCTGTAAAGGTCACGGGCACAGTGGAGACGTAGACTGTAACTCCGGCTGGTAATCCAGAGAAGGTTGCCTGCAAACGAGTACCGGAATCCGCCAGGCCGGCCACGTTTAATCTGTTTATGGGCGGCAGGGCTGGCGCAAAGAAGAGAGAGTGGGATCCGTAGACGCTACCCGGGACATTCTGCGGCGCTGGCGATGGGACGGTCTCTGTATTCAGAAAAGATGCGATGGTGCGGGTGCGGAAGGCACCGTCCACGGACGAGTTAAACCGCAACGCCGCGAGGGGACGCATGGAACTGGCAGAGCAATTGGAGATCTGGAGGCCCGTGTTTCTATCCAGAAATCCGGAGCCGGTCGCGTCGTAAACGCCATTCGAGACCATGATCCGTGGTCCACCGACATCCAAGGTCGTTTCCACTGGGCTGGGTCCGTTCATCCTTACCGAGGCCCGGACTGTGCCGTGCAACTCTGCCACTGACACGTCCGCCCTCACATTCACAATCCGGAAGGTGCGCGCCTTGCCGTCTCCGGGCGGATCCAGGGGGATTCCCTGGAAGGTGAGAGCGTTTTGAGCCAGGATCCTACCCTGATAGACATTGGCGCCCCTGGCACCGCCGCTCCACTGGCAGACAAGCGGGTCGTCCAGGCAAGGCAACTGGCTGGCGGGCGGAGGATCGTCCACCAAAAGCAAGGATTCCGCAAACGAACCTGCGGTGCGCACGGTCAGAGCGGTATTGAAATAGACCTGGATATCCACTACAGGGACAGGAGCTCCTGTGACGGTCGGAGTTCCTCCGGAGCAGACAATTATGATGTCGCTGGCCGGGCCGGTTATCTGCGTGAAATGGGCTGTACGCCATTGTCCGGATGATGCGGTACAGAACAACGGGAATGTCTGAGCCCGGCAGGGCAGCCAACTCAGCAGCAATAGAATTGCAATGACTGAAGATCCGGGGGCGAGCGCGGATAGCGCCGCTGGGTATCGCAACCGTTTAGACACAATCCACCACAGGAAACGCAATCGCGCTTGTTCGAGAGAGCGCAGATGACCGAAGAACTAATATACTCCTATGGGGTGAATGGCCGCTCGTTCGATGGGGTTATTTTCGAGATATTAAGAATTTTAATCGCGAATCGCGAGGACGATGGATTCGAGATGGCGCCTCGGATGTCCTTCTGAGGCCCGGCAACGGGCGAGTTTGCATTTTACTATTCCGTATGTTTCGGTTTACTATCCGGAGAATTGCCGCCGCGCCCTCCGATGTGCCGAGACCGTGTGTTCGCAGGGAGGAGACTCCCGTGCCTGGGAGGCGCAGACGAGCGGGATCGCTCCAGGCGACCTTAATGGATCCGCCTTACCTCGGATTACGACAATTGCCGGATCTCGGACGGACCCGGTGAGTGCTTATTCACGCGATACGGCAGATGGCCACTTTTCGTCCTGTTTCTGCGAGGATTTCCGTTCGATGGCTCGTTCTGACTGGGGAATAAAAGCAGCCCTGCCGCGTCGATAGTCCAGCGCCAGCGTGTAGCCGCTCAGGAAGGAATACCCGAGAATGCCCGTGACTTGGAATCCGGCAGCGCGGTTCAGGTCTTTCATCTCGCAGGAAGTGGCCGCACCTCTCCAGACAGCGGCACCCGAGGCGATCCTGATGGGGAATGTCCCCTGGGGCCTGGACGCCGAACAGAGCCAGCCCGACAACGGGTAGGTGTTGTCGCTGTCTTTCTCTTCCACGCCGCCTGGCAGCTTGCCTTTTTGCAGGATCACTTCCGAAGTGATGTTGCTCAAGGCCATGTACGTGGTTTGCTCCGGGTTGAGCCTGACGGGCGCGAAGAAATGGCCCGAAACGATGCACGCCAACGAAGTACTTTGCCGCGGCCGCGGGGTATTCCTGCCCGATGGGGAGGAGGGCGAGATCCGCGGCGGAATTGCCGAGTTCCACCAGGAAGTCCTGGAATACTGCCGTTCCAATGATGCCATCCACACCATACATGTAGGAGCGGGAGGAGTTGCGGACAAACACTGGACAATTGCGTAGAGTAAGGTCGCCGGAGCTCGAGTTTGTCGATGACGGCGAATTCACCGGCGAGCGTATCGCCCTGATTGAACCAGGGATAGACAGAGGAAAACAGGATGCGGGCGCCCAGGGCCTTCGCCGCCCGCTTGCGAAGCCAAATGCCCTCCAGCGCCGTTGCGATGAGCAGCCTGAGTTTGCTGCCGTCCGGGGCAGTGATGTGAAGGATCGGGTAAGTCATTGCCAGGGGGCACGTCGATTCGGGATCCTCCAACTGGAAAAATTACGGTCGTGTTGCGTCCTGGACCTCGAAGGCTGGGCGATCGCCCAGGACATCCAACTGCCGGAGCCGCAAGCGCGCGAGGCGGGCCTCCGCGCCACGCCACGGCGGCAAGCTCCTGTGTGGCGGAGCGGCGTTCCCGCCAGGTGGGCGCGGCATGCGAAAGCTCCCGATAATGCATCGATATTCCTCGGGATCGATGGCCAGGGCACGCCGATCAGAGGGCGACTGCCTGGTCCCGTTGAAACGCACTGTCCAGGATTCTCGCGGCAGCAAGAAGGCTGACCAGGCGCGTAGGATCTTTTTCCAGCGCCTTCGCATAGTAGGGCAACGCGAGGTCAGGCTGTCCGGCCAGATAGCGGGCCGCGCCCAGTGTTTCGAGTTGATCGGGAGAATACGGGTGGAGCAAATGACTGGGCCAGAACGGGGAGCGGCAGAAGCACCAGCAACGCGAATACGATTCGGAACAGATTCCTTAAACCGGGTCTATTCATGGTGAGACTTCTAGCGGGATTTTAGTGCATTCACCGGAAGAGCGCCAGAAGCGGGGAGACTGAGAGGGGCGGAAGGAAATCTGTCGGGAGAAGAGGTGGAGCGCCCCGGGCAGGATTGGATTCGAGAACATGACCGGCAATCGATGGCACTGCCGGCGATCGGATAGACGCAAAAAGAGCCCGGAGACTGGCTCCCGGCTCTCTGCCCCGACTGAGTGGGTGCTTGCTTTTAGCGGCGGGCCAGTTTCACCTTCGGCACCGCCAGATAGCCGATCACCTGATCCTTGCGGATCTCGTTTACGACGACTTCGTAGGGTGTCCGGGCGGAGGAGGTGTAGAACTGCACCGGTTCGTTCAGGTTCTTGTCCTTCTTCTCGACGGTTTTGTCATCGGCCAGGACGTTCATCGTGAACCTGTTGCGCTTCATGTCGGACTTCTTCAGAGCCAAACGGATATCGCCGACCTTCTGGGGCTGTCCACTCCGAGGCAGGGTGAATTCGAAGTAGTCCTTCTCACCCAGCTTGCGCAGTTCGCCAAGCTCCGTGGAATTGGTGGCGATCAAACCGCTCATGACGCCCATGTCGCCGGTCATCCGCTTCAGGTCGTCCCTGGTCTGCGTCAGGTCGGTTCTGGTGGAGTCCACGTCCGTGCGGACGGTGCCAACATCACCCTTGATCCCGTTGATGGCTTCATCCACCTGGGTGGACTTCTGGTCGGAGGCCTGCTTGTAATCCTCGAGTTGTTTGGTCAGAGCCTGGTTCTTCGCGGTGAGCGTGCTCAGGACCCGGCCGGCCTGCTGTTGGGCGGTCCGCTGCGAATCGGCCAGCGCCTGCTGCCGCGCCTTGGCGACCTCGTCGTTCATCCTGGAGATGGTCTCGATCCATCTGGGCCTTGGCGACGGTGGCGCTGGTCTGCATCTGACTCTGCAGCTGGTCAAACTTCTGCTGAGACTGAGTCATCTCCTGGCGCACGGAGGAAACCTGATTGCTCTGATACCACCAGCCGCCGAGAGCAGCCACGAGAGCCGCGGCCACGGCTACCTTTGTCACAGTTCCGCCGGAGGTATTACGCTCCTCCTTCCGGATTACGGTTTCGTTGTGTTCGTTATAGCTCGACATCCTGTGCATCTCCTCAAAGTTTCCTTTTTGTCCGACGCTTCCGGCGTCACGCCTTCTCTAATGCAGATTCCGTGCCAGACTATAAGTGGTTTATTTTCAACGCAGTTGCAGAATTAATGGACACATTCGGCAATTCTGCCTGAGCGGACCGCCTTGCGAGCCGCGCAACTGTGCCCGAACAACGGAATTGCGCGCCGGCGATCCCGTGCGGGATGCTCTGGACCGGGAACTCCGTTGCGGACGGAACCGTGTGGGCGCGGATGACAGCGAAGACCTGGTCCAGGCAATGGAATCCGTGGACGGCAGGCTGCGGAGCAGGCACCGGATGTAGTTCCGGCGGAAACGGCGGGGCTGTTGGCAAGCGGCAAGCGGAAAGTGGATGAGGATCGGGGACGGAGCAGGAGTTGAAGGGGTAAGGCGACAGGCGAGAGGCGGTGGGTTTGTGTCCGATCTTCCAGCAGACGCAAAAAGAGCCGGGAGACTGGCTCCCGGCTCTCTGCCCCAACGGAGTGGGCTATGGTCCCTAGCGCCTTGCCATCGTTTTCACTTTGGGCACGGCCAAGTAGCCGATCACCTGGTCCTTACGGATCTCGTTCACGACCACTTCATAGGGAGTCCGTGCACCGGCAGTGTAAAACTGTACCGGCTCGTTCACGTTCTTGTCCTTCTTCTCGACGGTCTTGTCGTCGGCCAGGACGTTCATCGTGAACTTGTTGCGCTTCACGTCGGTTTTCTTGAGAGCCAGACGAATCTCGCCGACCTTCTGGGCCTGACCATTGCGCGGCAGGGTGAACTCGAAGTAGTCCTTCTCACCCAGCTTGCGCAGTTCAGCGAGTTCGGTGGAGTTGGTGGCGATGAGGCCGCTCATCACACCCATGTCACCGGTCATCCGCTTCAGGTCTTCCTTGGTCTGCGACAGGTCGGTCCTGGTCGAGTCTACGTCCGTGCGAACCGTGCCAACGTCACCCTTGATCCCGTTGAGGGCTTCGTCCACCTGGGTCGACTTCTGGTCGGTGGCCTGCTTGTATTCTTCCAGTTGCTTGGTCAGCTCTTCGTTCTTGGCGGTGAGGGTGGTGAGCACCTTACCGGCCTGCTGCTTGGCGGCGCGCTGTGAGCTGGCGAGGGCTTCCTGACGCGCCTTGGTCACTTCGTCGTTCATCTTGGCGATGGTTTCATCCACCTGGGCCTTGGCCACCGTGGCGCTGGTCTGCATCTGGCTCTGCAGCTGTTCGAACTTCTGCTGCGATTGGGCCATTTCCTGGCGCACTGACGATACCTGATTACTCTGGTACCACCAGCCTCCGAGGGCAGCCACCAAGGCGATGGCGACGGCGACCTTTGTCACAGTTCCGCCGGAACTATGACGGTCCTCGTTCCGGATCACGGTTTCGTTGTTTTCGTTATAGCTCGACATCCTGTGCATCTCCTCAAAAATTCGTTTGTCTGACGCTCTCGGCGTCACGCTCTGTCTATTGCAGATGCGGTGCCAAACTATAAGTCTTGTGTTTTCAATGGGGTTGCAAAAATAATGTGCGGATTCGGCAATTCTGCCCGATCGTACCGCTGCGCTGCTCATGCAAGTGTGCCCGAAGAAAAGGTAGAGGGGGGAGCCATCCCGCGAAACCTCTACATTCCAAGCCGGAAAGACACCAGCCAGCGCAGAAGTTGAACCGGTAAAGGATACAGCCACCAGACGCCGCTGCCGCCTTCCAGGTAAAAAGGAGGGAGGAAGAACGAGAGAACCGCGGTGGAGGCAATCCCGCGATAGATCCAGTGCGGCGATTCGGTCTGGCTCAGCACAGCCAATCCGACAAAGACAGCCGGAAGAAGGTAGGCGAGGCTGCGGGTCGTATCGATGACGCAGAAGGCACTCAGCGACAGGCCGGCAACGAGCAGGGAGAAGAGAATGCCGATAGCGAAGCGCCGGCGGAGGAACAGGACGGTGCAGCCGCCGAGGATCGGCGCCCAACACCCGCCCAGACCGCTCCAGAGCGCCATGGGCAGAACATTCAATTGCTGGGCAACGAGGTGCGCTCCGATGCCGGACAAGGCTGGGGAGTAATTGCCGGCTGTTGTCATGTACATTCGAGCCAGACCATACCCTCCGAGGCCCAGGATCACGCCCAGGCTGGATCGAAGGCCGTTGGCGCGATGCACCATATGAAAGAGGAAGACACACGGCGCGGCGAGCAGGGCGCGCTCGTCGGTCCAGGCCGCAAGAAAGGTGCACAATGCCACGCTGCCGGGCGCGCGAGGGCAAAGCGCGAGCAGCAGCAGGCAAAGCGCGGCTGCGTCGTAGTAGCCGCCCCGGAGTTCGTGAAAGGCTGCCTGTCCCGGCCAGGCACAGCCGACAGCGAGGCTCATCAACATAGCCGCCTGCCGGCTGCCGGTGATTTCGTGGACGAGATGCACTACTAGGCCCAACAGCGCGATGCCCAGCAAGGCGTGAAGGACGAGAACTCCGGCCATCCCCAGATGCAGCGCGCGTGCGACCAAGGGCACAGTCAACCGGAACGTGAGTTTGCTTTCGTGCGACTCCGGTGGATACAGCTTGCCCATGTCCGCCAGGGGCTTGCCGGCTTTGACCAGGGCGTCATGCCATTTCTGCTGAACGAAGCTGGTCTGCAGAGCGTCGTAGGCGGGAAAGGCGCGGAACAGTACGAGGGCCAGGACGGTGAGCAATGCCCGGACTTTCCAGCGCCGTCCCGTCGCGGCGGCGTCCAGTGACCGCGACAGCAAGGCCTGCACATGCAGCAGCCATCCTTCGAGGTTGGCCAGCTGGCGGATTTGAGGCGCAGAAGTCATCTCAAGAACATGCGGACGCACCTGCGGCAGGGACGCGTCAGGGGATGGGAACAGGGAATCGGCAGCCTGTCGCATGATTCGACCATTGCGCAGGCTGTCGACCCTAAGATCCTCCAGGCTCGAAACGACCTACACGTACTATGCGATTTCCTGTGAAATCCGGGCCCAATGCGATCGATTGGAGAACCGGAAGTCGAGTAAGATGATTCATGCTTCGGCTCTGGCTGGTTCTCGCCTGGACTGGATTGTGCTCCGCCGCGACCTGGGTGGCTCCAGGTATCCTCAACCGTACGCTCGCTTCCGGCGCCCACGCCGCCTCAACGCTGAGGATTCGAAATCAGGGTCCCTCCGCCACGACAATTACCTTCGAATTGCTGCCTTCGGCTTCGACTGGACCGGCGGATGCTGTGTCTCAGACGGTGGAGGCCGGGGCGACACTGGCGATTCCGAATCCGCTACGAACATTGTGGAGCCGGGAGGAGGAGACAGGAGCTCTCAAGATCACGGCCAACCAACCGCTGGCTATGGTTACGGAATCAGAGGTGGAGCTGGCGGATGGTTCACATCTGAGATTCTCCGGCCTCGCCGGCCGCTACCAGGACACGATCGGCCCGGAAACCGCAGCGGACCTGTTGAGCTTCCCCGGTCCGGAGACGGTCAGCCATAGCATTGGAGTCGTATTCCTGGTACCCGGAGAGGTAGATGTTATTTCCTACCACGCTGATGGCGCGGAACTGGCGCGACGGACCATCGAGTCGGCGGTAGCCAGTCTGGTGGAGATTCCGGCCAGTGAATTGAGCGCACCGGGAGCGGAGACATTCCGCTATGAGATCCAGGTTAGATCGGGCCGGGTCAGCGCGTATCTGCAGAGTGTCGATTCCGCGCTGAACGAGATTCTGTTAGCCGCGGCCACCGGGGAACCCACGGGCGGCCCGCGCGTCACGTATCTGGCGCCCACCGCCGGGAGCAAAGTGTCGGTGCGAATGTTGAACCCGGATGATTCGTACTCAACCGTGATCACGGCGGCATTCCTAGGCCTGACAGGAGGCGATCCTCTGGCCACGGCTAAGCTAACCATCACCGCGGGCAAGAGCCAGTCGATCGACGATATGGCCGTCGAGACATTCGGCCTGGCCCCGGGGACACCCGGGATCATTCAGCTCTCGGCGAGCTATGCGGCTGTTATCCAAAGCCGGACAACCGGCGCGACGGGCCATCATACGGTGACCGTGACCGCGCCAGCCGCCGCGGATCCGGCTCAACTCATCGCCATTGATGGTTCCGCCGCTCTTGGCTTTACGGCCGGCACGGACGGAGGCAGCGCGGCGCTCACGCTGGTGGACCCGGCAGGGCAGAGCCTGGCAACCGGAGAGGTGACGCTTGAGCCGAACTCCTCGACCGAGTCGACAGCCGCCTCGTTCTTCCAGATGGACGCTATCCCTGACAATGCCGCCGTGCTGATCGAAACGACGCGAGGGGCGCTGTCCGCCTACCTTCGGACCGGAGACACGCTGATGAGGACGGCGCAAATTGTGGGTGATGCCAGTTGCGACGCTCCCTACGTCGACTATTTCAGTTCCTCGGCGACCTATCCCGCTGCCGCTGGAGCCTACGACGTGTCCTGGAGCGTTATCCACGCGGATACTGTCTCGATCTCCGGCATCGGACCGGTTTCGGTCACGGGCACCACGACGGTGGATCTAAAGGCATCCGCCACATATGAGCTGACAGCCACAGGAGTGTGCGGCCAGACGGTGCAGCAGTTGACCGTGGCGATTGGGGCACCCCGGCTGTCGACGATCCAGCCGGCAGAGGCCAATCCGGGCCAGACGGTGCGGCTGATGATGGAGAACCTGGCGGCGCCGGATGCGGTGACCGGAGCATTTATTACATTTCCCAATGGGACGACAGCCGTGGCGCAGGTGAATGTCGAGGATGGCGTGCCGGTGTTCACAGTGCCGCTGCCGCGCGATGTAGGTGGAGTTACCGGAGACTACGTTGGCGGAGTCACTGTCGCGGCACGCATGAACGACGACACGCTTTCCAATGCGGTGGGTTTCCGCTTTCGGAAAGCGGCTTACCCAGGGGACGCGTCAGCCGATTTTCGCCAGTGGATCACGAGCAAGGCAAACGCCGTACGTGACGTGCTCAGCCGGTTGAGAGAGCAGCCGGACCTGACCCTGGCCATGGATGTCCTGCTCGCGGGCCTCGATCCGGATCTGGCGGTGCTGCAGAAGATGGCGGATGACATCGCAGCGACGGGTTCGGCCGTGCTGCCGCCTTTCGCGGCCACCACCGATTTTCCGAATCCTCAACCGGTGACAGTGACGCGCGCCGACCTGGAATCGATCATGTCGCTGATCCACGAACTGACCCCGGCTGAACCGGAATCGCCCGAAGCCTGGAAGAATCGCATGCGGATGGCGGGCGATGCGGGCCCGTGTCTGGCCGACGATCCCAAGTACGCCCTCTGTTACGGAATCGCGCAGATCGATTCGAACTCGCTGCTGGTGCGAGCCTGGAACGCGGCCGGCGGGATCGTCGACGAGATCGGGAAGCTCGCCGAGAAGTTCACCAAGAATCCGTACGTGATCGCGTTCAACCGCATCCGCCGGCTGGTGGGGAAAGCGGAATTCTACTGCAACATTTATCCGGTCTATCTCGACTCTTTCAACGCCCGGCCATTTCCGGATCCGGTGCCGGTGGGTTCGTTCCGTGAGGTCCGAAACGACGGCACCCGGATCTACGCGTTGTTGAAATCGCGATGGACCAAGGAGCAGGCGGTCGACCAGATCGTGCAGATGGCGCGCAATTTCATTGTCGATTCGGTGATCGACAGTGATAAGAAGACGGGCAAGGAAGGCAAGGATGCCGCGAAAAAGCAGGCGGAGGCATGGCTCAACTGGCTTTATCAGCAGAGCCGCGACGAGGTCCAGCGGATGGCTAAACAGCTGGGCGTCATCCAGCCAACGCGCGAGGTGCAGGTCTACAAATGCGACCTCAAGACTGTGCAGCCGCAGGGCCTGGGGCGAAATCCGCTGCTTGGGCGGGATGTGCGGGTGGAGCCTCAATTCGAAGCGAGCCAAAGCTATGCCTACGGCTTCTGGGGGAAAGAAGACGGCGGGCTGACCTACGCGCAGCTCACCACCTTTCCGAACCACTTTGTGGAACTGACGCCAAACGTGAACGCGCAGCAGCATCGGGGCGTGAATGGCGGAGTTTACGGTATTCCGATTGAAGTCGGCCGCGGGGTGTCGACGCTGAAGGTGACGCTCACTCGAGTCGAGGAACGCGGCGGCACTTATCGGACCCTGGTCGAAACGTACCGTGAATTCAAAGTCACGCCGGAGACACGCTTCGACTATTCATTCGCCACCGGCAAGAGCTCGATGTCGATGCGCCTGCGTAAATCCGGAGCCAGTTATAAGATCGAGGCATCCATCAGCGGGAGCGATCCCGTGGATGTGCAGCCGCAAGGCGGCATGCAACTGAGCGCCAAGCTGCGCCGCCAGCGCGGCAACCGGCAACAGCTTCGCTTCACGGGTCAGGCAACCGGATCCTCCGATCGCGGCTATGCCGGCGCGTCGATGTACTTCCAGAACGATGGAAGCGCGCCCAACACGAGCCCACGCATCAGCTATGCCTTTCCGCCCGACATTCTGAACCTCTCGTGGAACTTCACCTCGACAGGCGCACGCAGCGCCAGCTTCTCCATCGGCTTGCTGGGCGGCGGCCGGAGTTCCAGCGCCAACTTCACCGGAACCCTGACGCTCCCCGTACCCTAATCTGACTGGCGGGCATATGATGGATCTGCGTTCGTCATGCGTCTGCGCATTCGTATTACCGGGGCCGTCCAGGGTGTCGGTTTCCGTCCTCAGGTCTACCGCCTCGCCTCGTCGGCAGGACTCGGCGGATTCGTTCAGAATTCCCATGAGGGCGTGCTGGTTGAGGTGGAAGGACCACCACGCGTGGCGCGATGGCTGGAGCAGAAGCTGAGAGAGGCTCCGCCGGCCCACGCGACGGTTCACTCGTTCTCCACGGAGGAGATCGCGGACCAGGGCATCACGCCCTTCCGAGTGGATCAGAGCGACTCGTCGGGCCAGCCCGGCGCGTTCCTATTGCCGGATCTGGCCGTTTGTCCGGCCTGCCTGGGCGACATCCGCGATGAGAGGAACCGGCGCTACCGGTACCCCTTCACCAGTTGCACTCATTGCGGGCCGAGGTACTCGATTGTCGAAGGAATCCCATTCGACAGGCCGCGGACGTCGATGCGCCTGTTCCCGCTTTGCCGGGATTGTGAGGAGGAATACCAGGATCCACAGTGCCGGCGGTTTCACGCGCAGACAAACTGTTGTGCGGCGTGTGGGCCGCAACTGGCGCTGTGGTCCGCGGAGGGCAGCGTGGTGGCGGTCCGGCATGACGCGTTGCTGGGCGCGGTGCGGGCGCTGCGGGATGGGCGAGTCGTGGCCATCAAGGGGATCGGCGGCTTCCACCTGTGCTGCAATGCAAAGGATGCGGCGGCGATCCGGCTGTTGCGCGATCGCAAACATCGCCCCACCAAGCCATTCGCGGTGATGACCGGCTCCTGGCATGTACGGCCGGAGGCGGACCGTCTGCTGCGCTCGCCCCAGGCCCCGATCGTGCTGATAGAGCATCGCGGGCTGCTGCCGGAGGAGATCGCCCCGGGCAATCCATTCCTGGGCCTGATGAGCCCCTACTCGCCGCTGCACGCGCTGCTGCTGGACGAATTCCAGGAACCCATCGTGGCCACCAGCGGGAATCTGACAGACGAACCGATCTGCATCGATGAGATGGAGGCGCTGAAGCGGCTGGAGGGGATCGCGGATGTGTTCCTGGTGCACGACCGGCCCATCGTGCGTCCGGTGGATGACTCCATTGTCCGATTCATTGATGGTCAGGCCGTGCTGCTACGCCGGGCCCGGGGGTATGCGCCGCTGCCCTTCCCCGCCCCCTGGCCGCTGCCGGATCTGGTGGCGACAGGCGCTCACATGAAGAGCACAATCGCATTCGCCCGAGGGCCGCTTGTGTTCCTGAGCCAGCATCTGGGTGATCTCGAGACCGTGCCGGCCCTGGAGAATCACGCCCGCACCATGGAGGATCTGCGCCGCACCTACAAACTTGAGCCTCGACTCGTCGCCTGCGACCTGCATCCGGATTATGGATCGACCCAGGCGGCGCAGCAGTTGGGCTTGCCTGTCGAACCGGTGCAGCACCATGAGGCGCACGTGCTGGCGGGCGTGTTGGAACACGGTCTGAAAGGGGCGGTGCTCGGAGTGGCCTGGGATGGGACCGGCTATGGTCACGACAAAACGATCTGGGGCGGAGAGTTCCTGATCTTTCGGGACAACCAATTCACCCGCGCAGCGCATCTGCGGCCCTTCCGTCTGCCGGGCGGCGAGCAGGCCGTGCGGGAGCCCCGGCGTTCGCTGCTGGGGGTTCTGCATGAGTTCGGCCGCGCAGGCCGGGCAAAACCCTTATTCCAGCCGAATCAATTCGAAGTGCTGCAGCAGATGCTGGTGACCGGCTTGAACAGTCCCGTGACCACCAGCGCCGGCCGGCTCTTCGATGCGGCGGCCGCGCTGCTGGGGCTCTGCCCGGTGTCCACTTTTGAGGGCGAGGCAGCGATGCTGCTGGAGTTTGCCGCACGGCAGGCCGAACCCTGTGCCCTGCCCCCGGCCTCCACGGACTGGCAACCGCTATTTGAGATCCTCGCGAATCCGGCCCATTCCGTGCCGGCGCGGGCGGCCTGCTTCCATCACGCGCTGGCCGAACTGATCCTGCGGCAGGCGCGGGAGATCGGCGTTGAGCAGGTGCTGCTGACGGGCGGGTGTTTCCAGAACGCAATCCTGACGGAAGCCGCCGCCTCCAGGCTACGGGACGCGGGCTTCCGCGTCTTTATTCATCAACTGATTCCCGCGAACGACGGCGCCATTGCCGCCGGCCAGATTCTGGCCGCCGCTTTGCGCCACCAGGAGCCACCCCCATGTGTCTAGCCGTACCCGGCCAGATTCTCGAACTGCAAGGAGACGACGAGATTACTCGGATGGCCCGAGTGTTCTTCGACGGCGTCGTCAAGGAGGTCTCACTGGCCTACGTGCCGGAAGCCCGATCAGGTGATTACGTACTGGTCCACGCCGGTTTCGCCATCCAGACGATTGACGAGGCGGAGGCGGAACGGACTCTGAAGGTGCTGCGAGAGATGGGCGAGCTCGACGAAGAATCAGGTGCGGCGGGCGTCCCTGATGCATGAGCTTTCCATCACAGAATCGATCCTGGAGATTGCCCTGCGCCATGCCGGCGGGCGGCGGGTCTCCTCCGTGCACCTGGTGATCGGAGAACTGTCGTCATTCGTGGATGAGTCGATCCAGCTCTACTGGCAGGAATTGACGCGCGGCACACTGGCGGAGGAGGCCGTCTTGCAGTTCGCCCGGGAACCTGGAGAACTGCTTTGCCTTGACTGTGGCCGGCAGTTTCCGGTTCGTACGCAGGACTTCCTGTGTCCCGGGTGCGGCTCAGGCAGTGCGGTACCGGCCCGTGGCAAAGACTGCTACGTTGATTCCATCGAGGTATTGGCATGAACCCCATCCGAATCCCCGTGGTCGAAAAGGTCCTTTCGGCCAACGATTCGATCGCCCGCGAGACCCGTGCGAAGCTGGACGCCCTGGGCATCTTTTCGTTGAACCTGATGGCCTCGCCGGGCGCCGGCAAAACCTCCCTGGTGGAACGCACCGCCGCCGCGTTGAAGGACACGCTGCCGGTAGGAATGGTGAATGGCGATACGTCGGAGGCGGCATTCGATGCCGAGCGCAGCCAGCGCGCCGGCGCTCTGTCGGTTCACATCAACACGGGCGGCAAGTGCCATCTGGAAGCCGCCATGGTGCGGGATGCGGTAGCGCTGCTGCCGCTGGAGCGGATCCGGCTGCTGATTGTTGAAAATGTCGGCAACCTTGTGTGCCCGTCCGCCTGGCAGTTGGGCGCCCAGCAGAACGTCCTGATCGCATCGATTCCAGAAGGCGACGACAAGCCCTACAAGTATCCGAAGATGTACTCGGGCGTGGATGTTCTGGTGATCAACAAGATCGACCTCCAGCCCTATGTCGATTTCCGGATGGATTACTTCCGCCGTGGGGTGGAGACGCTGAATCCGGGCCTGATGACATTTCCGGTGTCGTGCCGGACGGGAGAAGGGCTGGACGCCTGGATTGCCTGGCTGCGGAGCCGGGCGGAGTGAGCACGCTGATCGCGGGACTGGGCAATGTCCTGATGGGGGACGATGCGATAGGGCCCACGCTGATCCACCACCTGCAGGCTCGGTACGAATTCCCGGAAGGAATCGAACTGCAAGATCTGGGCACACCCGGAGTCGACCTGGCGCGGCATCTGGCCGGTCACGAGACGGTGGTCGTCCTGGATGCGATCGCGGCGCCGGAGCAGCCGCCGGGCACGGTGCGGAGACTCGGAAAGGATGAGCTCGAGGCCTTCAGCGGAGTGTGGCGGACGGATGGTCATGCACCGGATTGGAGCGAATCGCTGAGACTCTCGGCGCTGTACGGAACGCCTCCGGATCGGGTGATGCTGATCGGAGTAGTCGTGGGATCGTGCGTGTACAGGGGAGCGGCTATCCGCCGAGTTGCGGCAACAGTTCGAGGTGATCCTGCAGCAGGTGGTGGCGGCGCTGAATGAGTTGAAGATTCCCTGACGCCGAAACCGAACCCCGGACAGCCGGACTGCTGGTGGCTGCGGTGAGTACACTCGCCCGCTACCGCTAGCCGGTCAACCGCATGCTTAGCGAGCTTGCGCGAACTTGTCAAAGGTGATGGTGGAGGAGGAGCCAAACTTCCGGTAGTTCTTGAAGTGAGCTGATTTTTGAAACACGGCGCATCTCCACCCAGACAGCCGAAAGCTTTCCCCTCTCATGGGCAGGAGATAGGTGCCGGAATCCAGTTCCATGAATCCGAACTCCACCGAGGTCTCGGCGCTCTCATAGGGCGTGCTCTTGGTGATGATGGCCTTCTGATCGATGCGGAGAACTTTGTGGGTCGCCTTGTCGATCCAGACCTGGCCCGTGTAGGCGGGTTTGACCTGCTCGCCATCCTGCCCACGAGAATCCAGTGTGAGTTTTCGGCCGCCACGGCGATGTCGAAAAGCAGCGCCGTCCGGCCGCCCAACTGCTCTTCGCCCCGGCGGGTGAACCTGGCGTTGGTCACCGGAGACATGACGTCCTGAAGGGTCACGACGAACTCGCCGGTCGTCCAGGCTCCGGTCTTGTCGATGGGATCCTGCGTGGGGCGGCCATTCACGCGCAGATTCTTGTATTCTTCCTTGCCGTTCACCACGGAGACATCGGCGGAGACCACATCGATCACGCGCCAGCGCGGCGGGTCGGTGAAGCCGCTGGACCGGGTGGTCGTCTGCTCGGCCACGAAGTTGGGCATGTCTTCCAGGATCCGGCTCGACGCTTCGCGGGCATCGTCCACGACCTGCGGTTCGCCGCGCAGCTCCTTCTTTGCTGGGGCCGCGTCCTCGTCCGGCGGCTTGGCACCGGCCGATTCCGCCGCGGCGGGGGCGGTCCCGTCGAGATCGTCGGAGGAGGGGGCGTGAATCAACGCGGCTTCCACTTTCTGCTCGGCCTCTTTGCGCTCGCCCGCCGTGCCCACGCGGACCTGGGTCACGCGGTAAGCCGTCTCGGTATCATCGGCGCTGACCTGCACCATCAGCCGGTCACCCGGATGCAGGAGCGAATCGCGCATCGATTCCCCCTCGGAGTTCCGGAATTGGGTTTTGGCCAGGAGACGGAAGCGTAAAACCCGCGTGGCTGAGGTCTCCAGCAGGAGATCCTTCTCCCCGAAACCGCGCAGGATGCCGTCGACGGAGCGGAGGGCGATCTTCAACTCCTGGTCAACGCCTTCTTTCTTTTCCTTGTCGTCCTTGGGTTTCTTCTTGGGCCACTTGATGCGGGGGATGGGAGTCCGCCGCCGCTGGGGTACTGGCCGCCAGGATACTGCCCAGGCGGGTACTGGCCGGTCGGATACTGTCCCGGCGGGTATTGGCCTGGCGGGTATTGTTGTGGATACTGCTGCGGGTATTGACCCAGGGCTTCGCATGCCCCGGCAACGATCCCGATGACCAGCATCCCTCGAACAGCCAGTTTGCCGTATAGCCGCATACTGTAGGCCCCCATTGGTATTATATGGAGCCACAGCCAAAACGGTTACCGCAACTTCACGCGGGACGAAACCGGGCGAGCAGGTCTGCGATCCGCCGCAATCCCTCCCGGAACATCTCCGTATTCACACCCATCCCGACGCGGAAGTGATCCGGGCAGTCGAAGAAGCGCCCCGGGACCACGGAAGTTTCGTACTCCGCTCGAAGCCCGTTCGACAAACTCCGCCGTACCACCGGAGGCGAGGCGAACAAATGCCGTCGTTCCGTGACTGGTCCGGGGCGTTACCAGTTCGGGCTGCTGGTCGAGCAACGCGTGGAAGAGCGCGCGGTCGGCCTCGACCACCTTGCGAGCGCGATCCCTCACCAGATCGAGGTGCTTCAACACACACAAAGCAATCAGGTTACCCGGGTGGGAAGGAATGGAGCCGAAGAGGTCATTGAGGCGGTACATCGACCAGGCCAGCTCCGGCTCGGCGAGAATCCAGCCGCAGCGTAGTCCACTGACGCCATAGACCTTTGTCAGACTGTTGGTTACGACAGGTGCTGTTCGGATTCTATCGTGTTTCCCTATTAACCTT
>JASGIE010000201.1:0-5884 GCA_049841055.1 Paludibaculum sp. | reverse complement strand
AGCGATTGTCTGGCCCATGTGTTCATGAGTATGGACCAACATCCGCAGGTACAACCGGCGGCGCGTGGATTCCATGCCGATGAAGCTTGTGATCTCTTCCAATGCCTCGGGACTGGAGTCTTGCAGCGCATGTTCGACCGCCTCCAGCGACCTCCGGAGGAACTCAATCACGGCAGGCTTGCCTGCGATGGCACGCTCCATTGCGAGGTTTTTGCGGACCATCGCGAGGCGCTGCTCCGGCTCGTCTGGACTCAACTCGCCGTACAGTTCGACGCCCGTTGGTGTTCGGACTCCAGCCAGGTGCAGCAGGCAGAAATTCGCCACTGCGATGTGAATGAGGACCGCGGAGAAGGCCCGGGCACCGGGAACGGGGCTCCAGGCATAGATGGATTCGGGGGCGGCTTCGGCCAGGGCAAGGAGTTGAGTCCGTGCCATCGCTAGTTCCAATAGGTACTCGGCGGGAAAACCAGGACTAGAGGGCATGATGACCGGCACGTTACTCCGCGGACAAGGCGAGCGCAAGGGGACTTGGTTGCACCCGCAATGTCACCGGTCCGGCTCAGCGGTCGTCGAGGTTCAGCCTAGTGAAATTCCGCCCAAACGGGGATTCTTCGGTCCGTTGTTCGCCGACAGAAACGAACCTGGCCTCGATTCGTTCAATCACATCGATAGCTTGCGCTTCGTCGATGAAGGGGAGGAGGCAGGCGGCGGAGTACTTCCCCTTGGCGTACAGACCACCAACGGCGCCGGATTCGGGCCCGCTCTGGTCCTCCCGATACTCCAGCCATCGAACGCCAGCCCGGGGTATCCGGTTTTCGGACTGAAACCAATTCGAAGTCTGCGGCCCACGCGTGACGTATTCGAGATTTGTCACACGTAGTTCAGCGTGACTCGGCCACCTTGCGCCCTTGAAAGCAAGTGCAGTAGTGGCTGCGGCCGCAAGCACAAGCAGCGGTATTGAAACCCCAAACGTGCTAGCGACAAAACCCACAATTCCACCTGCGGCAATGGCCGCGGTAGCGGCTTGAAGCCACGACGAAGTCTCCTCGGCGCGGAAGATGAGGCTATGCTCCTGCTCTTCCACCTCTAGCTTGCAGGCCATAATGTCGGTCGCTCTTGCATCGACTCTAGCTTCCGAACGCCCCCTCAAATCACCTTGTCGGAAGGGCGGTGCCTTCTGAATACTATTGCGATCCCATCGACGTAGGACTCACGAGCGGTGCGCTCACGTTAACGCGCGGTCTGCTGCTTCCGCACCTCCTCCCACGGCAGCACGCCAACTCTGTCGGCCCAGCGGCCCCAATCCGCGGCCATGTCGCGGACTCGCTTGGGCTCGCCCGCGGCCAGGTTCCGCAACTCCGTGCGATCTTCGTCGATGTTGTAGAGCTCCCAGTCGCCGGGATGCTTGCCCACCAGCTTCCAAGGTCCGCGACGCATGGCCCGGTTGCCTTCGTGCTCCCAGAAGAGACTGCGCTCCGTGTGGCCGGCGCTGGTTGGCAGGAGAGACCTTCCTTCCAGCGGAATCGCCGAATCAGCCGTCTCATTCGGGCTGGGATAGGGAGCCTGGGCAGCGTCGACGCAGGTCGCCATCACGTCGATGAAGTGAGAAGGGGTATGGTTGTAACGCGGCGCGGCCGGGACGCGGCCGGGCCAACGCACAATGAGCGGCGACGAGATTCCTCCCTCATGGACCCAATGCTTATAGAGTCGGAACGGGGTGTTGCTTGCGTTGGCCCAGGGCAGACCGTAACTCTGATATGTGTCACTCGGGCCGGGCATCACCGAGGGCCGGTTGCCAACGGCCACGGGCCGTCCATCTCGAGTGGCGTGCGGAATATGTCGGCCCGTCCAGTTCGGCTGTACCTCTTCCGCACAACCGCCATTGTCGGACATGAACATGACCAGCGTATTCCTATCGCGCCCGGTGGCCTTGAGCTTGTCGAAGATGCGGCCAATGTTGAAGTCCAGGCGATCGATCATGGCGGCGTAGACCTCCATGCGGCGCGCCTGCCAGGCCGGGTCGGGGGCGGCGCGCCATGCGGGCACCTGTGCATCGCGTGCGGTGACCTGCCAGCGTTTCGGCAGCAGGCCGAGATGCAACTGCTTTTCGTGGCGCGTCTGCCGGAGCACGTCCCAACCCTGGTTATAGCGTCCCGCGTACTTCCTGATGTCTTCGGGGCGGGCATGCAACGGCCAGTGCGGCGCCGTGAACGCGGTATAGAGGAAGAACGGCTCGGGCCGCTGGGCGAACTCATCGACGAAGCGCACGGCATAGTCGCCAATGGCATCGGTGAAGTAGTAGTTGTCGCCTTCCGGACGCACACGATCGTTTCCGAAGGTGAGAGTGGGGGGATTGTAGTAGTCAGCCGCACCGTGAATGATGCCGTAGTAGCGGTCGAAGCCGCGCTGGAGAGGCCAGTTGCGGCGGGACTCATTCACCGGCGTGACATGCCATTTCCCCGACATCCCTGTCTGGTAGCCAGCCGCTTTGAGGACCTGCGCGATGGTGCGGCTGCGAGGGCTGAGGTCGTTGGCATAGGCCGGGGCCGGCCCGGCCTGGTCGACCATATGGCCGATGCCCGCCTGGTGAGGATAGAGCCCCGTCAGGAGCGAAGCGCGAGAGGGACAGCAGCGCGCGCAATTGTAGAACTGGGTAAAGCGGACACCTTGCGCGGCGAGCCGGTCGAGATTGGGTGTCTCGATCTCCGACCCGTAGCAGCCGATGTCGGAAAAGCCCATGTCGTCAGCCAGGATCAGAAGGATATTGGGGCGTTCCTCCTGTGCGGCCGTTGCACGGCCCAGACCGGCCGCGGCAGCCGCTGATTGGAGGAACGTTCTGCGAGTAAAGTTCATTATGAAATCCGGCATCGCCGCCGCAGCGGCAATGTGATCGCATTCTATGTCAAGGACGCCGCGCAAAGGTGGGAATCGGATTCCAGGAACCAGGCAGGACAAGCCGTGAAAGTCATCTTTTCCATCTGCCGGGACGCGGCCAGTTAGGGCACCCGGCCGGTAACGGTTTGCATGGCCAGGGTCTGGCGGGTCAGTTCCGCATCGACCCAGTCCTTGTATCCGGACCTTGCCAGTTCGAGTTCGATTTCCGTGCAGAAACCATCCTGAACCAGTTGCGTTCCCACACTGCGGATCACGTCAATCCACAACGTGGATCTTTCCGGGAAATCAGGCTCGCCACGCTCTGTCACCTCATTCTGGGCGTAGCTCACAACCTCCACCAATCCGGCGGCCTCCAGCAGGCCGGGCAGGTGGCTGGCCATTCGATTGTCCCAGTGATGCGAGTGCCGCCAAGCCAGAAATGCCTGATAGAAATGCTGAAACGCTGACGGCGGCGCCGGATCCCAGCGATTCTCTTCGTGGTCGTAATCGAGAATCACGATCAAGCCGCCGCGCTTGGCGGCACGCACCATTCCGGCTACCGCCCGGGCTGGATCGGCGATCCATTGGAGCGTCCGTGCGGACGTGACTACGTCGAACTGTGCCCGGTATGGGAGATCCGTCCCGTCACCCAATTCGAACCGGAGGTTCGGCTGCTGGGCCGCGTTTGCACTCGAGGCCTCCACGTGATTGGGGTCCCGGTCGACGCCGAGGACCTGTCCATCCGGCGCAACGGCCTTTGCGATGCCCAAGGTGATTGCGCCCACGCCGCAGCCAACATCGAGCACCGAGAGTCCAGGCCGCAGAAGTCGCGCCAGTTGCCGGTGATCGGCTTCCAGCGTACGGCGGCCTAGAGTTCGGGCGTCAGAACGGTGTGATTGAGCGTGCATCCCTTCTCCAAGATTACGGCACCGCCGGGATGACTACCACTTTCCGTGTACGAGTTCTTCCCTCCAACTGGGTAATGGGAGCCCCCCTGCATTGCGGGATGCGGTTTGACCACCGCCACTCCACACTGAGATTGTCGCGGGTCCGGGAGCAGCGATGACCACGTTAGTCCTGTTGTTCAAACGCCGCCAAATTCCCTCTAGGAGCTATGAATCATGATGCTCGGCATGAGCCTTTCCACTTTCACCTTTGTCCACGTCCTGCTCAGCCTCATCGGCATCGCCTCAGGCTTTGTGGTGGTGGCCGGATTGCTGGGATCGAAGCGGATGGACGGCTGGACGGCTATCTTCCTGTCGACTACGGTGCTGACGAGTGTGACCGGCTTTGGTTTCCCAGTCAAACAGTTCCTGCCGTCGCACGCCATCGGCATCCTGTCGCTCATTGTGCTGGCCGCCGCCATCCTGGCGCGATACACCTATGGCCTGGCGGGCGGATGGCGACGGGTGTATGTCATCGGCTCGGTGGTCGCCCTGTACTTCAATGTATTCGTGGCGGTCGTGCAGTCGTTCCTCAAGATTCCGGCGCTGCATGAACTGGCACCGACGGGGTCGGAGCCGGCCTTCGTGGTCGCCCAATCGGTCGTTCTTCTGCTTTTTGTCGGGGTTGGGATTCTGGCCGGCAAACGTTTCCGGATTGGTTCGCTGCTGACGGCGTAGGAGCCCATGGAGCCGTGGGCGGGGCCCGATTCCCCCGCCCACGCTGCTCTTGAGCGGTATTACTCGGCGGGTTCCGACGCCCAAACGGATCGCAGACTGAACAGGCCGGCTCTTCTTACCGTCTCCTCCGGCCATTCCTGCAGCCACTTCGTCCCGAGCCGCAGCAGAGCACAGAGGACCAGAAGGGTCAATCCGCCGAAGGCCAGCAAGCCAGCGCCATAGCTTCCGGCGTGATCCTTGAGAAAACCCATCTGGGATGGAAGCAGGAAACCACCGATGCCTCCGGCCGCACCCACCAGGCCGGTGATGGTTCCAACCGATCCGGCAAAGCGTTGCGGAACCAACTGGAAGATGGCGCCATTGCCCAAACCGAGCATCGCCATGATGAGGCCGAGAACCGCCACGGCAACACCGAGAACCGGTAGCGTGCTGAGGGCGCACAGGCCGGCTCCGGCCACCAGAAGCACTCCGAGCAGCACACGGTAGCCTCCGGCACGATCGGCCAGCCAGCCGCCCACGGGCCGAAGGAAGCTGCCGCAGACCACGATCAGGGTGACGAAGTCTCCGGCCTGAACTTTCGGCAGGTGGTATTGATCGACAAAGAAGACGGTGAGGAAACTGGCGAGTCCGACGAAACCGCCAAAGGTGATGGAGTAGAACAGGCAGAACCACCCGGTGTCCGCCTGCGCGAGTAGAGCCTTATACTGTTTCCACGTTACGGGCGCCTTGGGCGCCGGGCTTTCCCTGGCCAATAACGCGAACGCAACCAACACCAGCGAGACGGGTACGGCGGCGAAGGCGAAGGCGTTGTTCCAGCCGAAATGCGTGGCGATGCGCGGCACAAACAGCGTAGCCAGCAGGGTGCCGGAGTTCCCCGCCCCCGCAATGCCCATGGCCAGCCCCTGATACTCCGGCGGATACCAGCGCGACGCCAGCGGCAGGGCGACGGCAAAACTGGCGCCGGCCACCCCGAGCAACGCACCGATGCCCAGGAAATGTTCGAAGGTGGAGGCGTAGCGCCAGCCAAGCAGCAGTGGAGCCAGTGTCACGGACAGGCCCAACAGGCCGGCGCGGCGACCGCCGATTCTGTCGGCCAGCGTGCCCAGCACAGGACGGAAGAACGACCCGGCCAGCAGAGGGATGGCCACCAGCAGCCCCTTCTGTGAGGCTGTCAGGTGCAGTTGTTCGGCCAGGAACGGGCTCAATGGGCCCAGCAGCACCCACACCATGAAACTCACGTCGAAGTAGAGGAACGAGGCGAGCAGTGTGGGCCAGTGCCCTGCCTTCAGAAAGGCTTTCGAATTCATGCGACGGCCTCCTTCATCTCCGGCAACTGGATTTCGACGATCCCTTCACTCACACGAACCGGATAGGTCGCAACGCCAACC
>JASGIE010000200.1:0-10362 GCA_049841055.1 Paludibaculum sp. | reverse complement strand
GTGTCCCTCGCAAAGTCGACATCCGATCAGACGGTGGTGAGCAGCCGGCTTGACCATAGAGTCACCGATACCGACAATCTGTTCTTCCGCTACTCGTTCACCTGGAACACCCTGAAGAGCGCTGGCTGGGGTCTGGGACCAGCGGACCCCGCGGCTCGCAACGATCAACGGGATAACCACAATGCTGTGTTCGCGTATGTGAAGACACTTTCGCCCTCGATGGTGAACGACCTCCGCTTTGGCATTACGCGGCAATACCTGCCATTCCTGCATCCCAGCTTCGACCAGGGTTGGCCGGCCAAACTGGGTTACCCATCGATCATTCCGCAGGACGCCTTTCCCCCGTGCAGATCGCCGGGTTGCTACCATCGGCAACCCAAGTTTCTCCGGCGGACTTCGAGCGCAGAATATCGGGCAGATTGTCGATCAGGTTAGTATCATCAAGGGCAAACACAGCATCAAGGCCGGCATCGACCTCCGCGACTGGCGCAACAGTTTTGTCAATCGATTCAACCCCTCGGGGAACTTCTCCTTCACGGCTGCACTGACGGGCAATCCCCCTCACGCCCGCCGGGACTGGCGTCGGACTCGCCACCTTTCTCTTGGGCGAGGTGAGCAGCGGCAGCCTCGGCTACCGGCCGTTCTTCCAGGCTCGGGCTACGCCCATGGCGTTGTACGTACAGGATGACTGGAAAGCCACCCGGCGGCTCACGCTGAATGTCGGTCTGCGGTACGACATCAGTTTTGGCTTGAAGGAGATTCACGACCGGCATTCGAATTTCGATGGCAACGCGGTGAATCCCGAAACTCAGATGCCGGGCGTTCTGCGGTACAGCGGAGTGGGTGGCTATCAGCAGTCGTTCATCAACCAGGACCGCAATAACTTCGGGCCGCGCATGGGCTTCGCCTGGGATCCGTGGGGCGATGGTAAAACCTCAGTCCGCGCAGCCTACGGATTGATCTACATCAGCATCGAGCCGGGCGCCGTGGTACCGGACAACCAGAATGCTCTGGGCTACTCGGTGGACAATCAATTCGCAGCCTCGGGCTCTCAGGTTCGGGCTCTCAAGTTCTCCGAGGGGCCGGCGGCGCTCATCCAACCGCTGGGTGCCGCGGGAGGGCCCAGCGCCTTCCGTGGACAGAGCGTCCGTTCCCAGAGAGAGGGTTCCCCCACCGGCTACATGCAGCAGTGGAACTTCGCCATTCAACGCGCCTTGTGGGGCGGCTGGACGGCCCAGGCTGCGTACGTGGGGTCAAAGGGCACCAAGCTGTTTGGTGGAAGTTACGATCTGAATCAATTGGACCCGCGCTACTTCTCCCTCGGCCTGAGCCTGCAGGATCAGGTGCCGAATCCGTTTGCCGGACAGATCAAGACAGGTGCTTTGTCCGGGGCCACAGTGGCTCGCAGTCAGCTTCTGCGACCATTTCCTGACTACCTGACGGTTTCGACTTGGGCTGATACCGATCTTGCGTCGATTTACCACTCCGCGCAGTTCTCGGCCGAGAAACGGTTCTCGCAGGGGTTGTCATTGCTGGCGAGCTACACCTGGGCGAAACTGATCTCCGACTGTACGACCATCGGCGGTGGCAATTCCGCCGAGGCTTGTCTTGGGGACTACCGGTTGGGTCGGTTCAACCGGCGGCTGGAGCGGTCGCTGGACGGCGACGACATTTCGCACCGGTTCGTCGTCTCAGGAGTCTACGAACTGCCGGTCGGCAGAGGCAAAGCGCTGTTGGGCGGTGTCAACCGCGCCATCGATGGATTGCTTGGCGGTTGGCAGGTCAACGGGATTGGCACGTTCCAGACCGGTACTCCGCTCTCGATTCGGGGATCAAACAACTTCACCGGCTCCCCTTACCCCGATGTGGTCCGGGATCCCACCTTGCCCTCAGGAGAACGCACGGCTCAGAGGTGGTTTGATACCGATGCCTTCCGCAACCCCGCCGACTTTGTGTACGGCAATGCGCCGCGCACCATGCCGAAGACTCGCGGGCCGGGGTTGTCCGACATAAGCTTCTCTCTGTTTAAGAATTTCCGGATTGCGGAAAGGGCGAAGCTGGAGGTTCGCGGAGAACTGTTCAACGCCTTGAACCACGTAAACCTGAACAACCCGAACCTATCCTTCACACCGGATCGTTCCGGGCGCAACAGCAATGCGAACTTCGGGCGGATCACCGGAGCGCTGGAGGCCCGGCGGATGCAACTCGGCTTGAGGCTCTCCTTTTAGGACGGCGCCGCAGCGGCCACAGGAAGCTCGCAAGCTGAGCATCCAGTCCTGGTTTCCTGCGAAACTGGGGCAGGAATGCGAGTCATTGCACTGGAATCGCGGCGGGCGCGTGAGATGGAGGAAGTCCTGCGCCGCCAGGGCTTCGATCCGTTTGTCGCTCCTTCCGTGCGGGAAGTCGGGCTGGAAGCCAATCCGGCGGCAGTCGAATTCGGCCAGGCTTTGATTCGAAACGAGTTTCAAGCAGTGATCTGCCTGACGGGCGTCGGCGTGCGACAGCTTTTTACGTTGTTGATGGCCCGCTTCGCCGAACCGGAGCTGATCGGTGCGCTGAAGAACACCACCACCATTGCGCGCGGCCCGAAACCTTCGGCCGCCCTGCGGGAGCTAGGCGTCCAACCCACTGCGATCGCGCCAGATCCAGCGACCTACCGAGAGGTGCTCGCCATCCTGGCTCAGCGATCTGAGCGGCGAATCGCGGTGCAGGAATACGGCCGCCCGGACCCTCGATTGCTCGCCGGGTTGGACGAACTCGGTTGCCAAGTGACGCAAGTGCCGGTTTACCAGTGGGCGCTGCCCGAGGACACCAGGCCGCTGCGGGAGGCTGTGCGCCGCATCGCGGGCGGCGAGGCCGAGGCTGTGTTGTTCACGTCTTCCGTGCAACTCGATCATTTGCAGCAGATAGCGGCGGAACTGGGCGTGGATGTACTCGCCGGGTTGGCGAAGCTGAAACTCGCCTCGATTGGACCGACCATGACTGAGGCTCTGCGGGCCGCCGGGTTGGAACCAGACGTAGAACCGGTCACGCCGAAACTTGGCTTTTTGATTCATGAATTTACAGCGTTCATGAAAAAATATTAACGCGAACTGTATAAGCCGGTTGATTGCCCCGCATCAGCAATTTCGATTGGACTGGTAACTCGAACGCCGGGTACAGTTAGGCCAGAACCTCCTCGTTGGAGTCCTACCCGTCGTCCCTCCCGGTCTCCTGTCCGATCGGATCCACCGTTCCACGCTCTTCACCCTTCTGACTTCTGCAAACTGGGAGTAACCACGTAAATGCCTGAAAGCATGGGAAAAGTGTGCCTTGTTGGCGCGGGTCCTGGCGATCCTGATCTGCTGACGCTGAAGGCGGCCCGGCGTCTTCGCGATGCGGAAGTTGTGCTTTACGACAGGCTGGTTAGCGCGGAAATCCTCACACTGGCGGATCCTGACGCAGTTTTCGTTGATACAGGCAAGGAAGAAGGGCATGCCGAGGCGATCCAGCAGGAAATCCACCGACTGCTGCTGCAGTACGCCTGGGAAGGCAAGCGTGTGGTCCGCTTGAAAGGCGGGGACCCATTCGTATTTGGCCGGGGCGGGGAAGAGGTGCTGTTTCTTCGCCAGCACGGCATCGACGTGGAGGTGGTGCCGGGCATTAGCAGCGCCATCGCCGCGCCTGCCTTGGCTGGGATTCCAGTGACCCACCGGGGTGTTGCCGCCTCGGTCACCGTCATCACCGCACGCTGCAAAGGCGGGACCGAGGCCGATTGGTCGAAGGTCGCGAGGGTCGACACCCTGGTGATCCTCATGGGCGTAAAGTGGCGCGAGCGGATCGCCCGGCATCTGATCGCGTGTGGCCGGTCCACGAAGGAGCCCGCCGCGTTCATTGAGCGGGCGACGACTGTCCGGGAACGCGTAGTCGAGACGACACTGGGCGCTATCGCGGCGGGTAGGGTGGAAGTCGAGTCGCCGGCTGTGCTTGTGCTCGGCGCGGTGGTGAAGATGCGGAGCGCAATGCTTGCTCTCTGTGCCAGGAGCCTGGCATGAGCCTGCCGCTGCTTCAGCGGACTTCCGATCCCTCCTTCTGCCGCTACACGCCGGCGGAAGCCGAGCCGCTAGAGCTAAGGATCCCGCTGCGTCCGCCTTCGGATGGTGAGCAGTACCGCTTCCACTTCGACATGACGAAGTGCATCGGCTGCAAGTGCTGTGAGGTGGCGTGCAACGAACAGAACAACAACCCGGCCGAGATCCGCTGGCGGCGCGTGGGTGAGCTCGAAGGAGGCACCTATCCGTTCGCCGAGCGGTTCCACCTCTCCATGGGCTGCAATCACTGCCTGGAACCCGCGTGCCTCATTGGGTGCCCGGTCGACGCGTATACAAAAATGCCGGACACCGGCATCGTCCTGCACAGCGCGGACACCTGCATCGGATGCCAGTATTGCACCTGGAACTGCCCCTATGGTGTTCCGCAGTTCAACGCGGAGCGCGGTGTGGTGGGCAAATGCGACATGTGCCACGGCCGCCTGAGCGAGGGCCGCGAACCGGCCTGCGTCAACGCGTGCCCGCAGGGCGCCATCACGGTCGAGCTGGTCCAGATCGATGCCTGGAAGGCGACGAATGCCGCCGCGGCCAATGCGCCGGGTTTGCCTCCCGCTTTCGAGACGATGTCCACCACGCGGATCACGCTGCCGGAGAACATCGACGATTCGCTGCGGAAGGCCGACTATCACCGGGTACGGCCCGAACACCCGCACTGGCCGCTGGTCTTCCTGCTGGTGCTGACGCAGATGTCGGTGGGCGCTTTTGCGGTGCTGCTCGCGATGGGCGACGCGGCTCCGAAGCTGGCCTTCCTGTTTGCGACGGCAGCCGGACATGCGGCGCTGGGCTTCTCACTGCTGCACCTGGGGCGGCCGGCCCACGCGATCCGGGCTTTGAAGATGTGGAAGCGGTCGTGGCTGAGCCGGGAAGTGCTCTTCTTCTCGTTGTTCGCCGGACTGACGGCGATGGCGGCGCCAGCTGCTTTTTTCGGAATCGGCCCGGTGAAGTCGCTACTGGCCGCTACGGTGCTGGCCGGGTTGGCGGGTGTCGTCTCCAGCGCCCGCATCTATATGGTTCCGGCCCGACCGGGTTGGAACAGCTCTCGCACACTGGTCGAGTTCCTGCTGACGGGTGCATTGCTGGGTTCGCTGCTGGCGGGCGGACCGGCCTGGTTCACCATAGCTGCTGCATGCGCCCAGGCTGCTTTGACCGGCTGGAAGATCTATGCGATGCGTACGTCGGCCGAGTTTGAGATGAAGCAGAGCGCCCGGCTGATGACGCGGACGCTGCGGAAACACCTTGGCTGGAGGTTGGCGCTGTTGGCGTTGTGCCTCGTGCCGGGAATTCCGGCCGCTGTCGTGCTGGCCGCGGCGCTGTGCTCCGAGATTCTGGGCCGTTATCTCTTCTTCGTCAGTGTGGTGCCGAGGAACATGGCCGCCACCTTCTTTTCGGGAGCCGAGGCAGCATGAAGAACTGGAAGCGCCTGCTGGGGCTGGATATCCTCAGCGACAAGTACGCCTACTCCAACGACGCCGAGCACGGTTGGACCTCCACCGAGAAGATTCCGGAGAAGTGGGTGAAGACGACTTGCGGCTACTGCTCCGTCGGGTGTGGCATGAAGGTGGGTGTTCGCGGAGACCGGGCCGTGGCCGTGCGGGGCGACGAAGACCATCCCGTGAATCGCGGCAAGCTGTGCCCCAAGGGTCTGAGCGAACATCACACACTGCAGGCCCGCAGCCGAGCCCTGCGGCCGCTCCTGAAGGACAAAAACGGTTTTCAGGCGGTGTCGTGGGATACGGCTCTCGACACCATGGTTGAGCGATTCCTCGGTGTACAGGCCAGGTACGGCAAGCAGGCGCTGGGTGTGCTTTCCACGGGACAGCTGGTCACGGAAGAGTTTTATGCGCTGGGCAAGCTCATCCAGCTTGGGTTCGGCACCAGCAACTACGACGGCAACACGACACTGTGCATGGCGAGCGCGGTGGCCGGCTACAAGCGCAGCTTCGGCTCGGACGGGCCGCCCGGCGCCTACGACGACCTCGCTGAGTCCGACCTGGTCATCCTGATCGGCGCGAACATTGCCGACAACCATCCGATTCTGTGTCAACGGCTGGCCGAGAACCGGCACGGAACCGTCGTCGTCGTCGATCCGCGCGTGACCAAAACGGCGATGCTGGCTGATATTCATCTGCCGGTGAAGCCCCGCTCCGATATTGCCTTGCTCAATGGGATCGGGCATGTGCTGATCGCGGAAGGACTCATCGATTCCGCCTATGTCGAGCGGCACACTACCGGTTTCGAACAGTTGCGAACCCACCTCGCCGCCTACACACCTTCCCACGTGGCGAGCATTACCGGGCTCAGCGAGGAGCAGTTGTTGGACCTCGCCCGCAGGTTCGGCCGGGCGCGGGCTCCGTTCGTCGCCTGGACGATGGGGGTCAATCACTCCACGCAAGGCGCGGAGACGGTCAACGCGATCTGCAATCTGTCGCTGTTGACAGGCAAACTCGGCTTCCCGGGCGCGGCTCCGTTTTCGATCACGGGACAGTGCAATGCGATGGGCTCCCGCGAGGCGAGCTGTACCTCGTCGCTGCCCGGCTACCGCAAGTTCGAGAGCGCTGAAGACCGGGCAGAGATCGCGAGCCTCTGGAACGTGGATGCTTCCGTGATCCCCACGAAACGCGGCCATGCCTACCCCGATCTCGTGGAGGGCATGGTGAAGAAGGAGATCCGGGCGCTGTGGATCATTGCAACGAATCCGCTGGTCTCGTTCCCCAACTACGATGTCCTGACTCAGGCGCTGGGGAACCTTGAGTTCCTGGTGGTGCAGGATGGCTTCCACCCGACGCCGACGACGCTGCACGCCGATCTGGTGCTGCCCGCCGCAATCTGGGGCGAGAAGGAAGGCACATACACAAACTCGGAGCGTCGAGTGAGCAAGGTGAATGCCGCCGTTCCGCCGCCCGGCGAGGCGCTGCCCGACTTCGAGATCTTCCTCCGGACCGCCGGCAAACTGGGCGTGCGCGACCAGTTGTTTCCCGGATGGACGGGACCGCGCGATGCCTTCGAGGAGTGGCGACAGGTCTCGAAAGGGCGTCTATGCGATTACTCGGGGCTCAGCTATGAACTGCTGGAAACGGCCGGGCCGGTGCAGTGGCCGCACCCGGAAGGGACGGAATCGACGGGCACGCGCCGGCTGTACGCCGACGGCCTTTTTGAACACACCGATGGAAAAGCGAAGCTGTTCTGCATCGATTGGCAGCCGGCGCCGGAGCAGCCCAGCCGCCAGTACCCATTCGTTCTGAACACCGGTCGAACGGTGGAGCACTGGCACACGCGCACCAAGACCGGCGAAGTGGAAATGCTGCACCGCATGAGTCCGCGCGCGTGGCTCGAAATGAATCCCACTGACGCCGAGCGGCTGGGGCTGGAGATGCACGACAAAGTCACGCTGGTTTCGCGCCGCGGCCAGGTGGAGGGGGTGGAACTCCGGGTAACGTCTATCATCGCTCCGGGTCACGTCTTTCTACCCTTCCATTACTTCGAATACAACTCCAATCGTTTGACGCTCAGCGCATACGATCCCATCTCCCGTGAGCCGAACTACAAGCAGTGCGCCGTCCGAGTCGAAAGGAGCCATTGAGCAAAATGAAGCCCCGCAAAGCAAAGAAACCCCATCTGGTTCTGGTCGGCAACGGCATGGCAGGCATCGCCTGTCTGGAACAGATCCTGCGCTATGGCGACATGTTTGATGTCACCATCTTCGGCGACGAAACGCACGTCAACTATAGCCGCATCCTGCTCTCCAACGTCCTGGCTGGTGTTCATGGCTTCGACGACATCACCCTGAACCCGCTCGAATGGTACCGTGAGCGCAACATCTCGCTCCGGCTCGGCGTGCGAATTACCGGCATCGATCCCGTCGCCCACACCGTCACCGGCGATGACGGCGCAGTGACCTCGTATGACAAGTTGCTGATCGCGACCGGCAGTCATCCCTTCGTGCCGCCGGTGCCGGGTCTCGAAAAGAAAGGCGTCTGCGCCTGGCGGACGTTGGATGACACGCAGCGGCTGTTGGAATGGTCGGCGCCTGGCAAGCACGCCATCGTGCTGGGCGGCGGCCTGCTGGGGCTGGAAGCGGCGCGCGGCTTGCAGGTGCAGGGTTGTGAGGTCACGGTGATCCACCTGTTGGACACACTGATGAACCGTCAACTCGACAGCACCGGGGGTCACTACGTGCAGCGCAAGATGGAAACCCTTGGGATCACCGTGCGCACGAAGTGTACCGTCCGCGCGATTCACGGCAAGGAACGAGTGGAAAGCGTCGAGCTGAACACGGGCAAGATCCTTCCGGCCGATTTCGTCGTGGTTGCCGCCGGCATCCTGCCGAATGCGGAACTGGGCCGCATGGCCGGACTGGAAGTCAAGCGCGGCATCGTCGTCAACGATTTCCTGGAGACTTCGAATCCTGACATCTTCGCCGTTGGCGAGTGCGTCGAGCACCGTGGAATGACCTACGGCCTGGTGGCGCCGCTCATCGAGCAAGGCAAGGTGCTGGCGGCCACAATCACAGGCAATAAGGGACCGACCTACTGAGGGAAGCTCTACCGCGACAAAGTTGAAGGTCGCCGGGGTGGAGGTCTTCTCCGCCGGCCTGATCGAAGAGACCGAGCCGGGGCTCGACATCGTCCGCTACGAGGATCCTGGTCTCGGAATATACAAGAAGCTGGTGCTCAAGGGAGGCCAGATGGTGGGTGCAATCCTGGTGGGCGATACCTCGGAGAGCGGTCAGCTACATGGAGTGGATCCGGTCGAAAGAGGACCTCAGCAGGAAACGCCGCAACCTGCTGATTCCCGAGCCGCCCAAGGATCCCGGCGCTTCGATCGCGGAGATGTCCGACAGCGAAGTGGTCTGTGGCTGCATGGGTGTCACGAAGGGCACGATCATCACGGCGATCCACGATCGCGGCATCTGCACACTCTCCCAACTCAAGGAAGCGACGCGCGCCTCCGCCGGCTGTGGCTCCTGCGCCGGCACCTGCACCGCCCTGCTGGCGGCCGTGGCGCCGGGTTTCGAACCGGACGTCAAACAGGTGCTTTGCAGTTGCGTGCCGTTCCCGGAAGAACAGTTGCGCGAGATGGTGCACACCCAGCAGATCCGTTCGGTGCAGCAGGTGCTTGACATCTACGGTAATGGCACGGGTTCCGAGAAGTGCCGGCCTGCGCTGAGTTACATGGTCGACATGGTGTGGTGTGGGGAGCACGAAGAAGATCGCTCGTCCCGCTTCATCAACGATCGAGTCCATGCCAACATCCAGAAGGACGGGACCTTCAGCGTCGTCCCACGCATGCGCGGAGGTGTGACCTCCCCGGCGGAATTGCGGCGCATCGCCGAGGTTGCCGAGAAGTACAACGTTCCGCTGGTCAAGGTCACCGGGAGCCAGCGGCTTGACCTGCTGGGCGTCAAAAAGAGGATCTGCCGGGAATCGGGCCGATCTCGGAATGCCCTCGGGGCAGGCCTACGCCAAGGGTGTCCGCATGGTGAAGACCTGCGTGGGCAGCGAATTCTGCGCGTTTCGGCACGCAGGACGCCATCAGCACCGGCATCGAGCTGGAGAAGCGGCTCGAAAACCTCTTCACGCCGCACAAGACCAAACTGGCCGTGGTTCGGATGTCCCCGCAATTGCGCGGAGGCGACCGTGAAGGACATTGGCCTGGTAGGCCAGGAAGGATCCTGGCAGGTGGTTGTCGGCGGGGCAGCCGGCAAGTCGGTTCGAAAGGCCGATGTGCTGGTGACCGTTGCCTCCACGGAAGAGGCCCTGGAGGCGGCGGAGTTGTTCTTCCAGTACTACCGGGAACATGCCAACTACCTCGAGCGCACCTACGATTTCGTCGAACGCACGGGGATGGACAAGATCCGCCGCGAGACCGTTTATGCAGTGCCAGAGGCAAGGGCCGGCCTGCTCGATCGATTGAGGAAAGCCAAGTCTGCTTCCTCTGACGCGTGCGGGCTGGAGCGTGAACAGCCCAGGACCGCCACGCAGTTTGTTCAGATTCAACCCATGGAAGCACCCGAGGAGGTCTCCTACCGATGAGCTGGCTGAAAGTCACTCCCGCTGAAAACGTACCCCTGCGCGAAGGCCGCAGCGTCTGCATCGGGCGGCGCGAAATCGCGATTTTCCACTTGCCGGACGGATTTAAGGCGATCGACAACCGCTGCCCGCACAATCTGGGGCCATTGTGCGATGGCATCACGAAGGGCACGACGGTCGTCTGTCCGCTGCACGGTTGGAACATCAATCTGGAGAACGGCAAGGTGCTGAAGCCGGATGTTCCG
>JASGIE010000199.1:0-57230 GCA_049841055.1 Paludibaculum sp. | reverse complement strand
CGGATTAGTTCAGTATTGATTTGTGTATTCGAAGCCGCCTCTCTAATTGCGGCATATTTGCCTTTAGATTCCATTCCGAAATTCGTAGATTCCGCTGCAACTGATCTCACCTGACCGACCTCGAAGCCGGGGAAGCCGGTGTTGCGGGGCTTATCAAGCAAGTACTAGAGCAATTCAATGCCCACGACAGGGCGCGCAGAGAGCCCCTAGAGAAGTTGTATCGTTCGGCACTGGATCGATACATGGAGTCAAAGCGAGAGGTGGGAACACTGGAGGAGCATCTTGAAGATCTCTCCTTCGGCATTTATACCCCCTCTACTTCGAGTGGCAGGGATACTGTGATGGAAACAAATGACCCGACATGTCCAAGACGCGGATCTTGAGCTTGTTTTGGACAACTGTGATCTCCACCGAATGGTGGGTCTACTGATCCCGGTCATATAGGATTAGGCAATCGCAGCAACAGCTTGGGGAGCTTTATTCCCTCTCCGATGTCGCCACCGATTGGAATTCAATCTACATCTACCTGTCTAGCGATGTGTTGACTTATGAACCCACGTGTTGTACTTTCGCCCAAGGTTTGGCGGACGCCTGGGCAGAAATGTTTCCCGAGCAGCAGTACCTGCAGGAGGAGCAAGAATGCAGATCACCAAATCGGCAAGGCACGCAGTTCTGGTGTTGTTGAGTGCATGCCTATTGCCTGCAACTCCTTTGTCCTTCACTGTATTCACGACACCGCCACCTGGTGTCAACTCGAATGGAACGATCGGCTTCACCTATGCTGGTGATATGTTCGTCGGTTCGGTCTATCATAGTGGGCTCAACAGCCTTTACTCTACAGACCTGAACGGCGGCAATCAGCAGGTATTTGCTCCAACAGTTTCGATTCCCGGGTCACCCCAGAGGAACATTTTGTCGCCAGTTCGCTCGGCCTGGGCGGCTTTCCGTCGCGTGACATTTACGTTGGGATTGCCGGGGGCATCATCCACATCACGCACGATGGATCGGCCTCAGACACATTTGTAAGTGGGCTAGCGGGTGAGGTACGAGGAATCCTGTTTGATTCCATCGGCAGCTTCGGCAACGATATGCTGGTAACCACCTCGTCTGGCGCGATCTATCGAATCAATTCCGCTGGCGTGGCTACGCCGCTGGCAAACGTGGGAGAGGACACGGAAGGGCTGGACGTTGCTCCAAGGTTTGGTGTCTGAACCCCGGCGCGCTGTTTGTGGCTTCGGAGGGCTCCGGAAATATCCGAGCTATCACCCCTGCCGGCGTAGTCAGCGTGGTGGCGAATGTTCCCTCGGCTGAAATGCTGCATTTCGTTCCAACCACTTTTAGCGGCAACCCGGTAGAGGGGTTTTACGGCGCCAATTACACACCAAACGTCATCAAGGCCGATCACAGCCAGTTCTCAGGCCTGCTAGGCGATATCATCGTGACAGGAGAGATCACCCACGCGGTGACGGCATTGCACTGGAATGGTGCAGGTTTCGATTCAAGCAATGTCGGCTCGTTTCCGAACCAGCCGGAGGACGGCATATTTGTCACTGAGCGGATAGTCAATCCCGGTAATCCTACCCCGGAACCAACGACGTACGGGTTGATGGGGTTGGGGCTTGTGGCGCTGTGTCTGGTTTCAACCGTACGAAGGAATAGGCCTGGCACGTCACCAAACTAGGCCGCTCTGCACGGCTGCAGTTCGTGCTTCGCTCGCGTGTCTGGCGTCAACGATTCCGCCGGGTCGTGAATGTAGAGCGACTGGATGAGAACCTTCCGCGCCTTGAAGCTGGCTAGCAGGCACCGGGGTGAGAAACTCGGCATGGCTTGAATTCGCCCCTCAACGACCCGGCTCGCGCTTCCGCAGAACCAGAACGGTCTCAGCCTGACCAGCGCTCGCCGGCAGCGGCAAAGGGCCTGCTTCGGCAATGTCCACCTCGTAGCCGTACGTCCTCTTCCAGCGGAAATTGAAGGTCTCGTGGACACTCACGGTGTACGCCACGGTCTCCAGCAGGGAGAATGAGGCTGTCCCCGATGCGTCGGTCTGGACCTTTTCCGCCAGATCCTGGCCCACATAAGCGGAGACGGTCGTTCGCGCAGCGGGGCGGCCGTCCGGCCAGAGCACTTTCACAGTTGCATACCGAAGTTTCGCAACTGGCCCCAGAGCGATGTTCAGGCCCGTCTTCTGCTCATTCAGTTCGAGGTGGAGAGTGCCCGCTTCCCCCGCTGTGGCGGCACCTGGCCAGTATGCCGGAGCGATCCGCTCCTGGACCTTCGGCGCTGAGTCGATGTGGACGCCAAGGTGGTAGTCCCCGGGCGGGACGGTGGGAAAGAAGAACTCGCCCTTCTCGTTGGTCCTGGTAGAGCGCACCCGCAGAGGAAGATTCGCCGAGTGGGGAGAAGCCGCGCGGTACTCCACGGCGAGATCCGGCGCGGGGCTCCCACCCGATCTCGTCACGGTACCAGTGAAGGAGCCATGCGAAAGCATCGCAATATTGGCATGCCCGCAACCGCGCGGAGGCACGTTCACTTCATACTCGGGCGACGCCGAAAAGTAACCCGGCGCGGCTGCCGTCAGTTGGTAGGAACCAGGAGGCAGCCCGGCGACCAGGAAGCGCCCATCCGCCCCGGCGGCAACGGTCTGCTCCACGCCGGTCCCTGATAGATGGAGAAAGGCCCCCGGCAGTCCAGGCAACCGGTCGTCCCACATGTGCTCCTCGGCGTGGATGCGAACCTGACCGTACACATAGGGCTGAACGTTCCCTGTTTTGTAGGCACGCAGGAAAGTCAAATCCTCCGCGGCATATTCAGCCGGCAGGGAGCCGCCACACTGACTAGTCGACACAATGGGCCCATCAAGTGGAACACCGTAGGAGCCACCCAGGGCTCCGTTGGCCTTCGCCGCATTGACGGCGAGCCCATCCATGCGACTTCGGTGGCCAACGACCAGGTACAGGCGGCCAGGCTCAAACGACTTGCGGCATGTGGTCGAATTATCGGGATCCACGATCACTTCCCGCACCTCCGGCCCAATCCCGTGGAAGGCCTCGTCGACACTGAAGCGATACCAGTAGGGCCCGCCTTCGGAGTCCTTTGTGTCATTCGTGGCCAGGACACGACCCAGGAACGCATAATCCATGCGATCGATCCGCTGGCAGACAGGCGCCCGCCCAGCGCAGGAGCAGGCGAATGCGGCGGGCTGGAGTGAGAGCAGCAGAATGGCCAGTCGCGCAATCATCGACGATCAGACGGTTCCATTCGCCATCTTCGTTTCAACTTCCTCAAAGGTGCCTCAACAGATCCGCGGCAATTGCTCGCCCAGCGGCATCGGCATTGCCCGGACAGCACCCATCGCGGTGCGGAGGGCCACGAGGCCTGGACGCGCCGTGGTCACTTCTCCGACGATCGCAGCCTGCCGGCCCAGCGGATGAGCCCGCATTCGAGTCAGCACCTCGTCAGCCCGGCCACCCTCCACGATCGCCACCAGCTTCCCTTCGTTGGCCACCTGGAGAGGATCGAGTCCGAGCAGTTCGCAGGCCGCCTGCACCTGGCGGTCGACCGGAATCACGGCTTCCTCCAGCATCACCCCGACACGCGATGCCCGGGCAATCTCATTCAATGTAGCGGCCAGTCCCCCGCGCGTGGGATCGCGCATCGCATGCACGGCTCCATCCACCCGCAGCATCTCTTCCGTCAGGCCGTTGAGGGCAGCGCAGTCACTCTGGATCGTCGATTCAAATTGCAGACCTTCGCGTACGCTCATGATGGCGATGCCGTGATCGCCCAGAGTCCCGCTGACGATCACCTTGTCGCCGGGCCGGGCGCGGGACGGGCCCAGCACCAGATCCGGCGGCACGATGCCGACTCCGGCCGTGTTGATGAAGACGCCATCTCCATGGCCCTTCTCCACCACTTTCGTGTCCCCGGCCACAATCTGGACACCAGCCGCCAGTGCAGCGGCAGCCATGCGGTCGACCACCCGGGCGAGGAGAGAGATCTCCAGCCCTTCTTCCAGAATGAACCCGGCAGTGAGGCAGACCGGACGCGCGCCACACATCGCCAGGTCGTTCACTGTTCCGTTTACCGCCAGTTCCCCGATGCTGCCGCCCGGGAAGAACAGGGGACGGACGACAAAGGAATCCGTGGTCAGCGCGACACGGCCCGGGGGAAGATTCACGACGCTCGCGTCGCCCATGCTCTCCAATGCAGGGTTGCGAAATGCCGGCAGGAAGAGGTTCTCGATGAGCTCTTCCGAGAGCTTCCCACCACCCCCGTGGCCCAGCACGATGCGCGGATAGTTCCGCAGCGGGAGGGGACAGGACCAATCTTCCAAGCGCAGTGGATCCGCCATGCAGGCTCGCTAGTGGGACGCCGGAGCCTCTTCGTCGAGGAAGCGCCCATAGTGATAGTACGCCGCGCAAGCGCCCTCGGTGGAAACCATCGTGGCGCCCAACGGGGTTCGGGGTGTGCACTCCCGTCCAAACGCCGGACACTCATGCGGCCGGATGGCGCCCTGCAGGACTTCTCCCGCATGGCAGAGCGCCGATTCCAGTGCATGGACCCCGCTCACCGGGAACCGTTCCTCCGCATCAAATGCCCGATAGGCCGGAGACAGCCGCCAGCCGCTGCGGGGAATCGTGCCGATGCCGCGCCAGGTGCGGTCGGTCACTTCGAAGACTTCGTCCAGCATCCTCCGCGCCGCGGGATTGCCCCCGTCGGAGACAGCACGTTCGTAGGCATTCTCCACGTGGGCTTCCCCCGCCTCCAACTGGACCACCGCCCGGCGGATCCCCTCCAGGATGTCCAGCGGCTCAAAGCCTGTCGCGACGATGGGTACGTGAAAGCGCTCAGCCAGCGCGGGATACTGCGAGAGCCCCATCACACTGCACACATGGCCCGCGGCCAGGAAGGCCCGCACCCGGCACCGCGGCGCACTCAGAATCGCTTCCATCGCCGGCGGTACGAGTACATGAGAAACAAGCAGGGAGAAGTTCCGCAAACCGAGCTTCGCCGCGAGATGAGCAGCCATCGCGTTGGCGGGCGCCGTGGTCTCAAAGCCAATGCCGAAGAACACCACCTCACGGCCCGGATTCTGGCGGGCCAGTGTGACGGCATCCAGCGGCGAATAGACCACACGCACGTCACCGCCCTCGCTTTTCACCTGGAACAGATCGCGCGTGCTGCCAGGTACGCGCAGCATGTCGCCGAAAGAGCAGAAGATCACTTCGGGCCTCGGCGCGATGGCGAGCGCCTTGTCGACGGCTTCCAGTGGCGTAACGCAGACCGGACAACCGGGCCCATGGACGAGTTCTACTGCATCCGCCAGCATCTGGTCGATCCCATTGCGAATGATGGAGTGAGTCTGGCCTCCGCAAACCTCCATCACGGGCCAGCGCCGGGTGGCGATTCGCCGGATTTCGCCCACCAGCCTGCGAGCGGCGTGGCCATCGCGGAACTCGCTCAGGTACTTCATGACAAGCCGGCCACCGGTACCCGAATGCGGGGCGCGGCGGCTCAACCTGATTGTGCCCTGAATCGGCACCAGGCGGAAGGGCCGTCGCGGCCGGCTACCAGGCGACTGCGGCGGCCTGGCGAATGAGGGAAGGCAGCAGTTCCTCGCCGTCCCGTTCGGCCTTGGCACTGAAGGTGCGCCGTACAACGGACTCGCCCAGAGTAAGCGGCGTTGCGCGAACCTCCAGCCGGATCTCGTCCTTGGTCCTGGAAGACTGCGGCCTCCCGCCGGCCCCGGCAACCCCAAGCCGGGCCGGAGTGCCGTCATAGGCGGCAGGCTGGGGTACCGTGGCCGGGACAGCCGAGCGCAGGATGCTCCCGAGACCCGGCCGGTCTTTCCGTTTGAGGGTCAGCGTCAGGGCGACATTGCATCCCATTTCCCGTGCCTCCTGAACACCCGGGGCGAACACCGCGTCGACGCCGCGAGCAGCCAGTTCCGACCGGAGCATCGCCCGAGCCGTGTCAGAGACGGAGTCCTGGGCCGGGGTGGGCAGGATCGCCATGCAGGGCGCGTTCGGGTTCTGGGCAAATGCGGCCGGGCTCAGCAGAGCCAAGCCGATGATCCACAAGGACGTTTTGATCATGTCGATCTTCTCCGGTGCGGGCACGCACCAATCCCAGGGGCCGGACGCGGCCGTTGAATGGAAATAGCGCCGGCGGCCACAGGGGACCGCCGGCAGGCAAGTGAAAGTGATGGTCTACTTATAAATGCGCAGATGGAGGGCCAAGCGGATCAACGCTGCGAAAAAATCCACGACCGGCTCCCCGGCCCCTTCTCCATCAGCACCGCCTTCACGTCGCCGAAGGAGCCCAACGGCCGGGCCGACCACCCCTGCAATTCCGGTTTCCGCGCGAACCAGCCCTGCCAGAACTCCACATTTCTGTCGCCGCCATAGATGACGAACCGGCCCGCGGCCGGCAGGCGGGTGGACGAGAGGACGCCCGCATAGCGCAATCCCTCCTCGGACGGCACATAGGGGAGCAGCAACGGCCGGCCCACCACCGGATAGGTCGCCAGATGCGCGTAAAGAAACCCGGGCAGCGGGTAGTCCGGGCGCCAGGCGGGTTCTTTCGCCTCAACAAAGGGGCTGGGACAGACCACCAGCAGATCCGGATCGTGGAGCCCCGCAATAGCCGCTGTCGCGCCGCGCCAATCCGAAACGTGAGCCGGTGCGCCGGGCGACAGCCGGGCGGATTGCGCCAGCGCCCATACGCCCACCACGACAGCCAGCGGGCGCCACAGACTGCCAGGCAGGTAGCGAGCCACCAGGAATGCCGTGCCCAACAGGATCCCCGGCCAGCCCAGCGACAGGTAGCGAGGCAGAAATACGCTGTTGCCCGTGCCCACCGAGTAGGCGAACAACGCCATGGGGTGAACGAACCACCATCCCAGCAACAGCACCCCGGTCGCCGTGGAGAGCGAGATGGGTTTAAAGCGGAGCAGGCGGCTGAGGAGCCAGGCGGCGGGGAGTGTCGCCAGGAGGAAGCCGAACTTGAGGGCGTATTTCAGTTGGCGCAGTCCGGGCGGCGCCTGGATGACATGGGCAGGAGCCTCGCGAGCCAGGGCCAGCGCGCTCCAGGCCACCGGCGCCAGCAGCAATCCAAGGACGCAGAACAAGGCGGCCGCGATCTTCCAGTTCACGGGAGTCTCCCCGCGCCAGAGACGTACCGCGGTGTACAGCGCGAAGACGAGGTAGAACGGCCAGTAGACGAGATGAGTCCGCCACAGCAGCGCACCCGCCATCAGGAACAGCGAGGCATCCAGCCAGGACGCCCGGTCGAGCCACCGGATCAACGCCCAGACACTCAGCGACGCGACGCACAGCCCGAAGGCGTAGGGCCGTGCGTCGACAGCAGCGTCACTGAACCCGCGCAACAGGAAACTGCTGAGCACAATCAGCCAGCCGCAATCCGGATGGATCAGGCGCATGCCGACGCGCGCACATAGGAACAGCGCCGCCGCCATCGCCAGTACTGATGGCATACGATAGCCGGCCTCGGAAAACCCGGCTTCCGATTGAACAGCGGCGGGCAATGCGTAATAGATGGACTGCGGAACCTGTGGCGCCACGGCCAGAGATGGGTGATCCCCACCCTGTCGCACCACGAAGGCCGTCACCGTCTCATCCACCCAGAAACTCGTACCGAGCGGCAACAGCCAGAACCGGCCTATGCAAAGCACCAGCAGCACACCCAGCAGCCAGTTCAGCCAGCGGCGGCTGCCTTCCAGTGTCATTCTTCGGTCTCGACCCAGGGCAGGAACACGGGTGGCCGCATGGGCCAGCGGGATGAAGGAAAGACCGCCGCGCGCAACAGGCCCCATTTCGCCAGCCGCGCCTGTAGTGTGGTTCGGACGACACCGAGCCCGTAGGTCACACTACGGCGAAAGCTGATGGATGAGGCCTGCGGGAAGTAGCGTGTGGGGCAGGACACTTCCCCGATGCGCGCGCCAAGCACAATGCTCTGCGCAATCAATTGGTTGTCAAAGACGAAATCCTCGGAGTTGCTCTCCAGCGGCAGTGCTTCCAGCAGTGCCCGCGTGTAAGCGCGGAATCCGGTGTGATATTCGGAGAGTTTGGCGCCGAGCACCAGATTCTGAAATAGCGTCAGCGCGCGGTTTGAGGCGTATTTGTACAGCGGCATGCCGCCGCGCAACGCATCACCGCCCAGGATGCGGGACCCCAGCACCAGGTCATACACGCCGTAGGCCGCCATGCTCGCCATGGCGGACACCAACAAGGGCGAATACTGATAATCCGGATGGATCATCACCACAACATCGGCTCCGCGGCTCAAAGCCAGCGCGTAGCACGTCTTCTGGTTGCCGCCGTAGCCACGGTTCCGGTCGTGCACGGCTACATGCAGCCCCAGTTTCCGGGCCAGTTCGACAGTGTCATCCGTACTTTGGTCGTCCACCAGAATCCGGTCGTCGACAGTGTCCGGCAGCTCCTGCACGGTAGCCCTCAAAGTCCTGGCGGCGTTATAGGCAGGCAGCACAACAGCGATTCGTTTGTGATTGATCATTGGTCTTCACGAACCCCGTCTGGCGCGGGCATACTCTGTGGACGCGCCGCGGCGCGAGGCCGCGTACAACCCAGCGGCGCGAAAGGCGTTAACTAATGTAAAGCCTGTGCGTGGAACGTAAAGCAGGTACGCGCCGCCGATCTCGATACAATGGGACCGCCCTGGCGCCCGTGCCTTGCACGGCAAGCATTTACGGCCCGATTTTCGGAGTACTCATGAATCGCCGAGTCTTCCTTTCTACCCTCGCTGCCGCCGGCACCACACTGCCCGCGGTCCATGCCCAAAGATATTCGCCCGATTGGACCTCTCTAAAGACACATTCGGTGCCCATCTGGTATGACGACGCCAAGTTCGGCATCTTTATCCACTGGGGCCTCTACTCGGTGCCCGCCTGGGCCCCGCCGTCCGGCGAGCTCGGCAAGGTCGACATGAGCCGCTGGTTTTACGAGAACGCCTACGCGGAGTGGTATTTGAATTCCATTCGCCTCAAAGGCTCATCCAGCTACAAACACCACGTTCAGAAGTATGGGGCGGACTTCGACTACTACCGCTTCGGCCAGGCCTTCGAACAGCAGAACCGCGCCTGGAAGCCGCAGAGCTGGGCATCTCTATTCCGGGACTCCGGCGCGCAGTATGTCGTCCTCACGACAAAGCACCACGACGGCTACACGCTGTGGCCCAGCAAAGTGCCCAACCCCAAGCGGCCGAATGGCGGCATCAATTCACCGCGCGATCTCGTGGGCGACCTCACAAAAGCGGTTCGCGGCGCGGGCCTGCGCATGGGTCTGTATTATTCCGGAGGACTGGACTGGACCTTCGAGGCGCGCCCCATCGCCACCATGGCGGATCTCAAGACCACGGCGCCGCAGACCGAAGAGTATGCGCGCTATGCCGACGCTCACTGGCGCGAGCTCATCCAGCTCTACCAGCCATCCATCCTGTGGAATGACATCGGGTACCCGAAGCTGGGCAAACCAGAGGCGCTCTTCGCGGACTACTACAACGCCGTCCCCGACGGCGTCATCAACAACCGCTTCAGCGTGGAGTATGCGGATTTCACCACGCCGGAGTATGCCAAGTACGACAAGATCACGCCGAAGAAGTGGGAGTCGTGCCGCGGCCTCGGCTTCAGCTTCGGCTACAACCAGGTGGAAGGACCGGAACACGTGATCGCCTCCGGCGCGCTCATCGAGCTGCTGGTGGACATCGTCAGCAAGAACGGCAACCTGCTGCTCAACATCGGCCCCAAGCCCGACGGCACCATCTCGGAGATCCAGCTCAACCGGCTGAATGCGCTGGGCGCGTGGCTCAAAACGAACGGCGAAGGAATCTTCGGCACCCGCCCCTGGGTCCGTCCCTCCGCCAAAACCGCCACGGGCGGCGAGGTGCGCTTCACAAAGAAGGGCGAGGTTCTCTACGCCTTCCTTCTCGGCCGCGCCGCGGGGGCCTCGACGGTGAAGGACCTGGCACTATCCGCTGGATCGAAAGTTCAGCTTCTCGAAGGCGGGCCCGTTACCTGGAAGAAGCAGCCTGACGGCACTTCGTTTGAGCTCCCCGCCAACCTGCCGGCGAATGGCCCGGCCACGCTCAGAATCACTCCGGCTCCCTCCGCCTGAGTGCTTTCGCCTGAAGGATGATAAATGCAGGAGGCCTTCTTCCGATGAAGGCCTCCCTACAGGAGTGGAGGACCCCGACAGATGGCTTTGGAGAAACTCGCGCCCGGCGCGCTGGGTGAGGCGCTGGAGGAATTGGATCGTCTGTTCGCTCATCTGCCGGAGTTCCAGCCCGCGGTGCCTGGACAGGACCGCATGCGGGCTGTCCTTAGCGAGACGGCAGCCAGGCTGGGCGACAACTTCCCCTACTTTCATCCGCTCTATGCGGGCCAGATGCTGAAGCCGCCGCATCCGCTGGCGCGCGCCGCCTACGCCCTGGCCACCTGGATCAATCCCAACAACCACGCGCTGGACGGCGGGCGCGCCAGTTCAGCCATGGAGAAGGAAGCCGTGGCGGACCTGGCTCGAATGTTCGGCTGGGAAACCCACCTCGGCCATCTCACCAGCGGCGGCACCATGGCCAACCTGGAAGCTCTATGGGTGGCTGGTCAGCTTCAGCCTGGGAAGACGATCGCCGCTTCGAGCCAAGCGCACTACACGCATGAGCGGATCAGCGGAGTACTGCGCCTGCCGTTCGCCAAGGTCGACAACGATGCCCGGGGGCGGCTCGACTGCCGCTCGCTGGAGCGGATGCTCGATGCGGGCGGCATCGGATGCGTGGTCGCGACACTGGGCACCACCGGCGTGGGCGCGGTCGACCCGCTTCCGGAAATCCTGCGGCTGCGCGAGCGCTACGGATTTCGCCTGCACATCGACTCCGCCTACGGAGGCTATTTCCGGCTGGCCCGCAACCTCTCGCCGGAGGCACGGCAGGCCTACGAACTGATTGGCGAAGCCGACTCCATCGTCATCGACCCGCACAAACACGGGCTCCAGCCGTATGGCTGCGGCTGCGTATTGTTCCGCGATCCGGCGGTCGGGCGGCTCTACCGGCACGATTCCCCGTATACCTACTTCTCGTCGCACGAGCTCCACCTGGGAGAAATCAGCCTGGAGTGCTCACGGCCCGGCGCCTCCGCCGTGGCGCTGTGGGCAACGCAACGGCTGCTGCCCCTGCAGCCCGGCGGAGAGTTTGCCCAGGGATTGGAATCCTCCCGGCGTGCCGCGCTCGCCTTCGCAGCCAGACTCAAGGCAGATCCTCGGTTCCAGGTGCCGTTCGATCCGGAACTCGACATCGTCGTCTGGGCGCCGCGCGCGGCAACCGCATCCCGCTCCTCGGCCCTCTCGCAGCGCATCTTTGATCTCGCAGCCGAGCGGCAGCTCCATCTCGCGCTCATCCACCTGCCGGCATCGATCTTCCAATCCACCTGGCCGGAGTTGCTGGCCGATCAGCCGACCATCGTCTGCCTGCGCTCCGTGCTGATGAAGCCGGAGCACGAAGCCTGGCTCGACCGCATCTACGAGATCCTTGGCGCTTCCGCCGATCTGGCTCAATCCGCCTAGTGCTTTACCGGAGCGGGCGCCAGGCGCGTATAGACAGTCTCGAAATCAGGCTTCGATCCAAAGGTGACTGAGTTGGAACTGGAGCTCGAAGGCCCTCCATCCCGGTTGGGTTTCGGGCTCGCCGCGTCCCGGGGCGCCTGCCCACCAGTGCTGGTCTTCGACTCCTTGGTCATCCGGCTGCCGCCGCTGCGCGGGCCGTGCGTCCACCCGCTCAATGTCCTCTTTCGCGATCGCCACCTGTTCATTCTTGACGATCACCACGAGGCTGCTTTCCGTCAGTTCATCCATCTTCGCGAGCAGCGGCTGTCTGGAATCCCTCTTCAGGATGCGCAGCTCGGTTCCAGTCTTCACCGCTCGCACTTTGGTCCACGGGTCATCGGCCGCGAATACCGCCAGGGCCGTCAGGAGAAAAGCGATGAATTTCAGCATAAGCTGACGCGAATGTATCACGTCCATTCCGGGATTTGAAGAAGGGATCCGCGAACCATCGCACCGGCCGGGCAATCTGATCCGCGTTGCTCCACAATGAAGCCATGGCCACTTCCGCGGACGCCGGACCGATCCGCATCCTGATTACCGGCGGAACGTTCGACAAGGAATATGACGAGCTCACCGGGCGCCTCTTCTTCCAGGAGTCGCATCTGCCGGAGATGCTCAAGCTCGGACGCTGCGGACTCCCGCTGCAGGTCCGCACACTGATGATGATCGACAGCCTCGATATGTCCGACTCCGACCGGCGTCTGATCGTGGAACAGTGCCGTTCCGCGGCCGAGCATCGCATCGTGATCACCCATGGCACCGACACCATGACCGACACCGCCCAACTGCTGGCCGGCGAGGTGAACGGCAAGACCATCGTGCTCACCGGAGCCATGGTGCCTTACAAGTTCGGGAGTTCCGACGGGCTGTTCAATCTGGGCAGCGCGCTGGCCTTCGCGCAGACCCTGCCGCCCGGAGTCTATGTCGCCATGAACGGGCGCTACTTCCAGGCCGGAAGAGTCCGCAAGAACCGCCAGACCGGGATGTTCGAAGAGCAAAGCTGACGGGTTCAAAAAGAAAATAGTTCCGCGCCACGAAATCCGGTGTCTGACTCCATGTCCCAGACCATGAGTCCGTTCCCGGATGCCGCGGTCTGGGGCCTGTCCGGCGGCGGGCTGGCCTACAACTCTGATCCTCCGCCAGCCGGGCCACCGCGGGGAGGCCTCGAGCAGATCACCTGTCCTGCTTCAGGGGGCGAGGCCTTTCCGTGAGTCGAGATACGAATACGCCTATTCGGTGCGCAGGGCGTTGCCGGGATCCACTTTCGACGCCCGCAAGGCCGGCAGGACACACGCCGCGAAGGAGGCCGCCAGGACAAGAATTGCGACGGCCGCAAAGGTGATGGGATCCAGCGGCTGGACTCCGTAGAGCATCTGCCGCATCACCTGGCTCGCCAGCGGCGCGGCCAGCAGCCCCGCCAGAATTCCGGCAGTGGTGAGCCCCATCCCCTGGGTCATGACCAGGCGCAGGATATCCTGCCCGCTCGCGCCCAACGCCATGCGGATCCCCATCTCCCGGCTACGCTGCGCCACCGCCACCGCCAGCACGCCGAACAGTCCGACGGCGGCCAGCACCACGGCAAGACCAGCGAACACGATGAGAAGCACCAGCGCCAGCCGCTGCTGCGCCAGCACCTTGTCCATCAGCGCGCTCATCGGCTGCACCTTCTCCACCGGCAGCTCGGAAATCCACCTCGAAGAACGCCCGGCGCACCGCTCCTTCCAGGGACATGGGCTCCGCGCTGGTCCGGATGGCGAAGGCCAGAAACGGCCAGGAACGTTGGGCATGCGGCTGATAGACGACAGGCCTCGGCTTCTCGTCCGGCCGCGCGTAGGCGATGTCATGGACGACGCCGACGATCTGGGCGTGCGTCTTGAACCGGCCCACCCGCATATTGATCGACTTGCCCACGGGGTCCTCGCCCGGGAAGACACGCTTGACCAGTGCCTCGGAAACCAGCACCACCGGCGGGGCCGTGTCGTTGTCGGTCTCCGCGATCATCCGTCCCCGAACCAGGCGCGCCCCGATCGTCTCCAGGTAACGGGGCGTAACGGCGGTATACGTGGCCGACTCCTTCTGCGCCGACTGCGCGGGACGGCCATCCACCGAGAAATCCGTCAGCCAGTTCACCTGCATCATCGGCAGAGCCGTACTCACACCCGCCGAGACCACACCGGGCACTCTCTCCAGCCGTTCGATGATGCGGCGCACATACGTCGCCTTGGCGGCGTCCGTAGCGTAGGCAGTCTCAGCCAGAGTGGTGCGGAGCGTCAGCACCTTTTCCGATTTGAAGCCCAGGTCCAGCCGGCTGAGTTCGATAAACGTACGCAACAGCAGGCCCGCCCCCACCAGCAGAATCACCGACAGGGCAACCTCGGACACAACGAGCAACGAACGCGTCAGACCCTTCCGGGCTCCCCCCGAACTGCCGCGTGCCTCATCGCGCAAGGTATCGGCCAGATTCAATCGCAGCACCTGCCACGCCGGCAGCCCACCGAAGAGAATGCCCGCCAGCGCGGAAACGGCGAACGTATAGCCGACAACCAGCCAATCCACGCTCGCCAGGGCCAGCTTGGGCATCGTCGGCGAGCCCCACTGCCCGATGATCCGGACACCCCACCAGGCGACACACAGACCCACCAGCCCGCCCATCAGCGCCAGGGTGAGGCTCTCGGTAATCATCTGGCGGAAGACCCTGCCCTGCGAGGCGCCCATGGCGCTCCGGATCGCAACCTCTTTGTGCCGCGCGGCGGAACGGACCAGCAGCAGATTGGCCACATTCGAACACGTGACCAGTAGCACCAGACCAACCGCCGCCGAAAGCACGAGCAGTGGCTGGCGGGCGTCCCCCTGCGCTTCCCGTTCCGCCGCGACCAGATACGGTTCCGTGCCTGCGTTCGTGTCCGGATGCTCGGTGGAGATCGCCGAGCCGATCGATTTCAACTCCATCGCCGCCTGCTCGCTGGTGACACCCTCGTTCAGCCGGCCCGTGACATAGAGGAAACGGGACTCCCACGACGCGGCCGCTTCCGGAGAAAGCGCCAGCGGAAGGTACATATCCACCAGCCGATTTTCGCCTTTTATCTGCGGCAATATTCCCACAACAACATGCAGTTCGTTCTCGAGCCGCAGGACTTTGCCGACAATCGACGGGTCCGCGCCGAACCGTTCCCGCCAGAACTGTTCCGTGAGGAGCGCGACCTATTCCTGCCGATCTGATACTCCTCAGCCGCGAAACCCCTGCCCAGAAAGGGCGATATGCCCAGCATCTCGAGATATCCGGCGCTGGCCAGCACCGTCGCCACGCGCGCCGGCTCGCCCCGGCCCGTCAGCGTGGCCGGATAGTGCATGTACGCCCGCAAACTGGGAAAAACTCTTTTGCCGCTCGGCATATTCCTGGAACTCCGGAGCGGCGAATGCACCCTGCAGTTTGTTGCGGACCTGGTTTTTTGTCCAGATCACATACAGACGGTCAGGTTCTTTGTAGGAGAGGGGATGCAGCAGAACACTGTCTACAATGCTGAAAATGGCGCTGTTAACGCCAATTCCAAGCGCCAGCAGCAGCACCGCGGCCAGGGTAAATCCGGGCTGGCGGAACAGCAGCCTGACAGCGTACCGCACGTCTTCAAACAGACTTCGCACACGCAACTCCCCGTTCAGAGAATATCCTACCTGAAATTCCGGGGAATTCGCAGGTTATCGTTAATAGCCCTGCGAGAGCGGCAACTGCAGGCGCGCCTGGCAGCCGCGCACATCGGCCCGGTTCGCCAGGGTCAGAGTGCCGCCGTGCGCCTCGGCAATCTGGCGCGAGAGGACCAGGCCAATGCCCGATCCGCCCGGCTTCGTCGTGAAGAACGGGACAAACAGATTGGCGGTGTTCGAGAGCCCTAACCCTTCGTCCAGCACCAGGATAGTGGCCATCGGGCCTTCCAGTTCCCAGGTAACGGATACCCCGCCGCCCGTCTCCCGGGAGGCGTCTACCGCATTGCGGACCAGATTGATGAGCATCTGCTCCAACTGATCCGCGTCGGCCTGCAGGGTGATCGCCGGGCCGTTGTGCACTTTCACCGGAGCCCTCGTCTCCAGGTTCGCCACGCGATGAATCAGGCGGTAAAGCTCGACGGGCGCCAGCACCGGACGCGGCAACTTGGCCAGCCGGGAATAGGCGCCGATGAAGCGGCTGAGCGACTCGGAGCGCGAGGCGATGACGCTAAGTCCGTCTTTCATATCGTCTTCCCAGTCCTCCGCCCGCGGCTGCCGGGTGAGCAACTGGGCGAGGCTGCCCGCGATGGACTTGATGGGTGTGAGCGAATTGTTCAGCTCGTGGCCCAGCACGCGCACCAGGCGCTGCCAGGCCTGCAATTCCTCTTCACGCAGGGCTCGCGTCAGGTCGGCCACCACCAGCAGCGTGTGCGGTAAACCACTCTCACGGAAGGAAGTACGGCGGATGCCCCAACGTCCGGCGCTGCCCGGAAACGAGCGGGCAATCGTCTCGGAGGCTTCCGAGTGCAGGAATTCGTCCAGGCCCAACTCCGTGGCGGTCCGGCCTAGCAACCGGGCGGCCGGCAGGGCAAGCAGACGTTCGGCGGCACGATTGACCAATTTTAATCGCTCCTGGTCATCGAAAGTGAACAGCGCGACCTCAATCTCCTCCATCACCTTGGTGAGCAGGGCAGTTGCCTCCACCGCACCCAGGCGCTGGGCGCGCAGGGTAGCTCCGATGGCATTCAACTGGATCATCACCTCGCCGAGGGCGTCATCCTGCCGGGCGCCTCTGCCCCGGATCGAGTAGTCGCCTTCGTGCATTGCCTCCAACAGATTGGCCAGCGTACGCAACGGGGAAACCACGCGCTCACGCGCTGAAAAACCAAAGCCCAGCCAGAAGCCGACGATCAGAACCGACATGGTCCAGCGTACTTTCGCCGAAAAGGTATCGCCCGACCACAACACCACCATCGAAAAGATGACCGCCACCGAGCCCGCCATCAACGAGGCGTAAAGGACGCGATTCTCGTGAGAAGCGAACCAGTAGGAGATGCGGCGGAATGGGTTCATAGACCGTAACGCTGGATGCGCCGGTATAACGCGCTACGGCTCAGACCCAGGGCGCCGGCGGCCTGGCTGACATTACCGCCGTAACGGGCCAGGGCCTTTTTGATGAGAAACGCCTCGACCTCTTCCAGGCTCATATCCTCCAGCCGGCCCCCGGTTTCGCGGGACGGGCGGAGCGCCAGGTCGCTGCTGCGGATCACATGATCCTGAGCCATCAGTACGGCCCGCTCGATCACGTGGTTCAACTCGCGCACGTTGCCCTGCCACGGATGCTCCAGCATCGCTTGCAACGCCGGCGGATCGAAGCCGTTCACCGGTTTCCGGTAACGCCGGGCCATCTGCGACAGGTGATGCGCCGCCAGCAACGGGATGTCTTCCTTGCGCTCACGCAGCGGCGGCAGGTGAATCTCGATCGTATTCAGGCGGAACAGCAGGTCCTGCCGGAACCGGTTTTCGGCCGCTTCCTGGTGCAGGTTCGCGTTCGTGGCCGAGATGACGCGCACATTCACGCGTTTCGTCTTGGACGAACCCACGCGCTCCATTTCACCCGTTTCCAGCACGCGCAACAGTTTGGCCTGCAGGTTGAAAGGCAGGTTCGCGATCTCATCCAGGAAAATCGTCCCGCCGTCGGCCAGTTCAAAGCGTCCCACGCGGTCCGTTTTGGCGTCGGTGAACGCGCCCTTCACATGACCGAACAGTTCGCTTTCGAAGATTCCTTCCGCCAGCCCGCCCATATTCACCGTCACCATCGGCTGGGCGGCACGGTCACTGATGGCGAAGATCGTGCGCGCCACCACCTCTTTGCCGGTGCCCGGTTCTCCGGTAATCAGGACGTTGGCATCTGACGGACCCACGCGGGAGACCAGTTGCAGCACCGGCTGCATCGACGGCGCCTCGGCGATCATTACCGGGCGGCCATCGGCCTGCAGCAACCGGTTTTCCGCTTCCAGCCGGGCGCCGCGCCGCAGTGCGGCCGACAACTCCAACTGAGTCTTGACGATAGCCAGCAGGCGAGCGTTGTCCCAGGGCTTCTGAATGAAATCCTTCGCGCCGCGCCGCATGGCTTCGACCGCCACCTCAACGCTGCCCCAGGCGGTCATGACGACAATCGGCAGCATCGAGTCCAGTTGCTGCACGCGGCTCATCAGTTCGAACCCCTCCTGCCCCGACGTGGTATCGCGGGTGTAGTTGAGGTCCATCAAGAGCAGGTCGTATTCCTTCTGGTCGAGCGCGGACAACACCGCATGGGGCGAGGTAACGCAATCGAGCGCAAGGCCTTCCGGCTTCAGCAGGAGTCTGAGTGCGGCCAGGACGTCTTCCTGGTCATCGGCCACCAGAAGCCGGGTTTGGGTTCGATAGGATGACATTGCGGAACTACTATTCGTAGCGCAAAGCAGGGGCCGGGTCCACTCCGGCGAACCCGGTACCGTGCCCGTGGCTAAGTTCTCGGATCGCCTTCAATCCAGCCGTCGACAATGCGGACGATCTTGTGGGCATAGGCGGCGTTCGTCTCCGAGTGCGTCACCATCACGATGGTGGCCCCGCTCTCGTTCAGCTTCTTGAACATCTCCATAATCTCTATGCCTTGGGAGGAGTGCAGATTGCCCGTCGGTTCGTCGGCCAGGATCACCTTGGGGTTGGCAATGATGGCGCGCGCCACGCCCACCAACTGCTGTTGCCCGCCGGAAAGCTGGCTGGGGAACAGATCCTTCTTGCCTACCATCTGGAAGCGGTCGAGAGTGTCGGCCACGATAGCCTGGCGCTCTGTTTTCTTGATGTTGCGGTAGGACAACGGCACGTCCAGATTCTCGGCGACCGTCAGGTCGTCCAGCAGGTGATAACTCTGGAAAACGAACCCGAAGTACTTCTTGTAGACTTCCAGGCGCTGTTTGCGGTCCATGCGATGGATGCTGTGATCGTAGAGCGTGTACTCGCCCGTCCAGGACGTGTCATGCATCCCCAGCACGTGCAGCAGGGTGGACTTGCCGGCGCCCGACGGGCCCATGACGGCAATGAAGTCGCCCTCCTTGATCTCCAGGTTGATGCGCCGCAGCACATAGAACCGGTCAGGACCCTGCTGATAGAACTTCTCGATATTTCTTAGGGAAATCATGTTGTTTCTACTCGTGTCGCAATGCCGTCAACGGGTCGGTGCGTGTGGCCCGCCGCGCGGGCACAAGACAAGCCGCCGTCAGCGCAAGTGCAAGAACCAAAGGCATGCCGATGAATGCCAGGATATCCAATGCGGAGACTCCAAACAGCAACTGGCTCAGCAGCCGCGCCAAGGCGACCGCCCCGGCCAGTCCCAGAGGCAGGCTGAGACCCGCGATCCAGGCTCCTTTTTTCAAGATCATCCGGAGAATCTGACCGCGCTGAGCCCCCAGCGCCACCCTGACCCCGATCTCGCGCGTCCGTTCGCGGACAGACCACGCCATCAGGCTGTAGATGCCCAAAACCGACAGGAACAGAGCCACCACCGCCAACACAGTCAGCATCGCCGCCATGTGGCCGATCCCCAGAATCGCGTTGTTGATCAGTTTCCGGAACGTGCGGATGAGAGCCAGCGGCTGAGCCGCGTCGATGGAACGAACCGCGGACCGCACGCCAGGCAGCATCGCCATGGGTTCTCCAGCCGTGCGGATCGCCAGATCGAACGCACCCCATCCCGATTGGGTATAGGGAAGATAAACCACCGGTTGCGGTGTCCGCTCAGTGAAGTCGTGCGCAACATCGCCGGCGACACCCCGGATCGTCCACCACTTGCCGTCCCCCAAATGAAAGCGGCGGCCAACCGGGTTCTGATCGGGGAAGTACTTGCGGACAAACGCCGAGGTGACGATTGCCACCTTCTGGGAATCCGCTGCCTCGGACCCGTCGAAAACACGGCCATCCACAACCGGAATTCCGAGCGTGGAGAAGAATCCACCGGAGACGTTCTGAATCTGGGCGACCGCTTTCGGGCGCCCATCATCGGGACGGCCCTCGAACGTCACGTAGGAGCGGTTCATGAAATCCGAATAAGGGAGGTTGGAAGTGACCGCCACGCTGGTGATGCCGGGCGTGCCGTTCAATCGGTCCAGCAGATCGCGCTGGAAACGGGCCACGGCGGCATGATCCGGATAACGCTGCTGGGGCAGGTTCACCCGAAGAGTAAGGATCTGCGCGGGATCGACCGCCAGGTGCAGTTGTCCAATCGAGTGGAACCCCTTGACCATCAACACCGCACCGGAGAGCAGGACCGTCGCCAGGGCGATTTCGCCACCCACCAGCAAGTTTCGCAGCCTCTGCCGGGCGGCTGACCCCGTGGCGCTTCGTCCGGAGTCGTACAGATTGCCCAGGATTGGCGCGCGGCTCAGCCAGAGCGCCGGGCCCAGGCCGGAAAGAAGACCGGCGGCCATGGCGGTAACTGTCGTGCAGACAAGGACTAATCCATTCAGTCCGAGTTTCTGCCAGCCGGGTAGCCAACGCTCGACTTCCGGAGGCATGGAGGATTTCATCAGATCCAGCGACCAGACCGCCACCAGGAGGCCAAAGACCGCCCCAGCCAACGCAACCAGCACGCTTTCAGTGAGTACTTGCCGCAGCAACCGGAGACGAGGCGCCCCGAGCGCGCCGCGGATTGCCATCTCGCGCGTCCGGGAAACAACATGGGCGAACTGAAGGCTGGCAACATTGAGGCAGGCAATGAGAAGGAGAAAGAGGGCTGCCGCCACGGTAACCCGTGTATAGCTGGCCGTGAGGTCGCCCGAGATGCGCTCACGCAGCGACTCCACCCGGGCACCCAGCTTGCGGTGATTGACGGGATATTGCGCGGACAGGCGCTGGGCAATCCCCTGCAATTCAGCACGAGCGGCTTCCAGCGTTACCCCGGGCCGAAGGCGGGCCACAGGCTTCAGGTAGAAACTGCCGGCTTCGTTCCAGTCCTCGGACTTCATCGGCAGGGGGACCCAGAATTCGCTGGGCTGAGGGAAGGTAATGCCCTTCGGCATGACCCCGATGACGGTGAAGTTGCGCCCGCTCAATTCAATGGAGCGGTTGAGGATGGCGGGATCAGCGCCGAACTGGCGCTGCCAAAGGTTATAACTCAACAGGACCGAGCGGTCCTTGCCGGGCTGTTCCTCTTCGGCCAGGAACGCACGGCCCAGCAGGGGCTGCACTTGCAGAACATCGAACAGGCTGGCGGTCACCTGGGAGCCTTCCAGGGGAACCGGATCTCCAGCACCGGTCAGATTGGCCGACCACCCGTGGGAGACGGCCAGGCTCTCAAAGGACTGAGCCGATGCACGCCACTCCCGGTAGTCGGCCGGAGAAATCGAGCGGAAGCTGCGGGGATCACCCTCGTTCTGGCCCGCCGGCATCACCACCCGGTCAATTCCGGGCACCGGCAGCGGTCTCAACAACAGTGCGTCCGCCACCGAATAGATGGCGGTATTGAAACCGATCCCTATGCCCAAAGCGAGCACCGCGGCAGCGCTCGCACCCGGGTTCTTCCACAGCCGGCGGAGTGCGCCGCGCACGTCGTCGAGCATGCCGAACCTCTACTGTTTCAGTCTGACTCTACTCCGTCGCAATAGGTGGATTTGGTACGCGGCATGGACATCTTGTCGAATTTCTCTTCAAAACGGCGCATGCGATCCTCGAGGCGCTGCCAGACACGCTGTCCACGCTCTTCCAACTTGTTCAAAGTCCGCTCATGCTGCTGGTCGGACGCGAAAGTCAGATGGAGTTTCGGCCGTGCGACTGCCGACATGGGCAGACACACGGCGAGCAACAACGCCAGCGCGACGACGTCGGGATTCGTGCGCAGGAATGAAGCGAAATTCAGTTTCATGACGCCATGCCCACACTTTCTTCTACTATTCGGCCATCAAACAAGCGAACCGTGCGTTGTGCCAGCAGGGCGTAACGGGGATCGTGCGTCACCATGCAGATCGTTGCGCCACCGCGGTGCAGTTCGGTCATGAGTTCCATCACGGATTCGCCATTGGCGGAGTCCAGGTTTCCAGTCGGCTCGTCAGCCAGCAGGATGGAGGGGCTGCCCACCAGGGCGCGGGCGACGGCCACACGCTGCTGCTGACCACCGGAGAGTTGCGAGGGATAGTGCTTGACGCGGTGCGACATGCCGACACGCTCCAGCGCTTCGTGCACACGCTTCTTCCGTTCGGCCGAACCCATTCCGCGATAGGTGAGCGGAAGCTCGACGTTTTCGTATACCGTCAGGTCGCCGATGAGGTTGAACGCCTGGAAGATGAAGCCGATCTCCCGGTTGCGGATGCGAGCCCGGTCGCTCAGCTTGAGGCTTTGCACCGCCTGGTTGTTGAGCGTGTAGGAACCGCCGCTGGGCGAATCCAGCAGTCCCAAAATGGCGAGCAGCGTAGACTTACCGCAGCCAGACGGTCCCGCAATGGTGACATATTCACCCTTCTTGATATCCAGGTGGATGCCAGAGAGGGCATGGGTTTCGACGTCCTCGGTGGTGAATACCTTGGTGACGCCGTCAAGTTTGATCATCGACTGGTCGCTCAGTTGCACTGCAATCTCCTGTTTTGCTCGCGTTGGCTAGGATTGTCGTCTCATCATTTAACGGCCGGACGGATACTTTTGTTAATTCAGCCGCAGGCGGTCGTGGCCATCCCAGGCAGCCATATCGGAAAGCACCACTCGGTCGCCCACCTTTAGACCATCCAAAACCTCAACTGTTTGTACGGAAACGCGGCCGATTCTTACCTGGACGCGGGAAGCTTCCTTCCCGTCGGGGGTTACCTTGAAGAGGCCGATGACGCTGTTGGGCTGACCGAATACCGGACGCATCACATACAATACGTCTGAGAGCCGCTCAAGTTCCACAGTTCCGTCAACACTTAAATCGGGGCGGGCGCCCAGGGGCAGTTCACCCTCCAGCCGCAGATCCACCGTCACGTTTCCATTGATGGCAGCCGGGTCGATGCGCGACACCTTGGCCTGAATGACGCCATTGTGTGTATCTACTTGAGCCAACTGGCCGATGGCGATGTCCTTCGCCTGCGTTTCGGGGATCTTAATCTCGGCTTTCAAGTGGGTGGGCTGGACGACTTTCGCCAGAATGGTCCCGACCGGAATCTGCTGCCCCACCTCAACCGCCATCTGCTGGAGAACCCCGGGGAAGCCGGCCTTCACCCGCAGGTTTTCCACCTGATGCTGCTTGAGGGCGTAGGCGGCCTGCAGCTTTTCGATGCCCACCTGTTGCGCCGCAATCTGAGCCTCAGCCGCGGCCGCGCTGATTTCCAGCCGTTTCTTGTCGATTTCGAAGCGCTTGCCGGCTTCGTCGGCCGCCGCGCGGGAGAGCCGGATGGTCAGGTCGGGCGTCAAGCCTTCCTTGCCCAGGGCGTCATCGCGCTCAGCCTTCAGTTTGGCCTGGACAAATTCGCTCTCGACGCGAGCAACGGCGGAGCGAAGGTCGAGTTTAGCGGTCTCCAGCTTGACTCTGAGGTCCTGCATTGTTGCCTCAGCAGCCTTCACCTGCCACTTCAGATCCTCGGCGGCGAGTTCGAGTTCGGGATTCGTCAGGACCAGGATCACTGTGTCGGCGTGAACCAGGGCGCCCGGACGGAGGATGATCTTCTGTACCCGGCCTTCATTGATGGCGGGAATCAGCAAGGTATCCTCGGGCACCAGCGTGCCGAGGCCGCGAACCTGACGAATCATCGGTCCGCGTTTGACAGTATCGGTCCAGAGCGTTCCGCCCTCAACAGAGGGAGCAGCCGGTTTCAGTCTCGACAACCCATAGGTAATCAGCGGGATGGCAGCGACAATCACGGTGACTAGAATGGCTCGGCGAATGATTTTCTTTCTTTTCGCGCCTTCGCGTGGAACGTCCATGGGGAACCTCGGAGCTCTTAATGGCATGTTGCATACCAAGCGCCGGTGCCCGGGATATGTTGTGAGATTTGAGGTAGTTACGCCAGGCTCCGGTTTTCCGGCGGCCAAACGGGTGTCCGCTTGTGGGACGCGGAGTGAGCGGAAACGGGGCGAAGGCGCACGGGCGGCGGAGCCGCTGGGAGAATACGGCATAGTGAAGATTGAAGGTGAGTCTTCAAACTCCACTCACCGCGCTCAAGTTTTGCCGTATAGAACTCAAGACTGGCCTGCCGATACTGTGAACAGAGTCGACTTGTGCAGTCAGCCGGAGTAGGTGGGAAATGGGTCCGTCTGGTCTCGCTACTAAGCGTGCTGACGACGTGCGCCCTCGCCCTGGATCCGGCCAAACCCGTCGCTGAATACCGCTACGAAGCCTGGGAAGAAGCAGAGGGGCTGCCGCATTACAGCATCAACTCCATTGCGCAAAGCCGGGATGGATATCTGTGGCTCGCCACGTATTACGGGCTGGTACGGTTTGACGGCAAGAAGTTCGACGTTTTCGATCACGGGAATACGCCCCAACTGACTGAAAACCAGATCTGGCGGCTGGAGCCCGATAGCGATGGCACGATCTGGGTCGGGACCGCCAGCGGCCTGTTGAAACTGCGGGATGGGCGACTGGAGCGGGCGCAACTGCCTGAACTCGATCGAGTTTCGATTCGGTACCTGCTGGCTTCCGCCGGCGAACTCTGGATCGGCACGGCCGGCAAAGGCGCATTCCTGCTGAAGGATGGAAAACTGCAGCGCCTTGGTCCGCCAGACCGGATCGTCCGGGCACTCTTCAAAGACCGGCGGGGCCAAGTCTGGATCGGCACGAATTCGGGTCTCTTTGTGTACGACTCCGGGAAGTTGACGCAACTGACTTTGAAAGACGGGCTGCCCGACGAGCGAGCCCTCTCCTTCCATGAAGGAGAAGACGGCCTGCTCTGGATCGGCACGGCCGCCGGCCTGGTCTGCGCCCGGGACGGCAAGATCCTCAAGGAGTTGCCGAAGGGGCTGGATCCGGCCAAGGTGCGCGGTCAGGTGATCTGGTCATTTCTGCGCGACCGTGACGGTGCTCTGTGGATCGGCATGCTGGGCGGCGGTCTGATCCGCTATCTGCATGAAACGACACAGCCGTTCGAGAATCCGCGCAAGGCGGCCAGCAAGGCGATCACGGCTCTCTATGAGGATCGCGAAGGTTCGTTGTGGATTGGCGCCAGCGGCGGCGGGCTGGGCCGGCTCCGATCTGTCCCATTTCACACCCTGACGACCGAGGATGGCCTTGGAGGCAATCAGATCCAGACGGTCCTGGCGGCGAAAGACGGGACGATGTGGGTGGGTACCAATGGCGGTGGCCTAGCCCATATGTCGTCGCAGGGCCGGGTCCTCGAGACATTCAACCGTGGCAACGGGATGAGTTCGGACGATGCCTGGACTTTGGGTGAAGGGGCGCAAGGGGGCATCTGGGCCGGGTTCTATGACGGCACGCTCACGCACTTCACGAAGCAGGGCAGACAAAGCTACGGGAAGAAAGAGGGCCTGCCGGGCAATCCGATTCTTTCGGTCATGGAAGACCACCAGGGTACGGTCTGGGCGGCCACGATCAGCGGTGGGCTGGCTGCGCTCCGCAACGGAAAAGTCAGAATCTACAAGACTTCCGACGGGCTGCCGACGGATCACATCCGGATCATTCACGAGGATCGCAAAGGCCAGATCTGGGTCGGAACCCGGGAGGGATTGAGCCTCTGGGCCGACGGCAAATTCAAGACCTTCCACAAACAGGACGGGCTGTCCGGCGAGTTCATCTTCTCCCTGCGGGATGAACCGGACGGAACAATGTGGATTGGGACCTTCGACGGCGGCCTCACCCGGCTGCGGGACGGGAAGTTCGTCCCGGTCCCCGAAACCGCGGGGTTTCCGGCCAAGACGGTGTTTCAGATTCTCGAGGACCATCAGGGCGGCTTCTGGGTCTCGTCCAGCACCGGCATCTTCCGCATGAGCAAGCGCCAGTTGAACGACGTCATCGACGGCAAGCAGGCGCGAATCCAGTCCTTCTCGTACGGCATCGCGGACGGTTTGATCAGCCGGGAGTGCAACGGCGGGCAACCGGCCGGCGATATCGCCAACGACGGACGGCTCTGGTTCCCGACCATGAAAGGTTTGGCGCTGGTTCAGCCGAGCCTGATTGTGACCAATCCGCTGCCGCCTCCCGTGCAGGTGGAAGGTTTCCACGCCGACGGCAAGGACTACTCGCCGGCCGGCGCGGTGAATCTGCCCGCGGGCAGCCGGAATCTGGAGATCCAGTACACGGCGCTGAGCCTGGTTGCACCGGAAAAGGTGCGGTTCCGTTACCGCTTGCTGCCCTACGACCAGGACTGGGTCGATGCTGGTTCGCGGCGCTCGGCGATGTACACGAATCTGTCGCCGGGCTCCTACAAATTCCACGTGATCGGGTCGAACAACGACGGCGTGTGGAACGAAACCGGCGCGACGCTGGAGCTGACCCTTCATCCCCACTTCTATCAGACCCGTTCGTTCCTGCTGGCCCTGCTGGCCGCCAGTTGCGCCGGTGCGTGGCTGCTGCACAACCGGCGGATGCGGAATCTGACCACGCTCAACCAGGAACTGGAGTCCCGGGTGGCGGAGCGGACGTCCCGGCTGGAAGAAGCAAACAAGGAACTTAGCTCCCTGATCGGGGAACTGGAAATCGCCCGCACGCAAGCCGAGGATGCGAGCAAGGCGCGCAGCGAGTTTGTGGCGAATCTGAGCCATGAAATCCGCACGCCGATGAATGGAATCCTCGGCCTGGTTGGGCTGGCGCTTCAGACTCCGCTGAATAAAGAACAGCAGGAGTTCCTCCGCCTGACCGAGGAATCCGCCGAGGCACTGCTGCACGTTCTCAACGATGTGCTCGATTTCTCCAAGATCGACGCCGGCCACCTCACGGTGGAAGCCACGCCGTTTCCGCTGCGCCGGGTGGTGGAGGACTCGCTGGGCGTCCTGGCGCCGCGGGCGGCCGCGAAAGGCCTGGCGCTGGATTTTGACCTCAGCGATGATCTGCCGGAGATGGTGGTGGGCGACCCGGTGCGGTTGAGGCAGATTCTGCTCAATCTCGCGGGCAACGCCATCAAGTTCACGTCCCAGGGGTGGGTGAAGGTGACGGCCGGCCTGGAATTCGTGGATGGCGACGATCTGGTGTTGAAGTTTTCGGTGCGGGACACCGGAATTGGCGTATCGCCCGAGAAACAGTCCGTCATTTTCGAGCCCTTCCGGCAGGCGGACAACTCCACGACCAGGCAGTTTGGCGGCACGGGCCTGGGGCTGGCCATCTCGGCGCGCCTGGTTTCGGCGCTGAAAGGCCGCATCTGGATGGAGAGCGTGCCCGGCCGGGGCAGCTCGTTCCATTTCACCCTCTGCGTCCAGCGCGCCAGCGCCGATGTGGAGAGCGCCAAAGAATTGCCGCGGGTCGAGAGCTGCGGTCTGATGCCCCTCGCCATCCTGCTGGCCGAAGACAACAAGATCAACCAGCGGGTGGCGGTGAGTCTGCTTCAGAAACTCGGCTGCCAGGTGGATGTCGTGAGCGACGGACTGGAGGCAATCTCCAGCGTGGAATCCAAAACTTACGACTTAGTCTTGATGGATGTCCAAATGCCCACACTGGACGGTCTGGCCGCCGTGGCGGAGATTCGTGCGCGCGAATTGGGCAGCGGCCGCCATCTGCCGGTGATCGCCCTTACGGCGCATGCCATGGAAGGCGACGCGGAACGGTGCCTGGCGGCGGGCATGGATGCCTATCTGCCGAAACCGATCAATCCCAAGAAACTCGCCGAAGTGATCGACAGCCTGCAGGACCGCAAGAAACAGCAAAGTTCTACCCCGTTCGATGCCGTTCGGACGAGCTGACTAGCGCAGCAACTCCTGCCCGGCAGGCAACAACATCTCCATGCTGACGTCCGATCTGACATATGGCGATGGCTTCACACGTTCCGGCGGCAGGTGGCTAAACCCACAGCTCTCATAGAGATGGATGGCATTCCGGAGCCGGTGATTCGTCTCCAGGAAGAGCCGCGGCGCACCCAGCGCACGGGCGTGCTCAATCAGCGCCATCAGGACCTTGCGGCCAATGCCCTGCCCGCGCAGGCTTTCGTCCACAGCCATTTTGGCCACCTCATATCCGCCATCGGGCATGGCCAACAAGGCGCCGCAACCGACGGCCCGGCCCCCGGAAACTGCCATGAGGATGTGGCCGCCGCGCGCCAGGATCTTCTCCACGGGGTGATCGAGGACTTCACGATCCTTGTCCTCAATCGTGAAGATGGCGGCGATCCAGGCTTCGTTGAGTTCGCGGAAGGACTGCTCGTCGCCAGGCTGGAAAGGACGGATGAAGACCGCAGCAGGTGTAGTGTCCATAAGAGTCCTGATTCCAATCTAGACAGAATGAATTAGAACATCCAATATATTGTTCATACGGACCAATACATCATGAGTATCGACAAGGAAATCGAGCTCAGGCATTTGCGCTACTTCCTGGCTGTCGCGGAGGAGCTTCATTTTGGGCAGGCAGCCAAGCGGCTGCACGTTGCTCAACCGCCGTTGTCGCAGCAGATCCGGCAGTTGGAGCGGATGCTGGGGCACGACCTCTTCGTTCGCACCTCGCGGTCGGTGAAGTTGACCCAGGCCGGAGAGGTTATGGTGGAGCGGGCGCGGCGTACGTTGGCCAAGGTGCAGGAGGATGTGGAAGCAGTCCAGCGGGTAGGGCGCGGCGAGGACGGATCCTTGACGGTGGGGTTTGTCGAATCCGCGATCCTGAGCCGGTTGCCGGCGGTGCTGGGACGCTACCGTGCGACCTACCCGAAGGTCCAGTTGAAGCTGCACGAATTCCACACCCGCCAACTGGTCGACGCCCTGCGCAACGGACTGGTGGATGCCGGATTGGCGCGCGACGCGGGGCCGGAGGACTGGCTGCGGGTGGAGCCGGTGGTGATTGAACCGTACATCCTGGTGGCTGCCGAGGGGCACCGGTTTGCGAGGCAGGAGTCGGTCGCGTGGGCGGAGCTGAAGGACGAGCCGTGGTCTTTTTCGAGCGGTCGGCCGGACAGAAAGCCTGGGATCGTACGGTGGACAACTTTGTACGGTACGGGTTCCAGCCCAACATCGTCCAGGAGGCCGAGCAGTGGCTCACGGTCCTGCGACTGGTGGGCGCGGGCCTGGGTATCACCGTGGCTCCGGCGTCGGTGGCGGGCATCGCGCACGCGGATGTCGTTTGCCGGAAGCTGACACCGCCCGGCGGCGCAACTCATCTCGATCTGGTTTACCGCCGCGACGCCGTCAACCCGCTGGTGGGCGGTTTTCGACGCCTGGTGCTGGACGGGTTCCCGGAATCTGTGCCGAAAGATCCGGATGAATCCTGAAGGGCGTGGTAATTCCTGTCCGCGTTTTTCGCTTCTCTGGTAGATGGCACAACCAGACGCTCTTCCGGAATTCAGATACCACCCGGATCCCGTGGCCACCGGAGTGGTGGTCCGGGACGAGGACGCACCCTGCCTGGCCTGCAACCGGATTCGAGGGTACGTTTATGATGGCCCTGTCACCTCGGAGAAGTTCCACCACCTGACACACTGCCTGTGCCCGTGGTGCATCGCCGATGGTTCGGCGGCCCGGCTGTTCGGCGCCGAGTTCGCCGACTCAGGAACGATGGAAGGGGTCTCGCAGGCGGTGCGGGAGGAGATCGCACAAAGGACTCCGGGCTTTCCCACTTGGCAGGAAACACTGTGGTTATCGTGCTGTGGGGACGGCGCGGAGTTTCTGGGCGCGGCCGGAAGCACGGAGCTGAAGACGCAGTTCCCCGAGGCGCTGGCCGCGGTCCGGCGCCACCTGAAGGAGGACTTCGACCTTTCGGGGGCTGACCTGAAGGAGTTCCTGTCCGCGCTGAGCAAGGACGACCAGCCAACGGCCTATATCTTCCGCTGCCGGACGTGCCGGACCTATCTGGCCTATGTGGATGAGACCTGAGTTGCCTCGTGCCACCCGTCTACGGGCGGATCGAGAAATGGAATTCAATCCGTACTATTTCATGATCGGAATCGGTGATCGAAGGCGCTGTTAGGAACGGATGACGAACACCACGATAGTTCTCCTCGACATCGCGTTGGCGGCAACGCTCGGCTTTCTGGCTCTCATGTTGTATCTGCGAAACGTGCCGAGCGGCCCGGAGGGCCCGGTGGGGGGGTGGCTGATGCTGGTTCCTCCGTTGTTTCTGATGGGCGGCGTGCTGTTGACACTCGCGTCGGCGGGCGTCTTCGACTGGATGCCCGGCGGCCGGTTGACCGCCTGGGCCCTGGCCGTGGGGCTCTTTGTGGCGTCGGCGGTGACCATGTGGTTCGTACTGGCCGCGCCGCACTCGAACTGGGAGAATCTGGCGGCCCTGGTGCCCTGGATTCTGGTGGGCGGCGGGTTCCTGGCGGTGCATGGGGGTCATGAACCGTCGCCGCTGACGAAAACCGCACTGGCCGGAGTTCTGGGCGTGGGCGGAGTGGCGGGCTGGTCGCTGCTGATCTGGGGCGCCGGGCTGTACATACAGAACGAGAACCAGAAGAATCTGGCGAGCCTGGAGCGCGACCGGGCGTGGGAGCAATCGAGAATCGATGAATTTCACGCGCTGGGCCAGGATGCGGAGCTGTGGAAGTACTTTGGCTACATGTATATGGAGAATGAGGCCGAGCGGCAGCGCTGCCGCTCGCTGATTGCCGCCCGCGCCGATCTGAACGGCAAGCTGGTGGAGTACCTGGGCAACCCGGTGCTGCAATCCTCCGTGGTCAACTACATCGCGGATGTCTACGAGCATCCGCCGGCATCGCTGGCCTCGGAGTACGGATTGTTCCTGGAGCGGCAGCTTCTGAGCTGGCGCCAGGTGCTGGACGACTCATCGACCCCGTATGACCGCAGGCGGGAACTGGCGCCCCTCTTCCAGGCCGCGGCGCGACTGGAGGATGCGGGCGCCGGGATCTGTCGGGCCCGCTGACGGCGTGGCGCGACTATCTGCGGACCTTGAAGGGTCTGAGCGATCTGGCGGATGAGATCGACTCCCACCTGAAGACGCACGTGCACTGAGAATTTGCGCGGAGCATGATCGATTTCGCCGCGCGTTTGCGCTGGATTCATCGTTGGAGCATTGATTCGGAGGATCAGAAGAATGGGATTGAACGAACGCCGGAAGATCAAAGAGATGCAGGAAGTGACCCTGCCTGGGCGCGTCAAGGAGATTGAGGAGATCTGCGGAGCCCCCATCCCTTATCAGGTGGACTGGGACAGCATGGCGGATGACGGCCAGGCGTTGAACTTCGTGGACAACATCTCGTGCCACCGGCTGAACATGGCGTTGAGGATGATCTGCCAGGACGATATGGGCAAGCAGGCTGTACGGGAGGGGCTGAAGGAGGTACGGCTGAAGAACGTGAAGGACCGCGAGTCGATGTCGATCAACTTCAGTGGCGGCGTCCTGGAGATGCACTGCGCCTACGCGATGGGCGCGGGCGGAATGTTCAGCGATGGAGAGATCCGGCAACTGCTGGAACAGCGGCTGTAGCGAGGCTATGACCCAGCGAAGCAGCAAATTCGTCGAGCCGGATCACACCCGTACGGGTGAATGGCACGATTTCCGGGAGGCGTTCTTCTGGCACGACAGGACGCCTCATGAAGTGAAATTCGAGATCGAAAAGCTGACCGGCACTTTGCTGGCGCGCGATGCCGGGCGCACGGAACGGCTGACTTACGAAGGGGATTCGAATTCCGGCGGGACGCGGCGCATGCTGCGGCTACGATATGAGGCCGTGACGCCCCGCCGGCCGTACATGTCCGAACCCTGGACCGATCCGAGAGAGTACAGGAATCAGTTCACACTGCGGGTGGAGATGGCCGCGCCGCGCAAATGGGTGACGGAAGAGGCATTTCAAGGGAATCTCAATCGCGCCTTTGAGTACTGGACGCTCCGCCTGCAATGCGGGTCCTGCGGGAACGGCTGGGCCGCGGAGTTGAAGCATTTCTACGACCGGCAGGTGAGTGAAAGCCTTGCTCGCGAAGAAGATGAGGCGCAAAAGAAGGAAGACCCGGCGGCTATCGCCGGGATCCAGCACGCCGTCCTGTCGGCGATGCGGAGCGGGCGGAGATTCAGCACGGCGCACAAAGAAGGCGGCACGATACTGTCGTTCAACGGCCAGGAATTTCTGCGGGCCGACTACGGCGACGAACCCGGGCGGTGGGTTTACTCCAGCGAAACGGAGATGCTGCAGGTGCTGAGAGAATTCTACGACTGGGAGTCGCGGAGAGACTGTTATCCGCACCGGCCACCGGAACTGGAAGTCTGGCGGTACATCGAGCGGCAGTTGCGGTAGCGCCGGGCGAGAAGCAGTTGCGCCGCGTGGAATCCTGAAAGTTTCATCAACATTTAACGTGGGGTGGGCGTGTGGAACGCGCGCCCTCCTTGTTGTATAGGGTTGTTTTTCAACTGGTTACGGGGAATACGCGGAGTCCCCCCGTAAGAAGGGGTCTTGCCCCGTACGGCTTATGGAGGGATTATGGATGTGTAGCTCCTATTTAAGCCGTTTCGGATCGGATTAATTGAAATGAAACCCTCGTCAGGCAAGGCCCTCAAGTCCGCTCACGATTTCCTAGGTCACGCGGAGCACCCGCTGGACCCGTTCTTCAGACCCAAGAATATCGCCGTCATCGGCGCCACGGAGAATCCGGGCAGCGTCGGGCGCACTACCCTTTGGAATCTGATCAGCACCCCATTCGGCGGCGCGGTGTTCCCGGTCAACCCTAAGCGGGACAGCGTACTAGGCATTAAATCGTATAAGTCTGTGAAGGAGATCCCGGCCGAAGTGGATCTGGCGGTGATCGTCACGCAATCCAGGTTGATTCCCGGGCTTGTGGCCGAATGTGGTGAGATCGGCGTGAAGTCGGCGGTGGTGATTTCGGCGGGCTTCAAGGAAGCCGGGCCGGAAGGGCAGGAACTGGAACGGCAACTGCTTGCCAATGCGCGGGCGGCGGGGATCCGCATTATCGGGCCGAACTGCCTGGGCATCATGGTTCCGCCGTCGGGCGTGAACGCGACGTTTGCGGCCGGCATGGCACGCACCGGTAGCGTCGGATTCCTGAGCCAGAGCGGCGCACTGTGTACGGCCGTACTGGACTGGTCGCTGAAGGAGCAGGTGGGTTTCAGCGCGTTCATGTCGCTGGGCTCGATGTCCGATGTGGGTTGGGGCGACCTGATCTACTACCTGGGGAATGACCCGAAGACGCGCTCCATTCTGATCTACATGGAGAGCGTGGGCGATGCGCGGTCGTTCCTGTCCGCGGCGCGCGAAGTGGCGTACACGAAGCCGATCATTGTGATCAAAGCCGGGCGTACGGCGGCAGGCTCGAAGGCGGCCGCCTCGCACACGGGCTCGATGACGGGTTCAGACGACGTTCTGGATGTCGCTTTCCAGCGCAGCGGTGTTCTGCGCGTGAAGAACATCTCCGACCTTTTCTATATGGCGGAAGTGCTGGCGAAGCAGCCCCGCCCGAAGGGCCCGAGGCTGACCATTCTGACGAATGCCGGCGGTCCTGGCGTACTGGCCGCGGACTCGCTGCTGCTGGGCGGCGGCGAACTGGCCGAGATCTCCCAACAGACCATTGGGGAATTGAACGAGTTTCTGCCCGCGTCCTGGAGCCATGGCAACCCGATCGACGTCATCGGCGACGCCGGTCCGGAGCGGTACGCAAAGTCGCTGGAAGTCGCGGCGAAGGACACGAACAGTGACGGTCTGCTGGTGGTCCTGACGCCGCAGGCGATGACCGATTCGACGCAGACGGCGCAACTGCTGAAGCCGTACGCGAAACTGGGCGACAAGCCGGTGATCGCGAGCTGGATGGGCGGCGTCGATGTGGCGGCGGGCGAGCAGATTCTGAACCAGGCGGGCATCCCCACCTTCCCCTACCCGGACACGGCGGCGCGCATGTTCAATTACATGTGGCGCTATGCCAGCAACCTCAAGGCGCTGTATGAAACGCCGAGCTACGCCAAGGACGGCGGTTCAGTGGATTCGGCGGCAGCGAATGCGATCATCCAGAGGGTGCGTGGAGAGGGCCGGACGATTCTGACTGAGTTCGAGTCGAAGGACGTCCTTGCCGCTTACGGCATTCCGACGCTGCCTTCGCGCATTGCGTCGACGGAAGACCAGGCGGTGTCCGCGGCCGAATCGATGGGCTATCCGGTGGTGCTCAAGCTGCATTCGCTGACGATTACCCACAAGACGGATGTCGGCGGGGTGCAGTTGAACCTGAAGACGGCGGATGCTGTGCGGGGCGCCTTCCGGGCGATTCGCGATTCGGTGGCCGCCAAGGTTGGGTTGGAGCACTTCAACGGCGTGAATGTCCAGCCGTTCGCGAAACTGGACGGGTATGAAGTGATTCTGGGCTCGTCGATCGATCCGCAGTTTGGCCCGGTGCTGCTGTTCGGCATGGGCGGCCAGTTGGTGGAGGTCTTCAAAGACCGGGCGCTGGCGCTGCCGCCGCTAAATTCCACGCTGGCACGGCGCATGATGGAGCGGACCAAGATCTATACGGCGCTGAAAGGTGTGCGCGGCCGGGCTCCGGTGGACCTGCCGGGCCTGGAGCAATTGCTGGTGGCATTCAGCCGGCTGGTGGTGGAGCAGCCCTGGATCAAGGAGCTGGACATCAACCCGCTGATGGCATCTCCGGAGCGGCTGCTGGCTCTGGATGCGCGCGTGGTGCTGCACGATCCGGAGACGAAGGAAGAAGACCTGCCGAAGCCAGCGATCCGGCCGTATCCGGTGCAATACTCCGGCACCTGGAAGATGGCGAACGGCGAGACCGTCTCGATCCGGCCCATCCGGCCGGAAGACGAGCCCGCGATGGTGAAATTCCATGAATCGCTGTCGGAACGCACCGTCTATCAGCGGTACCTGCAGTTGCTCAACCTGAGCCAGCGCACGGCCCACGAACGGCTGACGCGGATCTGCTACATCGACTATGCGCGGCAGATGGCGCTGGCTGTGGAATCGACCGACCCCACGAGCGGGGCCTCCCGCATTATCGGCGTAGGCCGGCTGCAGGGGCTGGTGGATGTGCCGGAGGCCGAGTTCTCCATCGTGATCTCGGACGACTTCCAGAAGCAGGGCCTGGGCAGCGAATTGCTGAACCGGCTGATCGCGATCGGGAAGGCGGAAGGCGTTAAGGTGATCGTGGCCGACATTCTGGCCGAGAACTCGGCGATGCAGAAGATCAGCGAGCGGGCTGGTTTCAAACTGCGGCGCGATCCAGGCGAGCCGGTGGTTGGCGCGCGCCTGGAGCTCTGAGCCTCAGGGAATCGTAGGGGGAGGCACCGGAACGGGTTTCGGTGCCTCCCCCCTTAAGTTTTTGACCACAGTTTCGAGGCCCGTGGAGCCGGGGAGAGCCGGCTGGACCGGGTTTAGTGTGCCTGGGGCGGGTTCGTTTCCGATCAGCACCGTCAAGTCGCCTTCCACAATGATCCCGAGCTTGACAGTATGATCGCCAATGCGAGCAGCGGGCAGGTTGTTGACCAGCACCGTCTCAGAGCCTTCGGCAATCGCATCGGTTGAACCCGGACATTGGCACTTATGCGTCACGGTGGCCTGCTTCTGATTGCCGGTCACCACGGTTTCCACTCCTTCGATGATGGGGCCGCCGGCATAGGGAACCGGAGGCACTCCGGGCATCAGCCCATTGCAGGAGTGCATGTCACCGATACGAGCAGCGGGTTTCCCAGGCATAGCGAGTGGAACCGTCCTTTTGACGGAGTCTAGCGGCCGGCCGGAACCTTGTCAACAACGTCAGGATCAGCGGCCGAGGTAGTTGCGTTCGTAGTAGCCCTGATATTCCCCGGAGCGAACCCGGCGAATCCACTCGGGATTGTCTTTGTACCACTGGATGGTCAGGGCCAGACCGGCCTCGAAATCGACCAGCGCTTTCCAGCCGGTCGCCTTTTCCAGTTTTTCGGTGGTAATGGCGTAGCGGCGGTCGTGGCCGGGACGATCGGTGACCGTTTTCATGAGGCTGTGCGGCTGACCGACAGCGTCGAGGATCATCTCAACCACGGCCCGGTTGGGGAGAGCGCGGGAACCGCCAACGTTGTAGATTTCGCCGGGCTCGCCTTTGGAGACAACCGAGAAGATGGCGCGGCAGTGGTCGTCGACAAACAACCAGTCGCGCACCTGCATGCCGTCACCGTAGATGGGCAGGTTCTTCCCTTCCAGGGCGTTCGAGATCATGAGGGGGATCAGTTTCTCGGGAAACTGAAACGGCCCATAGTTGTTCGATGCCCGCGTGACCATCACCGGGAGATGGAACGTGGTCCAGTAGGAGAGCGCCAGCAGGTCGCTACCGGCTTTGGAGGCGGAGTACGGGCTGGACGCGTGGAGCGGATAACTCTCGTCGGCATCGTGGGGTTCCTCGATGGAACCGTAGACTTCGTCCGTGGAGACGTGGAGAAAGCGTGGGACCTTTGCCGCGCGAGCCGCTTCGAGCATGGAAAAGGTGCCCTTGACGTTTGTTTCCACGAAGGCGGCGGGCCCCAGAATGGAGCGATCGACGTGAGACTCGGCCGCAAAGTGCACGATAGCGTCAGGTTTTTCCTCGCCCAGCAACGCGCTGACCATGGGCGTATCGCAGATGTCGCCCTGGACGAAGCGATAACGGGGATCGTCCTCGACTTCGGCCAGATTCTCGAGGTTTCCGGCGTAGGTGAGTTTATCCAGATTGATCAGACGTGTGGCCCAGTTTTCGCGCAGGGCGAGACGGACGAAGGCGGAGCCGATGAAGCCCGCGCCGCCGGTGACCAATAATCTCATTTGTGCTGTAGCTCCCAATCGTAGGCGATGCCGGGGTCGTTGTGGGCGATGCGGCCTTCGTCCTTAGGGTTGTAAAGCCGGTCTGTCAGGTAAACGAGCATTGCCGGCGCGATGCCGATGACTTTGTAGCCGTGGCCGACGCCCGGAGGGATGAGGATTCTCCAGGGGCGGAGCTGCCCAACGTAGAGGGTGTTCTTCAGGCCGAAGGTGGGCGAGTCGGGGCGCAGGTCCACGAGTGCTACCTGGAACATGCCCTGGGTCACGCACCACAGATCGGTCTGGTGGAGGTGGAAGTGGAAGGCCTTGATCGCGCCCTGGTAGGTGAGGGCGGCGCTGACCTGGGTGGTGGCTGGAGGAAAGTCCGCGCCAAGCCCTTGTGTGAGCCGGGCGATTTCCAGAAAGTAGCCACGATCGTCGGCCCAGAGTGGGAAAGGCTCGATGCGCACCCCGCTGATCAGGTCCGGCGAGTCAGGCTGGAAGATCAGCTTCCCGATGCCGTGTTCGCACTTCGGGGTCTGGATGGTTGGAATCGTGGGAGAACTCATAGGCTTTTGTGCTTGCTTTGCGATACCAGGTTGGCGGCGCGCAGCAGCGAGTCGAACGTGCCGGCGTCGGTCCACCAGCCTTCGAGATAGGAGAAGGTGAGGGTACCCTCCCGGATGTAGGCGTTGTTGACGTCGGTGATCTCGAGTTCACCGCGCGCCGAGGGCTCCAGGGTCTTGATCTTGGTGAAGACCGAAGCATCGTACATATAGACGCCGGTCACGGCGTAGTTCGACCGGGGCTGCTTCGGCTTCTCCTGAATATTGATCACGTGGCCGCCGCGCACTTCAGCGACGCCAAACCGTTCAGGATCCTGGACTTCCTTCAACAGGATCTTGGCGCCGGCTTCCTGCTTGCGGAAGTCGTTCACGGCCTCTTCGATGCCCGACTCAATAATGTTGTCGCCGAGGATGACGCAAATCCGTTCGCCGTCGGCGAAGCGTTCCGCCAGGGAGAGCGCATCGGCGATGCCGCCTTCCCCCTCCTGGTAGGTGTAGTTCAGGCTGTTGAGGCCAAACTGACGCCCGTTGCCCAGAAGCTGAAGGAAATCGCCGGCATAGTTACCGCCCGTAACGATGAGGATGTCCCGGATTCCAGCATTCACCAATGTCTGGATCGGGTAATAGATCATCGGTTCTTCATAGATGGGCAGTAGGTGTTTGTTGGTGATCTTCGTCAGCGGAAAGAGACGGGTGCCCTTGCCACCGGCCAGGATAACGCCTTTCATGTTTTGCTCCCCCGAGGGGCTAATTGCCCCGAAACCGTACCATGATACACTAGCCGACCGTGAGCCTATTGGAATGGAGTACTATACCCCGCGAGGTGATGAACCCGCTGCTCACGCGGCAGGTGATTCACACCGCGCTAATGACCCTGTCCCGGCTGGAGATGAAGGCAGGCGCCGTCGTCCCGGTCCATTCGCACCACAATGAACAGATTACGACGGTGCAGAGCGGGTGCCTGCGGTTCCTGCTGAAGGATGGGCCCGTCCTGGTGAGCGCTGGGCAGGTGCTGACGCTGGCGCCGCATGAGACGCATGGTGTTGAAGTACTTGAAGATAGCGTGGCCATCGACCTGTTCACCCCACGCCGGGAGGATTGGATCTCGGGCGACGACGCCTACCTGCGCGGGGGCGCCAGGAGCTAGCGCAAAGGATAGACCCAACGGGGCCCGTCGGGCGTCAGAGCGATGACGTTGTCGCGCTCGTTGAACAGTTTCAGGACCCGTATCCCCCTGGTAATACTGGTACGCTTCCAGGCCGCTCCGTCGAAGGATTCCAGCACCACGCCATCGGCATGTCCGATGAAGACGCCTTGGGGATGGACGAGGATGGCGCGCGGTTCGTCGAGAGGCTCCAGGCGGTGCTCGATCCAGAGTTGTTTGCGGTCCGCCGGGGGCTGGTAGGCGACTATGCGTGCGTTCCGCGCTGAGGTTTCCGCCCAGAAGAGCCATTCGTCCCGCCACATGCCGAAGGCGGCCAGAGCGGCGGTGGGCGTGTCGTGGAACGTGTTGACCGCGTATAGCCGCCAATCCACATCCAGTTTGCCTGGATTGCGGACCCAGTAGTTGCCCAGGAAGAGGTCCGGCAGGCCGTCGTGATCGACATCATGGGCCAGCATCCCGCCCTGTTGAGAGGCGGTGTAGATGGAGTAGATCTCCTTGTACTCAAAGCCGGGGAACAGATAGAAGCGAAGCTGCGAATGGAAGTGTGGGAGGAGAACGCCGCGCTGTCCGGCCAGGGTGAATGGCAGGCAGTCGTGGAAGTCGGTTTCTTTCTCCACGATTTGCGGCCGCCACGAAGGCGATTTCAGGAGAACGAGTGGTGAGGTGCCGGGGTGCTGCTGCACCAGCAGATCGTCCTGGCCGTCGCCGTCGACATCGACCACGCAGCCGCCGGGCCCATAGTCCGATTTGCTCTGGAGGGTGCGAGGGGAGCCGCCATCCAGTGGCCAGAGTTGAAGGCTGGAGCCCCAGGTGAGGATGCCCGCCTGTGGATGCGTCACCATCGCGCCGCCCCGGATCTGGGCCGGGAGCGGCGCGAGGAGAAGCAGAACTAGTGGCAGCCCTTGCAGGTGAACTTTCGTCCGTGGCAGGAGGCACACTCCGTTTTGGCCATTTCTTTACTCGAATGTTTGTCGCCGAAATCGGCCGTATGCGAGGTGGGGCGGAAGTTCGGGGCCGTGGCAACGTGGCACTTTTCGCAGGACTCGGGCGGGTTGATCTTGTTGTGGCAGACGAGGCAATCGGACATCTGCGGGTAGTGCGCCTTCACGATCTTGTCGTGCGGGACATTCTCGCTTTCGGCGATGCCGCGGTGACAGCCCGTGCAGGCATCCTTGGCGGCGGTCAGTTCAGCGGCGCTGGGCGGATGGGATCCGACATAAGATCCGCTCTTCACGGCCGCGGCGACGGCGGGCGCGATGGAGCCCATGGGCACATGCTTCGCATGGTTGAACTTCTGTACTCCGATGGGGCGCGGCTCACTGATTTCCACTTCGTCGTGGCAGGTGGCGCAGGCGCTCTTGTCGGGCAGGTTGTTGTCTTCCGCCTTGGTCGACGCGGCCGCGGTGGTGTGGCAGTTTTCGCAGGATGCGACCTGCGTGAGATGGTACTTGTGCGAAAAAGGGCGTTTGGGAGCGGCGGCCAGGGCGGCCACCGCTCCAAACACGGAGATCAGGACGATTATTTTGCGTATGTGATTTTCCAAAGCTTATTGCCTCCATCCTCGGAGACCAGGAGGCTTCCATCCTTTGCCGGTAGAACGCCGACGGGCCGGCCCCAAACTTCCTTGGAGTTCGGGTCGGTCATGAAGCCGCTGAGAAAGTCCTCCTGCGGCCCCGACGGCTTGCCGTTCTTGAAAGGTATGAAGACGACGGAGTAGCCGACCCTGGCCGCACGGTTAGATGAGCCGTGGAACGCGAGGAAAGCGCCCCCCTGGTACTTCTTCGGAAACTGCTTGCCCGTATAAAAACGCGCGTCCAGGACTGCGACGTGCGACGGGCTGAGAATGACATCGGGTACAACGGTTTTCGCCACCAGATCGGGCCGCTGGCCCTTGTTGCGGGGCTCTTCGTTGGGTCCGACGTAGGCGTAAGGCCAGCCGTAGTAGGCACCCGGCTGGATGGATGTGTAGTAATCGGGGACCAGATCGTCGCCCAGGCCGTCCCGTTCCTGAATTGAGGCCCAGAGCCGGCCGGAGGCGGGATTCCAGTCCATCCCCACCGGGTTGCGGATGCCGCCGGCGACGACTTCGCGCTGGGTGCCGTCGGGCTTGTAGCGCAGAATGGCGGCGCGGTATTCCGGATCGCCCGGCGTGATGTTCGAGCGGGAGCCGATGCCCATATAGAGCGACTCACCCTTCTTATCGAAGAGCAGCGTGCGGGTCCAGTGGCCCTGACCCTCGCCCTTCAACGGGATGATCTCCTCGGCCGCAGCCAGTTCCTGCTTGACGGAATCGTACTTGTAGCGTTTGATCGAGGTCGCTTCCGCGATGTAGAGGTAGTCCTTCCAGATGGCGAGGCCGTAAGGACGATCCAGATCGCCAATCAGCTTCTTCTTCTCGTCCTCGCTGATCCTGCCGTCCTTGTTGCGGTCTGTGAGCGCCCAGACCGCGCCTTTGGCGGCGCTATCGGAGAGCAGAATATCCCCGCCGGGCCCCGTAAGCATGAAGCGCGGCTTGGAAAAGCCGGAAGCGAACTCGGTGACATGGAAGCCGGCGGGCACTTTCAAGGAGACGCCATCGGGCTGTTTGACCACCTTGGGCCCATTGCTGGCGGAGGGCGTGTGATAGGGCTCCGGCAGCTTCGGCGGGTCGGCAGCGACAGCAGTGGTTCCCAGCCCCGCCGCCGCGATCATCAAAAGAACAGGAAATTGCATCTCTGCCATTCTACAGGGCGATCTCATCCTGACGTATCTGGCGTACGCCAGCGGAAGAAAGCTACTTCCTGTAGGAGATGCGCCAGATTTTGTTACCGCCGTCGTCTGTCACGAGCAGGCTGCCGTCCGCCATGGGCAGCAGGCCGACGGGCCGGCCCCAGACTTCCCTGGAGTTCGGATCGGTCATGAAACCGGTCAGGAAATCTTCCCGTGGTCCGCTGGGCTTGCCGTCCTTGAACGGAACGAACGCTACGGAATAGCCGATGCGCTGCGAACGATTCCACGATCCGTGGAAGGCGAGGAAGGCCCCGCCCTGGTACCGGGCTGGAAACATCCTGCCGGTGTAGAAGCGGGCGTCGAGCACGGCCACGTGGGCAGGGAGAACGAGATCGGGAATGATGGTCCTGGCCACGAGGTCGGGCTTCTGACCCTTGTTGCGCGGATCTTCGTTGGGCCCGATGTAGGAGTAGGGCCAGCCGTAGAAGCCGCCCGGTTTGATCGAGGTGAAGTAGTCGGGCACCAGATCGTCGCCTAATCCGTCGCGTTCCTGCACGGCGGCCCAAAGAGTGTCGGAACCAGGGTAGAGCGCAAGGCCAATGGGATTGCGCGTGCCCGTCGCGACAATCTCCCGGCCGCTGCCATCCGGGTTGTAGCGCGAGATGGTGGCGCGGATCTCCGGCTCGCCGGGTGAGACATTCGACTTCGAGCCGACTCCGAGATAGAACTTCTCGCCTTTGCGGTCGAACAGGAGGCTGCGTGTCCAGTGGCCCTCGTCCGCGTCCTTCAACGAGACCACTTCCTGGCCCTGGCCGATCTTCAGCGCCTTGGAGTCATATTTGTAGCGCTTGACCGAAGTTACTTCTCCGACGTAGAGGTAGTCCTTCCAGATAGCAAGACCAAAGGGCCGGTAGAGCCGGTCGACCAGCTTGATCTTCTCGTTCTCTGAGATCTTGCCGTCGTTGTTCCTGTCCACAAGAGCATAAACTCCACCCTGGCGTCCGCTTTCGGTGAGCAGGATTTCGCCGGAAGGACCGTAGATCATGTAGCGCGGAGTGGAGAAACCGGAGGCGTATTCCTCGATGGAGAAGCCTGCGGGGACGGAGAGACGCGCACCGTTGGGACGGTCGACGACACGAGGCGCGTTGGAGGCAGAGGGCGTGTGGTAGGGTGCGGGCAGTTTGGGCGGATCGGCGGCCATGGCGGAACAGCCCAGAGCTACCGCAAGCAGGACCAGATGCGGAGTCGTCATTACATGCATTGTAGCGGAGGCCTATCGAACGGCCAGCACCAAAAATGCAGCGCATTGTCAATCATTTACAGAGGGCCGGGACCCGCCGCTAGGGTTCCGTCTCCTCCAGCCACGGGGTGGGCCGGGGCTGAAACCGCAGGATGCGGCGCGCCTTCTCATTGGAAGCCCCCCGAAGCCGGTTGCCATAGTAGACGGCATCCTCACCCGCCAGACCGCGGGCGAAATCCTCGTTGACCCGGGCGGGCGGCGGCGCACCCACCCATTTCGCAAAGCGGGGCAGCCAGGTGTGCGACGGCGCCGGGTTGCTGTCGACGATGTGGTACACGCCCGGCGGAGCCGCCATGGCGGCGATTGTCGCCAGGGCCGCATCCTCCACATGGACAAAGGACCAGACGGCATTCCCTTCGCCGACGATCGGGAACTGCCCCTGATGCATCATCTCCGCCGTTCCGCCGCCGGGGTAATACCAAGTGTCCGGGCCGTACAGGAATCCGTAGCGCAGGATGACGTTTTCGGTCCAGGCGGATGCGACGGCCCGGGTTTCCAGCTCCTCATAGAGTTTTGCGCAAAAGGAGACCCCGGGACTGGCGTCCACCGCCATGGGCACCGACTCATCGGCCAGCCCGGCGCCCGCACGGAGAAACATTCCGCCGGACTGCTGGAGGTAGCGCCGGACTCCACAAGCCTGCGCGGCCCGGCGTAGATTCCCGCCGCCTTCGATGCGCAGCTTACGGTCACCCGGCAAGGCAGCATTCAGATCCATGGGTGTAGCAGGCAGCGCCGTCAGCAGATCGATGACGATTTCCGCTCCCGATTCCCGCAAGGCGGCCTCGACACCCACGGCGTCGAATGCACTCACCAGCGCCGGCGCCGCACCCAGCGCCTGAATCCTCTGCCGGCCTGCCTCGGTCTGGGTCAACCCGCTGACGGTGTGCCCCAGGCGCACAAGGTGGGTGACCAGTGGTTGCCCGACAGCGCCGCTGGCGCCTGCCACGAAGATCTTCATGGTAACCTCCACTGCCTGCGGCAACCTCTCTGGAACGCATCCGGCTTCCACCGAAGCACCCGGCGTTCAGAGCGTGAGTTGGCCCCGCATGACTCGAACGCAGTAGCCGCCCACTTTTACGTCGTGAATCCGTTCTCCGGCTTTGGCCGCGCTCACATGCAATTCGCCCGGCCGTTTCATCTCGAGGCCCTGCTCGAAACGAACCCGCTGTCCTGATTCGACTAAGCCGGTCTTCACCAGCCAGGCGATGGCACTCCCTGCCGCTGAACCCGTGGCCGGATCCTCCTGGGCGGCGCTGGGCTTGCGGGCATGGAGGAACGCGCCCTGAGTCTCCACCTCCCGCGTCACTACGTAGAAACCGCGCTGGGTGTCGCCGGAGGCAAAGTATGCGCGGGCTTCATTCCAGTTCACCTTCAACCGCCGGATGGCATCGAGCGAGCGAACCATCACGATCAGGTTTGGGCGCCCTGTGGAGACATTCTGAACGGGCAGGTTGGAATCCAGGTCCGCCAACTGCAGGCCCAACAGGGGCGCGATGCGGACATGCTCATGGGTTTCGGCGAAGACGGGCTCAGTCTGCAACATGTCGCCGAAGATCAGACCATCCTGCTGTCTGGTGAAGGAAACCGGGACGGGCCCCACACCGAGGTCCAGCTTCACCAGGTCACCCATTCGTTCGCGCAGCAGGCAGGCGGTGCCCAGCGCGGGATGTCCGCCGAACGGATCTCCTGCTCGCGGGTGAAGATGCGGACCTTTACACCCTGGCTCGCTTCCGTGGCCTTGTCACGTGGCAGGACGAAGGTGGTTTCGGAGAGATTCATCTCGCGGGCGATGCGCTGCATCTCCGCGTCGCTCAGGCCGCGGGCATCGGGGAATACAGCAAGCTGATTGCCGCTGAGGGGTTGCGTGGTGAAGACGTCCCACCATTCAAAAGCGAACGAGCGTACGGGGGCGTTGGCTGACATGGAAGAGAGGGCCGAGAGAGTGTGAAACTCGCGCCGGGAGAGCATGAGGAATTCCTCTATTCTGCCATCCGATGGCAATTGCGCCAAAGAGAAACAGAACCTCCCGTCCCGGCGACGGAATGGCCGGACCTTGCCCTACAGCTTCCAGGGCGCCCGCATCACGCGGCCCAGCATGGCCGACGCTTCGGCATCGCCGACGATCTCCATCTTCACCGCATCCCATTTGAGCTTGCGGCCGGTGAACATGGCGATGTTGCCAAGCCAGCCGGGGGTGGCTGAGCGCAGCGCAACCTCCGCGGGCGTCAGCGTCTTCTGGCGCGATTTCACTGAATTGATGAACTCCTGATAGTGGCCCGGCGAAACCGGATAAGGTACCGCCACGGCCGCCTTCGACTCCAGCAATCCCGGGTCGGACGCCTCGATCTTTCCGCGATCGACCCACACCCAGCCCTTGTCGCCGATCCACTTCGTGCCGCCCCGGATCTCCGGGTAGCCACCGGCGATGGTCATGGTGACGTTCTGCGGGTACTTGCAGGTGACTTTGTACTTCGTCGCCGTATTCCAGATGGCGTCGCGGGCAGGAAACTCACCTACACCCTCCACCTCGCTGGGACCGGTCTCGTCCCAACCCATACCCCAATGGGCGATATCCACATGGTGGCCCACCCAGTCCATCAACTGCCCGCCGCCGGTCGCGTAGTTCCAGCGCCAGTTCTTGTGGACCCGCGCTTCGATATAGGGCATATCCGGGGCGGGTCCCAGCCAGCGGTCGTACCAGAACCAGGCTGGCGGTTCGGTCACGTTGTTCTTGTCCTTGGTTTTGGCGAAGTCGAACTGCCCGCCAGGCAGGCCCACCTCAACCGTATGGATTTTTCCGACCGCTCCGTTGCGCACCAGTTCGCAGGCCTTGCGGAAGTTCTCCTTCGACCGCTGCCAGCTACCGGTTTGCCAGATGCGGTTGGCCTGCCGGGCCGCCTCCACCATGCAACGGCCTTCGTTGAAGTTGTGGGCCAGGGGCTTCTCGCAATAAATGTCCTTGCCGGCCCGAGCGGCGCTGAACGCCACGAGACCGTGCCAGTGGTCCGGCACGGCGATGCTCACGGCGTCGATGTCGCGGCGCCCCATGATCTCCTCGAACGAGCGGTAGGCGGCGCAGCCCTGATCGCCGTAATGGGTGTCGATCACCGCCTTGTTCTCGGTCAGGTGGTGACCATCGAGATCCGCCAGGGCGACGTATTGCAGGCCGGTGCACTTCAGAAACTCCTCGACGTGGCCGCTGCCCATCCAGCCCACGCCCACCGTGGCCAGTGTCACGCGGTCGCTGGGCGGCACTGCGTTGTTGAGCCCCAGGGCGGAGGCCTTCACGATGGTGGGAAAGCCGATGGCGGCCGTTTTCAACAAACTACGTCGGGAAGTCATGGCGATGATCGGATCTTATCGTATGCGAGCCACCGGTGCGGAACTCAGAGCAGCCCCAGTTCGATCAGGGCCTGGCGGACCGCGGCCCGTTGCTCGTCCTCCAGCGGCGCAAACGGCTCAGTGAGGACACCGGAGCAGACTCCAGTGAGTTCCAGCGCGCACTTCATGCCACGCAGATAACCGGCCGGTTCGTAGATGCTGTCGCTCAGGCGCAGAATGGTGGCCTGCAGCGCCTGGGCCTCGCCTGCCCTGCCCTCGCGGGCGGCGCGGCAGGTATCGACATAGAGTTCGGGATAGAGGTTGGCTCCGCCGGAGACTCCGCCGGAGGCGCCGGCCAGGACAGCCTGGTCGAGCATCTCCTCGGGTCCCATCAGCACGGAGAAGTCCTGGCGGCCTTTGTAGTCTTGCAGCAGTCCTTCGAAGTAGGGCCAATCGCCGGAACTGTCCTTGATACCCAGGCAGTTCGGGTGGTGGCTGAGCACGCGGGCGGTCGACCGCTCGAACACATTCCTCGTGTGGCTGGGGATGTTGTAGAGGAAGAACGGCAAAGGCAGCGAGTCGATCAGGCGCATGCAGTAGCGCAACAGCTCTTCCTGCGAGAGCGGGTAGTAATACGGCGGTGCGAAGACCACGGCGGCGGCGCCGCACGCGGCGGCGTACCGGGAAAGGTCCAACGCTTCGGTGAGGCAGCAGTCGGTGATTCCGGTGAGCACCGGTTTCCGGCCGGCGATGATCTGAGTGGCGCGCTTGATGAATTCACGCTGCAGGCGGTGGCTCAGGTTGGGCGCTTCACCGGTGGTGCCGAGGAGAAAGAAGCCGTCGACTCCGCCGGCAATCCCGCGTTCGATCAGGCGTTCCAGGCCACCGATATCGAGGCGTTCCGGTTCCAGTAGAGGAGTGACAAGGGGGGGAATGATCCCGGAGTAGGAGTTGTTGTCTGGCATCAGGGCTGTTGGTTGTTGCTCCGGGGTCCGAAACGAAACCGCGCACCCGGTGCGGGGCCATCATATAACGAAAGCGTGTGCCAGGAGAGCAGGAGGATGGCGGCTACGGAGGCGGCGGCCCAGACGGGAAAGCGCGGGCAGGGCGGCAGGACGGTGTCGGTCTGGTGTTCCCGTGGATAGATCAGCACCAGAATCGTCACGGCGCAGGCATTCAGGTGGATGACACCTTCGGTCACGAGGCGTTCCGGGGCGAAGGGAAGGACCCGGGAAAGATTGCCCAGGACAATCCACCACAACAGAACAGCGAAGAGCAATTGGGCGCGCCCCAGGGAGTTCGATGGGAGGACGGACAGCGGGTGTTGCAGGTGGGCGCGAAGCAGAAGGAGAATGACGGCGGCCAGAGCCAGATAGGCCAACGAGAACCAGGTGTAGGCGTCGAGCCCGTAGAAGTGAGCGGGCACGGTTCCGGCTTTCAACCAGACAGAGATGAGGTTCTTGGAGATGTTCACCCAGGTCATCAGGACCAGCAGGAAAGCCGCGTATGCCGCCGATTGTGAACGCAGTTCTCCGCCCTCCGGGGAAGAAAGAGGCGGCGTCTGGGCGGCGAGCCGGAAGGCAGCCAGCGCCACCCCGAGGCCGGCAATGAAGCCATACGATTGTTCCGTCAGACTGTGCCAGTTGGTCACAATGCCGGTCGAAGTTCCAAAAAGTTTCACCCACTGCCCAACGACGAAGCCAATTCCGGCGGCGAAGCCCGTGATGATGGACGCCTGGAAGGCCGGACGCATGTCGTTCCGGCGGAAAAACCACAACATGGCGGCGCAAAGCCCCAGGCTTCCTGCCCAGTTTTCTCCGCGGGGCGGCGACATTCTGAGCCCGAGCAGCACCGGGAATAGCAGGAATCCGGCGCACCACCCCACACCCATCCACAGAAGGAAGCTAACCGCGAATGACGGGCCCCTGCAGATTCGGTAGATGAATACAGCTGCCAGGGCCAGGCTCACCGCCAGCCAGTCGCTGTCGTACCAGTTGGGATCCCAGCCTAGCCATTCCGTCACCTGACCGAGGAGGATCCAGGCCCCCGAGATCGCCAGAATGGGCCCGAAAAAGCTCTTGAGCTTCGCCGTGTCGATCGTAGCGGCCAGGGCCAACCCCGCGCCTCCGGGAAAGCCCCAGAGGAAGCCGATCACAAAGATCATGGCGAAGCCGAAGAAAACGTTGGGCGCCGAGTCGGAGTGCGTGAAGCCGAGCACCTTCATGTACGACATGGATCCGCCGAAGGACCAGCCGATCGCGGCGAAGAAAGCGCAATGAAGGAACCGTTTGAGCCAGTCGGACCGCCCGGTGAAGCACACAGCCGCCAGCGCGGAGAGTGCGCCCGGAATCATGGCGCCCGCTTCGTGGCCCCATTGGCCACGTACGCCCAGCCGATGGAATGGGCCAAGGCGACGGCTAGAACAGCCTGCCACGTCATACGGGACATCCGATCTATTTACGCACGGAAAGGTACGGATAAGCTAATGCCGGGAGCACCGGTTCACGGGAATCGGTGGACGGCAGCAGGGGCGGTATCTGCCGCTGGACTCAGGATCTAGGGAGAGTGAAGGCTGAGCACCTGAACAGGAGTCGGGCAAATGCGGCAAATCCGGTATTCGGAGTGGATGGCGGCGGGCAGCGGTGAGCAGACCGGATAAATCCTGACTTTTGGACAAAGATTAAGAACGGCCCCGTGATCCCGGGAAAAAGTTAATCCTGACGCTGTTGGTAATCGCTCCAGGTGCTTCCATACACTTGACTTTGTGGTGTATAGTTGGCTGGAGAGGGTCAATTACTGACGGTTCCTTTCGCGATCGAGTTTGAACAGACCGGGGCGCTGGTGGGTAAGAATCCCGCCGGTAGGCCCTTTTTCTGTTTTAGGAGCATCGAAGTCTACCTCATGAACATCTCTCAGAAGCATCTCCCGCATGTATCCTTCTAGGTTTCCCCGCCCCCGCATCAAAGTAAGAGAAAACGTCAACGAGGCCATCCGGGCGCGAGAAGTGCGCGCGGTCTTTCCGGACGGCTCGGTAGAGGTGATGCCTACCCAGGCGGCCATTCGCCGGGCACAGGATCTAGGGCTCGACCTCATTCTGATCGCGCCGACGGCGGAGCCGCCGGTGGCCAAGGCCATGGACTATGGCCAGTGGCAGTATGAGGTCAAGAAGAAGCAGCACGAGGCGAAGAAGAAGCAGCACGTTATTCAGGTGAAGGAACTGAAGTTCCGTCCCAACACCGACGATCACGACTACACCTTCAAGATGAACCACGCCCTGCGGTTTCTGTCGGAGGGCAACCGTGTGAAGGCGGTGGTGCAGTTCCGCGGCCGTGAGATTGCCCACGTCGACCTGGGCAAGAAGCTTTTGCTGCGCTTTGCCGGTGATCTGGCGGAACATGGCGCGGTGGAAGGCTCGCCCAAGCTGGAAGGGCGCAATGCGCACGTCATCATCAGCCCCTTGAAGAAGGACGCCGTCAAGGAGAAGCCGAAGTCGGCGCCCAAGCCGCCTCCTCCGGCAGTGCCGGATCCCAACCGGGCATAGAATCAGGGGCGGTTGGTGACCGCCCCTATCCCCTTAGTAAAACAGAGTACTTCTTCCACTGCTCATCGCTCTTCGCAAGCAGGCGCATGAGGTGCCGGCCCGTGTGCAGATTGAAGGGCCGAGGCTGGTGCAGCAGGCGCATGCCGGCTTCCTCGGGCGTCCGGTTGCCCTTCTTGTTACTGCAGGAATGGCAACAGGCCGCCAGGTTTTCCCAGGTGGTTTCGCCGCTGCGGGAGCGCGGAATGACGTGGTCGAGGGTCAGGTCGGCGCTATTGAACACCTTGTGGCAGTACTGGCAGGTGTAGCGGTCGCGCATCATGATGTTCTTGCGCGATAGGGCACGGGTCTGGTGTGGAATTCGACGGTATTCCAACAGGCGAATCACGCTGGGCATCGGCACAGCCGCGCGCTGGGCGTGAAAAGTGCCCGGCGTGTGTTCTTCAGTCAAGGCAACGCCTTTCAAGACGAGCACGAGGGCACGGCGCGCGGCACAGATGTTAATGGGCTCGTAGCTGGCATTCAGCACGAGCACCGGCCTGTGCAGGCGGTCGGGTGTCGTGATCATTCAGTCACTCCTCTCCATTCCATCAGCGATTCTTACCACTTGAAATCCGCTCAGCCGGTCGGTCCGGGCCAGCGTGAGAACGCTGACGCGCGCCGCGCCCGCCCTCTTCAGGGCAGTGGCTGCGGCATTGGCCGTTGCACCGGTGGTGAAAACATCGTCAATCAACAGAAGGCGTTGCCCTTTGAGGCGGCTGTCCTTAGGGACAAAAAAAGCGCCGGCCACGTTGGCCCGGCGCTGCTTTCCGCTCAGTCCTGCCTGCGCGCGCGCGTTTCGTTTGCGGCGCAGGCAGGCTGCCACAGGCAACCCGGTTCTGCGTGCTACCTCCCCGGCCAGCAGCCGGCTCTGATTGAATCCTCTGGAGAGAAGTTGCGCCAGTGAATGGGCATCGGCACAATGGCGTCGATGATCTGGTCTCTCGGCAATGCGCGGGTCACGAGGCGGCCCAAAGGGGCGGCCAGGGCTCGCATTCGATGGTACTTGAACAGGTGGATCAGGTCGCGCAAGGCGCCATCGTAGTCGCCATAGGCGTAAGCGGCGTCATAGCGGGTGAGTCCGGCAGCGCACAAGCCGCAGACCCCATCGCTATTCAGGGGCCGGGCATTCAGAAACGGCGTCCGGCATTGAGAACAAAAGTATTCCGGTAGAAGGACGGAAGGCGCTTCCAGACACGCCGCGCAAACCGGGATCCTGGTGAACCCGGTCAGTTCAGTGCCACAGATTCGGCATTCGTCGGGGTAGAGGAGCGCAAGGAGTGGAGTCCCGGCTCTCTGAAGCCAGGCTGCGGAAAAGAGCGATGAGGGTTTCGCGAAGTGGAAACTCGGGAAGACCCACCTCCGAGGTTATTATACCCCAGCAATCGGATGACCGGAACGATGGCATCCACAGGCGTGTGGTTCACTGGAAAGAGACGCATGGCGCTGTTGCTCAACTGCCAATCCATCGCCCGCCAGTTTGGGGCCTCCACTCTGTTTGAAAACGTGTCGCTGACGATCAGCGACGGCGAGCGGCACGGCATGATCGGCCCGAATGGCGCCGGCAAGTCGACGCTCCTCAAAGTCTTGGCCGGACTGGATCACGCAGACCGCGGCGAAGTTGCGCTGCGGAAGGGCGTGCGGATGACCTATGTCCCACAGGATCCGGTGTTTGAGCCCAACAAGACCGTGCGCGAGATTCTTGACGCGGCAGCATTTGAGCCAACACTGGTGCCGGTAGCGCTGGGCCAGGCCGGGTTTGCCGATCCGGCGGTGCGCGCGGGTGAACTCTCCGGCGGCTGGCGCAAGCGGCTGGCGATCGCGGTGGCGCTGGTCGACCGTCCGGACCTGATGCTGCTGGACGAACCCACCAACCACCTGGACATTGAGGGGATTGCCTGGCTCGAACGGATGCTCGCCGCGGCGCCTTTCGGCTGCGTGGTGGTGAGCCATGACCGTTATTTCCTCGAGAATGTCGCCACGCACATGATGGAATTGAACCGTGTCTATCCGGACGGTTTGTTCCGTGTGGCCGGCAACTACAGCACATTCCTGGAGAAGCGGGAGCAGTACTTCGAGGCGCAGTCCAAGTACCGGGAGGCGCTGGAGATCCGGGTCAAGCGCGAGGTGGAGTGGCTGCGGCGTGGAGCCAAGGCGCGCACCCGCAAGTCCAAGGCCCGCATCGATACCGCCAATGAGATGATTGCCGCGCTGGACGATATTGAGACGCGAACCCGCACGGCCAAGGCGCAGATCGACTTCACGGCGTCGGACCGCAAGACCAAGAAACTGATCGAGGTCAGCGGCCTGGAGTACGGAATCGGGGGCCGGACGCTGATGCGGAACCTGGATTTCGTACTGGCGCCGGGCCGCAGCCTCGGGCTCGCCGGTCCGAACGGCAGCGGCAAGACGACCCTGTTGCGGCTCTTGCTGGACCAGCTCAAACCGACAGCCGGTGAGATCCGGCGGGCGGACAACCTGCGCGTCGTCTACTTTGAGCAGAACCGGCAGCAGATCGATCCGGCGATCACGTTGAAACGAGCCCTGGCGCCGGAGGGCGACTCGGTGGTCTTCAACGGACGCACGATCCACGTCAATGGCTGGGCGAAGCACTTTCTTTTCAAGGAAGAGCAACTGGTGCAACCGGTGGGGAGCCTGTCCGGCGGCGAGCGGGCCAGGGTTCACATTGCCCGGCTGATGCTGGAGGAAGCGGATGTCTTGCTGCTGGATGAACCCACGAATGACCTGGACATTCCGACCCTCGAAGTGCTGGAAGACAGCCTGTCGGAGTTTCCCGGCGCGCTGGTGCTCGTCACACACGACCGGTATCTGATGGATCGCGTGACGAACGCCGTACTCGGCCTGGACGGAGAGGGTGGAGCCCGGATCTATGCCGATCTGTCCCAGTGGGAGACGGGCCTGAAGGAGGCCCGGCAAGTCAAAGCGGCACAGGCCAAATCCCAGGCTCCGGCCGACAAACCGGCCGAGGCGTCCGCCAAGAAACGGTTGTCCTATCTGGACCAACGCGAATGGGATGGCATGGAAGCGAAGATCCTGGAGGCGGAAGCAGCCCTGGAGCAGGCGCAGGGCGAGGTTCACGAAGCGTCGGTCGCTGGCGAAGCGCGGCGGTTGGAAGCCGCCTACGCGGCGATGCAGACGGCCCAGGCGGAGGTCGACCGGTTGTACGCCAGGTGGGCCGAACTCGAGGCTAAACTCTCCTAAGAATCAGCCAAACTGCGCTTTAAACCGCTTGAACTCTTCGCGCAGGGAGTTCAGTTCGGCTTCCAGCCGCTCGAACACGATCCTGGAGGGCGGATCCGTGCACCTGAACAGTTGCATATTCAAGAGCCTGCGCGGGAGGGAGAGCCGGTTCGCCGGACAACAGATGGGCCCAGCGGGACTCTTTCATGCCGGGGACGCGGTCGAGTTGGCGGACGATCGGATCCGGGTCACGGGCGGCCAGTTTCTCCAGCGTGTGGTTGAGGGCATCCAGGTCCTCAAATGAGTGCATACGATCGGTCCGCTGGCGCAACTCGCCAGGCGTCTGCGCGCCGCGCAGCAGCAGCACGGTAAGGACGGCAAGCTCTCCCCGGGTGAAGTTGAAGCGCTCGTTCAGCCGGTGGCGGAACTTCTCCACGCGGCTGCCGGCTTCGGAGACGAAGGTGGCGAGGCCACGATCGCGCAGGGAGCAAAGTCCTTCACGGACAGTGACTTCGTCGTAGCTGACGACCGGTTCACGATTCGATTTCTGATTGCAGGCGTTGGTTAAGGCATTGAGCGACAGCGGATAGTACTCCGGTGTGGCCATGTCTTTTTCCGCGAGGCACCCGAGGACTCGGGCTTCGACTAGGTCCAAATCGAAAGACACCTAAAAGCATGCCATATCGCGCCAAGAGCGTGTTGTAATGAAAAGTCAACCGAAATGAAACAGCGGCTGTTAGCCGGCGTTATGCTGGCAGCGCTGGCGCAGTCCCCTTCATACGCGGACGATGTCGAGTCGCTACACACGCTCAACCTGAACTTCGAGTGGCGGCGCGGCTTGACGCTGCAGATGCACACGCGACTCCGCACGTTTGAGAACATTAGCGCCTACAACCAGTTTCGCGGGGGGTCAGTGCTGCTTTGGCAGGCCAATCCGCGCCTTCAGGTCATCACCGGTTATTACTACACGAACCAGAACCGTCGCATTGTCCACACGACTTACGACATTCACCGTCCTTTCGGGGACCTTCAGTACAGGGTTTTGCGCGGGGAAACCTGGTCAGTGGACGGCCGTGTCGCCCTGGAGAGCTTTCATTCCGACCAGTTTGAGAACTACCGGCGATGGCGAGGCCGGGCGCAACTGACCAAGAAAGTCAGGTTTGGCGAGCCTTACGCCAGCGGCGAGGCGTTTCACGAGCGCGGCACATGGTATGGGCGCTATTCGGCGGGCGTCCAATGGAAGCTGAACGCCCGCCTGAAAGTTGGCACGGGCTACGAATTCCGCCAGGCGCTCTCCGGCCCGCCATCGCACGTGATAGCGACACAGTTTGAATGGCAGGCCCGGAGCCCCCGGTCGATCCACCAGAACTAGGGCAGTTCGAATACGGCCAGAACTGGGAAGTGGTCCGAAGGGTAGAGTGCGTCCTTGTGGTGGGTGATGATTTCCGCCGAGGTTACTTTCCAGGGCGCGCGGTAGAGAATCCAATCGATCCGGTCGGGGCGAGGTTTCCCCCGGAATCCGTGGAAGGTGCCCTCTTCGCCGGCCGGATGAAGCCCTTTCCAGGCGTCTTTCATCAGCGGGCTCAGGATGGCGTAAGCCCCACCAGCGGCCGGCGCATCGAAATCGCCGGTGAGGACGATAGGCAGGTCCTCCTCGTATAGGCCGATGCGGGCAGCCAGGAGTTTCGCGCACTTGATCCTGGCCGCTTCATCGATATCCCGATGGGGGAAGTGAGTATTGAGGTAGAGGAACTTCGTCCCTCCCTTGGTCACTTCAAACAGGGCCCAGGTGACCATGCGGGGCAGGCTCATCTGCCAGGAACTGCTGCCGGCGCGCTCCGGTGTGGTGGAGAGCCAGAAATCGCCGGAGTCGACTACACGCAGCCGGTCTTTGCGATAGAAGACGCCCATGTGTTCATCCTCGTGGTTGCCGCGGCGGCTGACGCCGAACCAGGCGTAATCGGGCAGCTTCTCCACGATGTACTGGCCCTGCTCATAGAGAGAGCTCCTGCGTCCCCATGACGTCGGGTGAATTTGCCTTCACGGTTTCGACGAAGAGATCGCGGCGGGCGGACCAGACGTTGGCCCCGTCGCCGGGATTCGGATACCGCACGTTAAAGGTCATGACGCGGAGCGTTTCCGCAGGTAGAAGCGAGGTGAGGAGGACGGCCAGTAGAAGGACTTTGGACATGCCCTTACGTTATACAATCGCACGCATGAATGTAGTGGGCGGATTGCTCGTGTTGTGTGCTCTGCTGGCGCCGGTCAGCGGTCAAAGACTGACTCCGGCGGCGGCTGCAGCGCCCATGGAGAAAGCTCTACGCGAGAACATCCTGAACTTCTGGTATCCGCAGTCCCTGGACCGGAAGAATGGCGGCTACACCATCAACCATGGGCCGGATGGGCGCTCGAAGGGCGACGCGCCGAAGATGATCGTGACGCAATCCCGCATGGTGTGGCTGTTCGCCCGCGCCGCCCGTGCGGGATACGGTGATCGGGCGCAGATGCTGGCGGCGGCGGAGCACGGCTACCGGTTCCTGACGACGAAAATGTGGGACGCGAAGCACGGCGGATTCTACTGGGAAGTGGACGTAACCGGCGACAGGAAGACGCGGCCGAAGAAGCACATGTACGGCGAGTCGTTCGCTTTGTACGCCATCAGCGAATATGCCCAGGCCTCCGGCCGCAAGGACGTCCTGGCCTTCGCCACGAAGCTATTCGATCTGTTTGAGAAGAAGGCCCACGATGCGAAGTATGGAGGATACCGGGAGACCTTCGAGGAAGACTGGACTCCGTCGCCGGCCGGTGAGCAGGGTTATATGGGCGTCGACAGCAGCGTGAAGCTGATGAATACACACCTGCACCTGATGGAGGCGATGACGACGTTTTACCGGGCTTCGCAACTCCCACTGGCTCGGGAACGCCTGCTGGAACTGATGACCATCGAGAGCAATGCGGTGGTGCGAAAGGATGTGGGCTCCTGCAGCGACCAGTACCAACTGGACTGGACGCCGATTCGTGAAGGCGGCGGGGCGCGCTCCAGCTACGGGCACGACCTGGAGAACATCTGGCTACTGGTGGATGCGGCCGAAGCCGCCAAGGTGCCGGTGGCTCCGATGATGGATCTGTTCCGGAGTAACTTCGCTTACTCGATGAAGTACGGGTGGGACGAGAAGGATGGCGGATTCTGGGACTGGGGTCCGTTCCTGCAACCGGCAACGGCGCGCCGCAAGACCTGGTGGGTGGAAGCGGAGGCACTGGTCAGCGCGCTGACTATGTTCAAACTGACCAAAGACCCTCAGTATTGGGGTATCTTCGAAAAGACATGGGAATTCACCAACCGCCACCAGATCGACTGGGTGCATGGAGAATGGTGGCCATCGGTGAGTGAACGGCTCGAGTCCTCGGGCGACAAGGCCAATGCATGGAAGGCCGGTTACCACAACGGCCGGGCGATGATTGAATGCATCCAACTACTCAAAGGACTTCAGGAACAAAAATGACCACCAGACGCGCACTCCTCGCCGCGCTTGCAGCGGCGCCTGTCGCGCTCGCACAGGAAGAAGCCGGCTTTACGCCGCTGTTTAACGGTAAGAACCTGGATGGCTGGACTCTCGTGCATGGCCGCGGTCCGGGCTATGTGGTGACGGACGGTGTGATCGAATGCCCGAAGGAAGGCGGGGGGAATCTTTTCACGGAAAAAGAGTACTCCGACTTCATTCTGCGGCTGGAGTGGCGTGTGTGGGAGGGCAGCAATAATGGGGTCGGCATCCGCGCTCCGCTGGAGGGCGATGCGGCCTACGTGGGCATGGAAATTCAGGTACTGGACGAGGAGTCCGCCATGTATCACGGCAAGAACCCCATCAAGCCCGAACAGTATACGGGCTCGGTTTATGGCGTTTTCGCCGCGAAGCATGGATTTGTGAAGCGCAACGGTGTGTGGAACAGCGAAGAGATCATGGCGAAGGGGACCAAGATCAAAGTCACCCTCAACGGCACCGTCATCACGGATGTGGATCTGGCCACGGTGAAGGATCCGGAGGTGTTGAAGAAACATCCGGGCCTGCTGCGGAAGAGCGGGCACATCGGGTTCCTGGGCCACGGCTCCAAGGTCGAGTTCCGCAACGTCCGGATTAAGACATTAGCCTGATCCTTGCAGGCAGTTGCGAGTCCTTCCGCGGGCAATCCGGGAGTGGCGGCTGAGCGCCGCCGCTGCTCCCTTAGCCATTGCGGGGGATTCACAAACCGCCGGAACCGTGATAGGACAAAGGTGGCTATGTCGTGTCCAGCTGAAGTAGAAAGCGGCGCGGGGAAGCCGAGGGTGCTGCCCCGGGTACCTCAAGAGTTGACCAGCCAGAAGCTGGTGCGGCTGGGTGAGGGGATCGGGAAGGTAGTGTACGCCTCCCCACAGTGGGTGGTGAAGCGGGAACGCACGCCGGCTGAGATTCTCGCCCTGATTGTTGTCTGGAAGCTGTTGCGTGGCCTGGAACGGCATACGCCGGGCAATTTCGCACGAAAGCTCCTGGAGCGTCCATCCCGTCAGATCCGGCTGCTGCGCGTGTTCGTGCATGCTCTGGTGCTGGTGGTGCCCAGCGGGGTCTGGTTCACCTCGCACGCGGGGGAGATGTGGCGGCTGTACAGGAAACGGGACCGGCGCGGCGAAGGGCTCGCACGGCAGCGCCTGGCGGGCACCGAACTGATGCCTCAGGTGGTGACCTTTCCGCCGGTCAAGGTTCGAGTAGGCGGCTGGCCCGGCTGGCTGACGGTTTCCGAGGCGACCGAGCGGGTGGAATCCACGCTCTACCAGCGGCTGAACGACCTGGCGGCGGCGGGCAAGTACGAGGAGATGGAGCGGTGGCTCGCCCGGTTGCTGGAAACGCGGCGCCAGGGGTGGCAGCACGGAGTCTTCTCCATCGACTCGCATCTGAAAAACTACGGCGTCACCGGAGACCGGATCGTCCTGCTGGACACAGGCGGTCTCA
>JASGIE010000198.1:0-12987 GCA_049841055.1 Paludibaculum sp. | reverse complement strand
TACTGTCCTGTTCTTTCGTTATGTTACGTATTGCTAAGGTTAATAGGGAAACACGATAGAATCCGAACAGCACCTCTTCACGTCCGAGGTGAATACGCTGGTGTCGAGCATCACGGTCCCGCCCGGGAAACGGCGGTCGCACCTGCTGGACTCGATGACGTTCGCGCTGGACTACCTGGGGCATGCCAGGAATACGGATCGTGCCCTGGTGGTGATCTATGCCAACGACGATATGGCCAGCGTGACGAAACCCAAGCAGTTGGAGGAGCGGCTGCTGGCCGCACACGTGCCGGTCTATGTCGTGAATCTCTGTGCCCGGTATGCCGACGACCTGGTGCCGGTCAGCTTCCAACTGCAGAAGCTGGCTGAGGAGAGCGGCGGGGATTCGTGGGACGTTTCCTCCTTCGCGAGGCTGGGAGAGGCGCTCTCCCGGGTGGACGTGCGCCCTCAGTACAGGTTGTGGATTCCGGCCGGATCACCGGCGGCCTGCGAGCAGCACCTGAAGGTGGAATGGACGCCCGGCGTGGAACATGACGGCGTCGTCCTTCGATATCAACGGCAATGGCCGGAAGGCCTGGGTCTGAAACCGGCCTCCGGCCGGTAAAAGGGCGTCTCAGGTCCGGAACTCCCCCGGGACCCGGATGCCTTTGATGACAGTTCGGCCCACTCTTGGCGATATACTGACAGCTTCCGGGCTTTCAGATCAGCGGCTCCGGATTAGTGAGGACCGCGCGGGCACCACGAGCGCCCGCCGGCCGTTGAAAAAGAGGAGTTCGCATGAGATTGCGTACGTTGCCGGTATTCCTGGCGTTTCTCGCCATGGGGTTTGCCGACGCCGTGGGGCCCTTCGTCAGCCTCGCCAAGAACGAGTTCCAGTTGAGCAACAGCGTGGCTTCGCTGATTCCGTTTGTGGGTTTCAGCATGTTCGGCCTGCTGTCGGTGCCCGTGGGCCTGCTGCAGGACAAGAAGGGCAAGAAGTTTGTCCTGATGATGGGGCTGCTGGTCGCGTTGCTGGGCCTGTTGAATGCCAGCATCGGGCTGGGTTCCTTCGCACAGTTCCTGGTGACGGTGATGCTGGTGGGCGCCGGCGCGGCGATCCTGCAGGTGGCCGGCAATCCGATCATGCGGGATGTCTCCGAGGAAGGGAAGTACGCGCGCAATCTCTCGCTGGGTCAGTTCATCAAGGCGATTCGGGTCGCTTTCCGGGCCGATGATTCCCGTGATTGCCGCCAAATATTTCGGCGCTGACTGGAAGGTGATTTTTCTGGTCTACACCGGCGCGCTCGATTCTGACGATTCTCGCCGTGGCGCCCATGAAGGTTCAGGAACATACGGCGGAGCACAAGGCGGCCACTCTCGGGTCCTGCCTGGCGCTGCTGAAGAACGGCTATGCCCTGGCCATGGTCGGGGCGATTTTCGTGTACGTCGGGGCCGAGGTGAGCGTCAGCGCGGGTATCCCGCTGTTCCTGAAGGAGCGGTTCAACCTGGAGATTGCGAAGGTTGGCTTGCTGGGTACGGGCCTGTTCTTTACGGCACTCACCGTGGGCCGGTTTTCGGGCGGAGTGATTCTGAACTGGATGTCTCCGCGCAAGTTCTTTCTCGTCACCTGCGGCGTGTCGATCCTTGGTTTGCTCGGGTTGTTTATACCGGACCAGAACATGGCCGTGGCCAGCTTCTTCCTGACTGGTATCGGGTTCGCGAACATCTTCCCCCTGGTTTTTGCGATTGCCGTGGAAGCGATGCCGAACCATGTGAATGAACTCTCGGGTCTGATGGTTACGGCGATTGTCGGCGCGGCGTTTGTTCCCCCGCTGACAGGTCTGGTGGCCGATAGCGCCACGGTGCAGTTGAGCTTCCTGGTGCCGCTGGCCTGCGTGCTCTACATCACCTGGACGGCGCTGATGAACCTGAAATCCGCAAAGGCGTAATTTCTCATGTCCAATCCTTCGAACGATCACCGCGTCGTCATGACGCTGGATGCCGGCGGTACGAACTTTGTCTTCTCCGCCATGCAGGCGAATCAGCCCGTGGTGGAGAGCTTCTCCCTGCCTTCGCGGGCGGACGACCTGGAGAGGTCCCTGAACACCCTGGTGGAGGGCTTCCGTCGCGTGCAGGCCGCCGCGCCCGCGGCGCCCGTGGCTATCAGTTTCGCGTTCCCCGCGCCGGCCGACTATTTCAACGGCATCATCGTCGGGCCACGGAATCTGCCGGCGTACAAGAACGTCGCGCTGGGCCCGATGCTGGAAGATACATTCGGTCTGCCTACCTTCATCAACAACGACGGCGACCTGTTTGCCTATGGTGAGGCGACCAGCGGGTTCCTGCCTTACGTCAACGGCCTGCTGGAACAGGCGGGCAGCCCCAAACGCTTCCACAATCTGCTGGGTGTCACGCTGGGCACGGGGTTCGGCGGTGGGATCGTCCGCGACGGGCAGCTCTTCACGGGGGACAACTCGGTGGCCGGCGAAGTCTGGCTCCTGCGGCACAAGCTGGAGCGGGATATCAATGCCGAGGAGGGTGCGGCGATTCGCGCCGTACGCCGTGTGTATGCCGAGCGATCCGGAATTGCGTTTGCCGATGCACCGGAGCCCAAGGTGATCTACGAGATCGCCGAGGGCGTGGCCGAGGGGAACCAGGAGGCGGCTCAGGCCGCATTCCGCAGGATGGGCGAGGTGGCCGGCGATGCGATCTCGGAGGCGATTACCCTTCTGGACGCGCTGGTTGTGGTCGGCGGCGGCATTGCAGGGGCGCACAGCCAGTTCCTGCCTGCCATCGTCGACGAAATGAACGGGACCTACGCAGCGCCGTCGGGCGAGCGGTTCCGCCGTCTCATCCCGCGCGCCTTCAACTTGGAAGACGAAGCCCAGCGGGCCGAGTTCCTGCTCGGCGAGACCAAGGAATTGACAGTGCCGAACAGCACGCGCACCGTGCGGTTTGACGGGCTGCAGCGGACCGGGGTCGGTATTTCACGGCTGGGCACCAGTCAGGCCACGGCAATCGGCGCCTATTCGTTTGCGCTGAGCCGTCTGTAAGGCCTAGGCTACTTCTGATCGGGCGCCGCTTTGGCGACTTCCACGGCGAACGTGTAGGTGGGGCCGAACATATTCGAACGGAAAACCACCCACTTCTCGTCGGGTGTGAAGCTGACGTTGGGCTCCAGCCGGTACTGGTGTTTCGACATGTTGACGAGCTTCTCGGCTCGGAGTACGCCCGGCTGGACGAACGACTTGTCGTCGAAGCCCCGGTTCTCCAGTAGTTCCGCGCGGAACAGGTAGATCCACTGGCCGTCCGGAGCCTTGGCCACCTGGCCCGGATCGCCGCCATCGCCGCAGAAGAGCCTGCCATCCCGTGTGACATTGAAGTGGATCGACCACTCGTTGCGCTGCAGGTGATACCAGGTTCGCCGGCCGGTCTGCGATCTCGTATCCGGCGAGCCAGAAGTCTTCGCCGCGCGGAGTCTGCAGGTCGTACCAGATCACCTTGCCGTCGGGGCTCCAGAACTCGTGCCCGAAGATCTCCATCGCCATGGTGCGGGTGTGGATCTTCGTGAGCTGAGAGCCGTCCGTGCGAATGGTCCAGATGCGGTCAACCTTGTGCCAGGGGCCTTCGTGGCAGAACATCAACAGGGATGGATCCGTGGGCGAGAACTCGAGGTGATTCAGCCAATCCGTGGCGCGATGCAGGACGCGGGTGGCGCCGGTCCGAGTGTCGACGAGAAACAGCGCCATCGGCAGCCTCGCGGCGAGACGCTGTTCCATCATCTCGCCCTTGTTCCGTGGTTGATCCAGTTGCTGGGGCTGTGCGGGGCGGTTGGGATTGTAGTCGGCGCCCTGGCCTTCAATATAAGTACCGGCGAGCAGGGTTTCGTCCGCATTCACGGTCGTGATGGAGCCGCGCGGGGGGAGCTTTGCGATTTCCCGGGTTTCTCCGGTATCGACATCGGCAGAGAAGACCGCGCCGTCCTTCGTGTAGTAGACCTTTTGCGATTTGCGGCCGGTGACGATGACTCGCACGCGGCCCTTTACCACTGATTTGGCCGTCCGCGCCGCGAGATCCAAAGCAGAGATGCCCTCGGGTGTGGTGTAGATCAGTTTCCTGCCATCGGCGGTATAGCCGTTCTGATTGAAATAGAGGCTGGCGCTGTCCGGCTCGTCGGTCAGCCGAACGATGCGATGCCCGGTGTCCTTGTCGATCCAGGAACGCGGCGGCGCCGAACCGGCCGGAGTCTGGGCGGCAACACAGGCGGACAGGAGCAATGGGAACAGCAGACGTGACATGTTCAGCCTCCCCTTGTGCTATTGGGCCGGCGGCGCGACCGGTTCATACTGGACGAACGCAAAGCGCTTCGAATCCGGCGACCAGGAGTTCACGTTGATTGTGCCCTGGCCTCCGAAGAACTCGAGAAGCTGATCGAATTTCGCGGGTTTCAGCTTGTTGCCCGGAGCCTTCATCACTCGCAGAACCACGCCCTTCATGCGATCGTTGTGGCCGGCGGTTCCTTTCGGGAAGGAGAACACGAGCATTCGCTTCCCATCCGGCGAGAAATGGGGGAACCAGTCTTCCCCCGCATCGTTGGTTACCTGCTGTGCCTTCGCATCGTCCGCGCCGCCGCCAGCGGCGGGAATCCGCCAGATGTCCCAGTTTCCGGAGCGGTTGGAGTTGAAGTAAATCCATTTGCCGTCGGGCGTGTATTCCGGGCCGTCGTCGTAGTTTCCTTTCGACGTGAGCCGCTCCTCGGCCCCTCCCTCGGCAGAGACCCGGAAGAGCGAATACTTGCCGTTGCGCTGGCCGACGAAGGCGAGCCATTTCGCGTCGGGCGACCAGCCATGGAAATAGCTGGGCGCGGCAGGCGTCAGCAGCTTGACGCCTGTTCCGTCCGATTGTGCCATGTAGACCTGTGACTGGCGCGAAGCGGTGCTGGAAGCTGAAAAGGCGAGCAATCTGCCATCCCTGGAGAGGTCGTGATCGTTATTGCAGCGATAGCCGCCCGGGCCGAGATCGATCTTTTCCAGCTTCGGTTCGCCGGCGACACCCAGGGGCAGCCGGTAGAGATTGCCGCCGGTATTGACCAGCAGAAACTTGCCGTCGCGGGACCAGTTCGGTGCTTCCATGATGCCGTCCATCTGATAAATGACTTCAGCGGAGCGCTTCTTCAGGTCGTAGATCGTGACCTTGCTGCGATAGGCAGGCTGGCGCTGGACCGGTTCCAGGCGGACATTCGAGAAGACGGCGGTTTCGAGGATGTTCGCGTCGTGCGAGCAGACGCCGAGTCCGACATAGACCGGATCGGTGAGGGTCAGGGTGACCGGTCCGGACTGAGTCAGTTCCGCGCCAGGTTGCCCGGCGGCGATGGTGAAGCGGTTCCCCCGGCGTTCGATTCGAATGCGAAGCGGGGCGGTGACGGTGGAGCGTGACTCCTGAGTAGCCGCGCCCGACGTGGGACGGTATTGCAGTGAAGTCAGCCCGTCGCCGTGCAAGGCCACATCGGCATAGGCCGAGCCGGCGGTGAGATCCTGCCGGATCATCAGTACCGCTTTGCGGTGGGCCACGGCACCGGCGCCGATGAACCGCACGTCGGCGGTGAAGTTGAAGTCTCCGGACATGCGCTTCCAGGCGAACTGGAAGGCGTCCTCCGCGGCCCAGATATTGGCGCCGCCGCCGGTGATGCGATACTCCCCGCTGGTGGAATCGAAAGCGGCGTTCCCCTGCTTCGGAGTGATGCCGATGTCAGCACTCGACTCCAATTGGCCCAGCGCGGTGGAGGCGGGCTGCGCCTGTGCCAGTGCGGCCAGAAGCAGAGTGGCCGTCCAGAAGGCGGCGCCGAAATGAGATCGATTCAACCTGTTGTGCATGGCTGGGCTCCTGATGCCGGCGAGGACGTCCCGGGTGGTCGACCGGCGGTGGGTCGCCCCGAACTTATCATGGATGGGGCGTGGTCTGCCAGCTTGCGGTTGCCACCCGCGCTGCATAGCATGGAGAACGGCTGCCGGATCACCGGCACAAGGAGTTGCCTTGAGATTCAATGCCCTGACCTTCGTTCTGCTGACGCCGGTGGCCGCGGGCCTGCTGGCCGCACAGCCGGAAAGCCCGGCGCTGAAGGGATCGGTTCAGCGGATCAAGGTCCACGGCGTTGGGCTGGAGAAGAATCTCGAGGGCGATTCACCCGATCGTGATGTCGCCATCTATCTGCCGCCTGGGTACGCCAAAGAGACGAAGCGCCGCTACCCGGTGCTTTACCTGTTGCACGGCTTCACGGACAGCGATGAGCTCTGGTTCGGTTTCAAGAAGCACTGGATCTCGGTGCCTCCCATCTTCGATCGCGCGATGGCGGCGGGTGAGGCGAAGGAGATGATCATTGTAATGCCGAACGCCTTCACTGCCTACCAGGGCAGCATGTACTCCACTTCCGTGACAACCGGCGATTGGGAGGGTTATGTCGCCCGGGAACTGGTTGCCTATGTCGACCAGCATTACCGGACGCTGGCGCGTGTGGAGAGCCGCGGTCTGGCAGGGCATTCCATGGGCGGCTATGGAGCGATGCGCATTGGCATGAAGAACCCGGACGTATTCTCGAGCATCTACCTGCTCAGCCCATGCTGCATGAGCACCAGGTTCAGCAACACGCCGCAGCCCGGCCCGGTGCCGGCGGAATCGGTGAAGGGGCCAGCCGACGTTGCGAAGGCGGATTTCGGCACCAAGGCGATGCTGGCCTCGGCGGCCGCCTGGTCACCCAATCCGGCGAATCCGCCGCTGTTCCTGGACCTGCCATCGAAGGGAGGAGAGCCGCAGCCGGAGGTTCTGGCCCGTTGGGCGGCCAATGCCCCGTTATCGATGCTCGATCAGTACATTCCGAATATCAGGAAGCTGCGCGCCATTGCCTTTGATGCCGGAGATGAGGATCGCATGATCGCCGGCACGAATGTGGTGCTCGACCGGATGTTGACCGCCTATGGCGTGACCCACACCTACGAGGTCTACAAGGGCAATCACATCAACCGGATTGCCGAGAGGATCGACAAAAAAGTCCTGCCGTTCTTCTCGTCAAACCTGTCGTTTGCGGCGCCGAAGAAGTGAGCGGATTCGCTTCGTGCAGAGGAGGGTCCGCGGGCGGAATCAGGCGGGGTAAGCGGGCGGCTTCTTCCCCGGGAGCCGCCCGCGGTGGAGCAATCAATTAGCGGCTGGGGACCGCTACGGTGATATTGCGGAACTTCAAACCGCCCGTGTGGTCGCCCTGGATGTAGAACGGCCCGGGTTCGCCCTCATTGGCATCCAGCGCGCCGCCGGTGATGCCTTCAATCTCCTGGTGGTCGATCGTGGTGACCCCATTGCGGACTACGGTGACGGTGCGTCCTACCAGGGTGACATCGAAGGTATCCCATTCACCCGGCTTGCGCGGCAGTTCCGTCTTCGGCGCGATGCGGCCATAGATGGAGCCGATGCGGCGTTCGACCGGATTGGCGCTCAGCGGTTCGGACTCGATCTGGACCTCGTAGCGTCCGCGAAGGTAGAAGCCGCTGTTGGCGTGGTCAGGACAGTTGACTTCGAAATGCAGCTTGAGGTCATCGAATTTGCGGACCGATTTGAGGTTGGCGCCGTGAGCCTCGTTCACCAGCATGCCGTCCTTCACGGTCCAGTGGCTGGCGGACGGATCGCCTAAAGGCTCCCATCCTTCGAGATTCCTGCCGTTGAATAGAGGCTCGGGCTTGCTCCACTTTTTGGGCTCGGCCCGCTTGAGCTCGGGGGCGCGCACGCCGGCCAGCGGGGTGCTGGCGTCACCACGCTTCTGCGTGCCGGTGAGCTTGTCTCCGGCCGCGGTGAGTTCCCAGGTGACAGCGGGGCGATTGCCGGAGGCGGCTGAGATGGTGGCGCTCAGATGGGCGCCGTCCGCCTTGAACTCTTTCAACTGATAGACGTTGCCGCCGGTGGGCTGATACCAGACGTCCAGCTTCCCATCCTTCTCCGTGACGCCCAGCCAGGCGGCACGCGGCCCAGTCGATGTGGTCACATTGAAATCCCAACGGCCCAACAGGGGGCTCTTGCCTTTCTGGCCCCACGCAGGCACAAGGAGAGACGCGAAGAGGGCGATACCAGCAGCGATCTTATGCATGGTCGAAGTGTATTACAACGTGGACCAGAGTGGCCTCGGCGAGTCCGGAAGATGGAGGGGCTGGAAGAGGATTCGGCGACGAAATGTAATGTTAAGATTACTATGTCGTGCATACAAGTCAGTCGTGGAAGTACTCATCCATTTGGGCTTTGGCCGCTCTCGTCACGCTTCTGATTGTTCCGCTCAGCGGCCAATCGACGAAGGCTGAGCTGTTTGGCGTAGTCGCGGATCCGGGCGGTCTTCCCGTCTCGCTGGCGGTCGTGCAGTTGACGAACACGGGGACAAATCTGGTTTCCTCGCTGACAACGCGAACGGACGGCAGCTATCAGTTTCTGGCGTTGCCTGCCGGATCCTACCGGCTTTCCGTGCAGAAACCCGGGTTTGCGCCATTGCAACGGGACGGTATCACGCTGCGGGTGGGCGACCGGCTGGAAGTGCCGTTGAGCCTGAAAGTGGGTGACGCGTCGCAGGTGGTGGAGGTGACGGCGGAGGCTCCGCTGCTGCAGTCCAGCAGGGGTACGGTGAGCTTTGTCGTCGAACAGCGCAAAGTGGTCACGCTGCCGCTGGATGGCCGCAACTTTGTGCCGCTCATTGCGCTTTCGCCCGGTGTGAGTCTGCCTCCGGGTAATCTTCTGCCGCGTGTGAACGGCAGCCGGCCACGGGTGAGCGAGTATATCTACGACGGCGTCAGCGTCCTGCAACCGGAGCCTGGTCAGGTGGCGTTCTACCCCATCATCGATGCGATCGACGAGTTTCGGGTGGAAGCGAACAGCTACTCGGCCGAGTATGGCCGGTCGAACGGCGGCGTCATCATGGTGAACCAGAAAGCCGGCTCCAATGGCCTGCACGGCACCTTGTTTGAGTTCTTCCGCAACGAGAAGCTGAACGCCCGAAACCTGTTCGCCACGACCGGCGGCAAACCCCAGTTTCGCCGCAACCAGTATGGCTTCGTTTTGGGCGGCCCGATCCAGAAAGACAAGACGTTCTTCTTCGTGGACTGGCAGGGCACGAGGTTGAGCACCGGCGTCGTCCGAACGAGTACCGTGCCCACCACCGCCCAGAAGGGTGGTGTCTTCTCGAATGCGATTTTTGATCCGGCCACCACGCGGCGCACGGATTCCGGCTACGCGCGCGATGCCTTCGCGGCGAACACGATTCCGGTGAGCCGCTTTGACCGCGCGGCGTTGGCCGTGCTCGGCCGTTATCCAGTGCCGAACGTCTTCACCTCAACCGGAGCCGAGGCTACGGCCAACAATTTCCGCCGGCTGGGGAATGACACGACGGCCGCCGACCAATTCGATGGACGGCTGGACCGCTACTTCGGCGCGCGCCACCGGCTGTTCGGGCGGTACTCCTATCTGCGCGACGACAGCAGGCCCACGGCGCCGCTGCCGGACGGCAGTGGAAACCTCACCAGTGGCGTGATCGGAAACACCCTGACTCGCGCTGACAGCATCGCGGCGGAGCATACCTTCAGCCTTTCGTCACTTTCGGTGAATCAACTGCGTTTCGGCTATACCCGCCGCAAGTTCGACCGTGAGGCGCTGCGTACGGGGCAACCAGTGCAGCAGACTACGCTGATCCCCAATATTCCCGTTACCTCGTTCGCGGACGTGCTTCCCACGTATGATGTCGTGGGGCTGCAGCAATTGGGGCCCCCGGCCAGTGGGAATGCCGCTTTCACGACCTCGGTAACCCAGTTCATCGACAATTTCTCCTGGGTGCGGGGCGGGCACAGTCTGAAAGCCGGCGCCGATATCCGGCACGAAACCCTGGACGTTCTCCAGCCCCCCAGCCCGACCGGCAACTTTCAGTTCACCAACATCTTCACCAGCGGACTCACGGCGGCCGGGACGGCGCAGTCCGGCACCGGCAACAGCGCGGCTTCCTTCCTGGTGGGGCAGGTGGGCCGGTTCAGCATCGACGCCCAACCGCAATTGATCCAACCTCGTGCCAACATCGCTGAGTTCTTCCTCCAGGACGACTGGCGGGTGAGCCGCCGATTGAGTGTGAACCTTGGGGTACGTTATACGCTGAACTTCCCCTCGACGGTGGTCGACAATCAAGGCGCCGTTTTCAATCTGGCGACACAGAAGCTCGACTATCTGGGACAGAACGGTTTTTCGCGGTCGGCCCGTGCTTTGGAGAAGAAGAACTTCGCCCCTCGGCTTGGGCTGGCATACAGACTCACCGACTCGCTGGTGCTGCGCTCCGGCTATGGGATGACCTGGATCGAGCAGGCGGGCATTACCACGCCCTTCACGACTCCGTTGTTCCCCTTCATCCAGACCCTCGGCCAGCAGTCGCTGGATAACATCAACCCGGCGTTTCTGCTGTCGTCCGGCCCCACGGTTGCATTGCAGAGCCCCTCGCCCGATTCCGGCCTGGGGCAGGGCGTCTTTGGCGTCCAGCGGGATAACGGCAGCGGCTACGCCCAGCAATGGAACTTCACTCTGCAGAAGACCTGGGGTGAGGATTGGAGCGTGGAAGCGGGCTATCTCGGCTCAAAACTCACCCGCCTGGGTGTCCCGGATGTGAACCTGAACCAGTTAACCGTGGAGCAACTGGCGCTCGGCTCGCAACTGACTCAGCAGGTGGCGAACCCGTACTTCGGGCAGATTCCGGCCAACACGTCACTCGGCACGCAGACGATCGCACGCGGACAACTCCTGCGTCCCTATCCACGCTTCACCACTGTGACCCTGTATAGAAACAACACCGGCCACTCTACCTATCACTCGTTCCAGGGGCGTGTCGAGAAAAGGTTCTCGAAAGGCTTGACTCTGACGGCCTCCTATACGTTTTCCCGGTTGATCGACGATGCCGGGGCGGTGTTCGATTCGGCGGTGCTCACCGGCCCGGTGGCCAATTTCCAGGCCGCGGACAGCTACAACAAGCGGCTGGAAAAAGATGTTTCGACGGGCAACATTCCGAACATATTCTCCAGCGGCTTTGTCTACCAGGTCCCTCTGGGCCGCGGCCGGGCGAAGTCTCTGGACGGATGGAAGGACGTGCTGGCCGGCGGCTGGCAACTGGGCGGCATCGTCCGTGCCCAATCGGGCAGTCCCATTGCCATCACGCAGGCCACGAATTTCAACGCATTCGCCGGCTTTGGGATCCAGCGGCCCAACCGTGTGGCTGACCCCACGCTGCCCGCGGATCAGCGCAGTACGGGACGCTGGTTCAACACGGCCGCCTTCACGCAGGCCCCGCAGTTCACTATCGGAAGCAGTTCGCGTAATCCCGTCAGCGGGCCGGGCTACCGCACGTTAGACCTGATGGTGGGCAAGACCTTCCCCATCACTGAACGCATCCGCTCGGAGTTCCGCGCCGAGGCATTCAACGTCACGAATACACCGCCGCTGGGCAGCCCGAACGGCAGTTTCGGCAATGCGGCGTTTGGGACCATCACGACAGCTCTGGATCCGCGGGTCTTCGAACTTGTGCTGAAGCTTCAATTCTGAGGTGAACTATGCGGTCTCGCCGCGCTTGTCTACTTTTGCTCGTTGCTTTCGCCCATACCTGGGCACAGTCGCCTTCGGCGCCGCTGATTGTCGGCGGCGATGTCAAGACACCACTCACTCTCTCCGCACAGGACTTGGCCGGCATGCCCCGGGCGACGGCCCAGGTGAAGGGAGAAAAGGGGACCGTGGAGTACTCGGGCGTGCCCGTGTACGAGATTCTGAAGCGCGCCGGTGTGCCGGCCGGCAAGGATCTGCATGGCCCGACGTTGGCCAGCTATCTGCTTGTCGAAGCCAAGGACGGCTACCAGGTGGTTTTCGCGCTGCCGGAGGTGGATCCGGCCTTCACGGATGAGGTGGTGCTGCTCGCCGACACGGCCGGAGGCAAGCCGCTGGGCGAAGGGCAGGGCCCCTTCCGCCTGGTGGTCCCGGGTGATAAGCGGGGCGCGCGCGGAGCCCGCATGGTGACCCGCTTCCAACTAGTGCTGCTGCGTAAGTGACCCGCCGGTCGAAGCGCGTCACAATGGAGAGGCACCAGCGTCATGTCGACCTCTATTCTCAATCACCTGGGCTCCGTCCGCCGGGCGCGCGGCGTCAGCGCCGCCGAACTGGCGCGGCGGGTGGGCGTCAGCCGGCAGACAATTCACGCGATTGAGGCCGGGTCCTATATCCCCAATACGGAAGTCACGCTAAAACTCAGCCGGGAGTTGGAAGTCTCCGTGGAGGAGTTGTTCACTCTGAGGGCGGATGACGCCCCGGCGCCCGATGCCGTCGATTCCGAAGTGCTCAGCGCGGTGCCGCCGGCAAAAGGCCAGGCCGTGCGCGTCTGCCGTGTGGGCGACCGGCTGGTGAGCATTCCCGTCCAATCCGCGCCTTACTACCTCCCCGAAGCGGATGGCGTCATCTCGCGCGTGGGCAGGACGCCGGGACATGCCGACCTGGCCGTCTTCTCACCGGAGGATCCGCAGCAAAAGAAACTGACGCTGGCCGGGTGCGATCCAGCCATCGGCCTGGTCTCGAGCATGGTGGAGAAGTTGAGTGGAGTGGAACTTGTCTCCGCCGCCGCCTCCAGCCGGCTCGCCCTGACCTGGTTGAAGGACGGCAAAGTGCACATTGCCGGCTCGCACCTGGAGGATCCCGCGACAGGCGAGTTCAATCTGCCGTTCCTTCGGGAAGAGTTCCCCGAGGATGATCTGGCGGTGGTGACCTTCGCCCGCTGGGAAGAGGGGTTCGTTACTGCTCCGGGCAACCCGCTGCGGATCCGCTCGGCCGGCGATCTGGCCGGTGCCGCCGTGAGATTCGTGAACCGGGAGCAGGGGTCCGGCAGCCGCGGGCTGCTTGATCGACTGCTGGCCGAGGCCGGCGTCCAGGTGCTGTTCGGATTCTATCGTGTTTCCCTATTAACCTTAGCAATACGTC
>JASGIE010000197.1:0-47347 GCA_049841055.1 Paludibaculum sp. | reverse complement strand
AAGGTTAAAGGGAAACACGATAGAATCCGAACAGCACCTAGATTCACCAATTCGAGGACTACCGCAACACCGAAAACGAGGGGAGAAGATTTTGCATAGGCACTGCCGCCGAATGCCTATATACTCGTCAGGATTAGTTTGAACGAGAAGGAGTTCCCTCGTGCCGCCCACTCGAAAGAATCCCACGCCCGCGGCCGCGCCGGTGGCGCAGTCGAACACACACGATACGATTCTGGACGCCATCCGCATTCTGCTGGATGCGTCGTCGAAGACCGCTTCGGATCCGGCCGGTGCGATTGCGTCGGTGGGGCAGGCGGTGCGACTGCTGGTGCCGATCATTGCTCCGGGGTCGCAGGGCCCGGATGACGGCGGCGGGACGCGGCTGCCGGGCCGTTAGTGGGTGGAGCTGGATTGGGAGGCCCCGGATGACCGATTGGAACTCCGGGTCGTTCCAAGTTTTGCCAGATCGGGGTTGTTGCGCAGATCACTGAGCGCTGAGGCGTCGACGGCCTGGGTACGGACCGTGTCGATGGCACGCTTGCGGTCGCCGAGCATCTCGTAGGCCAGGGCGATGCGCGCCATATAAGGACGGCGCGCCGAGTCGGGGATGGCCTGGATCTCGGCCAGGGCGTGCGGGCGGTCGCCCAACTTCGAATAGTATTCGGCCAGATTGGCGTGGATGTTGTTGTCGGCCGGGGTAATGCGCTGGGCTTTTGCGGCCAGTTCGATCGCCCGCTGGAAGGCGGCCTGGACCTTGGATTCGCTGCCAGGGATCCAGCGGTAGACCGTGCCGAGATTGCCCCAGGTGGTGTAAATGCTGTTGTCGATGTCCAGCGACGACTCCAGCGCCGAAGCGGCTTCGCTGAAGCGCCGCTGATAGTAGTAGGCGATGCCCAGCATGTTGTAGCCGCGGGTGCTGGTGCCGGTGGCTAACGTCTTCTGAATCAATCGGGAAGCTTCGGCATACTGGCCCAGGCGCATGTGGACGCCGGCCAGGTTGCGGGTGACCAGTTCGTTATCGGGGGTTCGAGCGCTCCCTCGTAGGCGGCCTTGGCTTCGGCGTAGCGCCCGCGCTGGTAGTAGAAGATGCCCAGCAGCAGCCGGCCTTCCCAGTCCGTGGGGCGGCGTTTGACGGCTTCCTGAAGGCGGCTTCCGCCTCGGAGTAGCGGCCGGCGGCGGAGTTCGAGCCCGAGCATGCGGTAGGCTTCGGCGTTGCCGGGTGAGATCTCCAGCGCCTTGAGGTGTTCCCGGATGGCGTCGTCGACGCGGCCGCTGTCGCTGTAGATTTCCCCCAGTTTGACGCGGGCGACCACCAGATCCGGATTCAGGCTGACGGCTTTCTGTCCGCTTTCCAGGGCGCGATCGGCCCAATGGCGGTCGTTGGTCATTTTGGCCTTCCACCAGTAGGCTTCGGCCAGGGCGGCATGGGCGAGGGCGTAGTTGGGATCCTGGCGGACGGCGTCTTGGAGGCTGGAGAGGGCGCGATCGACATTGCCGGGTTGGTCGTAGCGGACCAGGTAGCCGCGGCCGCGCAGGTATTGGGCGTAGGCGGCCGGGCTCCGGTTTCGCCGGCTTTCACGGCTCCGTCGGCCTGGGCGGAGAGGCGCAGTTCCAGCAGGTCGACCACGGAGGTGACGGCGCCGTCGCGCAGGGCCAGCAGGTTGCTTTGGTCGAGGGTCACGGTGCGGGAGGCGATCTGGCGGAGGGTCTGGGCGTTGATGAGATTGAGGATGCAGAGGACGCGGCCGCCGGTCTGCTGGGCGCTGCCGGAGATGACCAGATTCGCTCCGAAGGCTTTGCGGGCATCCTCAGCGCTGTTGATCTTGCGGGCTCTGACTTCGCTGGCCGGAACGACCGTGAGTTTGCCCTGAAACTGCTCGAGTTGGCTCAATTTGGCGGTGATGGTCTCGGTGAGGCCATCGGTGACGGCGCGCAGCGGCTCTTCCGGTCCGATGACGGACAACGGCAGGACGACCACCTCTTTCTGGTCGGGCAGTCCGCCACCTGGAGGGTGGAGCCGCCAGTAGATGCCTCCGGCAACGGCGAGGATAGCGGCGAGGGCCGCGCCGAGCCACAGGCGTCTCCGGCTGGGCTTGGCGACGGGCAAGGGACGGGAGAGGTTCAGCGTGACGGTGGGGTCCGCCGTGGAAAGACCGGCCTGGATCTGCCGCAGGCGTTCGCTCAGTTCCGCGGCGGACTGGTAGCGGTCGGCTGGGTCCTTGGCCAGGCACTTCAGAACCAGCTGGTCCAGGGCGGCCGAAACTCCAGGTCGAAGGGCCGAGGGCGGCTTGGGTTCTTCATTGACGATGGCGTAGAGGGTGGGCAGCTCCGCGTCGCGGCGGAACGGCAGGTCGCCGGTGAGGAGTTCGTAGAGGACGACGCCGAGCGACCAGAGGTCCGTGCGGTGATCCAGGGGGCGGCCTTCCGCCTGTTCGGGCGACATGTAGGCCGGGGTGCCGACGCAGCCGCCGGTGCGCGTGAGACGGCTGGCGTCGGCGCGCAGGGCGAGGCCGAAGTCTAGGATGCAGGGTTGGCCGTAGGCGCCTTCGATGATGTTGGCGCTCTTGATGTCGCGGTGGACGACGCCCTGACGGTGGGCTGCTTCGAGTCCTCCGGCCACCTGGGCGGCGATTTCGACGGCGCGGTCGATCGGCACGGGGCCCTGCTTGAGCAGGGTGCGGAGAGATGGGCCTTCCACCAGGGCCATGACGAAGAACAGCCGGCCCTGGTCCTCATCCACCTCGAAGATGGGGCAGATGTTGGGGTGGTGGACCTGCGCGGCGGACTGCGCCTCCCGGATAAAACGTTCGCGATCGGCGGCGCTGACGGATTCGCCGGGCAGAACCTTGATGGCGACGGTGCGCTGCAGGCGCGTATCCTCGGCCCGGTAGACCACACCCATGCCGCCTTCGCCGAGTTTTCCAGTGATGCGGTAGTGGGAGATGGTGGAGCCGATCATAGGCGGGTGTCAGCTGAGGTTCAGCCTGGCGGAGGCCGCCAGGACGAGCTGTGCGTCGTGGATTTGAGCGGCGGGGGCGGCGAGTCCCGCGGCGGCCAGAGCCTCGGAAATGCCGCTGTCCGACAGGATGTAGCCGAGAACCTGCACGGTGCGGGGTTCGTGCGGCAGGCCGGCCAGGGGCACGAGGACGGATTGATCACCGGACGCCGCGGCCACTGCGGTCTGGGGAAGGCCGTCGACGAGGATTTCGAGGCGGTCGAGCCGCTCCGCGGTGAGTTGGATGTTGAGGTGATCGGCCCGGACCTCGGCGGAGCTGATGCGCAGCACGCAGGAGGATTTCGCCCCCAGGCGGCCGCAGGCGAACTTCAGAAGATCCTCGTCGAGATTCAGGATGTCGTTGCGGGTCTGGCTGTAGAGTTCGTCGGCCTGAACGCCGGTGTCCTCCAAAGGGCTGCCCGCGCGGCTGCCTACGCGGGAAGAGCGGCGGATGGCCAGGCCGAGGGTCGCCTCTCTCGGGAGTTCGACCAACGGGATGCCTTCCAGCCCGGCGGTCTTTTCGAGGATCTCGGAGTGCAGCCAGCGGTTGGCGCCGCCGCCGCCGGTGTTGGGATCTACTCCGATGACGGGCCCGATGCCGTTGTCCTGGAAGCCGCCGCAGAAGATGTCGGTGGCGCTGTAGGAGAGGGCGTCGATCAGCAGCAGCACCGGCCCCTGGTAGACCTGGCCGACCGAGTTGGCGACGTCGACAGGCGTGAGTTGGCGGGCGCTGGTGAGGATGCCGGCCGCTGGCCACCGAGTCGAGAAGATCCTGGAGCCATGGCTGCCATTCGGCCAGGGTGAGCGGATCCTGGGTCAGCGATCCGTTGAGCTGAGCCGCGATCTGCTGGGTCATGGGCGTGCTGATGAACTGGAATCCGGCGGTGAGGATGGAGCGCGCGGTGAGCATCTGGAGCATGCGTTCCCCCGCCTGGATGCTACCGCCTGGATTGGAGCGGACGTCGAGGATCAGCCCATCGGGGGCGACGGAGTTGAGTAGCGTGAGGATGCGCTGGAACTCGGCCACGAGTTCGTCGGGGTCGCCGTCGAAGCTTTTCAGCAGAAGATAGCCGAACTGTTTGTTGGGATGGGCGGCATCGACCAGCGAGGCGGCTTTCACTTTGTCCTCGTCGTCTTTTCCGCCGGTGTGCTGGAAGAGGAAGACGGCGGGCAGGCGGGAGAAGATCTGGTCGTCGAGCGGGGGAGGATTGGCCGCGTCGCCGCCCCGCAGGATGGCGTTCGAGTAGGAAGAGACTGCAATGGCGAAGCCCTTGGCGGCCTGTTCCACCGTCAGTTGGTACTGGCACCAGAACAGCTTGCGGTAGTGATCGAGTTCGAGCTGCGGGGCGTAGACGCTGGAGCCGGACTGGCCGCCGAACAGGGGGAATCCGGCACCGGAGATGACATTCCAAGGCAGGAGAATGGCCATCTCCTGGGCAGGATCGACGGCGGAGCGGTATTCCAGGGTGACCCAGCGCTCGTCGCGCGGGACGGAGAAGGTCATCGAGCGGGCGGTCAGCCGGGTAAGGGCGCGCGCGAATTGGGCGGCTTCGTTGCCACTGGGATCGAGTTCGGCTTCTCGGTCGATGGCGGAGCCGACGGGCATTCCGTTCCAAAAGGTGACTTCGGCGCCGGCCTTGAAGTGCTCGTGCCCGAACTGCTCGAGCACGCGGGTGACCAGGAAACGCGCCTGTCCGGTCTCGTCGAAGTAGAAGTTGGGCTGGAAGGGCAGAAATGCCATGGAGTCTCGGAACGGGGCGGGCAGTCCGTAGAAGGTGTGCGCATCCCGCAGGGCGGACAGGGCGGCCACCATATCGGAATGGAAGCGGGCCTCGGTCATGTCCGGATTGATGCGGGAGCGGACCAGGCGCAGGCGCTGCACAGGGTCGACGGCATAGCGGGCGCGCTTGAAGGGCAGGTGGGCGTAGAGCTGATCGACGACGAAGAGGGCCTGGTCGACAATGGTGTGTTTTTCGGGCAGGCTGAGTTTGTTTTCCGGAGACTCGGCGGCGGCCAGGAACGTGGGGACGTCGGTGACCCGAAGCTGCTGCAGATTATAGGTTTCGGCGCTCTTCCTGAGAAGCTCGATCGCCGCGGCGGTGCGCGGGCGGCCGTCCTCAATGACCATGCATGGAGTACCTCATTCCAGCGGTTTTACCGAGTATAGCCCGGCGGCCGTGGAAGACAATCGACAAGTACATGACGGCATTGCACATTTTTTGATTCACCACTAAACTGTGTAGGAACTGCCGGTATGAGGGCGATGCCGGACATTCCACTGCTGGGATCAGTGCCTGCTGCGACACCGTTAATCTATCCTCTATGCCGCAAGATCGACTCACCATCGGCCGAGACCTGGCGGCGGACATTCTGATTCCCGAACCAAGCGTCAGCCGTATTCATGCCGAGTTTGTCATGATTGGTGCGGACGAGATTCTGTTCAGGACCGGCAGTCCAGCAACGGCAGTTATCTGGTAGAGAACAATGTCCCGGTGAGGATCACGCAGCAGCGTCTACGGTCAGACGAGAAGCTGCGGATGGGCAATGTAGAAGTCGTGGTGAAGGATCTGATTGCGGTGGCTCGCAAGCATGTCGCCGAGAGGGCGGCTGCGGCGGCGCAGGCGGCCCAGCAGCAGAAGCCTTTGGAGCATCGCAGCGTACGGATGACGCGGTGCCAGTGTGGAGCGGTCAAGGAAGACGGAACCAGCTGCCAGTATTGCGGCCGTTAACGCGTGGGGGAGGAGGGGCTGAAGTGAGTGGAAAGGTACCTGGCCGGGCGATCCTGTTCCCGGTGTCTGTGGCGGCGGCGTTGTTATCATCGGAATAGGGAGTGTGGTGGTGTCGGGGCGTCCAGCGGAGGTGCTGTTCGACCACCCATCGCAAGCACTTCCCTTACCCGCTCACCATTCAGAACATCATGCATGTGGTGTTCTTCATCGGCCTGGGCGAACTCTTCGCCCGCTGGCGCAGCGGAGTCCTGGAAGAGGGCCATGTCGGACGGCGCTATCTTCCGGAAGACGAGCAGACCGTGCTGACCGCGCGGGACCTGGGCCCCATCCGGATGAAGGTGGCCCGGGAGCATAGCCGGGAGCATGGCTTCCTGCCCTCGCTGATCGACCTGAGCATCCTGCAATTCCTGGCCAGCAAGTCAGTGGACCAGACAGCGACGGTGATGAACTCCAGCTTGGAACTGATCGCGCATCGCGTGGACATGCGCTATGGCGTTGTCCGGTTCATCGCCTGGCTGGTGCCGACGCTCGGGTTCATCGGCACGGTCTATGCGCTGGGGGCATCACTGTCGGAGGCGGGCAGCTCGACGGGCGATCTGAACATCAAGGAAGTAGCCAAAACACTGGGCGTCGGGTTCGACTGCACGATGGTGGCGCTGGCGCAGAGCGCGATCCTGGTCTTCCTGATGCAACTCATCCAGGAGAAAGAGGAGACCGCCGTGAACCTCGCCGGGGACTACACGCTGCGGAACCTCATCAACCGTCTCTACCAGGGTTGAGCCATGAGAGCCCGCAACCGCGAAGTCAACATCTTCAACATGTCCCTGCTGGACATCCTGTGCGGAGCCCTGGGCGCGTTCTGTTTCCTGATGCTGGTGCTGCTGCCGTACTGGAAGCCGTCGGGCCAGCGGGCCGAGGATCTGCAGAAACAGTACGATGCGGCGGCCAGGGAATTGGAATCCATCCGGCAGAGGTTGAAAAACCTGCCGGGCGGCGCCGATATCGAGGCGAAGCTCAACCGCATGCAGAGCCTGCTGCAGCGGCAGCAGGGCATGATCAACGATCTGGAGCGGCGGGCCAACCAGTACCGGAAAGAGGCGCAGGAGGCCGGCGACAAGGTGAGCGATCTCAAGATGCGCGAGCCGCTGCTGGTGAGCGTTCGCTGGGGCTCGGCGAATCACAACGTCGACGTCTATGTCCGGGCCCGCGGCAAGACCTCCACCGGAAAAGAGATGCCGCTGGTGGATCCGCTGAAGACGCAGTCGACGTTCTTTTCGGGGGACGAATTCCTCGACTGTCCCGCCGGACCCTGCAACGACAACTGGCAGTCGCGGGATGTACCGCTGAACGTGTCGTACGAGGTGCACTACAAGTTCCTCGCCGATGGCGGGAATCCGGCTCCGGCCGACATCGTGGACGCCTACCTGATGAATCGCGGCATCTTCATCAAGCTGCCGCGGATCAAGATGCCCAGACCGCAGACCTCGGTGATGGTGGGACTGTTCACGGCCACGGCTCCGGACAGTGTGCAGTTTGTGCCGGAGCCTGAGTACAAGGCGCAGTTCGATGAGCTGAACAAGAAGGTGCCGAAGCCGGAAGAGGAGAAGAAGGGCAAATGACACAGTGCAAGTCGGGCCATTTCTACGACGAGACGAAGTTCAGCGCGTGTCCCTACTGTCCGGCTCTGGCTGCTCCGCCGATCGGCAAGACCGTGCCGGCGGCCGGAAGCGTGCCGTTCACGGCTCCGCCGCCGGGTGGTGATTCGAATAAGACCGTGCCCATGCGTCCGCTGGACGCGGCGCCGCCGCCCAGTGCGCCCCTGGGACCGGCCGGCGGCCAGAAGACCGTGGTCGCCTATCCATCGTTCAACACGCCGGCGGAGGCGCCGGTTCCGGTGAGCCCGGTGGTGGGCTGGCTGGTGTGCACCGAGGGACCGTCGCGGGGGCAGGACTATCGACTCCACGTGGCGAAGAACTTCGTGGGCCGGGAAAAGACGATGGACGTGTGCGTGGAAGGCGATGTGGAAGTGTCGCGGGAGCGGCACGCCGAGGTGATCTTCGAACCGCAGGCGAAGACGTTCTGGCTGAAACCGGGCGACTCCAGCGGGCTGGTGTATCTGAACGGCGCGGTTCAGTTCTCGCCGGTGCAGTTGAAGGCGCGCGACGTCATCGCGCTGGGAAAAACGAAGTTGATGCTGGTGCCGCTGGTGGGTCTGGATTTCGACTGGAACTGAGCTCCCGGACATGCCCTATCTCTTCGGCAACGCGCAGCACGTCGGGCGACGCGAGTATCAACAGGACGCCTTCGGGTTCTCCAATCCGTTTGACGAGTCGTTTACGGCGCACGCCGGCTTGCTGGCCGTGGTGGCCGACGGGATGGGCGGGTTGGAGCACGGCGAGGCCGCCAGCCGGGCCGCGGTGCAGGCCTTTCTCGACGCTTACCGTTTGAAGACGCCGGAAGAGCCCATCGCGCAGGCGCTGGAGCGCGGCGTCCACAGCGCGCAGCAGGCCGTGCTGGCGGTGCAGCAGCAACTCGCGCTGCAATCGCAGTGCGGCACCACGCTGGTGGCGACGGTCTGGTTCCAGAATCAGCTGCAGTGGGTGGCGGTGGGCGACAGCGCGCTCTATTTGTGCCGCCAGGGGCAATGGACGCGGCTGAACGACCTGCATACGTATGGACGCCTGTTGGACTCCCAAGCGGCGTTCGGCGAAATCACGCGCGAGCAGGCGCAGGCCGATCCGCAGCGTGAGGCATTGACCAGCTTTCTGGGCATTCAGGAACTCACTGAGGTCGACCGGTGCATCCGGCCCATCACCGTGGTGGAGGGCGACTGGGTGCTGCTGTCGAGCGATGGACTCTACAAGAGCCTGTCGCTGCTGGAGGTGCCGGAGGCTTTGCAGGGATCCTTGCAGGAGCGCTGCGACACGCTGCTGAACGCCGTGCTGGCGCGCAATCTGCATGAGCAGGACAACGTGACCGTGGTGGCGCTGGCGTACGATGCCGGGCGCGTGCCGGTGACGGTGGCGCCGAAGGTGGAGACCGCTCCGCCGCCCCCGCCGCCGCCTCCTCAGGCGCCGCCGGTCGCGAGCGATGTCACGCTACTCGCATCGCCCAACACGATCTCGCAATTCCCTTCTCCACAAGCCGCCGCGGCGCCGCCGCCGTTGACGCTGCCGCGCAAGCGCAATCGCGTGCCGCTGGCCGCGCTCGCGCTCGTGGTGGTCATCGTGGCCGTCTACTTTGTGTTCCGGACCACCTGCTGCGCGCCACCTCCGGTGGTCGCCGCTCCGCCTAAACCGGCGATAGTGAACCCGAATCCGCCGGATCACGCTCCGCCCGAACCGCCCAAACCGAACGAGCTCCGGCCACCCAAATGAGAACCGCCGCGCTTCTGATCGTCAGCTCCGCCCTGCTCCTCGCGGGTCCGCCCATCGAGGACATGAAGAAGCAGACCGTCCTGATCGTCATGATGGCCAAGACGCCGAAGGGCATTCTGACAGCCACCGGCAGCGGCGTGCTGGCGGACTCCACGCACGTCGTCACGAATCATCATGTGTGCTGCGAAGTCCCGCCGCAGTTTCCGTCGAAGGTGGTGATCGCGACCGGGCCTGACCAGACGATCGACGCCACCGTGATCTGGAAGTCCGAGGAGAAGGACTTGGCGATTCTCGAACTGGCCAAGCCGATCCAGGCGCCCAGGGTGGTGTTCGCAACCAAGGCGAAGATCCGCATCGGCGAGCCGGTATGGGCCGTAGGCTTCCCTGGCTCAGCCATGCGGCTGGGCAACCAGACGGCGATCTATGAATCGACCGTGACCCAGGGTGTCGCCAGCCGCATCTTCCAGGGACCGACGCAGGAAGGCGGCGTCGAGTATGTTCAGACGACGGCGGCGGTGAATCCGGGCAACTCCGGCGGCCCGCTGTTCGACGACTGCGGCCAGGTGATCGCCATCAATCGCGCCAAGGCGCTGAGCTCGGTGGGCGGCAAGTCGGTCACGTTTGCCGAAGGAATCAACCTCAGCATCATCGTCGACGAAGTGCTGCCGGAACTGAGCAAGAACCGGATCCAGTTCACGATCGGCGACATGTGCCAGGCTCCGGGCGTCGTCAGCGGGATGCCCGGCTGGATGGTAGGCAGCCAGGCGATCACGCTGCTGGTCGCCTTGGGAGCCATCGGGCTGGCCATGAACCGCAAGGTGCGGCAGACCGTGGCGCGCAGTATCCACGTGGGCGACGGCGAGCGAAAAGCCGCGCCGACTCCGGTGGCGAAGGCATCCGCCGGACGGCCGATGCTCGTTGGCTCGACGGGACCGTACCAGGGCCAGCGAATCCCGTTGAGCGAGAAGCCCATCGTGATCGGCCGCGATCCCGCGGTGGTGAATCTCGTCCTGCCTGAGAACGCGCCGGGCGTGTCGAAACGGCATTGCCAAGATCTCGGTCGACCGCGCCGGACGGATCTTCCTCGAGGATCTCTTCTCCAGTCATGGCACCTTCCGCAACGGAGCCAGGATCGAGGCGGGCAAACCGCTGGAGATCCGGCCGGGTGATCACATCACGCTGGGTGGGCCGCAGGTCGCCTTTGAGGTGAATCTGGATTGACGATGCTGTTCGAGACTTCCATCCTGACCCGCCCGGGCGGCCGCGAGGTGAACGAGGACGCCGCGAACTGGCGAGCGTGCGCACCGGATGCCGCGGTGTGGGTGGTGGCGGATGGGCTCGGCGGGCATGGCGGCGGAGAGGTGGCCTCACGGCGGGCCGTGGACGAACTGCTGTCGGTGGATCCCGTGGCGACACCGTCGTGGATCGCCGATCGGATCCAGAGCGCGCATGGACGCATCCTGGCCGGCCAGGACGAAGCCTTCGAACTGCGCCATATGCACACTACGGTGGTCCTGCTGGCGGCCGTGAGCGAACAGGCAGTCTGGGGCCATTGCGGCGATTCGAGGCTCTACTTCTTCCGCGACGGGCAACTGGCGGCGCAGACCGTGGATCACAGCTACGTGCAGACCAAGGTGGAGGCGGGCGACCTGCAGCCGCGCGACATCCGCTTTCACGAGGATCGCAACCGGCTGCTGGCGAGCCTGGGCATGGCCGGCGCCGTGCGACTCACCGCGCGGCCCGAACCGCTGGCCCTGCAGGCCGGCGATGCGTTTCTGCTGGTCACGGATGGTTTTTGGGAACTGGTATTGGAAACGGAGATGGAAGTGGAACTGGCCAAGGCGCGATCGGCGGAAGGCTGGATCGCGGGCATGCATACGCGGTTGCTGAGCCGCGCTGAAGGGGAGCATGACAACTATACGGCCATCGCCGTCTGGGTCCACGGCGGTGGGGAGCAGGTCCAGTGATTCCGGCGAATCTATGTCCGAGTTGTTTTGAACAGCGCGACCCCGCGGCGCCGTGCCCGGCCTGCGGCTGGAGCAATACCAGCCAGCCCGATTCCCCCTTCTACCTCTGGCCCGGCACGGTGCTGAAGGAGCAGTACGTCATCGGCCGGGTACTGGGGCATGGCGGCTTCGGCATCACGTATGTCGGCTGGGATCTGAATCTCGCCCGGCGCATCGCGATCAAGGAATACTTCCCGGCCGGCGTCGCCGCCCGGATGACCGGGAATCCGTCGGTCTTCCCGCACTCCAAGAAGTTTGAAAACGAGTTCCGCTGGGGATTGGAGCGCTACCTGGAAGAGGCCCGCACGGTGGCCCGCTTCCAGAACCACCCGTTCATCGTGTGGGTGCAGAACTTCTTCTCGCTCCACGGCACGGCATATCTGATCCTCGAGTACCTGGAAGGCGCCACGCTGGACGAGTGCCTGAAGCAGTGGGGCCATCTGGACTTTGCCACCGCCCTGCGCGTGATGACGCCGGTGATGGATGCCCTGCGCGAGGTGCACAGCGTGGGTCTGCTGCATCGCGACATCAGTCCGGACAACATCTTCATCCTGCACAGCGGGCAGATCAAGGTCATCGACTTCGGCGCCGCCCGCTATGCCCTGGGCCAGCAGAGCCAGAATCTGTCGGTGATTCTGAAGCACGGCTACGCGCCGCCGGAGCAGTATGAGATGCGCGGCGATCAGGGTCCCTGGACCGACGTCTACGCCGTGGCGGCGACTATGTATCGCACGATGACGGGCGAGATTCCGCCGCCCTCTCCGGACCGGCAGGCGAAGGATACGCTCCAGCCGCCTTCGGCCAAGGGCGCATCGATTCCGCCGGCGCACGAAGCCGCGTTGTTGAAGGCCCTGGCGTTGCGGCCCGCCGACCGCTATCGGGATATGACGAGCCTGCAGGCGGCGCTACGCGATGGCGAACTCTCGTCCACCGTCGAATGGCATCAACTGGTGGAGAAGACGATACCCACCGGCGACACCGGCAAGTTCAAAATGACCGGGCCGGACTCCTATCAGGAGAAGCTGAAGGCCGAGGAGCAGAAGCGCAAACAGGACGAGAAGAAGAAGCCGCTGCTGATCTGGGGGCTGGTGGCGGCCATCGCGCTGGTGCTGGCCGTGGGCGGCGGCGTGGTCTACCGGCTGATGAACCCGGAGCAGAAGATCGAACGTTTCGACGCCGATCCGACGGAGATCGAGGCCGGCCAGGAGGTGAAGCTCACCTGGGCGGCAGTCGGCGTAAAACGCGTCATCCTCGACGGCATTGGTCCGCAGGAGATTCGCGGCAGCCTGCTGGTGCGGCCGGCGCAGACCACGAAATACCGGCTGATCGCTGGTCTGATCGACAGTTGGGTAGAGGTGAAAGTGAAGCCGCGCCCGGTGGCGCCGCCTCCGGAGAATCCCGACAACGGCCATGGCACTCCGGGTCCCAGCCGCGAGCCGGACAATTCCAACCGGACCCAGCCTCCGCCGTCGAATGTTCAGGTGACGCGCTGCGAGATCCAGCCGCCCGTGGTCCGGCCGGGCCAGACGGCCAGGCTGATCTGGGAGACGCGCGGAGCGGGCAGTGTCTGGGTGGAACCGGATCACCGCCAGTTGCAGTTGAGCGGCTCCATCGACTTCCGTCCACAGCGCACGATGTCGGTCCAGATTGTGGCCAAAGCGAGCCAGGCCTCGGCCACGTGTACGGCGTCGGTCACCGTGGAACAGGGCCAGACCCCGACACAGCCTTCCGGCGAAGTCTTCATCCAGAGCTTCAACGCTTACCCCCTCCGGCTACAGGCCGGCCAGCGCCTGACCTTGAGCTGGCAGGCATCGAATGCCACTGGAGTGCGCATCGAGCCCGGCGTGGGTTCGTTCCCGCAGGGCAGCGGGCAGACGCAGGTGGTAGTGCAGCAGACCACGCGGTTCGTGCTCACGGCCTTGAACGCGCAAGGGCAGCAGGCAACACGTTTCGTGGATGTCAACGTGGTGCAAACCGACGTGACTCCACCCGTCCAGCAGCGCCAGCTCAATCTGGAGACGCTGCACCATCACAGCGGCTGGCGCTTCGACCTGCGCAACTTCCATTGGGACGCCAGCGGCCGCACCAACGTCTGCCGCGGCTTCATCACGGTGGCGAACGGAACCATCAGTTACCGGGGCTCCAACAACGACGGCTTCGCGGTGCCCTATTCCGAAGTGGCCGAGGTGTCGGTCAACCCCGACGTGAACATGGGCGGCAGCCGCGTATTCCTGATCCGGCTGCAATCGGGCAAGAAGTACAACTTCCTGACGCGCGTGCCCATCGAGCAGGCGGTGCCGGCGATCCGGCAGGCGCTGGCGCTCAAGAACTAGTGCAGGGGCGCTGTTATATACTGCCAGCAACGAAACTGTAGAGGATCTGGGACCATGACTCCAATCACGAGAAGAACCATGTTTGCCGGCGCCGCCGCGCTGGCCGCCACTCTGCCCGCCACCCTGGAGGCCGCGGCCGGCGCTGCTCCGGGCGTCACCATCGGCGTCGCCACCTATTCACTGCGCAAGTTCCCCCGCGCTCAGGCCATCGAGACCCTGAAGAAGCTGAACGTCCAGGCTCTCAGCATCAAGGAATTCCACCTGAAGTACTCCGACACGGCGGAGCAGACCGCCGCCGGCGCCAAGGAGTTCCGCGACGCCGGATTCAAGATCCTCAGCGGCGGAAACATCGCCCTCACCAAACCGGAAGAGCTGCGCAAGATGTTCGAGTACGCCAAAGCCGCGGGCATGCCGATGATGGTCTGCGCTCCCTCGCATGAGACCCTGCCCGAGGTGGAGAAGCTCGTCAAGGAGTTCAACATAAAGGCCGCCATCCACAATCACGGGCCGGAGGATAAGCACTTCCCCTCCCCGCAGAGCGTGCTGTCGGCGGTGAAGAGCATGGATCCGCGCATGGGTCTCTGCATCGACATCGGCCATACGACGCGCGCCAAGGCGGACCTCGTCGCCTCCATCAAAGAGGCCGGCCCGCGCCTGTTCGACATGCACGCCAAGGATCTCGTCTTTGAAAACGGCAAGTGGCAGCAGGTGGCCGTAGGCGACGGCAACATCCCGATTGTCGAGATGTTCAAGACGCTGCACGCGCTGAAGTATCAGGGCGGCGTGATGCTGGAGTACGAGATCAACGCCGACGATCCGTATCCGGGCATGGAGCGGTCTTTGTCGTATATGCGCGGAGTGCGCACGGCGCTGGGCGCCTGAGAACTAATGGGCGGGGCGGCTTGTCAGGCTGCCCTGCCCTACCGGAGCGCGCGCAGCAGCGTCGAGTAGTCGTCCGTCCAGATACGGGGCGGCGTACTGCTGTCGATGCGTCCGCCAGGGATCCATTCCAGGTTGGCCGCGGGTCCCACCAGCGCCCAGATGCTGGGCCGGACATCATCCATCTCGGATCCACGATCCAACACGGGCTTACAGACAAAGCCCTGATCCGCGGCCAGGACGCGCACCTGGGGCATCAGATCCAGATACAGATTCGACAGGTGCAAGGCCAGGACGCCGCCCGGCTTCAGGTGGCGGCGGTAGGTGCGGAAGGCTTCGCGCGTGAGCAGGTGCACGGGAATCGAGTCGCCCGAGAAGGCGTCGATCACCAGCAGGTCGTAGTTCTGATCGGGCTCGCTTTCCAGCAGCAGGCGGCCATCGCCCACCGGAATCTCGACGCGGGCGGGCGTATCGCTCAAGTAGCGGAAGTGCTGCCGGGCGAAGCGCACCACCATGGGATTGATCTCGTAGAAACGGAACTCGTCGCCGGTGCGGCCGTAGGCGGCCAGGGTGCCTGCGCCCAGGCCGATGACGCCCACGCGCCGCGTTCCGGGCGTATGGGCGAACCAGAGGCCGGGCCCGCTGTTAGGGCCGTAGTAGGCCGTAGGTTTCCTCCGCCACCCGTCGCCATCGAATTGCGAGCCGTGAGAGATGGCGCCGTGGATGATGCTGCGAGTGGGAGGACGGCCGTTCGTGCCCGGCAAGCGCTCCACCCGCAGGCTGCCGTAGAAGTTGCGGCCCGCATCGATTTCTCGTGTAGGCGTCAGGAAGAAGGCCAGCGCGGGCGTGGTGACCAGAACGGCGCACGCGGCCGCGGCCAGATCCGCCAGCAACCGGCGGCCGTACACGCCGAAGAGCATCGCCAGCGACGTGATGCACAGCACCACCGGCAGCTCCGCATATCCGCGAAACACCTGAGGCGCCACGAAAGCCACCAGCAGCGAGCCGAGCGTGCCGCCGGCGGCCATTACCAGATAAAACTGCGTCAACCGGCCCGCCTCCGGCTTCAGCGCCGCGAGTTCGCCATGACAGTAGAAGCAGGCCAGAAAGCAACCCACGGTGAAGATGGGAATGCCGGCGGCGAGCATCCGGCCTGGCGGCAGATACACAAACGCGCCGGCCATGGCCAGCAGGGCGAGGCCCGCCAGCGGCATGATCCAGCGGCGCGAATACCATTCCCGCTCGAAAACGGCGGTGAACGTCAACAGGTAGAGCAGTAGCGGCACCGTCCATAGAAAGGGAACCGGCGCCACCGACTGGCACAGGTGATTCGTCACGCTCACCAGCAGCAGCGAGCCCAGTGCCGAAAAGAACAGCCACTTCGGCCACAGCAAACCGGGCCTGGCCTGTTCAGGCAGACTCTCCGTGGCGTTGGCGGGGCTTCTCCGGATGACCACCAGACAGGAGGCCGCGAGAAGGACCACCACCAGGCCATAGCTCCACGACCACGCCCGATTCATGGTCGAAAGCGGCAGCCACGGTTCCAGCAGAAACGGGAAACTCAGCAGCGCGAGAGCGCACGACAGGTTGGACCAGCCGAACAGCTTATAGGCCTGCCCTGCCGGTTCCAGGCGCGCGTACCAGGCCTGCATCAGTGGGCTGGTGCTGCTGAGCACAAAGTACGGTATGCCCACCGCTCGCACCAGCATCCACACGATGCTCCAACTGTGGCTCGACCCGCCAGCATCCACCTGCCCTAGGCCTACCGGCAAAGCCATCAGGCTTCCTGCCAGCACCACGAGGTGGATCTGCGCCTGCCGTCTTGGAGCCAGGAACCGCGCCAGCCCATGGGCGTACAGATAACCGCCCAGCAGCGCTCCCTGGTAGAAGACCATGCAAACTGCCCAAACGGAAGCGGTTCCGCCAAACCAGGGCAGGATCTGTTTCGCCAGCAGGGGCTGCACCAGAAACAGGCAGAAAGCACTGGCTATTACAGATGAGATGAGAAATGACACCGCAACCTAAGAACACTATCGGTTGTATCAGGCATTCCCATTAGATCCGCCGTTCAACCGGCTACACTCGATCGTATGCGCCCAGTCCTCACCCGGCGGTCCTTCCTGGCCGCCGCAACCTCTGCCAGCCTGCCCGCCCACGCCGCCCGGAAGACGGTTTGCGGCGTACCGCTGGAGATCCTGAAGCATGGGCGCGGCCGGCGGCGCTATCTGCGCATTCATGGCGACGAGACCACGGCGGCCGAAGCGTTGCGGGCGCACCTTCAAACCGCGCGCGGCACCGGTTTCATCGTCGACAACCCGAAACGCAACATTCTCATCGCGGGCGGGCTTCTGGATCCCAATCGCATGTTCTCCCGGCTGGGCGCCGAGCGCAGCTACCGGCGGCTGAATCCCAAGTGGACCGAAACGGAACTCACCCCGGCGCTCGACTGGCTCGACCGCGAGCGTCCGAGGCTGATCAGCACGCTGCTGCCGCCCAAGGGGGGCCTGCTCTTCGCGGTCCACAACAATGCGCGGGGCTACTCGATGGAAGACGAGATCCCCATTTCGCAGCAGACCAGCCTGGCCCGGCGCGACGCTCCGCATGAGTTCTTCCTCGTCACGGATGCTGCGGACTATGCCCTGCTCGCCAAGGGTCCCTACAACGTCCTGCTGCAAAACGAAGCCAAGGGCGAGGACGACGGATCGCTGTCGAGGCTGTGCGGCCGGTTGAACGTACGCTATGTGAATCTGGAAGTTGGCCTCGGAAAACTCGACGCGCAAAAAGAAATGATGGCGTGGTTGGAACGGACCTTGCCGGAGTAGTATGCTCTAGCCCATGCGCACTGGCTTGCTTGCGGAACTGGTGGCCGAATTTGTCGGCACGATGATCATCCTCCTGTTCGGCGCCGGAGTGGTCGCCATGGTGGTTCTGTTCAGTACAGGAACCCCGAACGAGGTGGTGAATGGGGGCTACACCAACATCACCCTGGCCTGGGGCCTGGCGGTGGCGCTGGCCGTCTTCGTCACGGGCAAGATCAGTGGAGGCCACCTGAATCCGGCGGTCACCTTGGCCCTCGCCGTCTTCCGCGGCTTCCCCTGGCCCAAGGTCGTTCCTTACTGCGTGGCCCAGTCCCTCGGCGCCATGGCCGGAGCCGCCATCGTCTTCTTCAACTACCGTCTCGCCTTCCTGCAGTTCGATCCCAACCTCGAGAAGACAGCCGGCATCTTCACCACCTTCCCCGCCTACCCACAGGCGCTATCGGCCGGATTCTTCGACCAGGTGCTGGGTACGGCCCTGCTGCTGTTCCTCGTCTTTGCCGTGACGGACGAACGCAACCAGCCGGTGTCCGGCAACCTGACGCCGGTGATCATCGGCCTGATTGTCGTGGCGATCGGCATGTCGTTTGGCAAATTGCATGGATACGCCATCAATCCGGCGCGCGACATCGGCCCGCGCATTTTCACCGTACTCGCGGGCTTCCGCAACAACGGTCTCACCGATAACACCGGAGTCTGGTGGATTCCCGTCGTCGCCCCCATGGCCGGCGGACTTGTGGGCGCGGGCCTCTACGACCTGCTGATCCGGCGCTGGCTGCCCCGCGAATAAACCAGACAGCGAAGTCTAGTGGGTGAGGGCGGTATCATGGAGGTAGCTGGATCCTTCCATGTTCTTTACACTCACTGAACTCGAGCACCACCCAATCCTATTTGAAGTCACCTACGCTCCAGGTGAAGTGCAACTCGGCGAGGAGTTGCATCAGCAGGGCGGGCTTGAAGTCAGCGGAAAAGCGGAACTGCTGCGCAACACCCTGGGCGAGATCCGTTTGCGCGGTCATGCCAAGGTGCTGCTGCAGACCAACTGCGATCTCTGCCTCGATCCCGCTAACATCAACATCGACAACGACTTCGATCTATTCTACCGGCCGATGGAGAAGGGCGAGTCGCACGGCGAGGTTCATCTGGAAGAGGGTGAGATTGAAATCTCCTTCTACGAAGGCGACGGCGTGGGGCTGCGCGATGCGTTGCGGGAGTTCATCCTGCTGAGCGTGCCTATGCGCGCGGTCTGCAAGGAAGACTGCAAGGGCCTCTGCCCGAACTGCGGACGGAACCGCAACGAGGGTCCCTGCGGCTGCAATACGAAGTGGGTGGATCCGCGGCTGGCGGCGCTCAAGAACATCAGCTAAGCTGCTGATCCTCGGGCAGATCTCTCACCACCTACTCTGCCCTGTACGCCAGGGTCGCCAGTGCATGCCGCAGGAGACTCATGGCTGCACCTTGCGCAGCGACAGGCGCATTTCGTTGGTGGCCTGAAAGCCCAGTGACTCGTACAACGGGCGCCCTTCGTTGCTGGCGTGCAACGACACGATGCCGAAGCCCGCCTCCCGGCACCAGTCCACGGCCTTGTTCATCAGTTGCCGGGCCAGGCCCTGCCGGCGATGCGACGGGTGCGTATACACGTTGATGATGAACGCGCGCTGCGCCTTGGTATCATTCGGACCCGGCTGATAGGGCAGCAGCAGGACCCCCGTACCGGCGACGGCCTCGCCGCCGTCGTCCTCAGCCACCCAGGCAAGGTAGGTCCCGCTGATCAGCGCGTCGGCGAAAAATGGCTCGGAGAGCGACCGGATGCGTTCCAGTTCGGCCTCCGACTTGTATCCCATGTCGCGAAACATCTCCACGCGGTGGCGCAGCACCAGTTCCAGTTCGCCGGCTCCCACCGGCCTGATCGTGTATCCCATAACTTGTCCTTACAGGCCCAGACGGCTCCGCAAGGCGGCCAGCCGCTCCTGGTCGCGGAACCCCAGCTCCGCCGCCTTGTCCAATGCGGCTCGGGCCTTTTTCTTGTCCCCCAGCGCGGCCTGCGCCTCGGCCACCGCGATCCAGGCATTGGGCGCTTCGGGCCGGACGAGCACGGCGATGTCCGCCATGGCTGCCGCTTCCACAAACTTGTGACTGCTCAGCAGTTGCCGGCCCTCTTCCACCGATCGGATGAAGGCCCAGCCCAACGCCTGCCGTGCCACGCGGCCATCGGGTTTCGCGGCCTGCTTCTTCCAGCTCCCGATCAGCGACTTCTGGGAACCCTCGTCGCCGCCCGCCAGTTCCGCGGTCATGCGGTTGAAGCGGTCGGCCATTTTGCGCTCTTCCTTGGAATCAGGAGGAGTCTGCGGACCGATTTTGCCGGACAGGAACTGCAGCGCCTCGTCGGCCTGCGCCGCCGGCAGCCATTCGTGGCCGCCTGCAAACTCCGCAAAGCGCACCGGCCAGCCCCGTTGTCCGAGTTCGAGGGCCATGGAATACAGCTCGTGGTAGTTGAAGTCGTCCTCACCGGCCACGGCGTAGATCGAAAAGGGACGCTGTTTGGGAATACCGCCCGGACCGAAGGCCGCCGCATTGGCAATCACGCCGTTCAGATTCGCGGCCTGCGCCCACGACAGCGCCACGCGCGAGCCGCCCGACAGTCCGCAGGCAAAGCGCCGCTGGTCGTCGATCGCATAGCGGCGCGGCAGTTCTTCGCTCAACACCATGATTGCTTCGGCCGAGACCGACATCGGGCCATTGCGCGAGTTATTGGAACCCACGACGATGAAGCCGTACTTTTCCGCTGCCGCCGCAAAGCGTTCCACCGGCACCTTGCCGCGGGCGCCCGGGTCGAGACACACCAGGAGCGGCCATTTCCGGTCCGCGGAGTAGTTGGAGGGGAGAAACAACGCGTAGGTCTGACGCTCGTTGCCCAGCACTTCCACGCGGTCAATCACCTGCCCCCGGGGCAGGTCCGCCGCGGACAGGGCCGCAACGGCCAGCGCCAGGCCCAGCGGCAGGCTACTGGCCAAAGCCATCCGCCCAGCTCTTCTTCTTGGGTTCCGTCTTGGTCGTCTCGGCCGGTTTGATCACTCCGCTCTTATTCAGATCGTCGATGACGAAACGGACCGTTGCCTCCAGCACCGCGGCGCGTGGGAAGGTGCTGCCCATCGACAGCGCCACGTTCAGGTGGTCTGAGTTCACCACGCCCAGGTACTTAGACTCGGGGATGATCTGGTCGAGCTTCAGCAACTGGCTGTCGTTGTACTTGTCCCAGGCGGACAGCATCTTGAACGTCTGGGCGGCGGTCTTTGGCACCGACTCGGCGGTGGTGACCGCGGCCAGGGAGTAGGTCGGCACCATCGGGTGCGGGTAGGAGGAAAGGAACCTCTGCCGGATGTCCTTCTTGAGGCTCTTGAAGCCCTCGGCCAGATTGCCCTGGCATTTGCCCTGCTTCACCTTCGAGAGGTACGCGTCGAGCTGCATCGGCAGCGAATCGGCCACGGGCGAGCCGCCGGAGGCGCCTGCCGTACTGATGAACGCCGCCACGCTCTCCTTCACTCCGGGCTCCTGGGCCAGCGCCACCTGCAGATCAGGAGTCCCCTTCGAGTACCCCACCACGATGAACTTGCGCTTATCGTCCTTCATCTTTTCCTGCAGGAAGGTCGCGATGGCCTTGGCGTTCGCTTCGCTGGAATCGTTCGGCACCGACAGCAGTTCGGTCGTCAGCCCGTATTTGTCGGTCAGCACCTTCCGGCCCTTGTCATAGGCGGGTGTATCGGCAACGCACGTGTTCATGATGCCCGGCACGACGAGAATCCTGTAGTCCTTCGGGATCTCGCCCAGCTTCATGTTGCTCTTGCCCGGCGTCTGAAGCCACTTGCTGCAGGGACCGAGATCTTCTCCATCCGGGTTGTTCTGCGCCAGAACCGAGCAGAAGTAGTCGCTGAACTGCTCGGAGACGTCGCCATTCTCAGGTTTGAGGTAGACCACCAGGATGCGGCCGTCGGAGTGGAACTCCTCGCCGTGGGCGGTCTTGGCCTTGGTCACCGTGTCCTTGGGCGTCACGTAGTCGAGCTTCACCACCTGGCCGCTCTGCTTCAGGGTGTCGCCGATGTACTCGCGCTCAAGATCGGTGTCGGGGTCGATCTTATGCGTGATGTTGCCGTTGCGCTGATCCTTGTCGAAGCCGATATCGTGCGTGCCGGCGCCCACGAACAGCGTGAGCCCGCCCACGGTGAAGGGCGCTTTCCAGAGGCGGAAATGGTGGCGCGCCATCACGGTCTTGATGGGATCCGACATCGCGAATCCGTAGTCCTGCGCGCGTCCGAAGACCATCAGCTCGCTCATCGGCATGGTCAGATAAGCCTGTTTGGAGAGAGTGCCCAGAGCGCCACGCAGCAGCGTATCTTTCACACTGCGATCCACAGTCACCCAGCCGACGGCAAGCAGCGACTGTTTCACCTGCTCTTCCGTACCAAGGACCAGGAAGTTGACGCGGTCGCCTTCGTTGCCATCTTTGTCGACGACCCGGCGGGGAATCTGGGCCAGCTCCGCCTCGGTGACGGGCGGCAGCACGCCCTTGAACTCGGTTTCCGTATCCTTGGCGCGGCTGGTGAGCTGGATAGTCACCTTGAACTCGCCTTCGGCCGTGGAGCTGCCGGAGTTCAGACCCACGAACAGCCGGCCCGCCACGGGCATGCGGCTTTCGCGGCGCTCACCGATGAAAAAGGGACGAGCCGAACCTTCCGAACCGATGCGCCCAATCAGGGCGCCGCGGCCGGCATCATTCACGGGCAGGACGCGGATGAGATCCTTCCAGCCGCGCGCCAGCCCTTCGGGGCCGGAACTCTGCGCCGCATCGGAATACTTGAGGCTGCCCGAGGCCTCGATCTTCACCATATCGCCGGGCTGGACGTCGAGGCCCGTGTCCACCCAGGATTGCTTACCGTCCACGGTGATCTGTTTCACAGCCGGGTCGGCGGCTAAGCCCAACGCCGGCAACAGGATCAGGCAAACCAGCAGGCCCGGGAAGCAATGCAATCCGTGGCCATTTGAAGCGTGTGGAGACACTCGCTTGGCGTACTGCATAGTCAAGCCCCCTCATGGGCCAGATTAGCGCAAATCACAAGCCCCGGCGGAGGCTTAGTCGGTGAGTACACCGTAATAGCGGGCCATCCAATAGGGAAGGATATAGTCGATCCCCGCGCCTTCGATCGTGCCGTACAACCCGCCATAGAGCTGGAACGGGCTGCGCTGCCAGAGAAAGTCCGTGGGTGGCCTCTCCGTCACAGGGATCACCTGGCAGGCGCGGTTCTCGTCGCCGCCGCAGCTCGGATAGATGGGGCGAAGATCGGTCCAGTTGTCTCGCCGGCCGCGCTGCAGCCACTGCTCCAGGTAGGTCCGTACATGCTCGTCCCGCTGCTCCGTCCGCCCGTTGATCGCCGTATCGATCATGTCGAAAAACGGATTGGCGTGATCGTCGGTGGTTTTGCGCAGCACGTCGAACCCGTTCACATAGTTCTGCCGGACCCACCAGTTGTCCCCGCTGGTGAGCAGGTTATAGAAGTTGATGTGATCCAGGTTGAACTTGAAGTAGGAGTTGTAGGGGTCTTCCACTTCCAGTGCGATGGGCACCACGGTGGTATAGCCCGCCAGGTTGGCCAGCGACTTGTAGGCCGTTTCAAAGCGTTTGGGATTGCACCGCCGGCCCAGCTTCAGCAGGCTGAGCTGCTGGTCCGGACGGACGATAAACGTCGTGGAGATGTCGCCTTCCGGCATTCTGACCAGCCAGCCGTGATCCAGCAGGTTGTTCAACATGCGGGTGGCGAGCATCGACACCCAGTCGTGCGCCAGTTGGTCGTCCACCAGGTTCCAGGCGGCCGTGAGCCCAAAGAAGACGCCCGAGTACTGATCGCGCGACGTGTTTCCCACCCAGAGGTAGCTCTGCCCGTCCACCATGCCGGACCGGATTCCGTGCGAGCTCTCTTCGCTCATGATGCCGGTGGCCCAGTCCGAGTCGGCCGGAACGGCACAACGGGCCAGCACATCGACACCGGTGACATCCAGCAGCTTGCGGATGCCGTTCAGCGCATCCATCACATTGGCCAGGGCTTCGGGGGAGCGCGTCACGTTCCAGCGGTAGCTTTCGGCCGCCAGATAGTGGCCGGTCCAGATAGCGGAGTCGCCGCATCGCGTGTATCCGACGATGTTCGTGCTGTCCGCCGAGTCGAAGACCGGATCCATCATCATCAGGTACGGCATGTGCCGCTCCCGGATGTTGGCATCAATTTGAAGCGCTTCCGGTTCGCCGGCGAACAGACAACCTGCCGCCAGCATTCCTATCAGCAGTGTACGCATGAACTCGACCCTCCTCCGCATCAGCGTGCCAGTGCACGCCCTCTGACGTTTGGATGCATGTATGGCCGGAGTAGGTTTCCAGTGGATCAAAAGTGGGGGCCGAGGTAGCGGCGGCCCCCCAGAAGATGAGGTTCAGTCCCTGGCGCTGCGAGAGCGCGCGCCCAGGCCGGAATCTCCATGACACGCTGAAGGCCCGGGTCAGAACATCGCGCGTAGGGAGACTCGCGGACGTGGCCCAGCCGTGCCAGGAACCCAGAGGCCTTCCCCTCGAAGGCGGCCCCGGGATTCCATAACTCTGTTAGCGCAATTCAGGGTGGTTAAGGGACATTTATTTTTCAGGCAATCTTGTAGGGCTGCCCGGGAGTGATCCTCACCGGTTCCGGCAGCTTAACCGACCGCTTGGCCAGCTCCACTTCCGCCAGTTCCAGGAATCCATCTTCGACGATCAGTTTCAAACCGGCCGAGCCGAGTTCGAACACCCCCCAACCGCTCGCGGTCGACCAGAAGCACTTCAATTCAGTCAACTTATGCTGCGGCTTGAGGATCAGCTTCCGCTCCGGGGCATGGTAGATGAAACCGGTCAGGGCAAGGATCCCGCTCCAGGCGGACATGGCGCGGGCGTAGTGGTGGCCGCATTCGGCTTCATTCCACGGGTTGCGGCGCTGCCCGTCATAGCGTTTCCTGACATTGACGAAGCATTCCATGCCCTCGGCCGCCATGCCCGCGTAGATCATGTGCGAGGCGGTGGCATGCTCCAGCCCGGTGAAGGCTTCGCCGTAGTAGGGAAACGGAATGTGCGGCCGGGTTCCCTTGCCGTAGTCGCAGACCACCAGCGCGGCTTCGTCGTTCAGCACGTAGGTCCGCTGGACGCACTCATGGTCGAACATTTCCCGTTTGTAGTTGTACTGGTAGATCGACTTGAGCGTTTTCCCGATCATCTCCTCATTGACGAGGGGACCCAGGCCGCAGACCTCGGCCTGATACTGGCCGATGAGTTGGTCGACGAGACACCCATTGCCCACCTGGTATTCCGGATTCTCCGTGTCTTCGCTGCCCATATCGGAGATGAGCGCCTTGGCTACCCCCGATTTCTTCGTGCCCTGGACCTTCTGGATGAAGTACTCGCCGTTGAACAAGTTGGCTTCAATCCATTTGCGGCCTCGTTCGTATAGGCCCCGGCACTCCGCGGCGAAGGCGGCGTCGCCGGACGCTTTGGCCAGCTCCTCCCCGGCCCGCAGCGCACCCAGGTAGTAGATGCCACACATTGGATTCGGCCCGTAGAACTCCACATCGTAGGTATTGTGCTGCGCGCCCTCCATGACACCGTCTTTGTCGGCGTCCCAGCCGCCCGGCACCCAGCAGAATTGAATGGACTTCTTCACCGCGGGGTACAGCTTCTTCAGCCAGGCCCGGTCCCCCCAAAGCCGCCAGTCCAGGTAGGCTTTCATGATCTGGCCCATCTGCCCGTCGGCGGCCGCCAGACCGGAGCGGGCGCCCTTGGTGGGCAGCGTCTCGCGGAAATGGATGGCGCCCCGTTCGTCCATCATGTGCCCGAACGCCGCATTGCGCAGACTGCGCGCCAGGGTGGGATAGACCATGGCCGTGGTCGACTCGTAGTTCCAGACGTGCGTGCACGACCCGTGGCAACAGCCCGCCTTGTCGTTGACGCCCTCGAAGCCGTGGAACTCGCCATCGGAGGTACGGAAACTGGTGGTGGTGGCCAGCGTCGAGAGGTTGCTCATCGCGGCGTCCTTCACGGCGCCGGGCAAGGTGGAGTCGCGCATGGCCTGGACGAACGCGCGAGTCTTCTTCTCCAAAACCGGAAGATTGGCGGCCAGGTACTCCGCGGCCGACCACGAGTCCTTGAAGCGCGTCGAGTAGTAGTTGCCGATCAGCGTCTTCTCGTCGCCCTTGTCGGAATGCCAGCCGCAGCGGCCCGGTGTCCGGTTGGGGAAGTGCCAGGCCAGCACGAACGTGAAATCGGCGGATCCGCCAGCGGGAATCTCCTTGCGGATGGAAACGGCACCCACGGCGTTGCGCGGATCCGGCTCCTTTTCCAGGCGGCCCTTGGCGGAGAACTCGTCCCAGAACAGCATCGGACTGTTCCACCAGCGGCCCTTCGGCCAGCCGCGCCAGATGCTGACTTCGCCGTCGCCCAGGGCGGCCAGGGTGAAGTCGCCCTTGAGGTCATGATCGGCGGCCAATCCAGGATTCGACATGACAAGGCCGCGCAAGGCGGAAGAGGACTTTTCCGTATTGGTGCGGCCGTCGCCCTTATCCACCACATTGTCGATGGAGTAGCACAGCGCGACCTTGGCCGAGGCCGGGGCCGGATTTGTCACCTTGTAGCGCAGGATGGCGACGGGCAGGCCCGACTCGTCGGCGTCCAGCGGGAAAATCGGGGTGAACGCCTCCAGCGAGAGCCGCACCGGCAGGCGCCGGTCGCGGAAATCGATGTGGGCCATGGGGTAAGAGCCGGTGAACACCGCCGTGTCCAGGCGCGGCATGCCGGGCATGTTGTTCGACCCGAGTCCGCTCGAGCCTTCATAGGGCGGCAGGTAGCGCGCCTCGGCAATCTTGGCGACGGGTTTCCGGTCGCCCACCTGGGCCCAGATGGCGGGCAGCGCATAGTTGGGCGAGTTACCCTTGTCCGGACGGTTGAAAATCTCCCAGTCCCGCAGTTGGCCCCGCCCGCCCAGCGAGAGGGAGCCCGCCGCGATCCCGCCCAGGGGAAAGGCGATCTGCTGTAGTTGAACGCCGGCGAATCTGCGCGGCCAGGGCACCCCGCCGCTCGCACCGGGCGGCGCGATCTGGGCGGATAAAGCGGCGGGCGTGGCGCTGGCGATCTTGAGAAACGAACGGCGGTCGGTCGGCATGCGCCCCACATTATCTCAGTTTGCGGGGCTCCGCCAGACTATTGAAAATATTGTCGCCAATAATGTTTTGTAGCGGGAAATGATTCGGACAAGTCCAGGAAGCGGCGGGGGTTGACAAGCGGAGAACAAAAAGCGAAACTGATTGCATGTTCTCCGGCATCGCCAAGCTGGCCAGAGAGGGCGGCCAGTTGGAGCAGAAGGCGCGGGTCGAGTATCGGGAATTGGACACGCGCCATCTGCTGAACCGCTGCACGGGGGAGCGTATGCCCTTTGAGTGGACCATCAACCCCTATCGCGGCTGCGAATTCGGCTGCCAATACTGCTACGCGCGGTATACGCACGAGTTCATGGAGTTTCGCGAGCCTCAGGACTTCGAGAGGAAGATCTTCGCCAAGCAGTTCGACCTTTCGTCATTTTCCGCTGAACTGCGCACCGTGAAACCGGACGAATGGATCGCCATTGGGACCGCAACCGATCCCTACCAGCCAGCCGAACGACGCTACGGGCTGACGCGCAGTGTGCTGGAGGTCTTCGCCCGGCGTCAGAACTTCAACCTGGCGATCACGACGAAGTCGGACCTGGTGGCGTGCGATGCCGACCTCTTGATCAAGATTGCCCAGCGGAACAATGTGCGGGTAAACATGACGGTCACGACGACGGACACGGCCCTGGCCCGCTTGCTGGAACCGATGGCCCCGAGGCCCGACCTGCGCCTCGCCGCGCTGCGCGCCCTGAGCACGCAAGGCATAGAAACCAGTGTCTTTGCCTGTCCGGTGATGCCGGGCATCAACGACTCGAAGCAGAGTCTGGCCGCGGTCGCGCAGGCTGCCGTAGCCGCGGGCGCAAAGAACTTCGGGGCCCAGGTCGTCTTCCTGAGGGATAGCGCGCGAGCGGTGTTCCTGCCGTTTGTCGAGAAGTCGTTCCCGCATCTGGCGCGGTCGTACCGGGAGCACTTCGAGAAGCAGGCGACGATCCGGGGTGTGTACCCGGAGAAGATCAAGGAACTCCTGCGCGAGCTCCGGACGGAGCATGGCCTATCCGCTCGCTGGCCGGAACATGCACCGAAGTGGCAAGCTTCTTTCGACTTCTCGACGAGCGAGCCCGCCGACCCCTCGGCACCTGCCGACATTTCGGCGCCGACATTTCGGCAGGTGAAGTGATCTTCCTGTTAACTTCATGATTTGACTGGCTCAGTCGTCTGGCATCCGGCATGCCCTTTTCCGGGCATACGGAGATGACGACGATGAATAAAGCAATTTGGCTTCTCCCTCTGGCGCTGATGGCGGCGCAGGGGCAGGAGCCGGCCGTAAAGCTTACCCTGCGCGGCGCAGTGGATCTGGCCTTGCGGCAGAATCCGCAGATCCAGATTGCGAAGCTGCAGATTGCCGAGAGCCAGCAGGACTCAGTGATTGCGAAATCCGGGCTGCTGCCCCAGGTTGGCATTTCGGTCAAGGAGACCGTGCAGCGCGGCAACATCGAATCCACGTTAGGCAAACGGATCCCCGGATTCCCCCAGCACGTCGGCCCCTTCCCCATCTTCCAACCCGGCGCCCAAGCTTCGCTCTCGGTCTTCGATATGAGCCTGTGGCAGCGCTACAAGGCATCGAAGGCGATGGTCGACAGCCAGACCGCGCAGGAGCTTTCGACCCGCGAACAGTACGTCCTGCTGGTCGTTTCCCAATACCTCGCCAGCCTGAGAGCCTCGGCCGACATCACCGCCGCGCAGTCCCGGTTCGATCTGGCGAAAGCGCTCTTCGATCTCGCCTCGGACCTGCAAAAGAACGGCGCGGGCACGCGCATCGACACCTTGCGCGCCCAGGTTCAGATGCAGAACGAGCAGCAGCGCCTCATCGTCGCCAAGACCCAGTTTGAAACCTCTCTGTATGCGCTGGCGCGGCTGCTGAACATCCGGGCCGTGGAACTGGACGACGCGGGCACCTTCTTTCAAACCCCCGAGTTTCCGGGTGAGAGCGCCATTGCCTCCGCCATGCTGCAACGGCCTGAAATGAAGGCGCTGGGTGCCCGGATGCGCGGTCTGGAACTGGAAGAGAAGGCCGCCAAAGCGGAGAATCTGCCGAAGGTGAGCCTCATCGGCGGCTACAGCCTGCAGGGGACGCACCCGAACAATGCGATTCCCGCCTACAGTTTCGGCGCCGAGCTGAGCATGCCCATCTACACCGGTGGGCGCATCGGCGCCCTGACCGCCAAGGCTCAAATCGAGATCAAGAAGCTGCAGCAGCAGCGGCAGGAACTGGAAAACCAGATCGCCCAGGAAGTGAAGACGTCGCAGGCGGAACTGAAGGCGGCGCGCACACAGGTGGATGTGGCCAACTCCACCGTGGAACTGGCCAAGGAAGAGGTCACGCAGGCGCGCGACCGCTTCTCGGCCGGGGTGGCCAACAACATTGAAGTCATCACCGCCCAGGACGAACTGGCCAGGGCCAGCGATCAACAGATCGCCGCGCTCTACCGCTACAACCAGGCGCGCGCCGAACTGGCACGGGCCACGGGTCAGATGGAACTGATGTACGCACGCTAAGCGACACGGATTAAGGAGATCACGCACATGAAACGCAATTGGAAAATCATCGCCGCGAGTGCCGCGGTGGTCGCCATCGCGCTGGGGTCGATGGCCTTCCTGAGCCTGCAGGGCCGGGAGACGACGGACAACGCCCAGGTGGACGGAAACCTGGTGCCGGTGGCCTCGAAGGTATACGGGAATGTCGCGCGTGTGGCGGTGGATGACAACCAGGCGGTGAAGGCCGGCGATGTCCTGGTGGAGATCGACGCGCGGGACTACGAAGTCAAGGTGCAGCAGGCGCGGGCCGCGCTGGCGCTGGCCGAAAGCCAGTCGGCCGCGGCCGCTGTCAGTGTGCCGCTGACGGCCGAAACGACCTCCAGCAGCACGGCCGGCGCCCAGGCGCAGTTGCAGACGGCGGAAGCCGAGTTGCTGCGGGCCCAGGTGAACCTGGAACAGTCCGCCGGATCGGAACTGGCTTACGCCAAGGCCAACGTGGCGGCGATGAAGGCCAACAACGAGAAGGCGCAGGCGGACCTGGAGCGCATGGGTCCGCTGGCCGAAAAGCAGGAGATCTCGCGGCAGCAGTACGACGCCTATGTGGCGTCGGCGCGGGTCGCCGAGAGTCAGTTGCAGGCGGCGAAGGAGAAGTTCGACTCGGCCGGCAAGGACACCGAGAACAAGCGGGCCGCGATTCTGGCGGCCAAGGCGCGGGTGGAAGAGGCGCGCGCATCGGTCTCGCAGGCTCGGGCCGGGCAGAAGCAGGTTTCCGTCAGGACGGCGGAGGCGCAGTCGGCGCTGGCGTCGATTGAACAGGCCAAGGCAAATCTCGCCTATGCCGAGCTGCAGTTGAGCTACACGCAGATCAAGGCTCCAGTGGCGGGCGTGGTGACGCGCAAGAGCGTCGAACAGGGCCAGATCCTGCAACCCGGCCAGGGCCTGCTGATGCTGATCCCGCTGCAGGGCACGTGGGTGACGGCGAACTTCAAGGAGACGCAGTTGCGCGATGTGCGGCCGGGCCAGAAGGCCGAGATCGAAGTGGACATGCTGGGCCGTAAGGTGACGGGCCGGGTGGATTCGGTGGCCGGCGCGACGGGCGCCCGCATGAGTCTGCTGCCGCCTGAGAATGCGACCGGCAACTTCGTGAAGGTGGTGCAGCGCGTGCCGGTGAAGATCGTCCTCGACAAGCTGCCGGAGGGCATGGTGCTGCGGCCCGGCCTGAACGTGGAAGCCACCATCGTGACGCGATAACGGCGCGAGAGAGGATCTGGAGGGCGCCATGAGAAAAACAAGTCCGTGGACCATCGCCTTGGTCGTCATGCTCGCCACGTTCATGGAAGTGCTGGACACGAGCGTGGCCAATGTGGCACTGCCGCACATCGCCGGGAGTCTTTCGGCGTCTGTCGACGAGAGCACCTGGGTGCTGACGTCTTACCTGGTATCGAACGCCGTGATCCTGCCCTTGAGCGGCTGGCTCTCGGCGCTGTTCGGCCGCAAGCGGTTCTACATGGCCTGCGTGCTGCTGTTCACCATCAGCTCCCTGATGTGTGGCTTCGCATTGAGCCTGGGTATGCTCATTCTGTTCCGTGTCCTGCAGGGCGTGGGCGGCGGAGCCTTGCAGCCGGTGTCGCAGGCCATCGTCCGCGAGAGCTTTCCGGCGGACAAACAGGGCATGGGCATGGCGATTTACGGCATGGGCGTCGTGCTGGCGCCCGTGGTCGGGCCCACGCTGGGCGGCTGGATCACGGACAACTTCTCTTGGCGCTGGATCTTCTTCATCAATATCCCGGTGGGTTTGCTGTCTCTCACGCTGACCAACTGGCTGATCCACGATCCGCCATATCTGGAGCGCATCAGTTTGAAGGAATCGAAGTTGGACTTCCTGGGCCTGGGCCTGCTGACGCTGGGTCTGGCCTCGCTGGAGATCGTGCTGGATGAAGGCCAGCGCAACGACTGGTTTGGTTCCACCTTCATCGTGCGCGCCGCGGTGGTGGCGGTGATCGGGCTCGTAGGTGTCGTGTGGTGGGAACTGCGGCAGAAGAATCCGGTGGTCGACTTCCGGCTGCTGAAGGAGCGGAACTTCGCGATATCCACCGTGGCCATGTTCACCCTGGGCTTCGTGCTCTACGGCAGCACCCTGTTGATCCCGCTGTTCCTGCAGCAGTTGATGGGCTACACGGCGACCCTGAGCGGCCAGGTGCTCTCTCCGGGCGGGCTGGTGATCTTGTTCATGATGCCCGTGGTGGGTATGCTGCTGAGGAAGTTCGAGGCGCGGCGGTTGGTGGCGATCGGATTCAGCATTTCGGCTATCGGGCTGTGGATGATGACCAGGTTGAGCCTGGACGCCGATTTCGGCACCTTCGCCGTGGCGAGGGCCGTGCAAAGCCTGGGGCTGGCATTCCTGTTCGTCCCGATCAACGCCATGGCGTTCAACTTCATTCCGAAGGAGAAGACGAGCTACGCCACCGGCATCATCAATCTGGCGCGCAACGTGGGCGGCAGCGCCGGCATCGCCATGGCGAGCACCTTGCTGGCCCGCCGGGCGCAATTCCACCAGAACCGCCTGGTGGATCACCTGACGCCGCTGGATGGAGCCTACCGCTCGATGCTCGACGCCACGCAGCATGTCATGCAACTGGGCGGCGCCAGCGCGGCCGACGCGGCCCAGAAGGCCTTCGGCATGATGTATGGACTCACGGTGAAGAACGCCACGCTACTGGCGTTCATCGATGGCTTCTGGGTGCTGGCCGTGCTGTTCGCAGCCGCTGTACCCTTGACGTTCTTCATGAAGAAGAGCGGAGTGACGACAGGACCGATTCACGTCGACTGAGCAGGGTGTCGGGAGCTGTCAGCGATCAGCAGTCAGCGGTCAGCTGCAAACCCGCGGGTTCTCCGCGCATAGCTGACAGCTGATAGCTGATAGCTGACAGCTCTCTTCCGAGCCCCCGGCCGCTGATCGGGCTACCCTAGAAGGGTGGACAACAGCTTCCTGGCACTGCTCGATGTCTCGCGGTCCATTCTGAGGCATCAGGATATGCAGGCTTTACTGCGCGACCTATACAACAGCTTGCCCAAAGTGGTGCAACTGGATTACGTCACCATCGTGCTCCACAACTCGGAGCGCGATGAGATGCGGATGCACTGGCTGGAAACGAGCGACGGCCACATCCCGGACGTTCCGAATCATGCACTGAAGGTGGACGATTCCCCGGCCGGGCTGTGCTGGCGCCGCCAGACTCCGATGCAGATCGACGACCTGTCCCGCGAGAAACGCTGGCCCCTGCTGATCGGAAAACTGCGCGAGAGCGGCGTGTCCTCCTGCGCTTACCTGCCGTTGACGACCGCCCAACGCCGTCTGGGCGCCATGGGCTTCGGCCGGACGGCCCTGAGCCCCTTTGAGCCGCGCGAAATCGAATTCATGCAGCATGTGGCGGCCCAGGTGGCGGTGGCCGTCGACAACGTCCTGAACTACGAGAAGGCACTCTGTTCCAGAAGAAACTGGAGCACGAGCGGGACCGGCTGAACGTCCTGCTGGAGATCACCAACGCGCTGATGAGCTCCCTGGACCCCAAAGCGCTGTTCTCCGGAATCGTCGGCGGACTGCGGCGCGTGGTGGCACACGACTACGCCAGCCTGGCCGTACTTTCTCCGGACCGCCAGGTAATGCAGCTTTATGCCCTCGACTATCCCAGCGGCGAGCTCTTCATGAAAGAGGGCATGGACATCCCTTTGGGCCTCTCCCCGGCCCGCATCGCGGTGGAGACGCAGAAGCCGCTGGTGGCCGACCGGGCCAAACTGATGGAGTTCGACAGCCCCGTGTCGCGCCGGCTCCTGGAAGAGGGCTTCCAGAGCGCGGTGAGCGTCCCGTTGATCGTGCGCGGAAAAGTCATCGGCACGCTGAACCTGAGCAGCTTCGAGAAAGACGCCTTCCACGATGACGATGTGCAGTTCCTCACCCAGGTGGCGGCGCAGATCGCCATCGCGGTAGCCAACACCTTCGCCTTTCGCGAAATCCAGGTACTGCGCGACAAGCTCTCGGACGAGAAGCTCTACCTGGAAGAGGAGATCCGCACCGAGTACAACTTCCGCGAGATGATTGGCGACAATGCCGCCTTCCGGGCCGTCCTGAAGCAGGTGCAGACCGTGGCGCCGACCGATGCCAGCGTGCTGATCATCGGGGAAACCGGCACGGGCAAGGAGCTGATCGCCCGGGCCATCCACGAGCTGAGCCCGCGGGCGGAGCGGACCTTCGTGAAGCTGAACTGCGCGGCGATTCCCACCGGGCTGTTGGAGAGCGAGATGTTCGGGCATGAGCGCGGCGCGTTCACCGGAGCCATCCAGCAGAAGCTGGGCCGGTTTGAACTGGCCCACGAAGGAACGCTCTTCCTGGACGAAGTCGGGGACATCCCTCTCGAGTTACAGCCCAAGCTGCTGCGCGCCCTGCAGGAGCACGAATTTGAGCGGCTGGGCGGCACCAGAACGCTGAAAGTGAATGTCCGCCTGGTGGCGGCGACGCACCGCAACCTGCAGCAGATGGTCGCCGACGGCACCTTCCGCATGGACCTCTTCTACCGGTTGAATGTGTTCCCGGTGCTGTTGCCTCCCTTGCGGCTGCGCCGCGACGACATCCCGCTGCTGGTGCGCCACTTCGTGCAGAAATTCGCCCGGCGGATGGGCCGCAAGATCGAACGGATTCCCGGCGAGGTCATGGAGGCCCTGACGCGCTACGACTGGCCGGGCAATGTGCGCGAACTCGAGAACCTGATGGAACGCGCGGTAATTCTCTCACCCAGCGAGGTGCTGCGGGTGCCGCTGGGGGAACTGCGAAATACCGCACAGGCCGACAGCAGCCCGGTGGCCGCCGCCGTGCAGGCATCCCTCACCCTGGAGGAGGCCGAACGCGGCCATATCCTGCAGGTGCTGCGCGATGCGAAGTGGCAGTTGAGCGGCGAGGGCGGGGCGGCTGCCCGGCTGGGGATGAAGCGCACCACGCTCCAATCCCGGATGAAAAAGCTGGGTATCGCCAGGCCGGTATAGACGGCCAGCCGGCCGGTCCTCCCGTTTCTGGGACCCTTTGCCCAGTACTTACTACCCCAGTTGCCCCATTTCGTCCAGGATGCCGGGATCCTTATGCTGAATCAGGGGAATTTGTATGTCCGAGAAACGCGTCAGAGAACGCCGTCCAGCCACCGGGAAGGTTCGGATGGCCTGGGTGGAAAACAGCGGCGAATACCATCAGGAGCAGCCGGCGGTGATGAACCGTTCCGAGGCGGGGATCTGCGTCATGATGAATCGTAAACTCACCGTTCAGTCGCGGGTCGGGGTGTACACCGACGATCACCCGCACGTCCTCAGCGGGGTGGTCCGGCACGTCACGCAAAAGGGTATGCGTTTCCGCACCGGTCTGGAGTTTCCGTCCGAAGCCATCTACCGTCACGCTAGGTCTTGAGGAGGGAGGCCCAGGTTTTGGGGCCGACGATGCCGTCCTGCGCGAGGCCGCGGACGCGCTGGAAATTGAGCACGGCCTCCTCGGTCTTCGGTCCGAACTTGCCATCGACGACGAGGTGCGCTCCGGCGGCATTCAGATGCTGCTGGAGTTGAACGACGTCGGTACCGGCTGAACCGTAATCAAGCACGCTCATCACGGAGCGTCCTGCTCCGTGGCCCGAACCGCTGCCGGACTTGCCTGGAATCGCCGTCGATTGCGGCGGAATCGCGTCGCCGACCAGATGGCGCCCGATCTCCAGGGCGACATGGACGTGATCCGTGTGGCCGCCGATTCGTTTGGGATCCACCGGGTGTCCATCCTGGTACCAGATGTTCAGCGGGGCGAAGAACAGCTCGAAGATCGGCCCGCGCGGGCGGCGGGCGATCGGCAGCAGAGCCTGAGCCACCTTAGGGGCATCGGAGTCGCCGACGCCGTAATCGCGGGCGAGGCCGCGGTAGTGATAAGAGCCGGACTCGTGCTTGCCGCCCGTAGTCTGTTCCTGGGTAGGCGCCGCGATGCGGATGGCGCGGCGGCGCAGGAATTCGTCGATCTCCTGCCACGGCTGCGAGAAGGTCTTCGGGGCGCGGCGGGCGGTCTTCTGCGTGACCTTGTGGGCGGCGGCCGGCGTGGCATGGCTTTTGGGCATATGGCGCCCCTGCGCCAGGGCGGCGTGGCAGTGATCCATGTGCCCGCCGATGCTGCTGCCCGGTACGCGGTTTCCGTCGACGTACCAGATGTTCAGAGGTCCGAAGAAGAGTTCGGCCAGCGGCGAATGCCGCATGCGGGCGATGGGGTGCAGGCAGCGCGCAACCGCGGCGGCGTCGCTGTCGTACAGGCCATAGTCGCGGGCGGTGCCGATGTAGTGGTAGGAGTTTGTGGCGTGACCGCCCCCGGTGGTCTGCCCCGTTGTTGGCGGGCCAATGCGCACACCATGCGCGCGCAGATAGTCGTCGATCTCCTTCCAGGCTCCAGGCATCTCCCCCCCTTTGTTACCCCGGCGGGCGCATCATCGCGCCGGGCCCCGCTCTCCTGCCGGCCGTTTCGAGGACGGGCCGGTTGCTTCCAGACTCCCTAGTCGCCGTTCAGAAAGCTCACGAACCGCCAGCTTCCATCCGGCTGCTGCTCAAAGGCGGCGCGCCACTGACGGTATCCGTCCTTGGCCGCATCCGGCGGGGCCAGCTTGACCTTGCCCTTCAAACCCCACTGGGGCGGCGGCGTGAAGTCGATGGCCTCCTGCCGGGCCACCTCCTGCAGCGACTCCCAGCCCTTGATCTCAGCACGCTCCCAAAACAGGAAAGCGTGATCCGGGGTGGGAGTTCCATCACCGAAGGTGTATTGAAATTTTTCAGACATCAACGGACGCAGCAGGGCGGTATCCCGGGCGTTCACGGCTTTGCGGAAATCGGCCTGAAAGGAAGCCCAGGACGGAGGGGTGGCGGCCTTCTGCTCGGCCGGAGGGGCGGCCGGCTGAGGCGCGGTGGAGCAACCGGCGAGGCAAACAACGAGGAAAAGACCGCAAATCGAGGGCTTCATGTTGAGGGAGAATAGCACGACTCTCCGTGCGGCCCAAGAATTTTACGTAAACCCGGCAGCGTGCGGCGGCGGGTGTGTTGCCGTGGGTACACGCGTTGCACTAGGCTGGGCTAAAGCCCGCCCAAGCGCGGCGAAACCAAGGAGATAACGATGCCAGACGAAACACAGATCACGGGTGCGACCCGGCGGGAATTCGTGGCCACGGCGGCGGGTGTGGGCATGGGCTTGACAGCACTGCAGTACAAGGCGATGGCGGCTCCGGGCGCGAACGACAAAATCCGTGTGGGCTTTATCGGCTTGGGCGGACAGGGCACCGGGCGGCTGAACGAATTCCTCAAGCATCCCGATGTGGAAGCGGTGGCCGTGTGCGACCTCGACAAGAAACATGCCGAGCGGGCCGCCGCCATCGTGGAGAAGACACGCGGCACAAAAGCCGAGATCTTCCACGACTACCGGAAGCTGCTCGAGCGCAAGGATATCGACGCCGTAATGGTCGGCACGCCCGACCACTGGCATGCCCTGCCCACGGTACACGCGTGCCAGGCGGGCAAGGACGTGTTTGTCGAAAAGCCGCTGTGTTACTCCATCGGCGAAGGCCGGGCCATGGCGAATGCGGCGCAGAAGTACTCGCGCGTGACGCAGATGGGCAACCACATCCACAACGACCTGCCGAACTACCGGCGCGTGGTGGAGATGGTGCAGTCCGGCAAGCTCGGCAAGATCAACCGCGTCTACTGCGCGCTGGCCAGCGGGGAGAAGTCCCTGGGCAAGCCGGCCGACACCGCACCGCCGCCCGAGCTCGACTACGACTTCTGGCAGGGGCCGGCCCCGAAGCGGCCGTATAATCCGAATCGTTCCCACTTTACTTACCGCTATTTCTGGGACTATTCCAGTGGATATTTCATCGATTTCTGGTGCCACTACGCCGACGTCGCCTATTGGGCGCTGGACCTGAAGGCTCCAAAGAACGTGTCGGCAGCCGGCGGACGCTGGCTGGTGGAGGACAACGCGGAGACGCCCGACACGCTGGAAGTCCTGTATGAGTACCCGGATCTCGTACTGTCGTGGACGCTGCACCCCAAGGGCCGTCCCGGCTACGAGCACATGGGCAGCTGCGTCATCTTCGAAGGCACAGAGGCGACGCTGGTCACGAATTACAACCGGAATGAGATCTGGGCCAAGGGAAAACTCGCCCCCGATTTCCCGCGGCCCGAACCGAGTATTCCCAATTCACCCGGACATATCCGGGAGTTCCTCGACTCCATCAAGTCGCGCAAGACGACCACCTGCAATATCGACTACGGCTTCCGCCTGACCAAGGGCGGCCTGCTGGGCGTCATCGCCTTCCGGACCGGTGAGCGGATCTACTGGGACGACCAGAAAGAGAAGATCATCGGCAAGTCGAAAGGGCACGATCTCGTGTCGCGCAAATACCGGAAGCCCTGGAAGTTGAGCTAGCGCCATGAGAGCCGCGGTTTGGGCTCTGTTGGGTCTGCTGTGCCTGGGGGGCGTGCTGTCCGCCGAGACCAACGCCCCGTTCCGGCATGGAGCCCTGGTGGTCTCGCAGAATCACCGGTTCCTGCAGCATAAGGACGGGACTCCTTTTTTCTGGCTGGGCGATACGGGCTGGCTCCTATTTCAGCAGTTGACGCGCGAAGAGGCCGAACGATATCTGGATGACCGCCGCGCGAAGGGCTTCACAGTCATCCAGGTGATGCTGTTGCACACGGCGGCGGATCACAATGCCTACGGGGCTCCAGCGCTGATCGAGAAGGATCCGGCCCGGCCGGCCGAGAAACCGGGCCACGCGCAATCCGGCTACGACTACTGGGATCACGTCGACTGGGTGCTGGCGGCGGCGGCCCGCCACGGCCTCTATCTGGCCATGGTGCCGGCCTGGGGCTCGCTGGTGAAGAAGCGCGAATTGAACGACCAGAACGTGGCCGCCTACGCGGGCTGGCTGGCGGCGCGCTACAAAGACCGTCCCAATGTCATCTGGATGACAGGCGGCGACATCCAGGGCGATGTCCACAAGGATGTCTGGCGAAAGATGGGACAGTCGCTGCGCCACGGCGACCCAAACCACCTCATCACGTTCCATCCCTTCGGCCGGACGCGGTCGGCCACGTGGTTCCACAACGAACCGTGGCTCGACTTCAACATGTTCCAGTCGGGCCACCGGAGCTACGAGCAGGATGCGGAAGGTCCGGAGCCTAAGGGTGAGGACAACTGGCGCTATGTCGCCGAAGACTACGCGCTGACGCCGGTGAAACCGACCATTGATGGAGAACCATCGTACGAACAGATTCCGCGTGGCCTCCATGACAAGACCCAGCCCCGCTGGAATGAGAACGACTGCCGCCGCTACGCCTACTGGTCAGTGTTCGCGGGCGCATTCGGGCACACTTACGGCGACAACTCAGTGATGCAGATGTACAAGCCCGTCGACAAGGATCCTTCGTTCACCCCGAAAAAGCCGTGGTACGAGGCGATCGACGATCCCGGTGCGAGCCAGATGCAGTATCTCGCGAAACTGATCCAGTCGCGGCCGTTCTTCGAACGGATCCCGGATCAGAGCATCGTCGCCGGTGAGAACGGCACACGCTACGACCGGGTCGCCGTCACGCGAGGCAAAGGGTATCTCTTCGCCTACACCTACACCGGCCGGCCCTTCGAGCTGAATCTGGGCGTGCTGCCGGGCGAGAAACTGATGGGCTGGTGGTACAGCCCGCGCGACGGCAAATCGAAGTCCATCGGGCTGCTGAAGAATGAAGGAGTAAAGAAGTTCATTCCACCGGGCACGCCCGCCGAAGGGAACGACTGGGTGCTGGTGCTGGACTCCGTGCAACAGGGCTTCCCTGCCCCGGGCACCGTCACGAGCGGCGACTGAGCAACGAATCAGCGGACCTTGGTATTCACCGCCGGTGTCAGCGGCCACTCATCCATCGTGATGCGCCCGTCATGGTTCTTATCCAGCCGGCGTAGCACCGCGGGTGCGTTGCGCATCTCCTCGGCGGACAGTTCGCCGTCGTGATTGGTGTCCAGGGCTTCGAGCAGCGGGTGCAGGCGCACCAGCGCCCCCTCGGGATCGGTCGATTCCGCCGTCTGCACGATGTCCAGTGAGTACGAGCCTTCGCCCCGCTGCCGCAGAATGCCGTACTCAGCCGCCGTGCGCGTCGGATAGATTGACCTCTCGGCACGGCTCTGCGGAGTCGGAGACGCCGCCCGGGCTGGTGTGGAGGGCTCGGGCTCGCCCTTGGGCGCGGAGGGGGAGGACGAGGGCATCGGCGAGAAATAGTCGTCCGCGGTAAGACGCCCATCGCCATTGCGATCCATGCCGCTCAAAGCCGCTCCGGCGTTGGCGATCTCATCGGCCGAAACAACGCCGTCGTGATTCGCATCGAACGTCCGCGGCGACAGCGACAGATAGGCAATCGACCGGGCTGTCCTGGCCTCAGCGGCCGGTGGTGGCGCCGGCGTCCAGGAAGCGGAGACCTCTTCCCGCGGAGCCGGCGGCCTCGGTCTGGAGAAAATGTCTTTGTAAAAGCGAAGAATTCGAACCCAGACGGAATCGGTCCCCACGTCGCTGCGCGCGACCGAACCGCCGCCACTTGCTCCGCCACCAAAGGCGATCGCCGACTGTCTGCCCTCCACGCCGAAGCCCGTCGAGCCCGCCACGGCTCGGTTCGAGCCCTGAAACGTCGTATTCCAAGGGCGTCGCCCCTGCCCGTGTCCCAGGGCGAAACCCACGATGGCGAAGGCCGCGAGAGCCACCAGTCCGCCGTTCACCAGAGCACTCTTGGGCGGCATCGACTGGTCAGCGCAATAGAACACCGGCACCCCGTCGTTCGAAGTCACGGCTGCCGATTGCGGCTCGGGTTCGTGTTCCCGCAGCAGCCACTGACGGCCCAGGGAGAGGCAGGCGTCACCGAACAGCGGCCAGGGCCGGCCGGATCGCGCCGCTTCGTCGTAGATCGAGAGCATCTCATCGCCATACCGCTGCCGGAAAGCCGCGGGATGGAGACGCAACAGTTGAATATAGAGAGACCGCAACATCACGCCCTCCCGAATTTCGCGCGCGCCAGCCGCAGTTTGGCCGAGTGGACGATCGCTTCCATGCGTTCCACCTCGGCGCTGAGGACGCCGCGTCCCAGCGCACCCAGCCGGTAGTAGCGGCGGCGCGGATCGTCATCGCCTTCCCGGGCTCCCGCGTCCTCCACCAGACCCTGCGCGGCGAGCCGCTGCAGGTTGTCGTAAAGCGTCCCCGGACCGAGCTTGTACTGGCCCTCCGACTGCCGCGCCACCTCCTGCATGATGGCGTACCCGTGCAGTTCGCCCGCGCTCAGCGCCAGCAGGATATGCAGCGACGCCGGCAGCAGCGGCAGGAACTTTGAGGGATCCGGTTTCACGGCTCGGCTTCCGTTATATCGGAATCCGAGTGAGTTGACAAGCCCTTTAATGCGGCCGCTCTATTCGTAGCGCAGAGCAATGATGGGATCGACGCGGGCAGCGCGACGGGCCGGCAGCCAACCGGCACCCATGGCTACAGCGGCTAGCAGCAGGCAAGCCGCCGCGATGGTCAACGGGTCGCTCGCCTCCAATCCGTACAGTTGGCTGGACACAAATCGAGTCAATCCCAGGGCCGCCGGAACCCCCACGGCGATGCCGGCAGCCACCACAATGAGCGTCTCTCGCAGCACCATGCCCAGGACACGGCGGCTCTGCGCGCCGAGGGCCATCCGGATGCCAATTTCGTTGGTGCGGCGGGCGATGGAGTAGCTAAGCACCCCGTACAGGCCGATGGAAGCCAGCAGCATGGCGAGTCCGCCGAAGAATGTGGACAGCTTGGCGATCAGTCGCTGCTGCGTCAGGTTTTGATCGATCAGTTCCTCCAGGACGCGCAGGCTGAGAATCGGCAGGGAGCGGTCGGTCTGTTCCACCTCGCGCCGCAGCGTGGACATCATGCTGTTGGGGTCGGCGAAAGTGCGGATCTCGAAGTTGGCGGCGGGCGGGGTGCCGCCCAGGCCCTGATAGAAGGGGATGAAGAAGCGGCGGTGAATGGTGCCCTGCAGGCCGTGGTCTCGATCGTCCCTGGCGACCCCCACGATTTCGAAAGTCTCGCGCGTATCGGGAAACTCGTCCGTGACGTGCTTGCCCAGCGGATTGGCGCCGCCGAAGTAGAACTTTGCCATGGTCTCGTTGATGACACACACTTTGGCGGAGGTCGCCGTGTCCTGAGGTCCGATATCGCGGCCCATCAGGATGGGTACACCGATGGTGGCGAAATAGTCGGGACCCACCTGATCGAAGCGGGCGCTGTCGTCGCCCCGCTTTTGCGGTTTGTAGCCCTCGACGGTGATGCGGTCACCAGACTCGGTGCCGCTGAAGAGTCCGTTTTCCGATAATGTCGCGGCACGCACGCCTGGTGTGGAACGGAAACGCTCCAGCAGATTGTGAAAGACGACGGCGCGTTTCGGACTGTCGTAACCGGCCTCCAGCGCGTCGATGCGGAGCAGCAGCAGGTTCTCTCGCGGGTAGCCGATGTCGACTTTGCGCAGATTGTCGAGGGTGCGCAGGAAGAGACCCGCGCCGATCAGCAGCAGCAGCGAAACAGCGACCTGCGACACAACCAGAGCTTTGCCCAGCGTCAGGCGGCGGCCGCTGCCGATGACGCCGCGCGAGTTCTCCTTCAACGTGGATCCGACATTCACGTTGGTGGCACGGAAGGCGGGCAGGAGCCCGAAGAGGAGTCCGGTGAACAGCGAGACGGCCGCCGTGAAGGCGAGGATCCTGAGATCGGGGGTGACATTCAGAGGAGGCGGATTCGGTCCGTTGGCGGCCATCCGGAGCATGGCCTTGCTCGCCCAATAGGCGAAAAAGGACACCCACCGTTCCGCCCAGCAGGGAGAGCAAGAGGCTTTCGAGCAGGAGCTGGCGGATGAGGCGGGCTCGGCTGGCACCCAGAGCCAGGCGGATGCCGAGTTCCCGCTGACGGGCGGCGGCACGGGCCAGCAGCAGATTCGCAACATTCGCGCAGGCGATCAGCAGCACGAGTCCGACGACGGCCATCAGCACGACGATGGGCTTGCCGAAGTGCTCGCGCATGGGTGAGGCGCCTTTGTTGCCAGGCTGAACCTTGATCTTCTGGTCGGCGAGCTCACGGGCACGGTCGGGCGGCAGACTGGGAGCAACCCCTTCATGGACGATCTGCTGGAAGAGGACATTGAGGCTGGCCTCGGCCGACTGCGCGGTAACACCCGGCTTGAGACGGCCGGCAACGAGCAGCCACATCACCTTTTCGGCCTTGGAAGGATCGTCGTGCAGCCAATCGCGTCCAGGCTTGGCCAACGGCTCCATGATCATGGGCAGCCAGGCGTCCGGAGCTTCCCCCACGGTTTCACCGAAGAAGGCGGGCGGCATGACGCCGACGACGGTGTAGAAGGTCTTCTGAATCTGAATCGTCCGGCCAAGCACTCCGGCATCGAGGCCGAAGCGCTTTTTCCAGTAGTTGTAGCCGAGGACGAGGTAGGGCGCGCTGCCTGGCGCCGTCTCCTCCGCGGCCGTGAAGGTGCGGCCCAGCAGCGGCTGGACGCCGAGCGTGGAGAAGTAGTCGCCGGTGACGAGGCGCGTGCGCATCTCCTCCAGCGTGCCGCCGCCAATGCTGACGTTTTGGCGGGAAGCGTTGCTTTCGGCTGCGAGCATGCTGGTGAACACATTGTTCCGCGCCCGCATACGCTGATACTCCTCATAGGTGAAGAGGCTGCGCACACCGGTCTGGGTGCCGATGGAGACGCCGGCGGAGGCGGGATCGGAAACCAGCACGAGCCTCTCCGGCTCCACCACCAGGGGCAGCGGCTTGAGCAGAAGTGCGTCCATCAGACTAAAGATGGCGGTGTTCACGCCAATGCCGAGCGCCAGCGAGAGCACGGCAACAGCGGCGAATCCAGGATTCTGACGAAGAGTGCGGACGGCGTAGCGCAGGTCCTGCAGGAGACTGGAGATCATGCTTGGTCCTCTGAATGCGAAGGCGTCTCGAGTCGATTATGCTCCCGCCCGGGCGTGACAGACCCGGTTTGGCCGGAAGTTTACTTTGCGATGACTGCTGCGGAACGTTCACGAACGCGAGACAGGTGCGCTATACTGAGTTTTCATGCGCTTCGTTCGGAACATCGCCCGGCATCATCACCATCATCATGGGGTGGGCGGGCGTTCTTTGTCCTGAGCAAGGCAGCACAGGGAAAGATTCAAAGCCCGCCCGGTCCGGCTAGGACCAGGCGGGCTTTTCGTTTGCTGGAGTAATCGACACTATGGATCTCGACTTCAATAAGACCGGCGGCATGATTCCCGCCGTCGTCCAGGATGCGACCACGGGCCGTGTACTCATGGTCGGCTTCATGAACGAAGAAGCCTTTCAGAAGACGGTCGCCACGGGGCTGACCACCTTCTACAGCCGCAGCCGCAACAAGCTCTGGACCAAGGGCGAAACGTCCGGCCACAGGCTGTTGGTGAAAAAGATCCAGACCGATTGCGACAACGATGCGTGCTGGTGCAGGTGGAGGCGCATCGGACCCGGCGTCTGTCACGAAGGCTACGAGAGTTGCTTCTTCCGGACCCTGAAAGAAGGCGAGTGGAAGGTGACCGAAGCGCAGACCTACGATCCGAACGCCGTTTATACGGAGGTAAGCGCAGATATCATGAAATTCAAACTCGGAATCCCCAAGGGCAGCCTGGAAAACGCGACCGTCGATCTGTTCCGGCGCGCGGGATTTCAAATCACGACGTCGTCCCGCTCCTACTTTCCCGCCATCGACGATCCCGAAATCGAGTGCATGTTGATCCGCGCGCAGGAGATGGCGCGCTACGTCGAAGACGGCGTGCTCGATGCCGGCCTCACCGGGCTACGACTGGGTAGATGGAGAGCGACGCGCACGGTGGAGACCGTCGCCGACCTCATCTATTCCAAGCAGAGCTTCGGCAAAGTCCGCTGGGTGCTCGCTGTGCCGGAAACTCGCCGATTCAAGTCCGTGAAGGATCTCGAAGGCAAGATCATCGCCACCGAACTCGTCGGCTTCACCAAGAAGTATCTCGGCCGCACGGCGTGACCGCGAAAGTGGAGTTCAGCTGGGGGGCGACGGAAGTGAAGCCGCCGGATCTGGCCGATGCCATCGTCGAAGTGACCGAGACCGGATCCTCGCTGCGCGCGAATAAACTGCGCATCGTCGAAGACGGTGATCGAGTCGAACACGCAGTTAATCGCCAACAAGGCTGTCCTGGGAGGACGACTGGAAGCGGCCAAAGCTCGAAGATATCAAGATGCTGTTGCGAGGGCGCGATCAATGCGCTCGGCAAGGTAGGCCTGATGCTGAACGTGGAAAGGACGAATCTGGAGCGCGGTGCTCGCGGTGCTGCCTGCCCTCAAGAACCCGACCATCTCGCAGCTGAGCGAGGCGATTGGCTGGCGGTCAACACCATCCTCGACGAGTCCACCGTGCGCAACATCATCCCGCGCCTGAAGGAAGCCGGCGCGCAAGGCATTGTCGAATATCCGTTGAACAAGATCGTGATGTAAGCGATGCTACGAATCCTAGACATCGAAGGCAGGCCGGCCAATAACTGGCGCGCAAGGCGGCCCGCCTCGACGAAGCCGAAGCAGGCCGTGCGGCCGATTCTGGAGGCGGTGCGGAAGCGCGGCGACGCGGCCGCTGCTCGAGTATGCACAGAAGTTCGATGGGTTCGACCGCAGGAGTCGTGGCGGTGCCGCGGAACGGAACTGACAGGCGCAGCAATGCTGCTGTCACCCGCATTCCGCAAAGCGGTCGACACCGCAGCGAAGAACATCCGCGACGTATGCAAAGTTGCAGCTGCCGCTGGCGAAGCGAAGGCGACAGATCCGCGGCCGGAATCGCCCGGCCAGATCGTGCGACCGCTCGATTGCGTGGCGGCCTACATTCCGGCGGGCCGCTATCCCCTGCCCTCCACTGTGTTGATGACGGTGATTCCGGCCCAGGTGGCCGGCGTGCCGACGATCATGCGTCGCCATCGCCGAAGGCCGTGCCGGAGATCTTCGGCGACCGCGTCTGCTCGGCGTGGAGCGGACGTCTTCCAGATCGGTGGGGCGCAAGCGATTGCCGCATTCGCGTACGGAACGAAGACCGTGCCGCGAGCCGACCGCATCGTCGGGCCCGGCAACATCTATGTCGCCGCGGCGAAGAAGTTACTGGCCGGCGAAGTCGGCATCGATTTCGTGGCTGGTCCGACGGAAATCCTCATCATCGCCGCAGACGGCGATCCGCGTTGGATTGCCGCCGACATGCTGGCTCAGGCCGAACACGATACAGACGCGTCGGCAATCCTACTGACGACCTCCGCAAACGCTGGCGCAAGCGGTCGCAAGCGGAAGTCGAGCGACAACTGGCGACTCTACCCACCGCGGCGACCGCGCGAGTGGCGATCAAGGGAACTCGCGCGGCACTTTTGGTGCGATCGCTGGAGGAGGCGGTGGAGTTTTCGAACCGGTTTGCGCCGGAACATCTTGAGCTTGCACGAGCCGTCGCTTACTGCCGTTGATCCGGCATGCGGGCAGCGTCTTTTTGGGTGCGGCAGTCCCGAAGCGGCGGGCGACTATGCCTCTGGGCCCAATCATGTGTTGCCGACGTCGCGGAGCGGCGCGGCTGCGCGGGGGACTTTCGTCGGCAGACTTTGTGAAGGTGATCTCTCGTACAGCATACTTTCGACGCGACCGGCGCTGAAATGAGCCTAGCGCCGGCTGGATAACGCACGCTCGCGCGGGCCGAGGGCCTGCGAAGCCCATGCGCGGTCCGTCGTGAGGTACGCCCTGTGACAGCCCGCGGCCGGCGCGTGCTGCGGATGGCGCCTTATCACCCGCCGTCCGGACGCCGAGCCGGTAAGCTGCGGCTCGACTTCAACGAGAATACGGTGGGCTGCTCGCCCACGGTGGCCGAGTATCTGCGGGAATCTGACGGCAGACGTTGCTGGCGGTCTATCCCGAGTATGAAGAAACGCGGCCGGTGCTGGCCGAGTTCTTTGGCGTTACGCCCGACGAGTTACTGTCTCACCAACGGGACCGACGAAGCGATTCAGGTGCTGATGAACACCTATGTCGACGACGGGGACGACGTGATCGTGCTGACACCGTCGTATGCGATGTATCGGTTCTATTCCGAACTCGCGGGCGCCACGGTCCGCGAGGTGCGTTACCGAGGCCGCAGACCTAGCCTTTCCCGTCGAGCAACTGCTCGCGGCGGTGGGCCAGAAGACCAAAGCAATCCTGGTGGCGAATCCGAATAACCCGACCGGTACGCGGAATCGGCTCTGAGGTGGTCGAGCAGATCCTCCAGGCGGCGCCGCGGCGCCTGCTGTGCTCATCGATGAGGCTTACTACGAGTTCTCGCGGACGTGACGGCGCTGCCGTTGATTCCGCGTTACCAGAACTTGTTCGTGAGCCGGACATTCTCGAAGGCCTACGGTATGGCGGCGATGAGGATGGGTTGTCTGATGTCGTCGGCGCCGAATATGGCTCACATGAGGAAGGCTCAATCGCCGTACAGCGTCAACTTACTGGCGGCACTGGCAGCGAAGGTGGCAGTAACTGATACCGAGTATGTGAATTCGTTTGTGGCGGAGGCGATCGCCTCGCGGGAGACCTTGTATCGTTTCTTTGACGAGATGGGGATTGGCTATTGGAAGAGCGAAGCAAACTTCGTTTTGTTCAAGGCGGGCGAGCGGGCGGTGCCCATTCGCGATGAGTTGAAGCGGCGCGGAGTGTTAGTGCGCGATCGTAGTTACGAGTTGCCGGGTGCGGTTCGAGTGACCGTGGGACGAGCAGAGCAAACAGAGCGCTTCATGCGTGAGCTGCGGGAGATCTGGTAGATGGCTGAGCGGATGATTGTTTTCGACATGGACGGGGTGCTGGTGGATGTCAGCGAAAGTTACCGGGCCACGATTGTCGAGACGGTGAAGTTATTTACCGGCCAAACGATTGCGCGTGAGCTGATTCAGGACTACAAGAATCAGGGCGGGTGGAATAACGATTGGGATCTCTCCCAGAAAATTTGTGCGGACCTTGGTTCGCGCGTGGATCATGACACGGTGGTGGCGCGGTTCAACGAGATCTTCTTCCGGCGATGAGAAGCGCCCGGGGCTGATGGAGCGTGAGCGGTGGCTGCCGTTACCGGGCATGCTGGAGCGTCTGCACAGCCGATTTGATTTCGGCATCTTCACGGGTCGGCTGCGGGTTTAGGAAATGCGCAAATGACGCTGACCGTTTTGCGAAATAGTTGTTGCCGATTGCGGCGATGGTGGGTGCCGATGATGTGGTACAGCAGAAGCCGCATCCGGAGGGGCTTTTGAAGATCGCCGCGCTAGACCGGGAACGGCCGCTGATCTACGTCGGCGATAATGTGGACGATGCGCGGGCGTCGCGCGCGGCGGGAGT
>JASGIE010000196.1:0-20545 GCA_049841055.1 Paludibaculum sp. | reverse complement strand
AAGGTTAATAGGGAAACACGATAGAATCCGAACAGCACCTCTTCCGGTGTGAACAATCGGCCCAAAACCGGTTGCACGCCCAACGTCTCGAAGAAGCTGTCTGTGACACCCACTCCGTTCAGGCGCTCCGGCGTTCCACCCGGGCGATAGAAGTTGTAACTGAAATAGCCGAAGAATGCGTTGTAGCCCGCCATTTTCTCGAACGAGGTGGTGGTCTCCCGCCACGACATGAGCGTGCCTATACGGCTGGTGATCGAACTGGGGTCCGAAGCATCCCTGCCTTTGCCTGCATTCGCAATCCAGACGAGTCGCTCCGGTTCGTGGAAAGGAAGGGGCCGGATGATCAACGCATGAACAATCGTGAAGACCGTGGTGCTGGCTGCAATGCCCAAAGCGAGGATCAGCACAGCAACGGAGGTGAAACCCAGGTCGCTCTTCAACCGGCGCGCGGCGTAGCGTAGATCCTGAATCCAACCGGCAAAGTAATCTCGGCGATCCATGCGGCTCTCCCTCTGTGTGCGCTGCTGCCGGCAAATCCGGCGAAACTCGTTCAGATCGCCAAATTGGCGGATGGCCTCGGCTCGGGCCTCGGCACGCTGCATTCCCTGCTGCATGAGCAGGCTCGTCTTCTCTTCGAGATGAAACCTGAGCTCGTCATCCACATCCTCGGCGGGATTGGGCCCAAAGAAGCGCAAATAGCGGCGCCACATGGGCTCATCACGCTTCACTGACTCACCGCCTGCGCGCCACGGGTGGCGCTCAGAATCTTGGCAATCGCAGCGGCGTAGTTTTCCCAGGTGCGGGTTCTCACTAGCCAGCCGTTCATGACCGGCAGGAGTGAGCCGATAGTACTTGGCCCGCCGATTATTTTCCGAGAGGCCCCACTCCGCATCGATCCAACCCTTGTCTTCCATCCGGTACAGCGCCGGATAAAGGGCGCCCTCTTCCACAAGGATTGCCTCATCGGTCTGTTGACGGATCCACTGGGCAATGGCGTACCCATGCAACGGCCCCCAGCTTAATGTTCTGAGGATGATGACGTCCAACGTGCCACGCACGACGTCCAGCGATTGCTTCTCCATGCTTCCCTTAAGAACCTAAGGGGAGTATGGCGTGCCTATCCCTCAGGTTTCAAGGGGAGCGGAAGTAAACTTATCTGCGAGTCAGGAAACGCCGAGCTGTCGCATCATGGAACCGGAGTCGCGAGCGCCCCATCGTGCCGCAATCTTCCCGTCCCTGAAGTGGAACCACTCCATAGCAACCAGCGAGTACGATTTCCCTGTCGGCTGAATCCCGCGAAACGGCTTGGTGAATGTCCCCTGTTCGTTGAGACGGACAGCGACAATCGAGCCCTCGCCGACCATATCCTCAATCTCGAGTTGAGGATCGTACGCTTCATGCAGGTCCCGCCATGCGCCTATAGCGGTGGCGAGGTTGCCCTTCCCAAGGACACCTTGTATCTCGACATCCTCCGTGCACAAGCCGGCGATTGCCTCGAAGTTCCCTTGATTGAAGGCATCCACGTAGGCTCTCACCGTTGCTTTATTCACTCGAGGACTCATGACCGGGGCGCTCTCCACGGAGCCATCTTATCCAGCCGATTGGTGGAAGAAGCGGCTTTGGATCGAAAGAGATGCAGTCTGATGGAGTGGCCGGCAGCAGTGACCGGCACCTGAACGCGCAAACCCAGGAACCCATTGGAATCATATTCCCGATGCTTACTCACGGCCGTGCAGCGGTAGCAGATGCGCCAACACGCGCCTCCGCCATGGCCGATTCCAGTTCGGGGAAGTGGATGCCTGCACGGTTCAAGTCTTCCCACGCCTGGATGGTTTGCCGGAACCAGGAGCGCGCTTCGTCCGAACGCCCCAGAATCCGGCAGACCGCGCCCATCTCCAACAGGGACAGGGGGACCTCACGACGAGTGAAAGACTGTCCGCTGGTTGCCTGTGCCGCAACTAGCCGGGCGCGGTTGACCACCTCGGAGGCCAAGGCAATTGCTTCAGTCGCATTCCCCTGCCCCGCCAGTTGCTTGGACAATGCCCGTTGCACTTTAAAAAGCTCCAGGAGATTGGTGGTGTTCTTCGGGTCGCGCGCTACCAGCATGCGCATCCGTTCCAGCCCTCGCCGCAAGTACTGGACACCCTCCGTTCGTTGGCCATGGTCCCCCAGCCGTTCGCCCAAAGCAGCCTCCGACAAGGCCATGTAGAGTTGATCCACTCCATTGTCGGGCGTCCGCTTGAGCCTGGCCTGAAAAATGACCATGGCGCGCCGCAGGTAACTGACTGACTCCGCCCATTGCCCTGGAGCCGTCAACTCCTCGCCCGCCGTTGAGAGGTACTGCCCGAGATTGCTTTCAGAAGTGGTGTCGCCCGCATCCTGCGCGGCCAGTTGCTCGCCGATCTTCACGGCTGCTCTGAGATGTGCGGCCGCCTCCTCCTCACGGCCCGAGGTGCTGCGCAACATGTCGCCCACGATCTGGTGAGACCTGGCCAGTTTGCGCTGCCCCACGACGCTGCCCGGATTGGCTGCGGCGCTTTTCTCCGCGTCGGCTAGGATGCTCTGATACATCTCGAGGCTCAGCTTCCAACGGCCCTGCCGGCGGAATATCGCGGCCAGCCCGTTGCGGACCCCGGTCTCGATCTCGTCCAGTTCCTGATTCCGGACCCCTCGGGCACGAAGCGACGCGCAGCCCTTCAAGGCAAGTTGAGCATGCTCCTCCGCATTGGCAAGTCGGTACTCGGTCCGGTACAGTTGTGCTAAACGCCAATGCACAAGAGAGTTCACCTGCTCGGCATCTGGATTCGCTACATGACGATCAAGCAGAGGTTGCGTCAGCCCCGCCGCAACCAATAGGTGGGCCTGAACCTGAGCAGGATCTCCCAGTTCACCCTTCACCCCCGCGATCCGTTCGTGGAGGCGGGCCAGGAGTGTGGCATCTTCCGGCTCCGGTTCCCCGCCTCTGCGTTTCCTTTCCAGTAGAATCCGGCCGTTTTCGAAATCGGATAGCGCTCTTGCACTGGAATCGGCAATCTCACCCAGCCTCAGGTAGGTGGTCGCGAATTCGTTGGCCAGGGAGGAGTTGTCGGCCGCCCCCTGAGATACCAGCCGACGTAGGTAATTCTCCACATGCGAGATGATTGCGCGGCGGGCCGGTGCAGTTCCCGGAATGTCTCTTAACTGGCTATGCAGGTCGACCAGCACGGTGCGCGCGAATCCGCGCAACTCAGAGAACCGCTGTTCCGCGCGCCTCGCCTGGCGCACCGCAACCACAGTGCCAGTAATCAGCGACGCGCCCACCAGGAGTCCGGCGGTGACCGCCCACCGGTTGCGGGACAGAAACTTACCCAGGCTGTATAGCGGAGTGTCGGCCCGCGCCCGGACCGGCTGGCCTTCCATGTGCCGCCGCAGATCCTCGCTGAACTGTTCCACCGAGCCGTACCGGCGGCTAGCGTGCTTCCTCATCGCCATCTGAACGATGTTGTCGAGGTCGCCGCTCAACCGGCGACGGAGCCGGGTAGGAAGGTTGGGTAACTCGCTCAGCTTGCGCGGCTCTGTCTGGCAGACGACTCTTTCTGCCTCGTGCAATCCCGGGCCGGTGACCCGATAAGGCCGTTCGCCCGCCAGCACCTCGAAAAGGACGACCCCTAGGGAGTAGACGTCGCTGGCCGTGGTGACCGCTTCCCCCTGAATCTGCTCCGGGCTGGCATAATCCGGAGTCATCATATGGGCTGACGTCTGGACCAGATCGGTCTCCGACGGAGCCAGCATCTTGGCTACGCCAAAATCCAGCAGCTTCACGCTGCCGCTGGGGGTGACGAGAATGTTGGCGGGCTTGAGATCCCGATGGACCACCAGTTTCTGGTGGGCTGACTGGACGGCCGCGCACACACTCCGCATGAGCAGCAGGCGTTCGGTCAGCGGAAGATTGTGGTCTTTTACGTACTGCGTGATGGGAACGCCTTCAACGAACTCCATCACGAGATAGGGCACCCCGTCGCTGGTGCCTCCGTCCAGCAGGTGAGCGATGTTGGGATGATCGAGGTCAGCCAGAATCTGGCGTTCCGACCGGAAACGGAGAACCGCCTCCGGACCGGCCAACATGCGTGGAATCACCTTGATGGCAACAACTTTGTGGTACTGGTCGTCGTCGCGGACGGCCCGGTAGACCACACCCATGCCACCCCGCCCAATCAGCGAAATGACGCGGTACGGACCAAGGAGAGAACCGACCAACGGATCCTGATCCGCCTCCGCTGCCATCGAGTCCGAAGTGCTCTCAATGACATCCCGGATCAGGTCCAGAGTTGAGGCCGCGAGCATCTCCTCCACCTCGCGCCTCAACTCCTGATCGTCGCCGCAAGCCACTTCCAGATACTCCGGCCGCCGCTCCTCCGGCAGGTCGGCCGCAGACTGAAAGACCTCCTCTAGCTTGTTCCAGCGCTCTGGGAGCATGCTTGCCATTCTAACGGCGCAGCCGGCCTCCCCAGCTTCTCGACAGGTCCACAGCTGGCGCACGGCTTCCTCTCCGTGCACCTCCTCCGATTCTTAGCGTTCATTCATACAAGCGCTAAACAGAGGTCAAAGAGATCACACCGACAAAGAAAATTTCGTCGAATTGAAGATTGTTCAGGCACCGGGCGGAGTGGAGGTCATCTGCCGTTGTAGCCAAGCCTCGGCCATCCGCTGTTCTCGCCCAACCGTGGAGGTGGAAATACCCAGCACCTCCGCCGTCTCCTCAACACTAAGTCCGCCGAAATAACGGAGTTCCACGACACGGCCCTTCCGCGGATCCAGCTTCTCCAATTCACTCAATGCGTCGTCGAGTGCTCCCAACATGGCAGGTCTGCCGGCAGAGGAAGAGATCGCCTCGCTCCAATCGACTCGCTGCGCCTCGCCGCCGCGCTTCACCCGAGCCTTCGAACGCGCATAGTCCACCAGGATCAGCCGCATCAGGTGGGCGGCCACGCCATAGAAATGAGCCCGGCTTTTCCAGTCCTGATCGCGCTGGTCCACCAAACGCAGATAGGCCTCATGGAGCAATGCCGTGGGCTGCAGCGTATGACCTTCCCGTTCGCGGCGCAGGAAACCGGAGGCAATTCGGCGCAGCTCGTGGTAGACGAGCGGTGTCAGTTCTTCCAGCGCATTCACTTCCCCGCTCTGCCACTGTCGCAGAAGCCGAGTGACGGCTGTGGCCTCGGGAGTCATGCGCGCCCCCCAAACCACCGCCCGCCGTCCTGTCGGAAGTGGGGCGTAACCATGAAAGAATCAATAGCTTAGCGCGAATGTACTGCGGCTCGCAATGGCCAGGATCAAGGATTCCGGCGCACATAGACGCCGTCGAACGCTTTGCTCCAGGACTGCCCGCCATCGGTCGACTGTTCCCAGACCTGGCTCACGCGGCCATCCGTCAGAGGAGAAAATGTGATACGGTCCAGCGTCGATGCCCGGCCCGGGTTCTGCGATCGGCCTTCGAGCACCATCTTCCCGCCCACTAGGGAGCCTTCCAACTTCAGGACAACACCCCCACTCATCCACAACTGCTCCCACTTGCCGGTAGCGGAGTTCCGGTAATTCCAGCTCTTGCCCTGTCGCCCGTTGAATGGCATCCAGTTCTCCTGGACGAGGCAACCATCCAGCACGCTCTCTATCCGGCTGGTGGCAATTGTCTGGCCACTGACCAGAACGTCCCATTCGCCCAGCCAGAAATCGAATTCGCGTAGACGCCCGTCGGCCTGGCATGGCCTGCCATTCAGCTCAATCCTTGCTCTTGCTTTCCTGTACGATTCATCCGACCGGATGCGGGCAAAGTCCGGATCCGCGTCGAGGAACGCCAGGTTCAGGAAGTTCGCATCCGCCGCGCGATTCAGCCACTCGGCCGCTCCGGTTGGATCTCCAGCGTGCGCCCGGGCGCGTGCCACGTTCACCATCGACTGTCCGGTCTGAAATCGTAAATCGACAGCTCTTTCGAACGCGCGTCCTGCCTCCGGTTCGTCACCCAACCGGTGGAGGGAGGCCCCTAACCGAAACCAGGCGGCTCCATTCTGGGGCTCAGCCGCTACCAGCCTCCGGTAGGCGGCAGCCGCCGCGGCCCAGTCCTGCTTCTGAAACAGGCCATCCGCCTCCCCCTGGGAGGCACTTTGCCCCACCAGAACCGGGACGAACGCCAGTAGCGTGAAGGCCAGGAATTGCTTATGCATCAAATCACCCCTGAGTATGCTCTACAGCATCTATCAGGTCAGCCGTTACAACCGTTAAATCAGGATCGGTCCTGGCTCTTCTGATCCTGAGCTGGATCGACATGCGCTGCGTTCTCGACGACTCATTTGAGAGCGGCCTGGATGCCTGCATCGGCTAACGGCGCTATCATGTCATAGCCCTTCTGATTCGGGTGCAGCCCATCGCCCGAGATACCGTCCTTCAGCAGGCCCTTTTCGTCCACCATCGCCGAAAAATAGTCGACGTACGTCAGGCCCTCGGCAGCCGCATAGTCCTTCAGCCAGCCATTGAGTCTGAGGATGTCCGCAGGCGGTCTCCGGTCTGTCTGTTTGCGTGATGTGTAGTCACTGACCGGCATGACGGAACAGAGGATCACCTTGATGCCGCTCGCCTTTGCGAGAACTGTCATGGCTCGAACATTGTCTGTGATCATGCTCAAGGTGACAGGGCCCGTGTTGCGCGCGATATCGTTGGTGCCGGCAAGGACAATCATTGCCGCCGGCTTCAGCGCAATGACATCGGGATACATACGGACCAGCATCTGTGAGGTGGTCTGGCCGCTGATGCCGCGGTTCACATAGGGCTTACCGGGGAACTGCTGCTGCAACTTCCATCCGTCGGTGATGGAGTCGCCCATGAATACGACGCGGCCGGCTTCGGGCGCCAGTGCCTTCAAACGCTCGTTGTCGGCGTAGTAGCGGCCCAGCTGATTCCAATCCTGCAACTGATCGGCCAGCGCCTGGGCGCTAAACTGCAGGCAGCAATTCGCCTTGGGCGGGTTGTACTGGTCCACGATTTGTCCGGAAGCGGGCAGATGAGTGAACAACGAGGCAAGCAGGGTACTGGACGCGAGGAGAACGGAACGCGGAGTCATAGATGTCTGCGATCTTATCAGTCCGCGAATGAAGAGATGTCCGCAAACGCGAAACAGCCCATCCGCCGGGGATGGGCTGCTCTTGAGGAGAAAACTAACAGGGAACTCAACTCGCCAGTTGGGCTCGTTCCTTGGCCAGCAGTTGATTCTCGAACGTGTAGTCGATGCCCTTCTTCGTATGGTGGCGTAGATACCATTTGTAGGTATCCTGAAGCCCTTCCTGGAAGGGGGTCGGTTTGAAGCCCAAAACGCGCTGGGCCTTGCTGATGACCATTGTCACTGGAGGCAGGTCGAAGTACATGCCGAAATAGAGGTTCGGCCCGAGTGGGTGCCCGCCGGCTCTGGCGATCCGTTCCCGCGGCACGCGAATCACGGGCGTATCCTTGCCGGCCGACGCGAACAGAGCGTCCAGTACTTCAGCCTGCGTGAGGGGACGCGCATTGGCGATATTGAATGCGTGACCCACAACATTGGGAGCTTCCATCGCGCGGATGCATGACCAGACCACGTCCTTCACGAACGCGAACTGCATCAGCCTGCGGCCATCCCCGGGCAGGATGATGGGACGCTTGTCCCGAATGCGGTCCCAGAAGAACTGCTCCCGGTAAAATGGATTGCACGGGCCATACACGCATGGCGGACGCAATGTGACTACTGGCGTGCCGTGCCGCTGGTGGAGCCGGAACAGTGCGCGTTCGCTCTGCGCCTTGCAGCGGACATAACGGTCACGGTGATCGTCGGGCGCCAGAGCGTCGCCTTCGTGGTGGTTGAGACCGTCACCATAGGCGGAAACACTGGACATGAAGATGTAGCGTCCGACATGGCCGGTCAACAGCCGGGCGGTATCTTCCACCACAGTGGGCGGAGTGCCCTTCTCCCAGTCATAGACCATATCGAACACGACATCGTAGGAATGCCCGCAGAGCACGGACTTCACCTGGGCAATATCGTTCCGATCGGCCTGTAAGTTGACAATTTTCTTGCCCAGTTCGTGAGTGGGCTTGCGGTGCAGAATGGCTACCTCGTGGCCTTCCTTGCAGAGGGCGGTTACGAGATGCTTACCAATGAATTGGGTACCACCGATGACTAAGACTCTCATCGTTCTTGCCAGATCCCCGTCCTAGTCGTAATACTCGAGGCCGAGGTGCGTGATGAGGTCTTCTCCCCGCATCCACCTTAGTGTGTTCTTCAGCTTCATCAACTGGATGAAGATATCGTGCTCAGGATAAAGCCCGGGCGCATGCATCGGCGCTTTGAAGTAGAACGACAACCACTCCTGAATCCCGCGCATCCCGGCGCGATGGGCCAGGTCGAGGAACAGTACCAGGTCGAGAACCAGCGGTGCGGCCAGGATGGAATCGCGGCAGAGAAAATCGACTTTGATCTGCATCGGGTAGCCAAGCCAGCCGAAGATGTCGATGTTGTCCCAGCCCTCTTTCGCATCGCCGCGCGGCGGGTAGTAGTTGATTCGAACGGCGTGGTACAGATCCTTGTAAAGTACCGGATAGAGTTCCGGCTGCAGGATGTGGTCCAACACGCTGAGCTTCGTCTCTTCTTTGGTCTTGAAGCTGCCCGGATCGTGCAGGACTTCCCCGTCCCGATTGCCCAGGATGTTGGTGGAAAACCATCCGGAGAGGCCCAGCATGCGAGCCTTGAAGCCCGGCGCCAGCAGGGTCTTCATGAACGTCTGGCCGGTCTTGAAGTCCTTGCCGCAAACGGGCAGATTGCGTTGCTTTGCCAGATCCAGAAGAGCGGGAATGTCGTGCGTAAGATTCGGTGCGCCGTTGGCGAACGGCACGCCGCTCATCAGTGCGGCGTAGGCGTAAATCTGTGAGGGCGCGATCTCAGGATCGTTGTTCTTCATCCCCTCTTCAAATGAGGCCAGCGTCTCGTGGACAGCCGAAGGCCTGTGGAAAACTTCGGTCGATCCGCACCAGATCATGACGGTGCGGGACACGTTGTTTTCCTTCTGGAAGTTCCTGATGTCTTCCATCAACGCCAGCGCTTTGTCGTACTTCGTGCCGCCGGTCTTCACGTTGGGCCCATGGATGAGCTTGACGTATTCCTGCTCGAATACGGCCTTCATCGGCTTGATCGCCTGGAGCGGCTCCTTCACCTGCTCCAACAGCGAAGATTCCAGTACTTTAGCGTTAGAGGCTGCCTCATACGCCGTGTCTTCGTAGATGTCCCAGCCGCCAAATACCAGATCGTCCAGACCCGCCAGCGGTACAAAGTCCTTGATGTAAGGGGAACGGCCTTCCGTACGCTTGCCCAACCGAACCGTGGCCATCTGCGTGAGCGAACCAATGGGATGTCCGAGACCGCGCTTGACGGCTTCCACGCCTGCGATGAAGGTCGTGGAAACCGCGCCAATGCCGGGGATGAGAACACCGAGCTTGCCCTCTGCCGGCGCGATCTTGACACTTTCATTAATTGACAACAGAGTACACTCCTTGCTGGAACCGCTTGATAAAAGCGTATCTATCCACTTGCTATAGTAACAGCCGTAGATGCGTTTGCGCCTCATCAGCCCGCCCTGGAACCCATGTCCTGGATCTTTCTGACGGCCTCTTTGCTGCTTGCATTTCTCCTCGCAGTGTGGGCTGCCCGACATTTCGGAAGCGATTTCACAGCGCGATTTTTCGTTTTTGTGGCGGCATTCGCAGCGCAACCCGGACTCATCGCGCAAGTGCTTTCAGCGGGAGCCTGGATCACGCCCGCGGCCTGGCTCGCGGTGCAGGTGCTCCTTTGCGCGGCGGTGTTCTATCACCTGTCGCCGAGCCTGCCCGACTGGCCAAAACTCAGGCCGGCGCTGCCTTCCGTCGACTTTGCAGTGTTAGCCGCGGCGGGTCTCATCGCGATCCTGGTCTTCTCGAATCTCTGCCTTACTGCGTTGGCGCCGATCCACACCTGGGACGAGAAGATGTACCACGGGTCCCGTGCTGCCTACTGGCTGCAGCACCAGTCACTCGCCTTCTGGGACACGCACAACCCGCGACAGACGGCCTTGAGTTTCCAGGGTGAACTCTTCTTCTTCTGGCCGCTGTTGTTCACACGCCTTGAAGCTCCTGGCCGGGTGCTCTTTGGACTCGGCTTTCCCCTTGCTATCGCCTCGGTGTGGCTGCTCGCTCTGCGCCTGAAGGCGCGTCCCGCCGTCGCGGCAGCCGGCGCCGCCTTGTATGCTGCCGCCCCGATTGGCCTCTTTCTGGCCCGCTACCTGAAGGCTGACCACTGGTCCGTCCTATTCGCATGCGCCGCGGCATATTGGCTGGTGGAGGCACGGGAGGACGTAGAGAGCGAGAGTCCTGGCGCGGCATACTTCTGGGCAGGCGTCTCGCTGGCGCTGTGCATCCACGCACGGCTGTACGCATTAGCCTTGGCGCCGCTCTTCCTGATCCTTTCCTGGCGGCGACTGGTTGCCGCGGCTTCCGGATTGCTTGCCGGCGCGGCAGCGTGCGGTCTGCTGTTTCTTGGTCTTTCAAACTGGAATTGGTACGGTTCGCCCCTGGGCCCCTCCGATATGCGCGAGTTCTATGGCAGCCAGCCATCGGAATGGACCACTCTCGCCAAACGGGCGCCGGTCATCTTTCTTGACTTACCAGGCATGGATGGAGCAGCCCGGGCCTGGGTTCGATCCACAGCAGCCGACCACCCTCTGCGCGGGGAAACCGCCGATGTACGCTGGCCCGGGCGCTACCAGCCCCCCGCGACATCTCCGCCTTCCCGGTTCGCCGCCGCGGGCCTGTTCGCCGTCGCCGGACTCCTGATCGCCTGGCGCAGATCGACGCTTATGGTCTGGCTGATCGGTGCGGTGCTGCTCGCCGGACCAATCCTGAATCTGCGCTGGATCACCGCCGACCAGATCCCCGACCGGTTTCTGTTGCCCGCCGTGGCGCTGCTCCTCGCTGCGGTCCTGCCATTGCTTCGAAACTGGACTGCTTGGCCCATGATCGCGCTGGCCTTACTCAGCGCCTGGTACCCATGGAAGGAAACGGCTATGCACGTTCGCATGTGGTGGTTGATGCCCCCATCCATGTACTTCGACGACGCGCCCTTTCAGGAGATCTGTGCCGCCATGCCGGAGAACGCGAGAGTACTCCTCATCGGCACGCAGATTACTCCGGACTACCCGCTCTTCGGAACCCGCAGCGGATACAGGAGGAAGATATACAGTTGGGGCCGTGCGGCATGGAATGAGGCGCGCTTTCATCAGCTTGTGGCATTGCACGGCATCACACACGTCATTCTCGAGGACGACCAGGAGCTGGCATTCCATTGGTTGCCGAAGGTGGATGCGCGGCCCATCGCCGCTGGTCTGGACGCGGAACGGGCGCTGCATCGGATCCCGTTGAAGACCAGTCGCCAGCGGCTCTATGTCTGGCGATCGGAAGCTCAGGCGGGAGCACTGGTCCGAAGCCCGGTGACCATCGCCCGCGCGGCGTGTTCAAATTGTCAGTAGGAGAACCATGGCCGGCCCTGTCTCAATCAAACCGCCTGCCGGACGATCAGGAACGGCAATTCCCACCGTTCTGGCGGACGACGAGGCGCTGGCGCTGGACGAACTGGCGTTTCTGCTGCGCGAGTTTCCCGATATTGAAATCGTCGGAACCGCCCGCAATGGCATCGAAGCGGTGGAATGCATTGAGGAATGCGAACCGGATCTGGTCTTTCTGGACGTTCAGATGCCGGGTCTTGACGGTCTGGGCGTGATCCACAAGCTGAAGGCGGACAAAGCTCCCATGCCGGCCTTCGTCCTTTGTACGGCCTACGAGCAATACGCACTGGAGGCATTTCGACTGGAAGCGCTGGACTATCTGCTGAAACCGGTGGATCGCGACCGGCTTGCGCAAACTGTCGATCGCGTGAAACGCAGCCTTCTGGAGCCGGAACCCACCGCGCCACCGCTGACAGCAACAACACCCGGGCCCGTGGCGCGGGCCAAGCTGCTGGTGAAGAGCAGCGGGCGAAACCTGATTGTGGATGCATCAGAGCTGATTTACGCGACCATCGAGGATGGATTGATCACCGTGGTCACTACGGCCGTAGAAGGCCAGACCAACTACAAGACCATCGAGGAACTTCAATCGAGTCTGGATCCAGCGGTCTTTTGGCGCGCCCACCGCGGTTATGTGGTGAACATCAACCATATCCGCGAGGTGATTCCCTGGTTTAAGTCCAGTTACCAGCTGCGGATGGATGACAAGAAGGGCACCGAGATCCCGGTCAGCCGGGTGCAGACCAAGCGTCTGCGCGAACTGTTCAAACTCTAACCCACTCAACGAGAAGGCCCCCGGACCCACGTTTGAGCATCCAGGGGCCTTGCTCAATAGCGGGGCGGTTACCAGTCGACGACGCTGCCGTCGTCGGCGTCGTAACTCTCCTGATTCTTCCAGTCGTGCCCCAGTTTGTCCGCCATCGCATTTTCATCGAGTTCAATCCCGAGGCCGGGTGCCGTCGGAAGATCCAGATAGCCTTCCCGCACCTTGAAGGGCTGTTTGATATACCCCTCACCCAGTGAAACCTGTTCCTGGATGAGGAAGTTCGGAATCGAGGCCGCGATCTGAACGCCCGCGGCCAGGGAGATGGGTCCCAACGGGTTGTGCGGGGCGATTGACGCGTAGTATGCCTCGGCCATTCCCGCAATGAGGCGAACTTCGGTGATACCCCCGGCGTGGCACAGATCCGGCTGCAGCACAGTGGCGGCTTTCTTTTCCAGCACTTCGCGAAAGCCCCATTTCGTGAACACGCGCTCGCCCGTGGCGATGGGCAGGTGGGTTGAGCGAGCGATTTCGGCCATCACATCGTGGTTCTGAGCCTGGCAAGGTTCCTCGATAAACATTGGATTGTAGGGCTCCAATGCCTTGATCAGCATCTTGGCGTGCGCGGGGCTGACTGCTCCGTGGAAATCGACACCGATGTCGACATTTTCACCCACCAACTTGCGGAATTCCGCGAACCGCTCGCCGGCATAGTGAACCTCGGCTGGCGTCTCGATATAGCGCGGGAAGTTCCGGCGACGGGGAGGACCCGTCTTAAACGCGGTGAATCCCTGAGCCAGGGCCTCTTTCACCCGGGCCGGATTGGCAATGCTGGCATGTGCGTACACGCGCACACGATTCCGGGTGGGTCCGCCAAGCAACTCGTAAACAGGCACACCCGGAATCGTGTGCGCGTGTACGCACATGCGGCATTAGGCCCTGGCTCAGGAATTCGGCCGCAAGACGGTCCTCCCCGTCGCCGGAACTTCCCGCATTGTCGACGCCACCGAGGTTCACTATGCCAGCGAGCCGTTGGCGGAATTTTGAGTGGTGAAATCTGCGACATCGGTGTCGATTTCCACGGAGCACGCCGCGGCACGCCCGTGCTGATCAAGGCATTGGAGCCCTACAATCCAATGTTTATCGAGGAACCTCTGCCAGGCTCAGAAAACTTCGCGATGGCCGAATCGCTCCACTCACCTGCCCATCGGCCACGGGCGAGCGCGTGTTCACGAAATGGGGCTTTCGCGAAGTGCTGGAAAAGAAAGCGGCTGCTGGCACTCTGTGCCACGCCGGGGGTATCACCGAAGTTCGCCGCGGGAATGGCCGAGGCATACTACGCGTCAATCACCCCGCACAACCCGTTGGGCTCCATTCTCCCTGGCCGCATCAGATCACAGCCTCGATTCCGAACTTATCCAGGAACAGGTTCCACTGGGTGAGGGGGTGTTCAAACAGCCCTAGAAGGTCCCAGGAAGATGTAGCTTCCGACGGCACCGGCCTCGGGATTGAACTCGATGAAAATGCAATCAGGCGGACGAACTGGGCGCGACTGGAAGAATCAGGAGAGTTACGACGCCGACGACGGCAGCGTCGTCGACTGGTAACCGCCCCGCTAGCTGAGCAAGGCCCCTGGATGCTCAAACGTGGGTCCGGGAACTCTCGTTGAGTGGGTTAGAGTTTGAAGCAGCGCGCAGACGCTTGGTCTGCGCCCCGGCTGACCGGATCTCGGCCCCTCTTGTCATCCATCCGCAGCTGGTAACTGGACTTAAACCAGGAAGTCGCCTCGCGGATATCATTGACAAGATAACCGCGGTGGGCGCGCCAAAAGACCGCTGGATCCAGACTCGATTGAAGTTCCTCGATGGTCTTGTAGTTGGTCTGGCCTTCTACAGCAGTAGTGACCACGGTGATCAATCCGTCAATAGTAGCATAAATCAGCTCTGATGCATCCACAATCAGGTTTCGCCCGCTGCTTCACCAGCAGCTTGGCCCGCGCCACGGGCCCGGGTGTTGTTGCTTGTCAGCGGTGGCGCGGTGGGTTCCGGCTCCAGAAGGCTGCGTTTCACGCGATCGACAGTTTTCACAAGCCGGTCGCGATCCACCGGTTTCACGGAGAAGATCCCAGCGCTTCCAGTCGAAATGCCTCCAGTGCGTATCTCGTGGCCTCAAAGGACGAAGGCCGGCATGGGAGCTTTGTCCGCCTTCAGCTCTGGATCACGCCCAGACCCGGCATCTGAACGTCCAGAAAGACCAGATCCGGTTTCGCATTCCTCAATGCATTCCACCGCTTTCAATGCAGTTGGGGCGGGTCCGACGATTTCAATATCGGGAAACTCGCGCAGCAGAAACGCCAGTTCGTCCAGCGCCAGCGCCTCGTCGTCACCAGAACAGTAGATCCCCGTTCCTGATCGTCCGCAGGCGGTTTCATTGAGACAGGGCCGGCCATGGTTCCTGCCTCTGACAATTTGAACACACAGCACGGTCACCGGGCTTCGGACCAGTGCTCCCGCCTGAGCTTCCGATCACCAGAACATAGAGCCGCTGGCGACTGGTCTTCAACGGGATCCGATGCAGCGCCGGTTCGCGTCGCGGCGATGGGCCGCGCATCCACCTTCGGCAACCAATGGAATGCCAGCTCCTGGTCGTCCTCGAGAATGACGTGTGTGATGCCGTGCAATGCCACAAGCTAGTGAAAGCGCGCCTCATTCCATGCCGCACGGCCCCAACTGTATATCTTGCTCCTGTATCCGCTGCGGCAAAAGCAGGTAGTCCGGAGTAATCTGCGTGCCTGCGTGTTTCTCACGTTCTGCGGCATGGCGGCACAGATCTCCTGAAAGGGCGCGTCAGTACATGGATGGGGGCATCAACCACGGCATGCGAACGTGCGTAGCCGTTTCCTTTCAGTGAGAAAGTCTGCGGCGCTGAGTAAGGCCAGCGCGATCATGGCCGAGCGGTCCGTTTCGAACGAGATGGCAGGACCGCAGCGAGAGCATTGAAACCGGTCCGGGTGGTCGGCGCAGAGTGGTTGGTTGCGGGCGGAGCTCAGCACCACACCGATCAGCCAGACCATAAGCGTCGATCTGCGCCAGGCGGTCGGGGTCCGGCGACGGCGAACAGGCCCGCGGCGGCGAACCGGGAAGGCGAGATGTCGCGGGGGGCTGGTAGCGCCGGGCCAGCGTATGGGCGTTTTGCCCCGCGCAGAGGCGGTCGGCTGCTGTGATCAAACCCCGGCCCGGGCTGCTCCCGGTCCGTGCCTGGTGAGTAGAAAAGATGACCGGCGCATGCTCCGATGTCCTTCCCATGAGAAGCTCACGGTTCCTCGGAACCGTACCAATTCCAGTTTGAAAGACCAAGACGCAGACCGCACGCTGCCGCGCCGCAGACAATCCGGAAGCCGCGGAGACCAGTCGCCGCCAGGAAAGGATCAGGAAGAGCGGCGCCAAGGCTGATGCGTACAGCCGTGCGTGGATGCACAGCGCCAGCGAGACGCCTGCCCGTGTCCCCGCGCCAGGACTCTCGCTCTCTACAGTCCTCCGTGCCTCCACCACAATATGCCGCGGCGCATCGAATAGGACGGACCAGTGGTGCAGCCTTCGGGTGGCGCCAGGAAGAAGGACCAATCGGGGCGGCGGCGTACGAGGCGGCGCCGGCTGCCGCAACGGCGGGAGCGCGCCTTCAGGCGCAGAAGCGAGCGGCCACACCGAGGCGATAGCAAGGGGAAAGCCAAAGAGCACCCGGCCAGGAGGCTTCGAGGCGTGTGAACAACAGCGGCGAAAAAGTAGCCTGGAAACTCAAGGCCGTCTTCTCACAGGGTTGTGCGTGTCCCAGAAGGCGAGTGACTGGTGTTGCAGCCGGTGACACGGGACCCGTCGTATCTTCTCGTCCCAGGGGTGATCAGCACCAACGCAGTAAGGCAACTCCGAGACCAGGATCGCGATTCCCGCCGCGGCTGACACTGCAAAGTCGACGGGAAGGATCGGCCACGTTTTGGCCAGTCGGGCAGGCTCGGCGACAGGTAGAACAGCCGCCGCGCGAGGAGCACCTGCACCGCGAGCCGGCCGCGGGCGTCATCCAGGCACTGAAAGCGCTCCAGCAATGAGTCCGGTTGGCTCCGAATGCCGCCACAAAAACGAAAAATCACGCTGTGAAATCGCTTCCGAAATGTCGGGCAGCCCACACTCGAGGAGAAATGCAAGCAGCAAAGAGGCCGTCAGAAAGAGGACGTCGCGGGCGGGCTGATCAGGCGCAAACACATCTGGCTGTTCTTGTGGCAGAAGTGGATAGATACGCTTTTTGTCGACGGATTCCACAAGGAGTGTACTCTGTTTGTCATTAATGAAAGTGTCAAGATCGCGCCCGCCGAGGGAAAACTCGGCGTACTGATCCCCAGAATGGGCGCGGTTACCACGACCTTTATCGCGGGTGTGGAAGCCATTCGGAGAGGTATCGGAAAGCCGATCGGGTCGTTGACCCAACTGGCTACCATACGGCTCGGCAAGCGTACGGAAAACCGGAGTCCGATGATCAAGGACTTCGTCCCGCTGGCATCGCTCGACGATATCGTGTTCGGCTGCTGGGACATTTTCGAAGACAACGCGTACGAAGCTGCAGTAAAGGCGGGAGTTCTCGAACCGGCCTTGCTCGATCAATTGAAGGACACGCTCACGGCGATCAAGCCGATGACGGCGGTCTTCGATAAAGAATACGTAAAGCTCATCGACGGTCCCAACGTGAAGACGAAGGCGACCAAGATGGACAAGGCGGAAGCCGTGATGGAAGACATCCGCCAGTTCAAGGAACGGACCGGCGCGACCCGCCTGGTGATGTTGTGGTGCGGATCGACCGAGGTGTATCACGAGCCGACCGCGGTGCACCATTCGCTCGAAGCATTCGAATGCGGCTTGCGGCGCAACGATCCTGAGATTTCGCCCAGCCAGATCTATGCTTATGCGGCGTTGAAGTGCGGGATCCCGTATGCGAACGGTGCTCCGAATCTGACCACGACATGCCGGCGCTGCTCGAACTGGCCCGGGGAACGCACATGCCGGTGGCCGGGAAGGATTTCAAGACCGGCCAGACGTTCATGAAGACGCTGATCGCGCCGGGTCTGAAGTCTCGCATGCTGGGTCTCCGGATGGTTTTCCACAAACATCCTGGGCAATCGCGACGGCGAAGTGCTGGATGATCCAGGATCGTTCAAGACCAAAGAAGAGACGAAAAGTGCAGCGCGTCGAGTACATTTTGCAACCGGACTATACCCGGACTTTACAAGGATTTCTACCACAAAGTACGCATCAAGTATTATCCGCCGCGCGGTGATGCGAAGGAAGGTTGGGACAACATCGACATCTTCGGCTGGCTCGGCTATCCGATGCAGATCAAGGTGATTTTCTCTGCCGCGATTCGATTCTGGCGGCTCCGCATGGTCCTTGACATCGTGCTATTCATGGATCTTGCTCAGCGCGCCGGGATGCGCGGATCCAGGAGTGGCTGTCGTTTTACTTCAAGGCTCCCATACACGCGCCGGGTGTATCCTGAGCACGATATCTTCATCCAACTGATGAAACTGAAGAACACACTGCGTTGGATGAAGGGGGAAGACCTGATCACCCACCTCGGCCTGGAATATTACGACTAAGACGGGGATCTGGCGAGAACGATGAGAGTCTTAGTCATCGGTGGTACCCAATTCATTGGTAAGCATCTCGTAACCGCCCCTCTGCAAGGAAGGCCACGAGGTAGCCATTGTGCACCGCAAGCCCACTCACGAACTGGGCAAGAAATTGTCAACTTACAGGCCGATCGGAACGATATTGCCGCTGTGCAGGACATTGCTACAATGTCGTGTTCGATATGGTCTATGACTGGGAGAAGGGCACTCCGCCAGTAGATCGATGCCGCCTCCTCGGACGCTACATCTTCATGATAGTGTTTCCGCCTAGTCGGTGACGGTCTCAACCACCACGAAGGCGACGCTCTGGCGCCCGACGATCACCGTGACCGTTCTGTCCGCTGCAAGGCGCAGAGCGAACGCGCACTGTTCCGGCTCCACCAGCGGCACGGCACGCCAGTGGTCCACGTCGTCCGCCATGCGTGTATGGCCCGTGCAATCCGTACCGGGAGCAGTTCTTCTGGGACCGCGTTGCGGACAACGCTCCATCGTGTCCGGGGATGGCCGCAGGCTGATGCAGTTCGGGTTCGTTGAAGGACGTGGTCTGGTCATGCATCCGCGATGTGGAAGCTCCCAATGTTGTGGGTCACGCATTCAATATCGCCAATGCGCGTCCCCTCTGGACGCTCTGTTCGCGTCGGCCGGCGAGGAGAACGCCCTCGCGTGCCGCGGGAACGGATCCAGCGGCACCCACTCGGGCCCGAACCTCTATTTCGCATGTACTTCGACCCTGCCTCAGTGACAATTCATCACAAGGCCCAGCGCGTTTTGCAAACCGACCCCTTCCAGGAAGGACTTCAGGATACCTACAAATGGTATCTACACCACCCAATACGAAGGACATGGACTACACGTTCGAGAATCAACTGCTGGCCAAAAGAAACGAGCCCAACTGGCAACGTCCTGTTAGTTTTCTCAAGAGCAGCCCATCCCCGGCGGTTTCCACGTTGGGACGTCTCTTCATTCGCGGGACTAAGATCACAGACACTGTATGACTCCGCGTCCTCTCCCTCGCGTCCCCAGTACCCTGCTTGCTCCGTTGTTCACTCATCTGCCCGCTTCCGGACAAATCGTGGACCAGTACAACCACCCCGAGACGTTGCCTGCAGGTTAGCGCCAGGCGCTCACCGTACAGGATTGGAATCAGCTGGGCCGCTACTACACCGACGAGTTTTGAAGGCACTGACACCAGCCACGTCCTATTCATGGGCGACTCCACCAACCAAGGATGGAAGTTGGGCGGAATTTGCCCGGTAAGCCCTGTGTGAACCGCGGCATCAGCGGCCAGACCAGCCTCACAGATGCTGATTCGTGTGCGTTCCCGATGTCCATTGCGCCGACCGGCGGCAAATGATCTCCTTGCCGGCACCAACGATATCGCGCGCAACACGGGCCCATCTAGCCTCAGACATGATCACAGACAATGTTCGAGCCATGACAGTTCTCGCAAAGGCGAGCGGCGGTGATCCTCTGTTCCGTCATGCCGGTCAGTGACTACACATCACGCAAACAGACAGACCCGGAACCGCCCTGCGGACATCCCTCAGACTCAATGGCTGACTAGAGGACTATGCGGCTGCCGAGACATGACGTACGTCAACTTTTCGGAGATAGTAGAAAAGGGCCTGCTGAAGGACGGTATCTCGGCGATGGGCTGCACCCCGAATCAGAAGGACTGTGACGTGATAGCGCCGTTAGCCGATCAGACATCCAGGCCGCTCTCAATGAGTCAGAACGCGGCGCCGTGTCGATCCAGCTCAGGATCAGAAAGAGCCAGGACCGATCCTGATTTAACGGTTGTGACAGGCTGACCTGATGGAGTACCGTAGACCTGGTGTAAGGAATGCATAAGCAATTCCTGGCCTTCACGCTCTGGCGTTCGTCCGTTCTGGTGGGGCAAAGTGCCTCCAGGGGGAGGCGGATGGCCTGTTTGGGAGCGGACTGGGCCGCGGCGGCTGCCGCCTACCGGAGGCTGGTGGCGGGTAGGAGGCCCAGAAGTGGAGCCACCTGGTTTGGGTTAGGGGCCTCCCTGCAGCTGAGTGAACCGAAAGCAGCGCGTTCGAGGGGGACCTCGTTTCAGACCGGACAGTCGATGGTGAACGTGGCGCGCGCCGGGCGCGCGCTCGGAAGCAGCCGAGTGGCTGAATGGCGCGGCGGTCGAACTTCCTGAACCTGGCGTTCCTCGACGCGGATCCGGACTTGCCCCGCGTCCGGTCGGATGAATGGTACAGGATTGAGCTGAATGGCAGGCCATGCCAGATGTCTTCGATTCTGGCTCGGCAAGTGGACGTTCTGGTCAGTGGCCAGACAATTGCCACCAGCGGATGGAGCGTGCTGGATGGTTGCCTCCGTCCAGGAGAACTGGATGCCGTTCAACGGGCGACGGGCGAGACCGAGTACCGGAACTCCGCTACCGGCAAGTGGGAGACAGGTGTGGATGAGTCAGGGGGTGTTGTCCTGAAGTTGGAAGAGCTTCAGGGTGTACTCAGATTGTATCATGTTGCTAACTTTTTCAATTTT
>JASGIE010000195.1:0-29965 GCA_049841055.1 Paludibaculum sp. | reverse complement strand
ATTGCTAAGGTTAATAGGGAAACACGATAGAATCCGAACAGCACCTGATATCGTGATCAGCGGAAACTCATCTCCGGCAGCTTACCGATCGGACACCCGAGCCTCCGCAAGCCCTGCACACCCCTTATCGCCACCAATTCGGATGAAGCCGCAACGAACCCCGACCGTCAGGGAGGGGTCCCCAACACCCTGCGAACCGCGCACGTCAGTAAGCGGGCACTCATCTCAGTCGCATGTTCCACCGAACGGCCCGCGACAGGCAAGCAGTTCCCCCCTGCCCCTTCAATCCACCCAATCGCACCGAGCCGCCACGAACCCCGACCGTCAGGGAGGGGTCCCCAGCACCCTGCGAACCGCGCACGTCAGTAAGCGGGCACTCATCTCAGTCACATGTTCCACCAAACGGCCCGCGCCAGGCAAGCAGTTCCCCATGCCCCTTCAATCCACCAAATCGGACCGAGCTGCCACGAACCCCGACCGTCAGGGAGGGGTCCGAGCACCCTGCGAACCGCGCACGTCAGTAAGCGGGCACTCATCTCAGTCGCATGTCCCACCGAGCGGCCCGCCCTCATCGGCGCAGCTCCCCAGCAGCGCCGCCCCCACACACGAAATCCCCAGCCGCCGGCGTCAGTACTCGGTATCCGCCTCGGCCTGCAGTGCCCCGCGATCCGCAATCTCAATCTGACGCTTCACAATCCGCACCATACCTTCAGCCTGAAACCGGGCCAGGTTTCGCGAAACCACTTCACGCACGGTCCCGAGTCGCAGCGCCAGTTCCTCATGCGTCAAAGGAATCTGCACACTCCCGTCAGACTCCCGTTCCGCCTGCAGCAGCGCCTGAGCCAGCCTCTGCCGCACACTCCCAAAGGTCACGGCCTCAATCACACCCGACCAGTTGCCGCAGTCGTCGGCCCACCAGGGCCAGAACGTTCAGAGGCACTTCCGGATGCTGCCGCAGAACCGCCAGAATTCTCCCTATTCTCACCAGGAAGATCACACAATCCTTCCAGTGCCGTCACCGTCGCCGGATAATCGCCGTTGTCGAACAGCGGCACCTCCGCCACACTCGACGGAGCCGACTCCCACGCCCAGCATAATCTCCCGCCCCGAGGGGCTCGTCTTCAAGATCTTCACGCTGCCCGACCCGATCACATGCAGGCCCTCACACGGAGTGCCTTCGAAAAACAGGGTCTCCCCAGCCGCGTACGTCTTTTCACCGCGAGCGCCGCGATCTGCTGCCGCTCCTCGGGCGTCAGCGTCGTGAACAACGACGTCTTGTCGAATGTCTCCCGGCGCAGGGGAGATGACGGAGATTCAGATGGCTTTTGCAATCGGGTTTCAATGTATCGCATGTGGGGCATGTACCATACGACGTGCCCGAACGGCGCGATCCAGGGGGCGAAACCACGCTTCCGCATCGAGCCGCTCCTCTGTACCGAATGCGTCCTCTTTGCCGACGAACCACTCTGCGTAGCCGAATGCCCCCCGTACGCGCCGTCGTCGAACTGATCCCGACCCCAACCGCGATTCATACCAGCACTAAGAACGGAGTAATCAAATGAGTGACAAATACATATTTATCAACGACTTGAAAGATCATTCCCCACTGCCGGAAAACGGCATTCTCAGCCGCACCCTGCAGAACGACGCCCGCACCAAGGTCATCCAGTTCACCTTTGCGCCGGGCCAGGAATTCTCGGCCCACACAGCCCCCATGCCGGCCACCATTTACATTGTCAGCGGCCAGGCCACCCTCCGCCTCGGCAACGACACGCTGGAAGCCGCCGAAGGCGCGTTCGCTTACATGACTCCGCTGCTGGAGCATGGCATTCAAGCGAAAACCGAAGTCGTAAGTGCTCCTCACCATGATCAAGAACCCGCCAGCCGCCCCCCAGTCCTAACCAACCCCAAGGACGCCCGCCCCGACGTAGGGCGGGCGCCCCACTGCGAACCGCGCACGTCAGTAAGCGGGCATCTGTTTTGCCAGCCGCGCACTTCAGCAAGCGGACATCTGCCTTGCCAGCCGTGCACGTCAGCACGAGGGCCCGAGTTCGCCCCCCACACCCCCCAAAGATTCCCACCCCTTCCGCCGATACACCACTCATGACCTCCGCCTCGGTGAACTACTACGACCTCCTGCAGATCCACCCCAAAGCCGAGCCGGAAACCATCCAGCGCGTCTACAAAATCTTCGCCGCCCGCTATCACCCCGACAACCTCGAAACCGGCGACGCCGACCGCTTTCACCTCTACACGCGAAGCCTCACGAAGTCCTCAGCGATCCCGCCTCCCGGGAACAGTACAACCTGAAACTGGAACTCACCCAGCCCGACGCCCTGCCCGTCTTCCAGTCCAAGGAGTTCACCGACGGGATCGACGCAGAAGCCAAGATCCGCATCGGAGTCCTCTGCCTGCTGTACGCCAAACGCCGCGCCAATCCGGACTATTCCGCCCTCTCCATGCTCGACATGGAACACCCTGATGGCGTTCCCGCGCGAGCACCTCCAAGTTCGCCGTCTGGTACCTGAAGGCCAAGAAATTCGTCACTCAGGACGACCGCAGCAGCTTTCATCATTACGGCCGAAGGCGTGGATTACCTGGAGACGCAGCTCCCCCGGCAACGATCTCCTGTACAAGATCTTTCGCGCGTCGGAGTCCGGCGTCATGGTCTATCCCAAGGCGCTGCTCAACACGAAAAACCGCTGAGCCAGGGCCCGGAGTCAGATTGAGTGGGGGAAGTCGGGAGGAGAGAGAACCGGGGGAGCAGGCCGCTCCCCGGGACAGGAAACTTACTTCGCGCGTCTGGAAATGATCTTGTCGACAATGCCGTACTCGACGGCCTGCTCGGCTTCCATGATGTAGTCGCGATCGACGTCGCGAGCGATCTTTTCCACCGTCTGGCCCGTCGCGTCAGCCAGCACGCCGTTGAGGATCTCGCGCATGCGCAGGATCTCCCGGGCGTAGATGTCGATATCCGCCGCCTTCCCCGCCCAGACCGCTCATCGACGGCTGGTGGATCAGGATGCGCGAATGCGGGCAGCGAGTCGCGTTTTTGCCCTTCGCGCCGCACGCGAGAAGGACGGCACCCATCGAAGCCACCTGCCCGACGCAGTACGTCACGATGTCCGGCTCGATCAGATCCATAGTACTTCCAGAATCGCCAGGCCAGCCGTGATCGAACCACCCGGGGAGTTGATGTACAGGGAGATGTCCTTCTCCGGATCTTCCGACGCCAGAAACAACATCTGGGCGATGATCAGGTTGGCCACCTGGTCGTCGATCGGCGTGCCGAGGAAGATGATGTTCTCCTTCAACAGCCGCGAATAGATGTCAAAGGCGCGCTCCCCTCGGGAGGTCTGCTCGACCACCATCGGGACCAACATGTCGTGCGGGGTCGGAATCTCCCCATTGCGAATCGGCATTATGCCTCCTTGCAGCGGCTCAGTAGACCCCCGGTTACGGTCTCGAAGCCGTCCGGAGGCCGCTAGGCCTTCTTCGTCGTGGAGCGTTTCGCCTTCTTCGAGATCTTCTCCAGGTTCTTTCGCTTCTGCTCAAAACCCTTGGCAAGATCCAGAATCGTAGTCCGCTCCAGATACTCCCATGATACGATTCCGCAGGGCCTTCCAGCTATCGTGCATTCCGCACGGCGCCTGATCGTTGCATTCCGCCATACCCGCCGGGCAACGCTCGAAATCGGCAAGACCATCCACGGCGTCCACAATGTTCAGGATGAGAGGAGAGCTCGGCGGCCGGCAGCCGAAGGCAAAATCCGCCCGTGGGTCCTTTGCTGGACCGGAGGAATCCTTTACTCGCGAGCTGTTGCAGAATCTTCGCCGAAGGAAGATGCTCGAAGGAATGTCCACTTCCTCGGCGATCTGCTTCACCATGGCATACTTGCCCTCCACGGACAGCAGCGAAGTGGACAAAAGCGCGAAATCGCAGTACTTAGCTTGGAACGGGAATAGATCATGAGCTACCTCTAGAGGTAGCTAGATGAAGAATACACGTTCGGCTGAGTATGCGATTCGCGCTTTTGTCCACTTCGGCTGCTGTCCCGGAGGGCAAGTATGCCATGGTGAAGCAAGATGCCAGAAGCGGACATTCCTTCGCACTTCCTGGCGAAGATTCTGCGACAGCTCGCGCGTAAAGGATTCCTCCCCGGTCCAGCAAAGGACCCACGGGCGGAGTTGCCTTCGGCTGCCGGCCGCCGAGCTCTCCAATCCTGAACATTGTGGACGCCGTGGATGGCCTTGCCGAATTTCGAGCGCTTACCGGCCGGTATGGCGGAAATGCAACGAATCAGGCGCCGTGCGGAATTCACGATAGCTGGAAGGCCCTGCGGAATCCAATCATGGAGTATCTGGAGCGGACTACGATTCTGGATCTTGCCAAGGGTTTTGAGCAGAAGCGAAAGAACCTGGAGAAGATCTTGAAGAAGGCGAAACGCTCCACGACGAAGAAGGCCTAGCGGCCTCCGGACGGCTTCGAGACCGTAACCGGAGGTTACTGAGCCGCTGCAAGGAGGCATAATGCCGTTCGCAATCGGGGAAATTCCGACCCCGCACGACATGTTGGTCCCGATGGTGGTCGAGCAGACCTCCCGAGGGGAGCGCGCCTTTGACATCTATTCGCGGCTGTTGAAGGAGAACATCATCTTCCTCGGCACGCCGATCGACGAACCAGGTGGCCAATCTGATCATCGCCCAGATGTTGTTTCTGGCGTCGGAAGATCCGGAGAAGGACATCTCCTCTACATCAACTCCCCGGGTGGTTCGATCACGGCTGGCCTGGCGATTCTGGACACCGATGAATCTGATCGAGCCGGACATCGTGACGTACTGCGTCGGGCAGGCGGCTTCGATGGGTACCGTATTCTTGCATGCGGCCAAGGGCAAACGCTACTCGCTCGATTCGCGATCCTGATCCACCAGCCGTCGATGAGCGGTCTGGGCGGACAGGCGGCGGATATTGACATCTACGCCCAGGAAATCCTGCGCATGCGCGAGATCCTCAACGGCGTCCTGGCTGACGCGACGGGCCAGACGGTGGAAAGGATCGCTCGCGACGTCGATCGCGACTACATCATGGAAGCCGAGCAGGCCGTCGAGTACGGCATTATCGACAAGATCATTTCCAGACGCGCGAAGTAAGTTTCCTGCCCGGGGGAGCGGCCTGCTCCCCCGGTTCTCTCTCCTCCCTGACTTCCCCGCTCAATCTGTCTCCGCCTCGGCTCGGCGCTTTCGTGTTGAGCACGCCTTGGATAGACCATCACGAGGACTCCGACACGCCGAAAGATCTTGTACAGGAGATAGTTGCCGGGAGCTGCGTCTCCAGGTAATCCACGCCTTCGCCGTAATGATGAAGCTGCTCGTCATCCTAGAGTGACGAATTTCTTGGCCTTCAGGTACCAAACAGCGAACTGGAGGTGCTCGCACGGGAACGCCATCAGTCCCATGTAGAGCATGGAGAGGCGGAATAGTCCGGATTGGCGCGGCGTTTGGCGTACAGCAGGCAAGGACTCCGATGCGGATCTTGGCTTCGGCCTCGATCCCGTCGGTGAACTCCTTGGACTGGAAGAGGCAGGGCGTCGGCTGGGTGGCTCAAGTTTCAGGTCGTACTGTTACCGGAAGGCGGGGGGGGTAGGCTTCGCGGTAGAGGCAGAAGCGGTCGGCGTCGCCGGTTTCGAGGTTGTCGGGGTGATAGCGGGCGGCGAAGATTTGTAGACGCGCTGGATGGTTTCCGGCTCGGCTTTGGGGTGGATGTCAGGAGGTCGTAGTAGTTCACCGAGGCGGAGGTCATGAGTGGTGTATCGGCGGAGGGGTGGGAATCTTTGGGGGGTGGGGGGCGAACTCGGGCCCTCGTGCTGCGTGCACGGCTGGCAAGGCAGATGTCCGCTTGCTGAAGTGCGCGGCTGGCGAAACAGTACCAGCTTACTGACGTGCGCGGCTCGCAGTGGGGCGCCCGCCCTACGTCGGGGCGGCTCCTTGGCGTTGGTTCGGACTGGGGGACGGCTGGCGGGTTCTTGATCATGGTGACGGAGCTGACGACTCGGTTTTCACTTGAATGCCATGCTCCAGCAGCGGAGTCATGTAAGCGAACGCGCCTTGGGGGACTTTTCCAGCTTGTCGTCGCCGAGCGGAGGGTGGCCTGGCCGCTGACAATGTAAATGGTCGCCGGCATGGGGGCTGTGTGGGCCGAGAGTTCTTGGCCCGGCAAAGGTGAACTGGATGACCTTGAGTGCGGGCGTCATTCTCAGGGTGCAGCTGGATCCCCGTTTTCCGGCAGTGGGGAATGATCTTTCAAGTCGTTCGATAATTATGTATTTTGTCACTCATTTGATTACTCCGTTCTTAGTGCTGGTATGAATCGCGGTTGGGGTCGGATGAGTTCGACGACGGCGCGTACGGGGCATTCGGCTACGCAGAGTGGTTCGTCGGCAAAGAGGACGCATTCAGTACAGAGGAGCGACTGATGCGGAAGCGTGGTTTCGCCCCCTGGATCGCGCCGTTAGGGCACGTTGAGCGGCATGCCCCACATGCGATACATTGAAACCCGATTGAAAAGCCGTCTGAATCTCCGTTATCTCCCCTGCGCCGGAGACGTTCGACAAGACGTCGTTGTTCACGACGCTGACGCCCGAGGAGCGGCAGCAGATTTCGGCGCTCGCGGTGGAAAAGACGTACGCAGCTAGGGAGACCCTGTTTTCGAAGGCACTCCGTGTGGAGCCTGCATGTGATCGGGTCGGGCAGCGTGAAGATCTTGGAGCAGAGCCCCTCGGGGCCGGAGATTATGCTGGGGCGTGGAGTCGGCTCCGTCGTGGCGGAGGTGCGCTGTTCAACAAACGGCGATTATCCGGCGAACGGTGACGGCACTGAAGGATTGTGTGATCTTCCTGGTGAGAAAGGAAGAATTCCGGCGGTTCTGCCGGCAGCATCCGGAGGTGCCGCTGAAGGTTCTGGCCCTGGTGGGCCGACGACTGCGGCAACTGGTGGGGTGTGATTGAGGCCGTGACCTTTGGGAGTGTGCGGCAGAGGCTGGCTCAGGCGCTGCTGCAGGCGGAACGGGAGTCTGACGGGAGTGTGCAGATTCCTTTGACGCATGAGGAACTGGCGCTGCGACTCGGGACCGTGCGTGAAGTGGTTTCGCGAAACCTGGCCCGGTTTCAGGCTGAAGGTATGGTGCGGATTGTGAAGCGTCGGATTGAGATTGCGGATCGCGGGGGCACTGCAGGCCGAGGCGGATACCGAGTACTGACGCCGGCGGCTGGGGATTTCGTGTGTGGGCGGCGCTGCTGGGGAGCTGCGCCGATGAGGGCGGGCCGCTCGGTGGGACATACGACTGAGATGAGTGCCCGCTTACTGACGTGCGCGGTTCGCAGGGTGCTGGGGACCCCTCCCTGACGGTCGGGGTTCGTGGCAGCTCGGTCCGATTTGGTGGATTGAAGGGGCATGGGGAACTGCTTGCCTGGCGCGGGCCGTTTGGTGGAACATGTGACTGAGATGAGTGCCCGCTTACTGACGTGCGCCGTTCGCAGGGTGCTGGGGACCCCTCCCTGACGGTCGGGGTTCGTGGCGGCTCGGTGCGATTGGGTGGATTGAAGGGGCAGGGGGAACTGCTTGCCTGTCGCGGGCCGTTCGGTGGAACATGCGACTGAGATGAGTGCCCGCTTACTGACGTGCGCGGTTCGCAGGGTGTTGGGGACCCCTCCCTGACGGTCGGGGTTCGTTGCGGCTTCATCCGAATTGGTGGCGATAAGGGGTGTGCAGGGCTTGCGGAGGCTCGGGTGTCCGATCGGTAAGCTGCCGGAGATGAGTTTCCGCTGATCACGATATCAGGATGCGGCGGGCGGGCCCTGGTGATCCGTGACTTGCGTCACCGACACAACAAAAAAGTGCAGATAAATTGAGGTTGTTGGCGGACAACCTTATGCGCGACTTTTCACAAGCTCCTTTTCTGGTGATTTGGGAAGTGACCCAGGCCTGCGATCTGGCCTGCAAGCACTGCCGGGCGTCGGCGCGGCCGGACCGGGATCCCGGTGAACTTTCCTTTGAAGAGGCTCGGTCGACGCTGCGCCAGATCAAGGATTTCGGGGATCCGCTGATGGTCTTCACGGGCGGGGATCCTTTGAAGCGGCCGGACCTGTTCGAGCTCCTCAGGGAGAGCGTGGGCCTGGGACTGAGGACGACGGTGACGCCGAGCGCGACTCCTTTGCTGACGGAGGAGGCGGTGTCGCGGATCCGGGATTGCGGCGTGTCGCGGATGGCGGTGAGCCTGGACGGCGCGGATGCGGCGGCGCATGACAACTTCCGGCAGGTGGCCGGGTCGTATGAGCGGACGATGGCGGCGCTGCGGCATGCGGCGCGGATCGGACTGGAGACGCAGATCAATACGACGGTGACGCGGCACAACGTGGAGGCGCTGGACCGGATTGCTCAAGTGGTGGGGGCGGAGAAGGCCCGGCTATGGAGTGTGTTCTTCCTGGTGGTGACTGGGCGGGCGTCGCTGGCGGACGATCTGACGGCGGAAGAGTACGAGCAGGTGTTCGAGTTCCTGTATCAGACGTCGTTGACAGCCCAATTCGACATCAAGACGACGGAAGCACAGCACTACCGCCGGTATGTGGCGCAGCGGCGGAAGGCGCAGGGGGGAACCGGAGGCGGACGAATGGCCGGCGCGCCGGCGGGCATCATCCAGCGGCAGGCGGGGATCAACGACGGGAAGGGCTTCCTGTTCATCTCGCACACGGGCGAGATTTTCCCGTCGGGGTTCCTGGAGGTGTCGGCCGGGAATGTGCGGCGGACTCCGCTGCAGCAGGCGTATTGCGATTCGGGGTTGTTCCGGGTGCTGCGGGATTCGGATGCGCTGGTGGGTAAGTGCGGCGGATGCGAGCACCGGAATCTGTGCGGCGGGTCGAGGAGCCGGGCGTACGCGTTGACCGGGGACTTCCTCCAGTCGGATCCGCGGTGTTCGTACATTCCGGCGAGTGCGGCCTGAGCAGTGGCTTTGTTCGCTCAAAGTGGGAGGATTCGGGGGGGAGAGGTGCCAGGCGGCCGACTGGCGCAGTGGGTTTGTTCAGCCAAAGTCTGAGGATGCCGGGCGATTGGGGTCCCGGGCGGTTCCGGTGAGGCAATGGCTTTGTTCGCTCAGAGTGGGAGGATTCGGGGTGGAGGGGTGCCCGGTGGACGGCTGGCTCAGTGGGTTTGTTCACTCACTGCGCGTGGATCAGCGATTCGGGTGTGGTCGTTTTGCCTCAAAATGTGGTGGCGAGTCCCCACTGGCACTGCCTCTGTAGTCGCGGGGCTGGGGTAGTGGAGAATGGGTTAATTCGGCCAAGATTCCCACTCCCGTTCACCGGAGCAGGTTTTGTTTGTGTCAACAGTATTGGGTTCGATCCTACCAGGAGAGTGGATTGCTGACTGTCCGGTCTTGATGCCCGAAATGGTCGCCGGGCATGGCTTCGTTCCGTCGTGGATGGTGAAACGTCATGCCAGCAGGTTGCGAAAGTGCGTGCCCTTCACTGGGATCGCCGGCGAGCCGAGGCCCGAAGACCGTATCAGGGTCTCCGGGCGGCTGTGTGGATGGATAGGCGGTGTAGTTTTAAAAGATCCAGAGGCCTCCTGTTGGCTGCAGCCAACTGGAACCTAGAGCGGGTGCTTGGGGCCCCGTTCGTGAGGGAGTATGGCACGAGGGGACCAGGGTTTTTGTGGGGATTGTTCGTAAGCGGTTGAAAATAGTAGGTCGATTTATTTCGTCTGGCTGTGACTAGGCTTCACGGCATCGGCTTCCTTCGGCAAAACGACGCGAAAGTTCGGCGGTTTTGGGGAAGTGGACCCGATCGCTTCAGAGTGGGACCGATTCGAATCCTGTCGTGGCGGGCTGTCACTCATTCTGCGTGATAGCGTTTCTGATGACTCGCGAAGGTTGAAACCTGCCCCAAGAGCCACTCGGATGGCCGATGGTGTTGGGATCGAGATCAGATCCCGTGCCTTGGCTCAAGTGCGGACCAGATGTCGATCGCTGATTGCAGTTGATTTTCGCAGGAGTGGTCGACCACGCGATCCCAGTGCGCTTCCAGGATGCAGGACAGCACCGCGGCAACGGCTTGTTGTTGTTCCCGAGTGAGATGTCGAACGTACGCTGCCTCACCGCCTTTGCTACTCAAGTGGAAGAGGAAAAGCGGGCCGTACCAACCTTGCGGGCCGATCTTGTCCGCGAGGGCCAGACGGGCGAGAGCCGGGAGGTAATAAGTGAAGCCTTCGGGCGAGATGAAGCAGATTGGGTCCCAGCCCGCATTGCCTACGTCCTCAACCGCGAGATTATCCACGTTCCGCGCTCGCAATAGCGCGTCGTGCTCTTGGCATTCTTCGCAGTGGCGATAGTTTGTGAAGTGCTCCGGTCTGGCGGAACTGGCGAAGGCATGATTGACGAGCTCCAGTATGGCTTCCGGGGTGGCCATGGTTTCAGCATACTCTCGGGACCAGACGGAATTCGGGTCTGATTCGCCGAGAAAAGGCGGCTAATTGCAGCCGAGCGGGCATGACGCGCCGGTGTTCATGCCGCGTGCGTCACGTCGGCTGGATGGTATGTCCTCATTGGGAGCAGGCAAGGTGGCGGGCGACTCGATACAACTGCGGATCGTCTCGTTCTGATTCCCGCGACACGGTTGCCGCTTCCTCCTTTGCTTGCCGGTTCTGATTTCGGTTCGGGTGTCTTCCGCTGCATAGCCGTGACCCATCGCTCTTCCTTGCGCCGGGCGTTTTGCCGCAATACCTGACTCCGAACTGCCATTTCCTCCGATCGGACCGTGCTGGGCCCAAAGTACTGGAACCGCTGCGCTCGGGCGAAGGACTGGCGGGGCGGCGATTGAGTCCAAGTTGTGCAATGATCTCAAAAGACGGCCAGCCGTTGGCCTGGTTGGGTATTCGTTGGTCCTCTGTTCGGACTATGTCCGATACAGGGGTGGGGATGGTTCGAGAACTGTTTGCGGGTTCGTACGGTCATGGGGTGACGGAGCAGGTTGATCCTCGGCGGGCGGTGAATCGGCCTGTGTCTGGCCGATGTGTCCCGCTGAGGGTGTGTCCTGGCGCGAAGAGGTTCGCGCCGATCCGCTGGAATTCGCGCATTTCTCTTTCCGCCGCAACAGGCGGCGCGGCTCGACTTCAATCTGAGAGGTGAACCTTGCCGGAAGTGCGTCCCGCTCCACTGAACCGAAGAAAGTTTGTCCGCGCGGGCGGCGCCGCCCTGGCGTGTAGTGCCCTCTCGTACGGCCGCATCCTGGGTTCCAACGACCGTATCTCCATGGCTCAGATCGGCCTTGGCAACCGGGGCCGGGAGTTGGCGTCCATTGTTTCGGACCTCAAGGGTCAGTTCAATGTGGAGATGACCGCGGTCTGCGATCTGTGGAGCGTCAACCGGGAGAGGGGCGCCCAGGCCGCGGCCAACGCGTACGGGCGCCGGCCGCGGACGTTCCAGTACATGGAGGAGATGCTGGCGCTGAGCGATGTCGACGCGGTGATTATCTCGACGGCCGACTTCCAGCATGCGCCCATTCTGAGCCTGGTGGCGGAATCGGGACGGGACGCCTATTGCGAGAAGCCGATGGCCAACGTGCTCGAAGAGGCGAAGGCGGCCCGGGCTGCGGTCCGGCGCCGCAATCTTGTTGTGCAGATCGGGACTCAGCACTGCAGCGAACCGTATCAATGCGCGGCTCGGAAGCTGGTTGCCAGTGGGGCGCTGGGCGAGATCAGCAAGGTGGAGATTGTCTGGAATTACCACGGACCTCGATGGCGAGGCCGGCCCGAAGTGAAGCAGATCCGCGAGGCGGATACGGATTGGAAGAAGTGGCTGCTCTCGAAGCCGTACCGGCCCTTTGATCCGCGGCTCTACTTTGAGTTCCGGCTGTATCGTGAGTTTTCGAGTGGGATCGCCGATCAGTGGATGAGCCACGCCACCGACATGGTGCACAGTTTTCTGGGCGACCATTATCCGGCCTCGGTGGTGTCGCATGGCGGGATCTTTGCCTGGAAGGATGGCCGGGAGAATCCAGATACCTTTCAAGCGCTGCTGGAGTATCCGGCGGGCTTCCTGGTGAGCTATTCGACGAGTTTCGGAAACGACTCAGACAGTTTCACGCGGTTCATGGGGAAGAAGGCGACCCTGCTGAATGTTGGTGGGGAAGGGAGCCAACGGTGGAAGCTGGTGGAGGAGAAGGGGTCCCGCGAAGCCAATCCATTTGTGCGCCGATCGGAACGGTTGGTGCTGCTTGAGAAGGACGGCCGCCGGGGGATGAACTGGCGGCAGCGCCTTTTCTCCAGCGCGGTGGAGAAGACTTATGGCCCGCTCCCGTTCATCTCAGACAGCAATTCCTGCCACATGCAGAACTGGTTCGAGTGCCTTCGCAGCCGCAAGGAGCCAAACGCGAATATTGACCGAGGTTTCGCGCATTCTGTTGCGGTCATCCTGGCCGCGAGGTCCTATCAGGAAGGCCGGCGGCTGTACTGGGATCGACGGACCGAGCAGATTGTGGATAGCCGCCCCGAGATGTTCCCATCGACTGCCGGGGGCGCCGGATTCGGGTCGCCGGTGGAGTAGTTTTCGAGCAAAGAGTGGAATTGCCTGGCGTTGGGCGGATTGTGGGTTCTGGGGGCTTGCGGTGGTGCTTGGGGGGCTCGGGTGTGCTCGCCGCTCGGATGTCTGACGGGTGGACGTTCCTTTGGGAAGGTGCTCCGTTGAAGACGCGGGGGAGATGGGTGCCCGCTTACTGACGTGCGCGGTTCGCAGCGGGCGCCGCTCCGTTGAAGGGCGGCTGGTGGGCTGAGATGCGGTTTCGGGTGGCCGACCAGGGGGTCGTCCGCGGACCTGGGGGTCCGCCGTCCCAAGTGTGTCGGACCCTTAGACTTTCGTCGACTTTTGCGGGCTGTGGGGGTATGGGGACGCCGCTGATGACTCGGCTGAAGTGCGCCCCGGCGAGCACTCCGTTGAAGGCGCTACGGACGTGAGTGCCCGCTTACTGACGTGCGCGGTTGGTAGCTGGGGTGGCTCCGTTGAAGGGCGGCTGGTGGGCTGAGATGCGGCTTCGGGTGGCCGACCAGGGGGTCGTCCGCGGACCTGGGGGTCCGCCGTCCCAAGTGTTTCGGCCCCTGAGACTTTCATTGACTTTTGCGGGCTGTGGGGGTATGGGGACTCCGCTGATGACGCGGCTGAAGGGCGTCCTGGGGAGCACTCCGTTGAAGGCGCTACGGACGTGAGTGCCCGCTTACTGACGTGCGCGGTTCGTAGCGGGGGTGGCTCCGTGGAACGACGGCTGGTGGGCTGCGATGCGGCTCCGGGTGGCCGACCAGGGGGTCGTCCGCGGACCTGGGGGTCCGCCGTCCCAAATGTGGCGGCCCCTTAGACTTTCGTCGACTTTTGCGGGCTGTGGGGGTATGGGGACTCCGCTGATGACGCGGCTGAAGCGCGTCCTGGGGAGCGCTGCGTTGAAGACGCTACGGACGTGAGTGCCCGCTTACTGACGGGTCTGTGAAAAAATCAAAGACGCGCAACCAGCGCCCCCGCAGGGGGGTACGTAAACCATTAGGCGATCCGCTGCGATCGCTCCTAGAGCCTCTGGCGATGCCATCCTCGCGTGCATTTTTGCCCGTTTTCGCGAAGTGGGATTTTTTCACAGACACTGACGTGCGCGGTTCGTAGGGGTGGCTCCGTTGAAAGGCGGCTGGTGGGCTGCGATGCGGCTTCGGGTGGCCGACCAGGGGGTCGTCCGCGGACCTGGGGGTCCGCCGTCCCAAGTGTGGCGGCCCCTTAGACTTTTGCGGGCTGTGGGGGTATGGGGACTCCGCTGATGACTCGGCTGAAGTGCGCCCCGGCGAGCACTGCGTTGAAGACGCTACGGACGTGAGTGCCCGCTTACTGACGTGCGCGGTTCGTAGCTGGGCCTGCTCCGTTGGACGTGGGCTGGTGGGCTGCGAGGCGGCTCCGGGTGGCCGACCAGGGGGTCGTCGCGGACCTGGGGGTCCGCCGTCCCAAATGTTTCGGCCCCTTAGACTTTCGTCGACTTTTGCGGGCTGTGGGGGTATGGGGACTCGGCTGATGACTCGGCTGAAGTGCGCCCCGGTGAGCACTCCGTTGAAGGCGCTACGGACGTGAGTGCCCGCTTACTGACGTGCGCGGTTCGTAGCTGGGCCTGCTCCGTTGGACGTGGGCTGGTGGGCTGCGAGGCGGCTCCGGGTGGCCGACCAGGGGGTCGTCCGCGGACCTGGGGGTCCGCCGTCCCAAATGTTTCGGCCCCCTAGATTTTCGTCGACTTTTGCGGGCTGTGGGGGTATGGGGACTCGGCTGATGACTCGGCTGAAGTGCGCCCCTGCGAGCGCTCGGTTGAAGACGCTACGGAGATTGGTGCCCGCTTACTGACGTGCGCGGTTCGTAGCCGGGGTGGCTCCGTTGGACGTGGGCTGGTGGGCTATGATGCGGCTCCTGTGTTGTGGCCCGCGGGGCTATTGGGGCGGTTGCCGCCTCGAGGCTAGGGCTCAGGTCCTGGGGCTGGACGCGCTCTGGAAGAAGGCCTTCACGCGCCTGTGGATCTGATCGCGGATGCGGCGGAACTCGGCCAGGCGTTCTCCTTCCGTGCCCTGCAGGGCGGCTGGGTCTTCAAAGCTCCAATGAAGACGCTCGACGGCCGCCGGGAATACCGGACACGCGTCCCTCGCGTTGTCACAGACGGTGACCACGAGGTCGAACGGTTGGCCGGTGAACTCGTCGACTGACTTGGATCGATGGCAGGAGAGGTCGATGCCCAGTTCCTTCATCACCGCGATGGCCTCGGGCCGCACCACGCTTGGTTTGGTTCCCGCGCTGAAGACCTCGACGCCCGGGCCGCCTTCGGCCCGGAACAGGCCTTCACCCATCTGGCTGCGGGCGGAGTTGCCGGTGCATAAGACCAGGATTCTCTTTGTCATTCGATTGGCTCCTATCCCTGAGGAACGAGAAGGTTCAGGCTCGTGTGGTGCGGCAGGCGTCCACGGTCTCGAACAGACCGCCGAACCATTTCCGGTTGATCCACAGCGCCACGTTGACGAGAGCGATGAGGACCGGCACCTCGACAAGCGGCCCGATGACGGCGGCGAAGGCGGCGCCGTGATGGATGCCGAAGGTGGCGATGGCCACGGCGATGGCGAGTTCGAAGTTGTTGGAAGAGGCAGTGAAGGAGAGGGTAGTGGCCTCGGGGTAATTGGCTCCGACGCGCTTGCTCATCCAGAATGAGGCGAAGAACATGAGCACGAAGTAGAGGGTCAGCGGGAGGGCGACGCGGAGCACGTCGAACGGCAGTTGGACGATCATTTCGCCTTTCAACGAGAACATGATGACGATGGTGAACAGGAGCGCGACCAGCGTCATGGGGCTGATGCGGGGAATGAACTTCTGTTCGTACCATTCGAGGCCGCGGGCTTTTCGCAGCGCGAATCGGGTGCCCATTCCGGCGAGAAATGGGATGCCGAGATAGATGAAGACACTCTGCGCGATGGCACCCATGGAGATGTCGACTTCGACCGCGCGCAAACCGAGCCAGCGGGGCACGGTGGCGAGGAAGAAGTAAGAGTAGACCGAGAAGAAGAAGACCTGGAAGAGGGAGTTCAGGGCGACCAGGCCGGCGGCGTACTCGCGGTCGCCGCGGGCGAGGTCGTTCCAGACAATGACCATTGCGATGCAGCGGGCGAGGCCGATCAGGATGAGTCCTGTCATGTATTCGGGCTTGTCGCGGAGAAGAAGCACGGCGAGGGCGAACATGAGGATCGGGCCGACGACCCAGTTCTGAACGAGGGAGAGGACCAGGATGCGGCGGTGCTGAAAGACGCGGCCCAACTCCTCGTATTTCACCTTGGCGAGCGGAGGGTACATCATCAGGATCAGACCGACAGCGATGGGGATTGAGGTGGTGCCGACGCTGAAGCGGTCAAGGAAGGGTACGACGCCGGGGACGAGATAGCCCAGGGCGACGCCAGCGGCCATGGCGGCGAAGATCCAGAGCGTGAGATAGCGATCAAGAAACGATAGCCGGGCGGCTGTTGCAGAGTCCATTCCATGTTCCAACTTTCCAAACAGAGATCGAGGGGCGGGCAGGCGGGCATTTGGTGGGTCCGGGCCATTCGACCGGATTTATGCCAGTCGTTTCGTCCTTCGTCGAAAGACGATGGAGACTACGTGGGGAAGCCATCAGATGATGGCCACCAGAGCCTTGAGTTTGCGCAGGGTTTCGTAGTTGATGCAGTAGCCGATGCGCGGTCCGTCCTGGCTGCTGCGAATGAGTCCGGCTTCCTTGAGGATGCGGAGGTGTTCGGAGACGGTGGATTGGGCCAACGGCAGTTCGCCGACGATCTGGCTGCAGACGCGAGCCTCCTTCAGGGACAGCATGCGGAGGATGCGTACGCGCGCCGGGTGGCCGAGGGCCTTTGCGAGTCGGGCGAGTTCGTCGTCGGCTTCGGGTCCTTCCAGGCCGGGCAGGATGGCGTGAGGTTGTGGATCGCTGGGCGGGCAGCAGAGGGGGGCGGAGTCGTGCTTTTCGCTCATGTTTTTGTGTGGTTTTCCTGGGTGGGGCCGGTCAGATGGGGCGCTGGTTCCGGTGCACGGACGCGGTGGACGTGTGGTGGAGTCCTGGTGTCCTGAGGACGCCGGCGGCGGGTTGCTCGAGGGCGGTCCTGCAGGTGGAGCAGAGGAAGAGCCGGGCCTGGAGAGGGAGGATCACGGTCTGGCAGACGGGGTATTGGACGGTGACGGGGTCGACCAGAACGATTGCGTGCTGCTGGCAGAGGCCGGCGGAGCAGTGGTGACAGAGGGTGACGGCATCGCGGCGATTGCCGGATTGGTGGCATTCGTAGCAGAGCATGGTGTGCCTTCTTCCGGCTGCGGATTGGCTTGCCAATCGTCGATTCACGATAGCACGGGTTGGGCGGCGGGTCAAGGACGCAGAAACTCCAGCCGGGTGATGGTGGGCTAGCTGCGGGCCTGCAATGCCGGGGCGCCTTACCCGGGGATTTGAGGATGTGTCCGTGCCTCGATCGCTCCGCCTGGGCGTTTCTACTCCCGATCGAATTCGTGTCTTCGCCCGGGCTTCCGTCTTGTGGTTATTCCCAGGGGCTGTCTTTCACGAAACGGGTGTGGGCCGGCAGCGGCCGTCTGGTTTGAAAGTGCTTCTGGTAGGCCGCGATCCAGTTCGTCGAGAGTTCCCGCTGGGCGGTCGAGAGATCCAACTGACCCTCGCAGACCAGGGTGCGCAGATGATCTTCCAGGGCGTCTTTCACTCTCGAGGTCCAGACGCCGTGATCGTATGGGACCGGCCAGAGATTGCTGATTTCGTTCGCGCCGCCCAACGACGGGCTGATGAGGTAGTCCACTTCGTAGCTGCGCGGGCGCGGGTTGGCGATGCGGTATTCCTGGAAGACCCGCTGGGCGAGCTGTTCCGGGACCAGGCGGCCTTCGTCTTCCGTGGGACCGACGCAGACCTGCTGCCGGGTGAGCGGGCGCGTGGCTCCGGGGGTGAGTTTGCCGTCCGGGAGCGGGCCGGCCGCTTCGACTTTGGTGGAACTCAGCCAGAGGATCAGCGCGAGCGGCGTGATGAGGAGAGCGGCCGAGCCGGCCAGGACCGAGGGCTCGACCTGGGGCCAAGCCCAATGCCAGCCTGTTCTCGAGTGGGGCGCTGGGGGCGTCTGTCCCTCCAACTGGCGAAGGCTGGCGCGGAGCTTCGCCGCGGGTCCTTCTACTGGGGGGATGGCGAGGTCCGGGGTGGAGCGGTGCAGTTCCATGAAATCGGCGATGGACTGCTCCAGGCGGGTTCGGCGGGCGCGGCACTCCCAGCAATGGAGCAGATGGCGATTCACGACACCGGCGCGCGGCTCCTCCAATTCACCATCCAGGGCGAGCAGGAGTTCCTCTGGCGAGATGTGCGCTTCCGGTTTCATGCTGGTGTCCGCCGCGCCGCTTCCTGCGTTTGGCTTGCGTCGCTGAGATTCCGCTTCTGTTGCGATATTCCCGTCAGGCCGGCCCTGTTCAAGGTTTTTTTCGCAGGTTCCATCCGTTCCTACCTTTGTGCGGCTCGGGCGAGTTTGTCGAGTGCGCGGCTGAGAGCCTGGGCTACGGAGCCGAGGGAGATGTCGAGAACCTGGGCGATGTCGCGGTAGCGGAGTCCTTCGGCCCGAAGGTAGAGGCACTGGCGGTCGAGGCTGGGCAGGGCGGCGATGACCGATTGCACGGCGCGCTGCTGCTGGTTGCGGACGGCCTGCTGTTCGGGGTTCGCGGCAGGATCGGCCAGCGAGGTGAAGTCTGGGTCCGAATCGGTGGGTCCGGAGCGCTGCAGACGCTTCAGTGCCAGATTGCGGGCTACTCGAAAGACCCAGCCGTGGAGGTTGTCGCGCGGTTTTCCGTCGAGCAGGTGGCGGTAGAGAGCGAGGAAGGTCTCCTGAGCGACGTCTTCGCCTTCGCTGAGCGGGAGTCCCAGGGTGTAGAGGTAGCGGAGGAGGGGCGTTCTCAGTTCCGTGAAGAAGCGGACGACTTCCTCGTGTGTGGGGTTTGGGGTTTCCTGTTCCCGGGTGGCGGCAAAGCGGGCGATCTGGGTCCAGGAGAATTCTGACATGGTTCGTGCGCCCGGTGGGTTGGGCTTGATTGTACCAAGCAGGGGTGGATGTTGAGGGATGAGCTGGCGCGATGGATTGTTCTTTTCGCTGGGTGGGTGGAGGTGGTGACCGGCCGGGGCGGTTTGGAGGAGACGGAGGTGAGTGCCCGATTAATGACGTGTGCGGCTCCTAGTGCTGGGGACCATTCCGTTGAAGGGGCCCTGTTAGCCCGTCGCTGACGCCTGGGGCATACTTCGGCGGCTTCCTCGGCTTTCACGGCTTTCACGGCCCGCAGGGCCATGGGGGACTCCCTTACGGTCGTGGTTCGTGGTGCTTTCGCTGATTTGGTGAACGGCTGGCCCGATGGGTGGGTTCTTTGCGGACGCGAGGGGCGGGGGTCGTGGCCCGCTCCGTTGAAAGTCAGGGCCGGCGGGCGACTATGCGGCTCCGCGTGGTCGACCTGGGGGTCGACCGCAGACCAGGGGGTCCGCCTTACCGTTTGGCCGGCCGATGGCGCTTTCATCCGGTTTTGCGGCCCGCAGGGCCATGGGGGACTCCCTTATGGTCGTGGTTCGTTGTGCTTTCCCTGCATTGGTGGGCCGCTGGGCCGGTGGGGGATTTCTTGGCGGTTGCGGTTGGGAATTGCTCCGGCGGATGAGGGGCTGGCGGCGAAAATATCCTGAACAGAATAGGACCGGGCTGGATATTCGTCATATGGCTCTGTTCTTGGGGCGCGCCTTGCGCCTGGTTCCTGTCCTGATGGTTTGCTCCCTGGTCGCCGCGGTGGGTCAGGTTTCCTCTGGCGAGATCCAGATGGAGGTCAAGGATGCCTCCGGCGCGGCGGTTGAGGCGCATGGATGGGTCGAGAGCGTGCATTCGGGATTCCGGCGGAGTTTCCAATGCGACCGGCGCGGGTTGGCCAGCGTTGCCGGGTTGGCCGCGGGCCAGTACCGGCTGCGCCTGGCCAAAGAAGGATTCGCGCCGTATACCGAGACTCTGGAGATCGCGGCCGGAGCCACGGAAAGACGGGCGGTGAGCCTGGCGATCGGTGCTCCGGCCTATGCGGTTTCGGTGGTGAGCGCGACTCCGCTGGCCGGGCTGGACCGGTTGCTGGATGAGATTCCGGCTCCGGTGAAGGCGGCCACGGATCGCGACATTGAGGCCAGCGGCTCGCTGGATGTGTCCGATTTTCTGAATCGGCGGTTGGCGAACGTCTATGTCAACGAGATCCAGGGGAATCCATTGCAGCCGGATGTGAACTTCCGGGGTTACACGGCTTCGCCTTTGCTGGGCACTCCGCAAGGGGTTTCGGTGTACATGGACGGGGTGCGGATGAACCAGCCGTTTGGCGATGTGGTGAGTTGGGATCTGATTCCCCGAGTGGCGGTGTCCGAGATGGCGATGATCGCGGGCTCGGATCCGCTTTTCGGATTGAACACGCTGGGCGGGGCGTTGTCGCTGCGGACGAAGGACGGAATCAGTCATCCGGGGACTTCGGTGCAATTGAGCGGCGGGAGTTTTGGGCGGAAGGCGGCGGAAGTGGAGCATGGCGGATCGACGGCGCGCGGGTTCCACTGGTATGCGGCAAGCAGCCTGTTCTTCGAGGATGGGTGGCGCGCGTCGTCGCCCACCAATGTGCGGCAGTTCCTCGGGAAGATTGGGCGGCAGCGCGAGCGGACCTCTCTCGGGCTGACGCTGGCGTATGCGAACAATACCCTTATTGGGAACGGTCTGCAGGAGTTGCGGCTGCTGCAGCGCGATTACCGCAGTGTGTATACAAAGCCGGACCAGACGGCGAACCGGTCGCCGTTTGCGAACCTGCAGATGCGGCACAGTTTTTCGAATGCGCTGACTTTCTCGGGCAATGCCTATTTCCGGCACATCCGGACGCTCACCTTGAATGGAGATATCAACGAAGACTCACTGGATCAGTCGGTCTATCAGCCCGGCGCCGCGGAGCGGGCGGCGTTGACGGCGGCGGGGTATTCGGGATTCCCTGCATCGGGCGCGACGGCGGCCAACACGCCCTTCCCCTTCTGGCGTTGTATCGGCAACGTGCTGTTGAAGGATGAACCCGGTGAGAAGTGCAACGGCCTGATCAACCGGGGCGCGTCGCAGCAGCGGAACTACGGGCTGTCGGGGCAGGTGAGCTGGTTCCGGCAGGCCGGCGCCTTCCGCAATCAGTTGACGGCGGGGGCGGCGTATGACGGGAACAGCGTGGGGTTCCAGCAGTCGAGCGAACTGGGGTATCTCGTTGCGGACCGGAGTGTGGTGGGTACCGGCGCGTATGGTGACGGAGTGTCGGGCGGCGAGGTGGATGGCGAGCCCTTCGACGTGCGTGTGAATCTGGGCGGCCGGATGCACAGCGCGAGTGTGTTTGCGACGGATACCGTGACGGCGGGCCGGCTGAATCTGACGGTTTCCGGGCGATTCAACCGGACCACGATCGACAATCGGGACCGGATCCGGCCAGCGGAAGGGCCGGGGTCGCTGACGGGCCGGCATGAGTTCCTGCGGTTCAATCCGGCCGCGGGCGTGACCTACCGGGTGGCCGGGGCGGTGAGTTTGTATGGGGGGTACACGGAGGGGAGCCGCGCCCCGACGTCGATTGAGCTGGGCTGCGCTGATCCAGAGACACCCTGTAAGCTGCCGAATGCGATGGCCGGGGATCCTCCGCTGAAACAAGTGGTGACGAGGACGTTCGAAGCGGGAGTGCGGAGTAGCGGCGAGCGGAGGGTGCGATGGAGCGCGGGTTGGTTCCGTGCCACGAATCATGACGACATTCTGTTTGTCGCTTCGCAGCAGACGGGCTTTGGATACTTCAAGAATTTTGAGACGACGCGGCGGCAGGGGCTGGAACTGGATGCGAACGCCCGAGTGGGCCGCGTGACCTTCGGCGGAGGCTACACGTATCTAAGGGCCACGTTTGAAAGCAGCGAGACGGTGAATGGCAGCGGGAACAGCAGCAACGACCTGGCGCAAACCGTCTCCCGCGGGCTGGAAGGAACAATCGAGATCGGGCCGGGCAGCCACATTCCTCTGATTCCGAGTCATCTGGTGAAGGCGTACGCCGATGTGCAGGTGACGTCGAAACTGCTGGTGGATTTGAGTGTTGTCGGAGTTACCGGTTCCTACGCGCGGGGCAACGAGAACAACGAGCATCAGCCGGACGGGATCTATTATCTGGGGCCCGGCAGGACGCCCGGGTACGGTGTGGTGAATCTGGGCGGGCGATACAGCGTGCACCGGCGCGTGGAACTCTTCGCACAGATCAACAACCTGTTTGACCGGCGCTTCTACACCGCCGCGCAGTTGGGTCCGACCGGATTCACGGCGGAAGGAAGTTTCGTGGCCAGGCCGTTTGCGGCGGCTTCGAACGGTGAGTTTCCGGTGCAGCAGTCGACGTTCCTGGCTCCCGGCTCGCCGCGTGGGGCTTGGGTTGGGCTTCGCCTGCGGTTCTGAAGGGCGGTTCGCGCGCGGAGCGGATTTGAAGGATACTGTCAGCATCCTGTCCGGGATTGGGAGGCAGAGGAATGGGTGACAGCAAACGAAAGAAGTCCTTCACGCGGCGCACGGCTTTGGCGCTTGCGGCGGCGTCGACGGCCGGAGCCCAGCCGGCGCAAACCGGAGGCGGACCGATGGAATTGGGCGCGTTCTCGGTGAGCCTGGCGGTGAAGGATCTTCAGGCCTCGAAACAGTTTTACGAAAAGCTTGGTTTCAAGTCCTTCGTGGGCGATGCCTCGAAGAACTGGCTGATTCTGAAGAATGGAGATCACGTCATCGGACTGTTTCAGGGGATGTTCGAGAAGAACATTCTCACGTTCAATCCGGGCTGGGATCAGAATGCGCAGAAGTTGAGTGCATTTACCGACGTCCGCGAGCTGCAGAAGAGGCTGAAGTCTCTGGGCGTGAAGCCGGTGAAAGAGGCGGACGAGGGGTCGAAGGGTCCGGCCAGCTTCGTCGTGACGGATCCGGACGGGAATGTGATTCTCTTCGACCAGCACGTGTGAGAGGACGGCGCCGGGCTAGTGGCGCTGTCGCGACTGAAACAGTTCCTTCATCGCTGGAGACTTTGCGGCCAGCAGTGGCGTGAGGCGTTTGCTGCCGACGGAATGAGGATCGGCGGACCTGCGCAGAAGCAGTGCCGCGACCTGAACCTTGTTGCAGTTCACGGCACGGCGGAGGGGCGTTTCGCCCAGACTGTCGCGCGCTTCGATGGCGGCTCCGGCGTCGAGGAGAGCCTCAGCGGTCTCGACGTGACCTCGACGGGCGGCCATATGCAGGGGCGTGCAGCGCTTGACGCCACCATCGGCATCGACTTCCGCACCGGCCTGAACCAGTATGCGAACGACGTTCCCGCCGTCCTTACCCTGGTATTCGTTGGCCACGGAGTAGAGGGGTGTGTGCTCTCCACCGTCTTTCTCATCAGGATCCGCACCGAGCCGGAGGAGCAATTCCACGATGGGCGCGTCGCCCAGGGCCGCGGCCCGATGTAGCAGTGTTTGGCCGGCGAAGCGTTCCCTGGCGAGGCCGGGGTCGCTGGAGACTCTGGCGACGACATAGGAGCGCATTTCCGGGAGATTGACCTGCAGCATGAGCCCGAGGAGGGCGGTGAGTCCGGAGCGATCGAATTCGAAACGTTCGCGCAGGACAGGATCTTCGAGCAGCGCAAAGGCGGCGGCGGTCTGACGGGCGCGCAGGGCACTGACGAGTTGATCCAGAAGGCACTGGCTTTGCCAGCGGCCGGCGATTTCGGAGGAAGCAGCGGACGGGTGGCCGGCCTGCGGTGGAACAGGGACGGGCTCACCGGTGTTGACGACGTAGGTGGAGGAGTATTCGAAGAAGTCGAGCAGGGCCGTGCGGTGGTGTGGATCCAGGGGGATTTCCTGGAGGGTGCGGTGCATGTTTTCCAGCCAGGCGGCGCGGTCTTCCGCCCGGATGGAGAAGCGTTGGTGCGATTCGCGAAGGCTCACCCACCAGCGGCGCTGGGTATCGCCGCTGGGTCCGCCGAAGAGTTGCACGAGGAAGGCGGTGAGCTCCTCAATGGCGCAGTGGAGGGTCTTGCCGGGGAAGAGGTGACGCAGGCGTGGGTCGCGAGCGACATGGCCATAGAAAGTTTCCGTGAGACGGCGCCAGGACCCGGTTCCGCCGATCGCCTGATGGAGACAGGGAGGCGGGCCGACGGACTGATCGGGCGGGTTTCCATTCGGCATACCAGACATTGTCGATGATTGCGCGGAGCGCCGGGCGCCGGCGGCGGACGCGGGCCGGCCGGACTTGCGGCATACTCGATAGAGTTTCGTGCGGGACTGCGAAGTCTAGGATCTCTGGGTGGTCCTCGCAGATTCGCACTTGCCATAGAGGATTTGGGGGCTGGCTTCATGTTGCGATCCATTCTGTTTCTCTGCGCTGCCGCGATGCTCAGCGGCCAGTCTCCGGATGCTATGGAGCAGCGCTTCCAGGGACGCCGGGTGACCGTGCTGGTGGATATGCCGGGCGACGATTCCGGTATTGATGTGTATACGCGCGAGGCTCCGGCCGGGCGCGGGGAGGAAGCCGCGACTCGGCTGTCGAAGTACGGAATTGCGCTGCGGCGGGGGCAGGAGGCGGCGGTCACGCTCGTGAAGGTGAAGGGCGATCACATCGAGTTCCAGTTGGATGGCGGAGGTTTCACGAACCGGCAGTTGCTGGGGCTGCCGGGTTATGACTCCGTGCACTGGGGGACCAGCGAGGAGGAGCGCAGGATCCGGTCGAGCTTGATGGGTACGCGGGACAAGGAGCGCCGGCGGCGGCTGGAGAGTGAATATGACCGGGTGCGGCGGAGAAGAGTACGTCCATTGAGGGAGCAGTTGGAACGGGAGCAACGGGCTCAGCATGGCTCACGGTTCAATATCCGGTTCGGGTCGGAGCGGGCCGCGGCGGCCGTCAGGGCCGATGAGCTGACGGAGATTCTACGGCCTTATGTGGAGTTCCGGTAGCCGCCGGGGCGCTGGGATGGGTTCATCACTCATAGCGAAGGGCGCGGAGCGGATCCAGAGTAGCGGCGCGGCGGGCCGGGATCAGACAGGCCAGGGTCGCAATGCCTTGCAGGAGAGCCGGGACCAGCAGGAAGGTCAGGGCGTCGGTGGGACTGACGCCGTAGAGTAGACTTGCGGCGACGCGGCTCAAGGCCAAGGCGAGGGCCAATCCTAGGGCGGAGCCGATGAGGGTGAGGAAGAGTCCCTGCCGGATCACCATGCCCAATACCTGGGCCCGGCGGGCGCCAAGGGCCATGCGCACGCCAATCTCCCTGGTGCGCCGGGCGACACCGAAGCTAATGACTCCGTAGATGCCCACGGTGGAGATGAGCAGGCCCATGAAGCCGGCGAAGCCGAAGAGAAGGGCGGCTGCTCGCGGGAGGAAGAGCGCCTGGGCGAGCTGGGTCTGCATGGTGCGCACATCGAAGACGGCGAGAGCGGGGTCGATGTCGCGAAAGAGTTGGCGCATGCGGGGCGCGAAAGCGGCGGGCTCACCGCGGGTACGCAGAAGAAGACTGATACCGGAAAGTGAGTCGTTGCCACGCAGCTCCTTCGACAACGGGAAGTACAGACAGGGCCGGGGTTCCTCGCCGATGGTCCTGGATTTGGCGGTAGCGACGAGCGCGGTGATGCGAACCATGCGGCCGAGATACCGGATGCGGCGCCCGACGGGGTTCTGATTCGGGAAGGCCTTGTCGGCCAATGCCTGATTGACGATGGCGATGTCCTCCGCGGGTTCGCCCGAGGGGAAATCCTGGCCGGTGATGAGGCGGATACCCAGGGTCTCAAAGAAACCCGGAGTGATGGCGTAAATATGCGCCAGGATGCCCGCCTGCTGCGTTGAAGCAAGCTGGTCTTCCGGGGTGAATGAGTTCTGGGTGCCTTCGAGGTTGAGGGGTACGCCGTTGCTGAGCGCGACGGATTCGACGCCGGGCAGGGAGCGGGCGCCTTCCAGGAGGGCTTCGAGCAGGCGGTGGGTATCTGGCGCGGAGTAGCGGTTCAGACTGGGGTCGAAGGCGGCGATCAGTATGTTGCGGTGCGAGAATCCGGGGTCGATTCGGGCGGCGGAGGTGAGGCTACGCAGGAAGAGACCGGAGGCGATGAGGAGCACCATGGAGATGGTGACTTGAGCGATGACGAGGAGATTGCGGAGGCCGAAGCGGCGTCCGGTGCCGAGTTGCACCTCGTTGTCCTTGAGCGGCGCCGCGAAGCCGGGTCTGGTCGCACGGAGAGCCGGCACGGCTCCGAAGATCAAGCCCGTGAGGACGGAGAGCGCGATGCAGAAGAGCATCACCCGGTAGTCGAGAGCCACGGAGAAGTCGAACGGCATGGCCAGGGGGATGCGGGCGCCACTCAAAGCGCTGACGCCGGCTTGCGCGATGAGGTAGCCGCCCGTCCCGCCGAGAAGGCCGAGCAGGAGGCTTTCCGTGAGCAGTTGGCGGATGAGGCGCGCGCGGCCGGCGCCAATGGCCAGACGCGTGGCGATCTCACGGTGCCGCGCGGAGGCTCGGGCGAGCAGGAGGTTGGCGACGTTGGCGCAGGCGGTGCAGAGAATCAGGGCGGAGACCGTGAGGAGAAGCAGGAAGAAGAGTGTGATGGCTTTGCGGAAGCCGGCGTTCACCTGGCCGGCGCGTTCCACCTGAAAGGCACGTTCGCGGTTGGAGGTCGGGTAGGCTTCAGCGAGCTGGCGGCCCAGAGTGTCGATGGACGCGGCGGCGGAACGCGGGTCCACACCATCGCGGAGGCGTCCGGCGGCGAGCAGCCACTGGCTGTTGCGGTCGTTCAGCCGGTCGCCGCCCATGCCCACCTGGGCCAGGCTGTCCAGCATGGAGAAGGGCAGGTAGAAGTCGGAGTAGAAGAGCGACTCGGTGCCGCGGAAGCCGGGTCCGGTCACGCCGATGACGGTGACCTGCCGGCCATTGAGTTGGACGGATCTGCCGATGATGGCGCGGTCGGCCGCAAAGCTCGAGCGCCAGAGCTGATGGCTGAGGACGACGACGGGCGGCTCGCCTTTGCGGTCATCGCGTGTGGGATCGAAGCCACGGCCCAGAGCGAATGCAGGCCGGACGACATCGAAGTAGTTGGCGGTGACGACTGAGCCCCAGTAGCGGCGCGGTTCACCGCCGCCGGCGATGGCGGCGGGCATGAAGGGGAAGAAGGCGGTGATGGCCTGGAAGGAATTGGACTGGCGGAGATGCTCGATGTCGGGGTAAGCCAATCGAGCCGCCGGCGCGGCCGGAGCGCAAATTGCGGCCTGCGATGCTCATCAGACGCGCTGGTTCCTCCACGGGCAGCGGCCGGAGAAGCGCATGATTGGCCAGACCGAAGATCATGGAACACGCTCCGATGCCAAGAGCGGCGGAGAGCGACGCGGCGGCGGCGAAGCCGGGCTGTTTGCGGAGCGTTCGCAGGGCGAAGACGGTGTCCTGGTAGATCTGTTGCAGCCAGCGCGCGATCCAGGTTTCGCGGGATGCTTCCTGATGGAGGGTGGGGTTGCCGAACTCACGGTGGGCGAAGCGGCGGGCCTCCGATTCCGTCATGCCTTCCTGCTGAAGTTCCTGGATCCGCGTCTCGAGATGGGCTTCCATCTCTTCCATCAGAAACCGGGCGTGCTGCCGCCGGTTGAGCCAGTAGCGTAGGCGGCGGAGCCAGCGACGGGGCATCAGGCCATCCCCATGACGCGGGCGATGGCGCCCGACATTTCGCGGTAGCGCTGAGTTTCCGCGGCGAGCTTCTTGCGCCCCTCCGGCGTGAGTTTGTAGAACCGGGCGCGGCGGTTGTTGGCGGATCGTCCCCACTCTCCCTCGATCCAGCCATTGAGCTCCAGGCGCTGAAGGGCAGGGTAGAGCGAGCCCTCTTCCACCTGCAGGATGTCCTCGGACAACTGCCGGAGGAGTTGCGCGATGGCGTAGCCATGAAGGGTGCCGCGAGTGAGCGTTTTGAGGACCATCATGTCCAGCGTTCCGGGGAGCAGGTCGTTCTTTCCCATAGACTGTCTGATTATACGGCCTGAGGGTGGCGGATGTTCCGGCAGGATCGGTGTGCCGCAGTTTGTTTACACACTTGGATCGAGGAGGCGGGAGGGATGGGGGCGGAGGCGACCGGGGGCCTCCACTGGCCCTGGCGGGCTGAAGTGGAGGCGCCGGAGGGACCGGTTCCCGGAGGGCGGGGGTGGAACAGGGGCTACCGGATCAGCACGACGGGTGAGTTCGGCGAGCCGCTGATGGTGTCGAGGAACTTTTTCAGGGCGGCGTATTGGGCGGAGGGGACGGTTTGAGCCGGCACTTCCAGGGTTCGGCGGAACTGGATGGTCTGGCCTTCCTGCGTCCAGGCGGCATCGTACTTTCCGTAGGGCGACTCGATGTGGATGGGCGACGGGAGTTCGTCCACCTTGTACTCCGTGGGAATCTGGATGCGAACCGTCTCACTGAGGGCATCGGTGTCGACGACGACGGGAGTACTGGCGGTTTTTGGAGACCAGACGCCAGTCGTCGTACTCGAGGAGGCCGGCCTTGAAAATGAGCATGCGCGGCTGAGGGCGCTGGGCAAAGCTGGGAGAGGAAGAAGCGGCCGCGCAGGGTGAACTGGTCAGCCGATTCGTCTACCTCCAGACCCGAGGAGGTGGATCCCGGGACACTCCCGGCCGATCCAGCGCTCCATGCGCTTCTGATAATCCGTCTTGGAGAGGGAACGGTATTCGCCGACGGCTCCGGCGAGGGCCTCGCCGGTCCGTTTATCGGTGAACTTGCCTTCGATGGCGCCGTCGAGAGCGAGGACCGCTTCCACGGTGCGATCGTGCGCGGCGGCCACGGGCGGCGCGGAAGGCGCGCGGACGAGATCGCCCTCACCGCCTGTGCCGACCAAGGCGAGGCTGGCCTGTTCGTGGTCGGGCAGGAAGCCGGGTTTGACGTAAGGGTCAGTGGGGTCGAAGAAGAGCAACCGGCCGAGCTTGGGGTGATCGAGGACGGCGGGTTCGCGCGTCTCGGGGGCGACGCGAATGGCCGAGATGGCGTGATTGAAGGCGCCGAGCGACGGCCATTCCTGGATGACATGTGTTCGATCGCCGGAGTAGATGGCGACGGGGTAGGCGGTAATGCCGACGGCTTTCAACATCGCGCGCGTGAGGTTCGCCTTGTCCTTGCAGTCGCCGTAGAGCTTCTTGAAGACCTGTTCCGCGGCATGGGGGCGATAGCCGCCGCCTTTGGCGAGGTTGGTCTGAACGGAGACGTAGTTGACCTGCTGGGTAAACCGGCCGATGGCGCGGATCTTGTCCATTTCGGAGGAGGCTCCCTCGACGAGGCTTCGAGCCTTGGCGGCGATGAGTTCGCCGGGGTCCGCCTGCGTGTCGTTCAGATCCGCCAGGAGTTTGGCGGCATCGGTCCAGGAGAGGAGAGGATGCTTGCCGCCAGGTCCAACCAGATTCACGCCAACCCAGGGGGCAACGCTCTGAAAACTGGGCGACGCCGGTTCCGATTCGATGGCGGCGAGATTCTCCATCTGCCAGGTGTAGACGCCGTCGGCCAGGGCTTCCTTGGGGGCGCCGTTGAAGGGCTTGGCCCGAACCTCCCAGCCAGGGGGGACGGTCACACGGAAACGGGCGAGGCGGACGGGTGTACCGTCCTGGAAGTGGAAGGTGAGTTGGTTGGCGAAGGATTGGTACTCGATGACGGACTCGTAGGCGAAGATGGCGCCGGGCTCGGCGTCTCGCTTGCCGGAGACAAAGCGGCGGCGGCACTCGTTGTAGATGTCGTTGCCGGCGCAGGCCACGTCGACAATCTCGTCCTTGCCGTACTTCTTGATCTTGCCGGAAGGCGGCAGCATCCAGGCGCGGAAGTCGCGCACCTTGCCGGAGACCGAATCGTAGGAATCAAAGAACGCGACATCCCCTCCCTGAGGGTTGAGGATTTTGATGGCGGTGCGCGTAGTGGTGGTGAGGCGGCCCGAGTCGGCCATGACCGTGTGTTCCTCATTGAACAGCACGACATTGTTCACCTTGGCCGGATAGGCGGGGAGTGTGACGGCACTCAGTTCCTTGATCCAGGGCGGTGTCTCGTCGGAGGCCTGCAGCAGGCAGGGCGCGAGGATGGCCAGCGCGGCCAGGCGAAGGTGGTTACTTGGCATCGCCAACCGCCTTCAGCGCAATGGTGTAGGCGTCCTGTTCCTGGACGAAGTCAAAGATCTTCTTCATGTTGGGATAGGCTTCGACGGGGAACAGAATCTGTTTGTTGGTGCCCCAGATAAACTTGCGCTTGTAGATGAGACGCCGGCCGTCGACAGGTGCTGTTCGGATTCTATCGTGTTTCCCTATTAACCTTAGCAATACGCTTTGAACGAGGTACGCAGAAAAGT
>JASGIE010000194.1:0-7672 GCA_049841055.1 Paludibaculum sp. | reverse complement strand
TATTGCTAAGGTTAATAGGGAAACACGATAGAATCCGAACAGCACCTGCATCAACGTCAGGCTGCCGCTCGTCTTGTCGCCGGTAAATACCGCCAGTCCAAATGGATTGGCCGCGAACAGCCCGTAGCTGGTGCACGTGCCAGCGCACGGGATGCCTCGGGTTCCCCGGATGATCGAAAATCGCGATGCCCAGCTTTTCCCCGTCGACGTCGCCCGCGTATCTCACCCAGTTCGACGGCTTGCCCCACGCCGCCTTCTCCGTTTCCAGGCCTTCGGCGTTCACAATCTTGCCGCTGTGCTTCTGCTCCTGCAGGTCCGGCCGGATGCAGGCGAAGTGTCCTGTCCTTCTCATCGTGAACGTGCTGGGCACCACGGCGGTGAGGCGATGGTCCAGTCTACCATGCGCAGGTCCGTTTTGCGGAAGATCATCTGCCGCGACTCCGTCAGAACCACCGCGCCGGCCTGGTCCATCCATTCGAAGGTCGCCTGGATGGAGCCCTGGTCCTTCCCGCTCTTCACCGCACCTAGTTTCTTCAGTGCGATGCGGCCACGATTCTTCGTGGTGTAGGAGGCTTCGTTCTATCCAGAAGTCCAGTTCGTTGACCTTGGCATGCGCCAACCACAGCCCGCGCTGGTGCTTGTGATCCGTGGGTTCGCCCGCCACCTCGGCCATCGGCCACATCCGCGTCACATACGTGCCGGAAGCGGCCCGCAGCGGATGCAGATACGGCTTCGTCACCTCGGCGCCGGCGATGAAGAAGTCCGTGAATGGTTTGCCGTCAATTTCGACGCTCACCTTCTCCGGACCCGGTAATCTTCACCTGGGCGGTGACCGCGGGCAGAAGGGCGAGCATCGGGAGCAGGAATCGAAGTACTGGTCGACTAAGCCCTTCGATTTCATCGCTACCGGCCGCAACTGGCATTTCAGAGCGCGATCGGGAGAGCGGAACCTACCAGAGCGCATCGTCTCCTTCTGCTCTTCCTTAGACTTTGCCGGGCTGGCGCTGGCGACCACGCCGCGCCGCAGGCAATCGATCAGAAAACGGTCGCGCCGGGCTTTCACCTCGCTGGCCAGACCGGCCGGCCACTCGTGGAAGCCGCGGCCCGCCGCCGCTCCCGTCTCGCCGGCCGTGATCTTCCGGTCGAACAAAGCCGGAGCCTTGGGTTCGTTATTCAGATCCGCCGCGACATACCCGCAGATCTGCCGTCCCAGTTCCATGCCGACCAGGTCCTGATGCTCCAGCACTCCGTAGACGGGCAGCCGCAATCCGAAACCCGAGTTGGCGGCGACATCCACATCGCCCGCGTCGGCGATGCCTTCCTGCACGATATTCACCGCTTCCCTCACCAGGGCCATCTGCATGCGGTTCCCCAACTGGCCGGTCTGTCTTTCTTCACCACCACCGGCACCTTGCCGCACGGGCCAGCAACGCCCGCACCGCCTCCACCACTTCGTCTTCGGCAGCCTTGTCGCCCTCATACCACTTCCACCAGCGGCATGAGGTGCGGCGGGTTCCAGAAGTGCGTTGTCACCACCCGTCCGGGGTACCGGCAGCGCGACGCGATGGCCGTGATGCTGAGCCCGGAAGTATTCGAGGTCAGAATCGCATCCGGCCGCGTCAGCCCGTCCAGCTTCGCGAAGAGCTCCTGCTTGAACTCCATGTTTTCCGGAGCCGATTCGATCACCAGATCCGCCTCGGGCGCCGCCGAGTCCAGGCTGCTGGTCGCCTGCAGCAGCCGCCGTGCCCTTGTTACATCCGTGGCGTGAATCAGTTGATGTTCCGCGAGCTGTGACAACTGTCTCCAGGCCTGCTCGAGCCCTTTCTGGGCCCCCGCTTCACTCCGGCTTGCGATGGTCGACGCCACGCCCCCCAGCGCCAGCGTCGCCGCAATGCCCGGTCCCATCATCCCGGTCCCGATAACGACCGCTTTCTCAATCTTCATTTCGACTCCAGGTCCGACGGCTTTATGCCCTTCACGAAACCACCGAACTTGAACGGGGAAGGCCGGTAGTCTCCAACCAGATCAACATTGCTCTTAGCGGGGAGCTTCTTTTCCAGGCCCAGGGCCCAGTAACAACCATTCACCACAAGGCGCCGCAGCGCTTCATTCTGCAAATCGTTGGCAGCGCCCATTGTAGTCGTAAACACCTTGCCGCGCTTGCCACTCTCGGAGACGTAGGTTTTGGTCCACGCCACCGGCATCATCGGATCGTTCTTCGGCCCCGGCAGCGCCGGATCGTCCGGTTTCATGCCTGTCAGAACCTGTCCCAACACCAACGGCACGCTGTCGCCGAACAGGGGCTGCTTCGTCGTATACACGTCGCTGGGCGTCCAGATCTCTCCGCTGCGGATGCCGCGGAGAATGGGATGCCGCTCTTGACCTGGAGCAAATATCCCGCGCGTACTCTCGATCGCATGCCTGCCGTGGTGATTGATCCACGTCTCTCCCAGAATCTGCCGGCCGAAGCCGCCGTCCCACTCCTTGCTGTTATAACTGTAACGCTTATACGTTGCACTCGTCTTGAGCAGGAAAGCGTGGGTCGCTGTCCGCAGGCCCACAATCGGCCGTCCTGAGTTCACGTAATCCACCACGTGCTTCATCTGATCGTCGGGCAGATCGCGGAAGCGCGTGAACAGAACCATCAGGTCGGCCTTGTCCAGGGCCTCGAGTCCGGGGATGTTGTCATTCTGGTCGGGATTGATCGTACCGTCTTTGCGATCGATGGCGAAAAGCACCGTGCAATGGAAGCCGTGCCGTGTCGAGAGGATCTTCGCCAACTGCGGCAGCGCCTCTTCGGAGCGGTACTCTTCATCTCCACCGACCAGCACGATGTGCTTGCCCTTGCCGGGCCCCTGGCCGCCCGGGTAGTCCAGCCATTGGCCGCCCATCACGGAGCCGGCGAGTAAGAAGGTGAGCAGGATAAGGCGATTCATGCCGGTAACCTGCATAACACAAATGGCAGGTCTCCGGGGGTACGGAGACCTGCCGTAACGAGCCGAGCCGCAGGGGGAGGCTCGCCCTCGACTGAGAATCGGGCTAAGACCCGGCAAGGAGGATCGTCAATTGTTGAGGATGAATTTCACTTCGATGGGCGCCACCACTTCCACCGGTTCGCCGTTCAGAAGAGTGGGCCGGTAGCGCCACTGTTTCACTGCGTCCGTGGCCGCTTGGATGAACATCGGGTGGCCGGAGACCAGTTGCAGGTTCTGGATGGTGCCGTCACGGGCGATGATCGCCGTAAAGACCACCGTGCCCTGTTGCCTCGTCTGCAGCGCAAGCCGGGGATACTCGGGGATTTTGCGCGAGATGATCCTCGCTTCCTGAACGCCGCTTCCGACCCGGATCCTTTCAGGAGGTTTTGTCTGCTGCGCCACGGGCTTGGGCGGCTGAGGAGGATCCGCCGGCTTGGGCGGAGTGTTGGCTAGTTGGTTGATGAGCGAATTGCTCACCGTGCTCGGAACCGCGCCTTCGATTCCACCAATGACCCCAACCCGATCGCTTGTATCCTGTGGGTCCACAATGGTGGCCGGCTTCGCGGGTATCCGGTTGTATGCGAATACACGCCCATCCAGCACCTGGGTCGGCGCAGTTTTGCGAGGTGTCGTCCGCACCATCGGCTGAGCCGGCAGAGGCGGCGCCGGCGGCAGCGGCGGAGTGGCCAGGTACGTGCTCAGAATCCCATTGCGTGGCAGCATTTCCGGATTCATCAGCGGGACAATCACCCCCGCGCTGATCAGTGTCACTTGCAGGCAGGAGGAGACGACGACGGGCCATCCCCGATTCGTTTTGACGGTTCCCTCGACGAAGCTTTGCTCGAACATATACGTGCCTTTCTTTTTCTCGCTCGTCGCCGGCGCCTGCGATTCCGATCTTCTGCACCATTGGACAACAGCCCCCGTGCTTTGTTCCCGAATTCTTTCCGCTTAAATGCAAAGGAGCGCACACAAAATGACAATTTCCAGCGTGACACCAGATACCCCAAAAGAGTTCCAGCCCGCCGCCCGGCAACAGACCAGCATCCTGTCGTCTCTCGAAAAACGCGCTCTCCTCTACCTCGCCCAGCATCTGCCAAAGGCCGTCAATTCCGATCACCTCACCGCCCTCGGCTTCCTGGCCATGGCAGCCGCCGGAGCCTGCTATTACTGGGCTTCCCGCAATCCAGCCGCGGGCCTGGCCGCCGTCACCCTCTGCCTTGTCCTGAACTGGTTTGGGGATAGCCTGGATGGGACCCTCGCTCGGTTCCGCAACCAGCAGCGCCCCCGCTACGGCTTCTACCTCGATCACATCCTTGACTCCGCCGGCTCCATCTTTTTGTTTGGTGGACTCGCTATTTCCGGATATATGAGTCCGGGAATTGCCGCCGGGTTATTAATTGCATATCTTCTATTGAGCATCGAAGTTTTCCTCGCCACTTATACCGTCGGTAAGTTCCAGATCAGCTTCGGCGCCTTCAGCCCCACCGAACTCCGCCTCCTGCTGGTCGTCGGCAACGCTGTAGTGCTGTGGAAGCCTGTCGTCCTGATCTTCGGCCGGCCGTTCCTTCTCTTCGATGTCGGCGGAGTCTGCGGAATCGCGGGTATGCTGGTGATCGTGCTGCACTCCACCGCCAGGCACACCGCGCAACTCTACCGCGAGGAGACCCGCTGGTGAGCGTCGGTGTCCGCTGGCTCAAGTTCAACGCTGTGGGCCTGCTGGGGATCGGTGTCCAACTCGCCGCCCTGCAATTGTTTGCCGGGCTGCTGCACTGGAACTATCTCGTCGCCACGGCCGCCGCCGTCGAGACTGCCGTGCTGCACAACTTCTTCTGGCATATCGTCTGGACCTGGCGGGGCGACCCGCAGCCCCTCGCCGGGCGCCTGCTGCGCTTCCACCTCGGCAATGGCCTCGTCTCGCTGGCCGCCAACGTCGGGCTGATGCGCCTGTTCGCCGGTGTCCTGCGCATGCCCCTGCTGCCCGCCAACATCATCTGCATCGGCCTGGCCGCCCTGGCCAACTTCGCCGTCAGCGAATGGTGGGTCTTCGCCCCGCGCCGCAACAGCGCAGGCTGACAGTACTGTCACCTCTGGCTGACAATCGCGGCTCCCTGTTCGAGTACCCTGGATCTGATCCCATGAGCCTGCGAGAAAAAGTCATCCTGGTCACCGGCGCGGGCCGGGGCATCGGCGAAGGTCTGGCCCGCGACCTCGGCGCCCAGGGCGCCCGCATCGGTGTCCACCACCTGAACGAATCCGCGGCCGCTCAGGCTACCTGCGACGCCATCCGGGCCGCCGGCGGCGAGGCCGAACCCTTTCAGGCCGACCTCTCCTCCGTTCCGGCCTGCCTCGACCTCGTCCAGCGCACCGCCGCCCACTTCGGACGCCTCGATGTCCTCATCAATAACGCCGGACTCGATCCCGGCCTCATGGGCCTCTTCGACATCACCGAGGAACGCTTCGACCAGGTCATGAACGTGAACCTGAAGGGTGCCTTCTTCTGCGCCCAGGCGGCCGCCCGCCAGATGGTCCAGCAGGGCGGCCCGGGCCGCATCATCAACATCAGTTCCATCCATGCCCGCGTCACCCTCGCCGGACGTAGCGCTTACGTCTCCTCCAAAGGCGGATTGGAAGCGATGACCCGGGCGTTTGCCATGGACCTCGCGCCGCACGGCATCACCGTCAACGCCATCGCGCCCGGCTTCATCGAGGTGGAGCGCAGCATTCACGTCATTCCCGGTTACGACCACCAGGCAGTCGGGCAGTCGCTCCCCATCGGCCGCGTCGGCTTCCCCTCGGACATCAGCGCCCTGGCCGCCTTCCTGGCTTCAGACGAGTCCAGCTTCATCACCGGCCAGGTCATCGTCTCCGACGGCGGCACCACCACCCGCATGAACTTCCGCATCTGAGCACAAAAAAGCCCCGCTGGCTGGTTGCGGACATGCCAGCGGGGCAATGGCGCGGAATCAGTTAGAAGCTGACTCTGATTGCCAGTTGAAGAATCCGAGGATCCCGCGCGCCGGTGATCTTTCCGAAGTCGGCAATCGTCTGTGCTCCGGATTGATCCCACTGCGCCGTTGTGCCTACGCTGCTGAACTGCGTGTGATTGAACGCGTTGTAGCCCTCGAACCGTAGCTGCGCCTTCACTTTCTCGGTAATCAGGATGTTCTTGAAAAGAGCCAGGTCCGTGTTGACGATCCCGGGCCCGCGGGCGAAGGTGGCCGGCGTATTTCCGCGCGCCAGCACCTGCATCACTCCGGCCATATCCGTCACTTGCTGCGCCAGCGCCGGAGCCGAGAACACCGACGTGTTGAACCACTGATCCACCGTCCGGCTGCCGCGCGCCAGCACCGGATTGGCTGCCATCACCGCGCGCCAACCGTCACCGCCGCCCGTGATGTCGGTTCCGAAGTTGTTCGTGGTCGTCGCGGCGCAGGGTGCGCCCGCGATGGAACAGCCTGTCTTCAGGCTCACCGACAAGGAGAGCGGAGCTCCACTCTGAAAGCGCGTCAAGCCGGAGATCTGCCATCCTCCGGCAATCGCCTTCAAGGCCCGGTTCTTGAGTTTGCCGTCCGGCACGGCCCACAGGTAGTTCGCCGCGAAGATGTGAGTGCGATCGTAGGTTGCCAGCCCATAGTTGAACTCCCGCCGCGAGGCGAACGTCGCTACGCCGCCCTGGTCGCCGTCGGTGTAGGCCATGGCTTTCGACCACGTGTAGAGCGACTCCGAACTGGAATCCATTGGCCATCCTCCGCTGGGCCGACATCTGAAGCGAGTGGTAGCTGGAATTGCCGTCGAAGTTCAGGAAGGGAATACCTGAGTAACCCTGATAGGGACGCAGGAAGTCGTCCGGCAGAGCCTGCGGCGCCTTCTGAGTCGGATCCAGACTGGAGGCTAGGTAGCGCGCGCCGTACGGCAGATTGTTCAACTGAGACTTCTGTCCGATGTGCCGGCCAAAGGTACCCACGTAGGCGGCGTCCAAGACCGTGCCGAACCCGATGCGCCGCTGGATGCCAAAGGTCGCATTGTAGATGCGCACCGGTACATTGCTGCGGTTCAGCGAATCGCTGAAACTCGGAGGCGTGAAGGTCCCGGTGATGTCGCGATAGGTCGCCGTGGTTCCATACAGCTCCTGCGGCTGGTACAGGATCGGCGGGTTCGACTGAAGGTCGCCTGTAATGCCGGAGCCATTGCGCGGGTTATAGTTCACACCGAAACCACCGCGCACCGCCGTGGCTCCTGTGCCGAACGGATCCCAGGCGAAGCCAAGCCGTGGAGCCGCCATCACCCCCTGGAAATCAACCAGTGCCCGCGGATACCCGGGATCGCCGGCCTGCACAATCCCGTTCTTCAACACACCCGTGCCGGGCACCAGTTGACCGATCAGGGCGGCCGGCAGGAACACCCCCGGAGTCCGCGGGTCCGCCGCCACACGAGCGCCGGAATCATTCTTCACCGCCTGGTAGAGCAGCGGCGTCTTCGTCGGGTCGTACATCGAGGGAACGAAGGTGGAGGCGAGATTGTTCTGCTGATACTGCTGCAGGCCCACTGTGAAACGAACCCCGGCGTCGATGGTCAGGCGCGGAGTGATCTTCCAGGAATCCTGAACGTAAAACTCGAGAATCGGAGTCACTGGCGAGTATTGGGTTCGATTCGTGGACTCCGTATAGGTGTTGAAGTAGCCCAGCAGGGCGTTC
>JASGIE010000193.1:0-80372 GCA_049841055.1 Paludibaculum sp. | reverse complement strand
AAGGTTAATAGGGAAACCACGAGATAGAATCCGAACAGCACCTATAGACGGCAAGAGACACCAAAACGGATGACCACCTCAGGTGGGGCGCAGGGCGGAAAGCCGTTGCTCCTGCGGGAGCACCGAATTCAGCGGAAGGTGCGCCTGGAGGATATCGCCGAAGCCACGAAAATCAGTCGCCGGTTTTTGGAGGCGATTGAGATGGGCGAATACTCCAAACTGCCGGGCGGTGTCTTTACTACGAGTTACATTCGCCAGTACGCGGCAGCCATCGGGTTTGCGGCGGAAGAGATCCTGGCGGACTGTCAGTCGAGCCTGGGCGAGAAGCAACCGGAGCGGCGAGAGCCGGGTAGTGAAGCTTCGGCGAGTGCCACGAAATGGTATCGATTCCTGTCGTTGGGGTAATGGAGCGTTTGCGAGAGAGTTTCTCGAAAACGGGCGACAGGATTCGATAAGTAAAGTGGATCACATCCAAAATCAAATTCTTTAAAGGTGGCGGATCCGGGCCGATAAGCGGTATGAAGGAGCTGCTGATCCCTATATGGGGTAAGCTAGCAGAACCGGATGCGCATAGACACGAACCATATGGCCGGTATCGGAGCCTCAGGGCTGGATCGTACCCAGGGTGCGGACGCGGTCGAACCGCAGGCAGGGCAGGCAGTTGCCCGGCGCGGTGCGGGCGGCAGTGCCGATCAGGTCAACCTCTCTGTTCTGGCGGAGCGGCTGCAGTCGATGGAGTCGCAATCGCCGGAGCGGCAGGCGCGGCTGGAGCAACTGGCGGCGGCCTACCAGGCGGGCACCTACAACCCGGATCCGATGGCGGTGAGTGAAGCGATGATCGACGATGCCACGATTTCGAGTGGTGAGTCCCCGGGCCAGGTGACGCCGGGTTAAGTGGATGGACGGCTCGCGGAAGAGCGAGTCCTGTTTGTGCGAGTCCAGCATTGAAGATCCGGCCGGCTGGGGTTTCGAAGACCAGCATGGCCGCGTTCCCGGCACGCTGTTGCCATTCCCCAAAAACTGACATACGGGAAAGTGGTGTTTGATGAACATTGCTTCGTCGTCGAGTGGTCCGGTGGCCGCTGTTGTGTATGCCCATCTGGATTCCGTGGAGCGCCGGTTGCTGGCGCGGCCCAAGGTGGAGGAGATTCAGGAGATTCGCAATGAGCTGGATCTGGTGGTGTCGCTGGTGCGGTCGTTTCCGGTGCCTGTGATGCTGCCGGGTACGGTGGAGCACACCTTCCGGCCGATGCAGGCTCGTCTTCGCAGGTTATCGGCCTTGTTGGAGCAGGCGCTCACATTTTGCGACGAGTGGCAGGCTGCGCTGCGGACGCAATCGGGGTATAACCCGGCCGGGGCATGGAATGCGGCCCCGCCGGCCACCGGGCTGCTGGATCACCGGGGATAGCGAGAATCCGGCCGGTGGGCAGCCGGCCCAGGAGTATCAGATGGGCAGCTTGATGGTTTCGCTGCGCAATGCAGCCGGATCCATGGGTGCATTCGAGCGGGCGATGGGCGTTGTGCAATCGAATGTCACCAACGCCACCACGCCCGGCTATGCGCGGCAGCGCGTGGAGTTCCAGTCGCAGCGGATACAGCCGGAACTTGGACTGGCGGGCGGTGTGACGTGGAGCGGGACGATGGATTCGAGAAACGCCTTCGCCGAGTCCAATGTGAGACGGCGCGCCTCGGAGTATGGCGCCGCCGATGAGATGGCGACGCAGTTGAAGCGGATGGAGCCTCTCTTCGACATCAGCGGAGATTCCGGACTGCCGGGCGCGCTCACAAACCTGGTGGAGGCGTTTTCGGCCCTGACAGTTTCGCCGAACGACAACGCGATGCGGCAGACGGCCATCGACCGGGCGACGCAGTTGGCGGACAGTTTTCATGCGCTCTCCAATGGGCTGGGCGAGGCTTTGCACACGGTAGACCGGTCGTTGACAGATCAGGTGAATACCATCAACTCGACGGTGGCGAAGATTGTCGAGATCAATCGAGAGTTCCGCTCCGACGCCCGTGCGGTGAGTGATGCGGGGTTGCAGGCCAGACTGGCCACGCTGCAGGAGGATCTCTCCGAGAGTGGTGACTTCACGATCCTGACGGCGGAGGATGGCAGTTCGACGATATTCCTCGGCGGGCAAGTGATGGTCGCGGGTGGCGATAAGGCGTATCCGCTTTCCGTCGATACGAGCGGCGGCCAGGCCCGGTTGCTGGATTCGCAGGGGCGGGACATTACGGACAAAGTATCGGGCGGGCGAGTGAGCAGTCTGCTGACGCTCCGCAACTCCACGATCCCGCAACACCAGGCGGAGATCGACCGGATGGCACAGGTGCTGGCCGACACGGTCAACACGACGCTCAGCGGCGGTGTCGACAGCACGGGGCAACCGCCTGCGCAGAACCTGTTTGAGTACGACTCGACGCAAGGCGCCGCGCGTACCCTGCGGACGAACAGTCTGCAGCCGGGCAACCTGGCGCTGGCCGACAGCACGGCGCCGGGTGGGAACGGGGTGGCGTTGAAGCTGGCCGACCTGTCGAAGGCGAAGAGCATTGATGGGCTGACGTTCAGCGAGTTCTACGGGAACCGCGCATCCGCGCTCGGGCTGCAGTTGCAGATTGCCGAAGAGCACGTGAACACGAAGTCGCAGCTGGTCGCGCAGGCGCGGCAGTTGAGAGACGAAGTGCAGCAGGTGGATCTGAACGAAGAGGCAATCCTGATCATTCAGTACCAGCGAGGCTATCAGGCTTCCGCCAAGCTGGTGCAGACGCTGGACGAGATGACTGAGATTGCTCTGGGGTTGCTGCGGTGACCGGACTGAAGCGGTAGGGAAGGGAGAGGATTCCCGGAGTCATGATTCGATCGATTGACGGAAATACGGACCTGTACCTCGACACGCTGCGGCAGATCAATGCACGGATGTCCAAGGCTCAGAGCGAGGTGAGCGGGGGGAAGCGGGTGGAGGCGCCTTCGGACGATCCGGCGGCAATTGCCAATCTGATGCAGGTGCGGACGGATCTGGCGCGCATGACGCAGATCGGTACGAACCTCGATCGGGTGCGTTCCGAGGTGGATTCGGCGGAAGGTGCGATGCAGAGCGCGGTCAAGATGTTCGACGAGGTTCGGACCCTGGGGCTGAGCGCGTCGAATAGCGAGCAGACCGCAGTGTCGCGAGCCAGTGTGGCGGAGCAGGTCGGGACGCTGTTGCAGCGCATGGCCGCGCTGGCGAACACGCAGGTGGCTGGGCGATTCATCTTCTCGGGCGACAGCGACCAGGGGGCGGCGTACAGCATCGATCTGCAACAGAATCCGCCGTGGACGAGTTACCAGGGCACGGCATCCAGCCGGCAGGTGGCGCATCCCAATGGTGGGATGATTGCGGTGGCGCGGGATGCGCAGACAATCTTTGAGAATCCCGACCCCGCAAAAAATGTCTTTCAGGCGATGGAGGACCTTCGGCAGGCACTGATCTCGAATGATACTGATGCCATTCAGGCGGCTTTAGCGCCCTTGCCGGGCATTTCCGATCACATCAATTCCATGTTGAGTTTCTATGGGAATGTGCAGAGCCGGCTGGAGGACGCGGTGAATACCTCCTCGAAGGAGCAGGTGCGATTGAAGGCGGATCGGGGGCGGCTGGAGGACGCGGATCCGGCGCAGGCGATTCTGGATCTCACACAGTTGAAGTACAGCCAGCAGGCGGCACTGGAGGTGCGGTCGAAGGTGGGCAAGACGAGCCTATTCGACTACATGGGATAACTGGCGGTTTGTGTTTGTTCAGGAGTACTCGATTCGGCCGCTGCCGCACACCGACGCCGGTGAGGCCGAGGACACCTTCTGCGTCGCAAGTTGCATGAGGTCGGCGGTCGAGTTGTCGGTACGCAGCAAGGCCAGGAGGCCCGAGGCGTAGGCGGCCGCGATGGACGTTCCGCAGTAGCTCTCGCTGTTGTCGGCGATGGGGGATTCCGTAACAGTGCCGTCCGTCTTTTCTCCGCCGGGGGCCATTACGTAGTTCGAGTGTTGGTAGGTGCCGTACGTGCTGAAGTTCGAACGCTGGCTGTTCTGATTCACGGAGCCGACGGCGAGGGACACATCGAACCGGGCCGGGAGGAAGAAGCCGTTGCCGGTTCCATCGTTGCCGGTGGCGGCGACAAAGGTGGGCGGTTGCGCGCCGGGGAACCAGTGGCCGGCCATGCGGCGGAGGGCTTTCATGAGGTACTCCAGAGCGAAGCCGCGGGCGGTGGGCGAGGCTCCACAGCGGGTACAAGTTCCGGTGATATTCGCCAGGCCGAGGCTGAGGTTGATGATTTCGGCCTGTGCATCCAGGACGGCAACTGCGATGGCGGCCAGCAGGTGCCAGAGCGGGATGGCCGCCGTGTCGGAAGTCCTGATTGCGGTGAGGGTGCATTGCGGAGCCACCTCGCGGATCAGTGCGGCGAGCGCCGTGCCGTGGCCCACTTTGTCGGTGGCGCCGGACTTGCCAGGATGATGAGTCAACGGATCCAGCAGGTCGTAGAAGTCGTCGATGGCCACGCCGTCGGTGCCGGTGTCGATCAAAGCGATGCGGCCGGATCCGCCGAGGTTACCTTTGGCGTGGGCCTGCGCGACTTGCAGTTGGGTGAGGTAAGTAGAGTGGTCGGGCTGGAGGACGGGTGTTCCTCCGGGCAGGGCACAGAGATCGAAGCCCCAGTTCGACTCGGCGGAGAGGATGTGACCGCGTTCGCCGGAGATGGCGTCGGGTGCGGTGTGCAGTCCCAGGAAGTCCCTGATGATTGCATCGCCCACCTCCTCCCGGACGTGGAGGAGGTGGAAAGTTACGCCGAGTTGTGGAAGGTATTCCGAGGAAAGGGAACCGGGTAGAGACCTGGATAGTTCCGAGAGATAAGAGTAGTCGCGGCTTCGTTCGCCTCGATTGCGGATGGAGTCGAGTGCGATCCGGCCCGCGGTGCTGTTGGGCACGGCGAGGACGATCTCACTCATGTTGCTTTTTCCTGCCGAGGAATGTGGGCTCATAGAGCTCGGAACCATCGGGGAGCTTTTCGCTGAGAAGCGCGCCCTTTTTCACGAGGGATTCGAGCAGCAGGCCAACATCCGGCGGAGCTTCGAACCCCTTGGCGACAAACCAGGCGGTGACGCCGGCGGCTGTGGGATGGGCGGTAGGATCCGAAATGCCGTGGCGCAGTTCGCTCTCGGAATAGAGTTCGACCGTGGCTCCAAAGACATCGACTTCGTCGTCGCTCAAGTGTTTGTAGACGCCGTGGAGGTCTTCCAGGAGGTGGATAGCCTCCAGCACGTGAAGCAGTGGGGACTCGAGGCCAGGGGAGATCAGGATTGAGGTTTTGACCAGGACGGCCACGACGGCATGCTGCACCAATGGCCGGAGGTTGAAGACGTGTTTCCTGAATACGAACTGGACGGGTGCGCCGGTTTCGGCCTGGGCATTGGGGAGCGCCGCAAGCTCTTTTACGGCATTGACGATTTGGGCACGGGCTGCCGGTTGAGTGGCGATGGCCTGCCAGTTGGGATCCCCGGAGAGGCCGGACCATTCCATCAACTGTTCGAATAGCTGTTGATCTTCGGAGAGTTCGGGAGCCGAATCCGGAGGGTGCATGTGAGAAATTTTACCGCAGTGCCCGGATATGCCGGCCCAGTTACGACTGTTACTTCAAGCCATTTGAGGCAAAAATCGTTGTTTGAGACCGGTGGCGGCCTTCATAGTCTGTTCTTTGCGCGAGGGCTGGAAATGAATTCCTAATTAGCGACCTGCGTGGCTGCCGGCAGTGGCGCGCATCCTGAATAAGATGCTGCCGGCGAGAAAGAATGTAGTCCTGGCCAGTGTCTGGAGGAAAGGCCACTCCATCCCGGGCCAGGGCTGCCCTATCCGTTGAACCTGGAGATTGGACAGATATACGGATACCAACTGAACGACGGCCATCAGCATCACGGTGGCGCAGGCGGCAGCCATGGCCTTGCCGAGTTTATGTCTTGCCTGATCCCAGCCGCATAGGAATGGCGCGATGACCAGGTAAATTGCCGCGTGGACGGGCAATTCCCACGAGGGGATATTGCCTATCAGGCGGCTACGCCACATCGCCACGGCCAGGGAGAAGAGTTGCGCCAGGGCCCAGCTTCCGCTCCAGCCCCAGAAGGCCCAGGCGATCATCCGGAGAGGGGCTTTAGAGAGGTCCCTGCCCAAATGGGTGGCTGCCGTATGGAGGACATTCCGCCAAAACCACCTTTGCCCTCGGGTTGAGGCTTCCTCTTCCAGATCGCCGACGATCGAGGCTGCCTTTTCGGGCGCGGATACGAGCGAAAGCAGCCGATGCGCGGTCGCGGCGTTACGCATTGAACGCCTCCCCTAGCTTGAGTCCTCTCAAGAGCCGCTGATAGGACTCCTGCGCGCGCGTTACGGCTTCGACTCCGGCGGCCGTCACCGTGAAGTATCTCTTTGAACGTCCACCACGCTGCGGCGTGGGCTCTCCGAAGCGGGATGTCACCAGCCCCTTCTCTTCCAGCCGGTCCAGCGTGATGTAGATGGCGCCCGGAGCAGGTTCCCGATCGGTGCATGCCGCGATCTCCGCCCGGATCGTCACGCCATAAGCGTTGTTATCCAGCCGGAGGATGGCGAGCAGGACAACCTGTTCAAATTCGCCGAGAGGGGCTGGACTTGGCATTTGAACTACATACTAAGTTAAATCCGACTGCAGTTCAACGATTGTCCTGCCGGTCCACAGCGTGGGAGGGCTCTCGCTTTTTCATTGACATTAAGTCCCGCTCCATATATATATCAGTGGATATCTATATGGAGTACGAGCGATGACGAAGGTACGCAAACCTGAGAGCTTTCTCCCTCTGAAGCCGAACTGGTTCCATGTCCTGCTGTCGTTGGCTGACGAAGAACAGCACGGCTACGGGATTATGCAGGAGGTGCTCGATCGCACTGGCGGAAAGGTCCGGCTGTGGCCCGCCACGCTCTACGGCACGATCAAACGTCTGACGGAAGAGAATTTACTCGAGGAGTCCGATGACCGGCCGTCCGCGGAGTTGGATGATGCGCGCAGGCGATATTACCGGCTGACTCCGCTCGGACGGAGTGTGCTCAAGGCGGAGAGTGAGCGGCTGGAGGAGTTGATGCGCGTCATCCGGGGTAAGCGCGGTCTGACGAGCTGGGGGACGGAGTCATGAGAGGGGCCTCCGGCGATCACCAGCGGCCGGTGAGCGTGACGCTACGTCTGTACCGCGCCTTGGAACGGATGTTCCCGCACGAGTTCCGGAACGTCTATGGCGAGGAGTTGCTGCAGGCCGCCGAGGATCTGGTGGAACCGGTCTGGCGCCGGCACGGCGTGACTGGATTGTTCCGGCTGCTACTGGATCTGGCCTGGCGTGTTCCTGTCGAGTACGCGTCCGAGCTGCGGTACGACGTTCGATTCGGAATCCGCCGGCTGGCGGGTTCGCCGGGATTCACGGCGGTCGCGCTCACTTCCATCACGCTGGGGGTCTGCATTGCCACCTGTGCCTATTCCGAGATGAACGGTTTGCTGCGCGACCTGCCGGGCGTGCGGGCTCCGGAGGAATTGGTTGCGCTGCAGGCTCCCGTTTCCTATCCGGCGTTCCGGCAATACCATGAACTGCCGAATCTTTTCTCCGAATCGTTCGCCTATGTGGCGCCGGTGCCTTTTGGCATGCAAAGCGGTGAGCGGACAGAGCGGATCTGGGGCCATCTTGTCACCTCGGGCTACTTCTCGACTTTGGGCGTTCACCCGTGGCTTGGCCGCTTTCCCGGTGAGGCGGACGTGCAACCGGGGCAGGCGCCTGTGGCGGTGGTCAGCTACCGGTACTGGCAAGAGCATCTGGGTTCGGATCCGACCGTGGTGGGCCGCAAGCTTCGCGTAAACGGCAGCCCGTGCACCATCATCGGGGTAGCGGCCAGGGAGTTCCTGGGCGCGTCCCCAACCATCTTTCCCGCGGATGTCTGGCTGCCGGTTACCGTCGATGCGGGTGTAGCCCCGGAGATGGGCCAAAGCGCCCTGGAACGGCGGGATCTGACGATGTTCCAGATGGTGGGCCGCCTGCAGACGGGCACTACGGAGGCGAGCGCACAAGCCCAGCTCAACGCGGCGGCGCAACAGGCGGCGGACAGCTTTGGGGATCCGGATCGCCAGCAGAAGGGGCTGCGAGTCCAGTTGATGGGCGGCGGGAAGATTCTGCCTTTGCGAAAACAGGATGTTCCTTTCTTCAAGGAGTTTCTTCTGGTGCTCGGCGGGCTGCTGCTGCTCATCGCCTGCGCCAATGTGGCGAACATGATGCTGGCCCGCGCGGTGGACCGGCGCAAGGAGATCTCGGTGCGGCTCTCCCTGGGGGCGAGCCGGGTCCGGCTCATCCGGCAACTGCTCACGGAAAGTGTGCTGTTGTCCATGGCGTCGGCCCTGCCGGCCCTGCTGCTGAGCTACTGGATGATGCACGCTTTGTCGCAACTGAAAATGCCTCTGCCGATTCCGGTCGGGTTCGACCTGACGCCGGATTGGCGGGCGTTGCTGTTCACCTTCGCGGCGACTGGCGCGGCTGGCGTGGTGTTCGGACTGGCGCCCGCGATCCAGGCGACGCGCTCTGATCTGGTGCCAGCGCTCAAAGAGAGCGGCAGACCGCGGTCTGAGCTGCGCAGGGCTCCCAGGCTGAAGAACGGTCTGATGCTGTTGCAGATGGCGGCCTCACTGACACTGTTGCTGATGACCGGCTACCTGGGTATCGGTATCCAAAGCACGATGGGCGTTCAGGAGGGATTCGATCCAAGAAACCTCTTTATGGTCTCGTTGGATCCGGTGCGTGACGGATACTCCGCGGAGCGTGCGACCGATCTGCTGGAGAAGCTGCTGGAGCGTGTGAAAGCGAAACGAGGAGTGATCTCGGCCAGCCTGACGGACACTCTTCCGGTGGCTGTGGATGGCAACGCGGGCGTCCGGTTTCTGAACGCGGACTCGAACGGCGACGGGCGTCGCGCCGCGAACTGGGCGCGGAAGCACATCGTGGGGCGCGACTATTTCGAGACGGTGGGGATCCGAATCCTCTCCGGGCGGGGCTTTCAGCGGCAGGACGAGGGGACTGGCGCCGCGTGCGGTGATCGTCAGCCAGGAGGCGGTAAGAAGGATCTGGAAGGGCGCCGATCCGGTCGGCCGCCGCATCGAGCTTGCCAATGCCGCTGTGCAGGGCGGTTTCGGAGCAATGCCGGGAACTATCGACTTCCGTGCCAGTGCGGTGAACAAGACAGCCGCAGTTTACGAGGTCGTACGGGGTGGCTGGTGACGTGTCGGAAGACCTGGTGGCGAGCAAGAAGCATCCGGCGGTCTACTTCCCGCTGCGTCCGGCAGATCACGCCCAGCCCTCGCTGCGGGGTGTGACGCTGCTGGTGCGCGGCGCTCCGGGCGTCGATGTAGTCAGGGCGGTGGACGATGAACTGGCCCGTCTCGATCCGCGCGTGAGTCCCTACCGTGCCAGCAGCATGATGGAGCACATTGCGCAATTCATGTCGATGTTGAAAGCAGCCTCGTGGACCTATGGGGTGATTGGGTTTTTCGGTCTGGTGCTTGCGGCGGTTGGCCTGGCCGGGGTGACCGCCCATTCGGTCGCGCGGCGTTCCCGTGAGATTGGGATCCGGCTTGCGCTGGGGGCACAAAAGAGGGACGTCCTGACGCTGGTGATGAAAGAAGGCGCCCTGATGGTCCTGATGGGAACCACGATTGGCCTGGCCCTTTCCCTGGCCGGGATTCGTGGCCTTTCCGCGGCGTTTTTCACGGTGGCGAGTGTGCAGGGCTACGATCCGAGGCTGTTGATTGGAGCGCCTGCCGTGCTGGCCGGGTTGGCGCTGCTCGCCTGTTACGTGCCTGCGCGCCGGGCGACGAGCATCGATCCGGCGGAGACGTTGCGATCAGAATAGCCGGCTAACCGCCGCGGGTGCGCCAACTGATCAGTTTGGGCTCCGTCATCTCCTCTATGGCGTAGCGGGGACCCTCGCGGCCCGTGCCGCTGAGCTTCACTCCGCCATAGGGCATCTGGTCGAGACGGAATTGCGGAACGTCGTTGATGAGGAAGCCTCCGACTTCCACACGGCGGGCGGCGTGGAATGCTTTCTCCAGATCATTGGTGAAGATGCCGGCCTGAAGGCCATAGTCGGAGTCGTTCACGCGCGCGATGGCATCGTCCAGAGAGGTGTAAGCATTGATCGCCGCGACTGGTCCGAAGGCTTCCTGCCGGAAGACGCGCGCCTGCTCCGGGACTTGCGTCAGGACCACGGGTTCGAGGGTGGCGGCGGAACGAGCCCCTCCGCTGTGGCGGGCGGCTCCGGCGGCGACTGCTTCTTCCACCCATTGCTCCACGCGTTGTGCTTCGGTTTCGGTGATGAGGGAACTCACCTGGGTCGCCGGATCCAGGGGCGGTCCGACTCGCAGGGCACGGGCCGCGGCGGCGAAGCGCTGGACGAACTCGTCGTGGATGTCGTGGTGGACGAAGATGCGTTGGACTGAGATGCAGACCTGGCCGGAGTGAGCATAGGCGCCCGGTACGGCGCGTTCGATGCAATCGGACAAGTCAGCGTCAGGTTCTACCAGGAGCGCGGAGTTGTTGCCCAGTTCCAGGGTGACGCGCTTGAGGCCGGCGCGGGCGCGAATGCGCAAGCCTACTTCGGCGCTGCCGGTGAAGGTGATCATGCGGATGGACGGGTGCTCGACGAGGAAATCGCCGATAGCGCCGCCCGGCCCGGTGACGACATTGAGGGCTCCGTCGGGGAGGCCACATTCCTGCAGCAGGCGGGCCAGTTTCAAAGCGCAGACCGGTGTGGCGGAAGCCGGCTTGTGGATGACCGCATTCCCGCCGGCCAGCGCGGGTCCTATCTTGTGCGCGCTGAGGTTGAGCGGGAAGTTGAAGGGGGTGATGGCGGCGATGACGCCGACAGGTTCCCGAACGGTCATGGCCAGGCGGCCCCTGCCGGCGGCGAGGGCTTCCATGGGGACGACTTCTCCGGTGAGGCGGTGCGCTTCCTCCGAGGAGAACAGCAAGGTGCCGGCGGCGCGGTCGACTTCCACGAGGCCCTCGCGCAGCGGCTTGCCGCTTTCCGAACTGATCGTTCGTGCGAAATCCTCTTTCTGCTCCAGCAGCCGGTAGTGAGCCTTGCGCAGGATCGCACTGCGTTCGTCCAACGTGAGGGCTCGCATGACCCGAGCGGCGCCCAAGGCTGCGTCCACGGCCTGCTGCAATTCCGTGGGGCCGGCCGCATAGACGGTGGCAAACGGTGATCCGTCATAGGGGACGCGGACGGTGAGTGGAGAGGTGGTGCGGATCTCCTTGCCGGCGATCCACATGGGGTATTGCGGAGTGTGCGGGTTGGCAGTCGTCACAGGCAGCCCACTCCTAGGGCTTCTTCGCTGATCCCATCCTGCCAAACACGAAGCCTTCGCGCACGACGCGTCCCCTCGGGTCGACGATCCATTCGGCGGAGAAGGCGCCTTCGCCCGGCAAGCCGAACCGCAAATCGTGGACGGTGACGCTGACTGCGCCTTCGGGGGCCGGGGTGGGGGTGATGCGCCAGAGAGCGGCCTGAGAGAAGTCGAGGAAGACGCGCGCCGTTTCGGTGGCGAGAACGGGCGTCCGGACTGCACTGAGATCCGGTTTGGGAAAGGTCCGGCCGGAATCCGGATCGAATTCATGGCGGAGATCGAGAGGGACAACGTGCCAGGCGTTGGGGGTCTCGATAACTCCTGTCCACCGCCACGGATCAAAGGCGCCGGGGATTGCCAGGACACGGCGGGGCGTCTCCCGGTGGTACATGCGGACTTCCAGGGTCTTGATGGCCTGGTCGTGAAGTTGAGCGCGGGCACCGATGTAGACGAGGACGAGAAGCAGGCCGGCGATGGCCATGCCGCGTCCGGCTCCGCGGCGGGCACCCATTTCGCTCTCCACCAGGCGGCCGAGCATGGGTCCGAGGGCACAGACGAGAAGGATGGCCCAGATCCAGACATCGACGATGTTCAGGAGGTCGAGATGCAGCCATTCGCCCGAGAAGGGGAGCTTCAGGCGAATGCCATAGACATTCATCCAATCGAACATCAGGTGGCTGAACAGGGCGATGGCGGAGACGAGATAGGCCTTACACCAGTCGAGCAGACGCAGGCTTTCGCGGCGGGCCAGCAGCCACCAGAATGGCAGAGGCGCGAGCGCCACCAGGGGCAACCAGAACAAGGCGTGAGAGAAACCGCGATGGTTGGCCAGATAGCAGAGTGAGCCGCGGAGCCCGGTGACGATATCGAAGTCCGGCAGGTTGGCGGCCAGGACGGCGAGAAAGGTGGCGCGCGGCACCAGGCGGTTGAGGCCGGCCCGTGCGAGCAGGACTCCGGCGAGCGAGTGAGTGAGATTATCCATGCGGGTTTACGGAGTCATGGAGCGGGGATTTCCGCGGCGTAGACCTGCGGATGACCGGTGTGGTCGCTGGTAAAGATCACGAGCTTTTCGTCTGGTGAGAAAGACGGGTGCGGATGGGTCCATTGGGGGCCGTAGACGGTGTCGGTGGAGACCTCCATCCAGCTCAGTGCACCGGATTTGGCGGCGCTGCGAGCGGCGGCGAAATCCTCGGCCAGGGCGTAGCGGGAGGTGAGCCATTGTGTACCGCCGCTGGAGGCGCGGGACTGGCAGATGGGTCGGCGGGCACCGGTCGCCGCGTCGATCAGGAACAAACCCAGGTCTGGGTGGTTGGTGTCGCAAAGGACCAGGGTGCCGGCGCGGTTGGGCGTGATGTGCCAGGCGTTGAATTCGCAAATGCGATGGCGTTCGCGGGTCTCCCAGTTCATGCGCCAGAGGGCGAACGGCCATACTGTGTAAACGAGGTCGCCGGTCTGGCCGAGGAAGGTTTCGTGAACCACGAATTCGTCGTTGGCGTGCTCGTAGAGGCATTCCAGGCCAGTGCCGTCGCGGCGGACGCGGTGCATTCGGGGGGCTGGGTCGCCGGCGAACTCGATCCATTCCGGGTTCTGGGGGTGGAACTGAGGGTGGATGACGGTGCGGGGGAAGGGAATCAGATGCCAGGCGGAGCCGTCGGTGCGGCCCACCACGAGTCCACTTTGGGTGCCCTGTTTGGCGGCGGCGGTCAGCCACTCGCCGTCGGAAGAGAGCGAGACTTCGCCGAGTTGGGCGCCCTCAAACCGGGCAATCAGGCGTTCTTCCAGAGATTCGCGGCGGATGGACCAGACGGAGCCGGAGCGGGCAAAGTAGACCTGTTCCCCGGAGGCGTCGATGGCGGGAGAGAAGGGGTGGATGGGATCGCCATCGGTCCACTGACGGATAGGGCCGCCAGGAAAGCTCTCCACGGAGAAGAGTTGGGCGGATCCGGTGCGGTAGCTGGTGAAGATGAGGGTGCGGCCGTCCGGAGTGAGCGAGCTCTGGAGAAAGTAGGTCGCGTGGTTGATGCAAGCGGCGGAGGTGAGGCGATGGATGGCGGCGCCGGTGGAAGGATCCCGTTCCAGGGCGTGCTCGGAGGGGTAGATTGTTGATTTCACTTGCGAAAGATCAGGATATGCTGCCAGGGCAGATCAGGCAATACCCGCTCGAACCGAAAGCCTTCCGGTTCGAGTTCGGCGCGAACTCCGGCCACGCTCATTTTGTGTTCTTCTCGAATGGGTACGGAGGCGTCCTCCTTGCGGAATTCCAGCAAGACGAGGCGTCCGCCGGGTTTCAGGGCCGTGCGTATGGCCCTCAGCATCTGCTGAGGTTTGGAGAACTCGTGATAGACGTCGACCAGCAGGATCAAATCCAGTGCCGTTTCGGGCAGGCGGGGGTTGTCTTCCGAGGCCTGGACCACCTCGACGTTTGCGAGTCCTTTGTCGCGGATCCGTTCGCGAATGAGGCGGAGCATGCCGGGCTGGAGGTCGGAGGCATACACCTTGCCGGTGGGGCCGACACGCTTCGACAGCAATTCGGTGTAGTAGCCGGATCCGGCGCCGACGTCGGCGACCACCGCTCCGGTTGGAATCTCCAGGAGTTTGACGGCAAGTTGTGGGTTTTCCTCGCGTTCGCGGTTGTCGCGGTCGAGCCAGGGGGCGCCGCCCATGCCCATGACGCCGGCAAAGACGCGGCCGGTGACGGGGTGCTTTTCCTGGAATGCGAGGGCTGGGCCCGCCGGCATCAAAAGAACTGCGAAAACCGCGATTCCCGGTATTTGCAACATGGTGCGCATTTCGATAAGGTTCTACTGTGGAGTGATTCGGAGCGACCTCGGAGTGATTTTGAAAGTTATGAAGAAACCAACCCTAAGCTTGCTTCTGGCTTGCCTGGGGCTTGCCTTGATTGCACCTGGATGTTCGAGCCTGAAGAGCGGTGGAAACAGTACCAGGGTATATCAGATGGGGTCCCCGGCTGTGGTGGGTGCGTTGACCTATACGGTGCTGGATACCGAGTGGAAGGAATCGCTGGACGGCTCGCTGGGCGCCAAACTGCCGGAGCACCGGTTCCTGGTGGTGAATGTTTCCATCACGAATGGCAGCGGTGGCGACATCAACGTGCCTCTGCTGGCGCTGGTGGATGCGCAAGGCAAGGAATACCGCGAGATGGACAAGGCCGAAGGTGTCGCCCAGTGGCTGGGGCTGCTACGGCCGGTACCGCCCGCTCAGACGCTCAATGGTCATATCCTGTTCGACGTTCCGCTGGCCGGCTATAAGCTGCGCATTTCCAGCGGCGGCGATGCGGAGTCAGAAACGACCGCGCTGGTGGACCTGCCTCTGCATGTGGAAGCGCCGCCGGTGAAAGATGTCGACCCGATGGCCACCCCCGCGGCTCCCAAGTAGGCGCACAATGGAAGCGTGAAGTTTCTGTTCTTCGCGCCATTATTCTTAACGGCAGCGGCCGGATTCGCCCAGCCGCCTGCTGTGCCCACGCGTGGACTTTCGGTGATCCGGCCTACATTGCATTACAAGCAGGAGGAAGGAGCGGCGATCCCGGATACCTACAAATACACTGCCGGCGAGTTGCTCTACTTCAGCTTCCGGATTGGCGGATTCACGGTTCAGAAAGACAAGGTGGATCTGCGATGGCAACTGGTGGCTGTCGATCCGGAAGGGTTGCTGTTGATGGCTCCTCTCAACGGCGCGGTGCAGGAAGAGCTTTCCGACAATGACAAGAACTGGTTGCCCAAGGTGGTCCAGACGCTCCCATTGCCCGCTCAACTGCCGCCTGGGGCGTACAAGCTGAAACTGCACCTGGCAGATGAACTCGCCAAGACCAGCGTCGACACGGAAACGGGATTCAACGTGTCAGGCCGGCCGTTTCCCGTGGTTCAGGGGCTGTCTATTTTGAACCTGCGGTTCCTGCGGAACCCAACCGACCGTCAGGCGATGGAAAACGTCATTTATCATGCCGGCGAGACGTTGATTGCCAGGTTTGAACTGGCCGGGTTCAAGCTAGGGGAAAAGAACAAGTTTGAGGTGGACTACAGCCTTTCGGTTCTGAATACGGCCGGAAAAGTATTGTTTACCCAGCCGCAGGCAGCGTCGGAATCCAACTCGCCCTATTATCCGCAGCGTCTGCTGAACGGCGAATTGACGCTGAATCTGAACGCCGGAGTCCTGGCTGCCGAGTATACGCTGCTGGTGAAGGTGAAAGATCATGTGGCGGGCGTCGAGACCGAATCCAGCGCGAAGTTCACCGTGGCTCCGCCGCCGAATTAATGTCATCCGGCTGAGAACTTCGGGTGCGGCGGAACACTGTGTATTGTCAGGTCTCTGACGGTACATGCCGCTCTTCCACACGCGCAGCGCTGCCATATTCGGGATTGAAGCGCGTCCCATCGACATCGAAGTCGATCTGTCGCAGGGCGGATCGCAGCGGGATTTTGTCGTTGTCGGGATGCCCGACACGGCGGTCCGTGAAAGCAGGGAGCGGATTCGGTCCGCGATCCACAACTCCGGTTTCGGCTATCCAAACCGAGCCGTTACGATAAATCTGGCGCCCGCGAACGTCCGGAAAGAGGGCGCGGGGTTTGATCTGCCGATGGCGGCGGCGATTCTGGGGGCCACAGGTACGGTGCGGAAGTGTGACCGGCTGATGATGGTGGGGGAGTTGTCGTTGGATGGCGGGCTGCGGCCGGTGCGGGGCGCGATCTCCATGGCTGCCTGCGCGCGGGGGGAAGGGGCGCACAGCCTCGTTGTGCCGCGCGAGAATGCGGCGGAGGCGGCCGTGGTGGAAGGGCTGAAAGTCTACGGCGTGTCCCATCTGAGCGAAGTGGTCGGGCTGCTTTCAAATCCTGAACGGTTCAAACCGCAACAGCCTAGCATCGCGGCGGCGGTGGACCCGAGTGTGGAATCGATGGACTTCCGCGATGTGCGGGGGCAGGCCACCGGCAAGCGGGCAATGGAGGTGGCGGCGGCCGGAGCGCACAACGTACTGCTTGTGGGTCCGCCCGGATCGGGCAAGACGATGCTGGCCCGGCGGCTCGCAGGAATCCTGCCGCCCATGACGTTGGCTGAGGCGTTGGTGGCGACGCAGATTCATAGCGTTGCGGATGCATTGCCGAAAGGCACGGGACTGCTGGGTGCTAGGCCGTTTCGCGCGCCACACCACACTATCTCGGACGCGGCGCTCGTTGGCGGAGGTATTGGGATGCCACGACCCGGCGAGGTGAGTCTGGCTCATAACGGTGTTCTTTTTCTGGATGAACTGCCGGAGTTTCCTCGGAATGTGCTGGAGATGCTGCGCCAGCCGCTGGAGGAAGGGGCTGTGACGATTGCGCGGTCGCAGATCACACTGAATTTCCCGTCGACCTTTATGCTGGTGGCCGCGATGAATCCATGCCGCTGCGGCTACCACGGGGACCCGACCCGGGAATGCCGCTGCACCGGGGCGCAGATCCAGATGTACATGGGCAAAATCAGCGGACCTCTGCTGGATCGCATCGATCTACACATCGAGATTCCGGCTGTGCCTTACCAGGAGCTGCGTAGCCGCGATACGGGCCTATCCTCCTCGGAGATGCGGCAGCGTGTGCTCGCGGCGCGGTCCATCCAGCAGCAGCGCGGTTATGTCAACGCCACCATCCCGCCCGGACGCCTGCGGGAGATCTGCCCGTTGGACGATGCCGGCGAACGAACCATGGAGCTGGCGGTCCGTCGCATGGGCCTTTCCGCACGGGCGCATGACCGGATCCTCAAGGTAGCTCGCACGATTGCGGATCTGTCCGCCAGCGAACAGATCCAGGCGAAGCATGTGGCGGAGGCCGTTCAGTACCGGTCGCTGGATCGGAGTTATTGGAACTGAGGAGGGCCTGAAGCGTGTAGGCCGCCTAAACCGGCTTGGCCCACTCCATGACCAGGAACCAGGGGACGCGCCGATAGCTGGCGGCCCTGGCCGGCGGAGTTGCGGCGATGGGGGCCGGCTCGTCGAAGTGGGTCAGCTGCAGGCCCGCGTCCAGCAGCAGCTTCATGTAGGTACTCAAGGGCCGGTGATGATTCACGACCCGGATGTTCCGGTAGCCGATCCACACCGAACGTTCCTTCAGGTAATGGTCGATCGGGTAGTGGAGGCGCCGGCCGGTGCCGCTCTTGATCCAGCCATCGCCGGCCAATGCCGTGTTGAAGCTCGTCAGGTTGGCGATCAACAGGGCACCACCCGGTTTCAGTACGCGCGCCATCTCTGGAATGGCTGCCTGGATGTCCGGGATATCGATCAGAGTCAGGTAGCTGACAACGAGGTCGAAGGACGCGTCCTCGAAAGGCAGTCGCTCCGCAGAGGCTTCCAGATAGATGCCGCCTGCATCGCGTTTGCGGGCCGCGGCCAGGAGCGCCGGCGTCGGATCGATGCCCGTCACCTCCACTCCGTGACGTTTGAGCAGGCGGCAGAAACGGCCCTCTCCGCAGCCCACATCCAGCGCCTTCTTCGGTGCGTGCGCCAGCGCGCGGGGCAGCATGACTGGATCGAGTATGTAGCGGCGTCCGAAATCGCCGGCTTCGCCCATGTCCGCAATCCAGGCTTCGGCGGAGTCCTGCCACCCGTTATCCATGCCCACCATGGTAACGGGGCGGCTCTCCGCGGCCGGAACTATGGCCGGTCCGTTGCGGCGAAAAACTGACCGGCTGTGGCGGCCAGTTCCTTGGGTGCCAGAAGGACGGCGGAATGGTCCTGACCTTCCAGCGAGTTGTATCGAGAGTGCGGCAGCAAGCCGGCCAGCTCTCGTGCGCCGTTGTGGAAGAAGGTTTCACTCCTGCTCCCGACGACGACGAGGGTTGGCGGAATCTGCCCGGTCCAGCGATCCCGCGGCAACGGCTTCCCCGTCTGTGTGCCGGCTACAATCGTCAGGTCATATGAGATTGTGTGCGCCATACCGGTCATCTTCGACCACCCGGGCATGAGGTAACGCATGGCGGTGACGGCTGGCGCGGGAATCCCCATGCCTTTCGAAAAGAAGAGCTGGACCGCTTCGTTGCGCCGGCCGGCAGAAGCAAGTTCCGCGGCTTCGCGAGGGAGTCCTTCCGGCATCGGAGGCCAGGTATTGTCCACGATGAATGGAGGTTCAAAGAGGACCAGGCGCCGGACCTTCGAGCTCAGGTGGCTTGCCGCGTCGAGGGCAAGCACCGCTCCCGAGGAACTGCCGAACAGGGCCACGGGCGCTCCCGCGGCATCGATCACCGCTTCGATATCTTCGATCTCGCGTTGAGGTGAGTAGGGTTGGGTATCCGTGCTTTTGCCCCGGCCGCGGCGGTCGTAGTTCAAGACTGTAAAGTGGGGCGCCAAATGTTCCGCCAGCCGGCGGGCGGCCCCTCGATCGGAGAGAGCAGCCGCCACGAGGACGACTGGCGGACCGCTGCCAAGCTGTTCGTAGGCGATGGCCGTTCCGTCGCGGGAAGTCACGTGCTTCTCAACGGCGCCTGCCGGGACCCGGTCTGTGTTCATCGCCATGGCGGCGGCAATCCACAGCCCGGCGAGAAGGGTGACGAGGATCCCCAGGATCCAGCCTGTCCAGCGCAACAGGCGGCGGGCGCCGCGTCTTTCGGTCACGCCCCGATCTCCTCGGTGGTGGAAGGGACCGGATCCGCGGATGCCAGCAGTTCGGCCAGCTTGTCGTAACTCTCGGCGGCGCCATGCTCCATGCCTGTGCTGATGACGATGTCCCGGATTGCCTGGGAGGGATAGAGGATTGTCGCGGTAAGAGTCGTACGGCCTGCGTCCTCCATCAGGACCGTGGTCACCTGGGATTCGCCCGGGTAGTCGTCGAAGGACTCCATGTGCACGGAGCGTTCAGGTGGAGTGATCTCGCGGTATACGCCTCGCATTCCCATCTCGCGGCCGTCGGGTCCACGCAGCACAAATCGGAACGTGCCGCCCACTCGCAAGTCGATCTCGCAGACGCTCAGTTGCCAGCCACGAGGGCCGAACCAGCGCTTCAGCAGTTCCGGTTTCGTAAAGGCGTCGAACACCAAGTGACGTGGCGCATCGAAGACCCGTGTCAAGACGATCTCCCGCTGAGTTGGTGTGGTGACTTTCAGAGTGCCAGTGTTCTTCATCGGTTCCCTTTCATTTCTTCTTTCGGCCATGCTTCTTCTCCGTCGCTTTCATCTCATCCAGGAGCTCGTCCAGACGTTCGAAGCTGCCCTCCCAGAACTTGCGATAGTCCTCCAGCCAACCTGCAATGTCGGCCAAGGGCGCCGCTTCCAGCCTTCGGGGCCGGCGTTGCGCGTCGCGCCCACGGGAGATCAGGCCGGCGCGCTCCAGCACCTGAAGATGCTTGGAGATCGCGGGTTGGGAGATCGCGAAGGGTTCGGCCAGTTCCATTACCGAAGCCTCTCCAGCGGCAAGCCGGGCCAGGATGGCCCGCCGCGTCGGATCGGCCAGGGCCGCAAACGCGGCATCCAGACGTTGTGATTGGTTCATCGCTGACTCATTATATAACCATTTGATTATGCAAAAGGACGCAGTTCAAGTCAATACCCGGCGGTGTGCTAGTTGAAGAAAGTGATTGCGGGTGTGACTGACAGGGAAGAGCCTGGGTGGACGCCAGTGTGGACCGCGGGGGAAACGGCGGCGGTGGGGGATCGACCGCCGCGTTCCGCACTGTTCGCCTGACGACCTGCGCCGCTACTCCTTGGTCCGTCCGTAGTGCGCCTTTGTCAATTCCAGCAGGTTGCGTTCCTGGCGACCGGTTTCAAGTCCTTTGAGGATTCCGGCGCGGTCGGCGGCGGAGCGGTCCTGGCCCAGTTTGAATTTCGCTTCCACCTGGTCGATCACCATTTCGTAGGCCACAATGCCCTGGCGCATTCCTTTCAGGTAGGACTCCGGCAGGTTTGAATAGGCCCAGCGATCGCCGCCGCCATAGGCGCCTTCGTTGCGAGCCACCAGCCGTTCCAATGACCTGGCGAACGCCGCGTCATCATCGATGCGCTTGGGCTTCCCCGTGGCGTGGACCACCGCAAAATTCCACGTGGGTACCGCGTTTTTCGTGACGTACCAGTTGGGCGAGATGTAGCCGTGCGGGCCATGAAAGACGACGGTGCATTCCGTGTTGCCATCGAACACCTGGTTCTGCCCATTGCTCCTGGCGAGGTGCCACCAGACTTTGCCCCATCCTTCCGGGATGCGATCGAGCAAGGTCGGCACATTCGTGATGTGCACGCCGCCGGCACCGGTCACGAGCATCGCGAATGAATACTCTTCCATAAAGTTGAGGATGACGGTACGGTCCGGCTCCCGCTGGCGATCGGGGATGTAGATCGTGTTTTTGTCGGCTTCTTCCATAGGTGCGCCCAGGCCGAGAGACGAGAGGGCGCCTAGAAACTCACGGCGTTTAGGCATCCCAATAGGAAAGCATGGCTAGGTCTGGGCATCAACTCTCACCGGGACGAGGGCTTCCGGGATGCACCGTTGCGGGTGTCACCTGGTGATTGGAGACGGCATTTGGGAATCGCGGGCGAGGCGTACTTTCCGGCGGAGATTTTCAGTACTTCCCTGTAGTTGTATTTCCGCTTAATATGCTTAGACTGGGGTCCAGATGAAGGAACCGGCGCAAGAATCACCCAGATCCCCTGCTGCCGTGCCAATCCTGGCATTGCTGATGACAGGCATCGCGGTGGCAGGTTTCTTCTACCTGCAGCATCAACATCGCAAGTTTGATGCCGAGGTGCATCTCAGGGTGGATGCGGCGGCCAACATGAAGGCCACGGATGTTGCGGCCTGGCGCGGCGAGCGGTTGGCGGATGCGGAAGTGCTGGCCGCCGGGATCCGGCACACTCCGTTGCTGCTGCGGGTTCTTCACAATGAAGCCACTGGGCGGAGCCGAGCAGGCGCGCGCCTGGTTTGACTTTCTGCGCACGCAATACCGCTATGCCAACGTGACCATCGCCGGAACGGACGGCAACGTCCTTGTGTCGGCCGGCCGAAGCTTCGAGGACAAGCGACAGATTCAAGCTTGGACCGCCGGTCTGGGCGAGCGTTCCGAGATTGCATTCAGCGAACCTTCCGCCGCCATCGCCGGGCAGGCGCCGCTGCTCAGTGTAAATGTTGCGCTCAAGTCGGACGAGGGCAAGCGGCTGGGCTCGCTGCTGCTCGGCATCGACCCGCGGAGCTACCTGTTTCCGACTCTCCTGGACTGGCTGGGCGCCGGGAAGACCGGAGAACTCCTGTTGGTTCGCCGAGTGGGAGACAGCGTTGTCTTCCTGAACAATACCAGGCTCCGCCCCAACTCCTCACTGACGGTTCGTCATCCAGTCTCAACGGCGACACTTCCCGCAGCCCGAGCCGTGCGAGGGGAATCGGGACCGATCGATGGGGTCGACTATCGCGGAGAGTCTGTCGTGGCCGCGGCCCGGCCGGTGGCCGGCTCGGACTGGTATGTCGTCGCCAAGATGGATCGGAATGAAGCGCTGGCGCCGGAGCTTCGAACCACCATCCAGTTCGCCGTGCTGCTTTTTGTCCTGATGCTGTTGAGTTCCGCTCTGGTCTGGTTGATGCTGCGGCGCCAGAATGCGCGGTTCTATCAGGAGAAATACAAGACGGAGATTGAGAGGAACCGCCTGCTGAGTCTCTACAATTCGCTCTCCCGCCTGGCAAACGACGCGATTCTGGTGTTTGAACGCAATGGCCGGATTGTCGAAGTGAACGAGCGAGCCGTAAACATGTTCGGTTATACGCGGGAGGAGATGTTGCGGATGCGGATTCCGCAGCTCAAACCGGAGGAGCAGGCCGAGGAGTTCGACCGGCTCATGAAGATCGTTGAGCAAAAGAAGAGTGTGGTCTTCGAAACCATGAACCGTCGCAAGGACGGCCGCAGTTTTCCGACAGAGGTCAGCTCTTCCGAGATTGTGATCGAAGAGAACCGTCTCTACCAGAGCATTCTGCGGGATATTTCCGAGAGGAAACAGGCCGAGCAGCAGATCCAGCGTCTCAATCACCTCTATGCGGTTCTCAGCCGCTGCAATGCGGCCATTGCCCGAGCACGGAACGAAGAGGACCTGTTCCACGAAGTATGCCGCATTGCGGTGGAATCCGGGGGATTCCTTCTGAGTTGGGTGGGGCGGGTGGATCCGGCCACCGCGCAGGTGCTGCCTCTTGCCCGGGGAGGGCCGGGGGCGGCGTATCTCGATGAGGTCAGGATCGAATCCGGGAGTGGAGAGTACAGCATGGGGCCAACGGGTACGTGCCTCCGGGAGGCCCGTCCGATTGCCTCCGCCGACATTTCGACGGACCCGAACATGAAGCCCTGGCGCGAGGCAGCCGGCCGGCACAACCTGCGTTCGGCCATCTGTCTGCCGGTCCTGCGCCGCGGCTCGACCGAATACGTCCTGGGGCTCTATTCCTCGGAACCCGGCTTCTTCTGCAATGAAGAGATTGAACTTGCGGAGGAAGTGAGTGAGAGTCTATCGCTGGCCTTAGCCCGCATTGATCTGGAACGCGATCGAGAACGCGCCGAACTCGACCGGTCACGCGCTCAGGAGCGGCTGGAACTCGCACTCGATGCCACCAATGAGGGCTATTGGGACTGGGACATCAGGAAGAGGCGGCGGTTCCTTAGCCCTCGGTTCTGCACGATGCTGGGCTACCAGCCGGGGGAACTGTCATCGGACTATTCTACCTGGCGCGAGATGACGCACCCCGACGACCGGGCCAGGTTGGATGAGGAACAGGAATCGCTGAGGACGGGCAAGATCTCCAGCACAACGGTCGAGTTCCGGGCGCGCCACAAGGACGGTCATTATTTGTGGATTCTCGGTTCGGCGAAGGTCGTGGAGTGGGACGGCACCGGCCGGCCGGCACGAATCGTGGGGTCTCGTATCGATATCACGCACCGGAAGTTTCTCGAGCAACAAGTGCTGCAAGCCCAGAAGCTCGAATCCGTGGGACGTCTGGCCGGCAGTGTGGCTCACGATTTCAACAACCACCTGACCGTGATCAACGGCTATGCGAGTCTCCTCCAGCAGCAGGCGGAGCCAGGCAGCGTCGTGGCCGAATCCCTGGGGCAGATCCATGAGGCGGGAGAGCGGGCAGCCGCTCTCACCCGTCAATTGCTGGCGTTCAGCCGCAAGGAGATTGAGCACCGCGAGGCGTTGAATCCCAATACGCTGATCGCCGGCCTGCAGAAGATGATTGTCCGGCTGATGGGTGAGAACGTGGAACTCCATCTGGACCTGGACGAGAGCGCCGGCTTTGTGATGGCGGATGCGAGCCATTTTGAGCAGATCGTAATGAATCTGACAATCAACGCGCGGGATGCCATCGCCCGTTCAGGACAGGTGACGATCCGGACGGAGAGGGTGATTCTGGAAAGCAGTGAAGGGTGGCCCAGGCGCTGCGGCTCGCATATGAAACTGACGGTGACCGACGACGGCTCAGGCATGACGCCCGAGATCCAGCAGCGCATCTTCGAGCCCTTCTTCACGACGAAGGACCGGGCGCAGGGAACGGGGCTCGGGCTCTCAACCGTCTACGGAATCGTTGAGCGGAGCGACGGATTCATTGAAGTGGAAAGTGAACCGGGCGCGGCTCGTCGTTCCATGTCTTCCTTCCCTCCATTCCGGCGCCGGAAGGGGCAGTGAAGGGCAAAGAGTGGTCCAGCCAGGAGTTGATGGGCAACGAGACGGTGCTTGTCGTCGAGGACGACGGGAATGTGCGCGGTATTGCGGTGGACATCCTGAAACACTACGGATACCGGGTTCTGGAGGCGGCCAACGGAAGCGAGGCGCTCGATTTGAAAGCCCGGTTTGAAGGCACCATCGATCTCATCATCAGCGATCTCATGATGCCTGGCATGAGCGGACTCGAACTGGTGCAGCACCTCCATCGCACCTGTCCGGAGTTGAAGGTGATGTACGTCTCAGGCTACGCGGGGGAATCCATCCGCAAGGAAGAGCTGCTTACCGGCGGAGCCCACTTCGTTGCCAAGCCGTACACTCCGGAGACTCTCCTGAGAATGGTAAGGGCCGCTCTCTCCCGCGACGGTTCGGCCGGGCCGGGCGCCGAGGCTTGAGCGCCGGGTCCGACCGTCGCACTCGCCCAAGGGAGCTGATATCGTGAGGTCCATCCCGATGCGCTCCAGAATGCTGCTTCTCCTGTTCACGGCCGCTCTCCTGCGGGGTCAAGCGCCCCGGACCGAGCTGACTGTTCACATTGAAACCCCCATGGTGCCGCCTGCCTGGGCGCTGCTGGAGAGGGACTTACTCAAGTACAATTCGCTGGCTGTTCAGGAGTTCGCCAAAAAATACATCGACGACCGCGGCTACCTGCTGCACACGCCACGCTGGGGCACGCTCGATGGGCCGGACGATGCCATCGAGACTTACTGGAACTGGACTCTGCTCCACGCGCTGGGTGGCTCCGATGCGGTGCTCGAACTTTATAAGAAGGGTCAGGAGGGTCATTGGCGGCAATACAGCGAGCTGCGAACCAAGCTCACGACACTGGCCGCGAATGGCGCCTATTCCAAAGAGTTCATCACCCAGTCGGACTGGTTTCACACCGGGGAGGGCATGCGCGCCTTTCTGCTGCTGGGGCTCTCTGATCCGAACAATGCCCTCTACCGCGAACGCATCAAGCGCTTCGCCGCGATGTACGACGGCGACGATCCCGAGGCGCCGAACTACGACAAGGACAAGAGAATCCTGAAGAGCATCTGGACCGGCAGCAAGGGCCCGATGCTGGGCAAGGCGACCACCTACGATTGGGTGGGCGACCCGGTCCCCGGCACCTTCCACCTGCTTCATAACCCGGCAGGACGCGGCAAGATGCTGGATCTGGAGTCGCATTACCAGAAGATGCTGGCGCACTGCGCCGAGTATCTCGACAGCGCCGGCGACAACTCCCTGAATCTCGCTTCCACCATTCTCGGTTTGAACGCATACGCCCTCACCGGAGACGAGAGATACCGGCAATGGGTACTCGACTATGTCGGAGCCTGGAAACAGCGCGCCGCCGAAGCGGGCGGCAACATCCCCAGCAGTATCGGGCTCGACGGCAAACTGGGCGGGGAATACAAAGGCCAGTGGTGGAAGGGTACCTACGGCTGGAATTTTACGATCTTCGACGGTGAACTGGAGCAGATCGCGCATCGCAACTATTTCACCGATGGCTCCTGGCCTGGCTTCAGCGTGGCTCTGCTGCTGAGTGGAGACCAGGGCTTCGTCGACACGCTCCGCAGGCAGATAGATAACCTGTATGCGCAGAAGAAAGTCGAGAAGGGCGAAACGCTTCTGCCACAGATGTACGGGGATCCGCGCGGCTACAAATACGACGGACCACCCCAGTGGTATCACTACACCAACAAGCTCTACACGGACCGTCTTGCCGAGATCTACTTCTGGTCGATGAATCGCAAGGATCTGGAACGGATCCCGATTGCCTCGTCATTTGAAGTCCGGGCCGGACGCGGCGGTTATGGCGAGTCCGACCGTACTTCCGCCTGGCTTGGCTTCCTCGATGGAAAGATTCCCGACTTTCCGGAGAAGTCGCTGCAGAGCGATCTGGCCCGTGTCCGGCAGCGTGTCGACATGATCCATAACGACCGCACCACCGCCGATTCCCGGCTGGCGGACTATCTGCTCGATTTCAACCCGGCGACCACGAACGCCCTGACCAACCTGACGCTGGGCGGCTACTTCTCCAGCGGCCGCATCTGGGTGCTCCACAGCCGGTTTCGCTATTTCGATCCGGTTCGGCGGCGCGCCGGGCTGCCGGAAGATGTGGGCGCGCTGGTTGAAAAGCTCGGCTCCGATTCAGCCACCATCACGCTGGTCAACACAAACCCGATCGACCCCCGCGAAGTCGTGGTGCAGGCAGGTGGGTATGGCGAACACAGGTTTGAAGCAGTCACCGTGGCGGGGAAGAAGACTCCCTATCAGGGTGCTGTGATTACGGTGCGCCTAGACCCCGGTGCCGGCGCCCGGCTCGAGTTCCAGATGACGCGCTACGCCAACAAGCCGACGTTTGCGTTCCCGTGGGATCGAGGCTGGTATCCGGCCAAGTAGCCCCTCAGAGGAGCGGGTGGGACGCACACAAATTATCCTTCCCGCAGCGCCTGGATGGGGTCCGACGAGGCGGCCCGGATGGCTGGTCCCAGCACCGCCAACAGAGCGGAAATAGCGAGCGCGACCGCGGCCCAGGCCACGATCACCGGATCGAGCGGTTCCATGCCGAGCCGCTTGTAGTCGACATACCGTTGCGCCGCCCACCAGGCGATGGGGGTTCCCACGACGCACCCAGCCACCGCGATTCCGATACCCTCTCCCAGGACTTGCCGCAGCAGGCGGGAAGGGGATGCTCCCAAAGCCATGCGGATGCCGATCTCCTGGCTCCGGCGGGAAGTGGCGTAGGCCATAACGCCGTACAGGCCCACCATGCACAAAACCAAAGCCAGCACACCAAATGCGCCGCACAGCCAGGCAAAGAGCCGTTCCCGCCGCAACGTGGTCGCGATCTGCTCCTGCATGGTGACCGGCTTCACGATGGGAAGGTTGGCGTCCAGATCGGCCACGACCTTGCGAAGCCCGCCCATCGTCTGCATGGGAGGAATCGAGGTGCGCACGACGACAGTCGCCGTATCCCTGTTGAGAGTATTCGGCAAATACAGCACGTTGGGCTGCTCTGTCAGTCGCGCATAGCGTGCCCGTGCAGCCACGCCGACGATCTCGAAGGTGTGGTCCTCCATCTGGAAGCTCATGCCCAGCGGCGATCGTCCCAGTTCCCTGGCGATGTCTTCGCTCACAATGGCTACTTTGGCCTGGGACTGTACATCCTGCCTCGTCAGGGCGCGCCCGGCGATCACTTTGACGCCCAGGGCGTCGAGAAAGCCGGCTGTGACGAAGTTCACAGCGGTGGGTACCGGTTTCGCATGGCCCGCGACCCGCATGTCATCCCAATAGCCGCCGCCCCGCATCGGCCGGATCCGCGCGATGCCCGCCGTTTCCACTCCGGGCACTTCTCAGCAGCCGTTGCTCCAGTTGAATGTAGAACTGACGCAGTTTCTCCTCGTGATACCCGGATTCGCCGGGACGCAGGTCGAACATCAGCAGGCGAGTTCTTTCGAACCCCGTGTCGCGCGTGACGATCTTCCGCAGATGCGCGTTGAAAGCGGCGCCGGCCGCGACCAGGAGTACGCTGAGCGCCACCTGGGCCAACACCATGATCTTGCCCGGCGCAATCCAGGTGTGCCGGACTCCGCCGCTCCCGCTGCTGCCTTCCTTCAAGGCCGGAGCCGCGTCCAGTTGGGCGGCGCGCCAGGCAGGATAGAGACCGAAGGCCAACGTGGTGAGGGCCGTCACCGCCAGCGTCGCCAGAATCACGCGGTAATCCACCTGCAGGTTGAGGCGCAGATCGCCGGGCATCAGAGTCACGGCGAAGTTTGCCGTGGCGTAGGCGACTCCAATACTCAACACGCCGCCGAGGGATGCGAGAAGCGCACTCTCCGTGAAGAATTGCCGCATGAGACGAGCACGGCTGCAACCCAGGGATACCCTGAGAGCCACTTCGCGGCGCCGGCTGTCGGCTCGCGCCAGCATCAGGTTCATGATGTTGGCGCAGGCTGTCAGAAGCACGAAGCCCACCAGCACGAGCAGCATTGCCAGCGGATTGCCGAACTCCCTCCGCAAGCTTCCGATGCCGCCGCTCGCCTCCTGAAGGCGAATCCTTGGAGCTTCCTCATCGTTCCCGGGCTGAGCCACCCAGGTTCCTCGGAACAGGGCGTTCACCTCGGGTACCAACGCTTCGGTTTCGACACCTGGAGAACGCCGGGCCAGCACTTGCAGATACCAGCTCATGGGGTCAGTGGCGCCTCTCCTTTCCATGCTGTCCGGCTCGAGTACGGCGGGCGAGTGCTCGATTGTGGTGTAGAGATCCGTCGTGTCCCCCGTCGCGATGCCGCCGAATTCAGCCGGCAGGACTCCCGCGATCGTGTAGGCACGATTGTTGATCCTCAGTGCCTGTCCTATTGCCTTCGGGTCACTCCGCAGATTCGACTCCCAGAAGGTGTGGGTCACTACGACGGTGAGCGGGGCCTCGGCCCGGTCGTCGGCCGGCAGCAGCAGTCTACCCACGATGGGCCGTACATGCAGCATGGTAAAGAAATTACCCGTCACCGGCCGCAGGCGCGCCACCGAGGTGACGCCCGCATAGCTGGTGCTGACGTCATCCGGGTTCAGATGAGCTGCGATGTCGATTCGCTGAAGTCTGGTCCGGAAAGTATCGAGGGCTGAGCGGCTGAAGAAATCCGCCACGTGGGTTGCGCCGTCGCGATACATGCTTCCACTGGAGCTGCGGTAGAGTCCTTCCGGCCGCTCCTTGGCTTGCCACAGCACTTCAGTCAGTTGCTCGGGATGAGGCACGGCGAGCGTGCGCCAGAGCACCGCATCCATCAACGCGAGAATCGCTGTGGTGGCGCCGATGCCCAGGGCCAGCGAGAGCACCGCCGCGGCCGTCACCGCTGGAGCTTTGCGCATCATCCGCACGCCAAAAACCAGATCCTGCCAGAGTTGTGTGAGAGGTTGCCATCCGCGCTCGTCCCGGCACTGTTCCTTGTAGAGTTCCACTCCACCGAACTCGCGCCTGGCGCGCAGCATGGCCTCGGCCGGGCTCAGTCCTTCCCGCTCGAATCCCTCGGCCAGCGCCTCCAGGTGATACCGCACCTCGCGTTCGAGATCCGACTCCTTCCGGGTCCAGGGCAGTTTCATGGTGTCAAGCCTCCAAAACCCAACGGATCGACTGGGCGTAGAGCTTCCATTGATCCAGCTCCGCCTCAAGTTGTGTCCGGCCCAGTTTGGTCAGCGTGTAGAACTTGGCCATCCGGCCGTTCTCGGATTCCCGCCACTCGGACTCCACCAGGCGCTTGCGTTCCAACCGGTGCAGCGCTGGATAGAGCGATCCCTGCTGGACGTCGAGCGTCTCGCGAGAGGCCACCAGGATTCTCTGGGCGATGGCGTATCCGTGCAGCGGTCCGGAGGCCAGCGTCTTGAGAATCAGCAGATCGAGAGTGCCCTGTAGCAGATCGGATTTCTTTGGTTCCATGCCTAGAATGCCTACATAAATAGAATCACGACATATGCAGAGTGTCAAGGTAATATGTGCAACATGGTGGGTTTTCATTCGCGAGGGGAATCCTGGCCAAGTTCATGGCGTAGGCACTAAATGCCAGCGTTAACATAAAATGCCGATCTTGCCACAAGAGGGCGCCTCGTGCTAGTGTCGCTGTAGTTCCATGAGCTCCCAGAATTCGTACGAGGTCGTGCCGGACACGCCGGATGCATTGCCCTCTTTACAGGCCCGCAAGCAACAGTTCGTGCGGGATGCCATCTGGGATGCCGCCATCGACCTGTTCGCCGAAAAGGGATTCGACGAGACGACTGTAGACGACATTGCCCGAGCGGCGGGTGTCTCGCGCCGCTCCTTTTTCCGCTACTTCGCTTCGAAGAACGATCTGATGGCCCACGCGATGTTGAGCTATGGGACGGTGCTCACGGGGGCCATCGATTCCTGTCCGCCGGAGTATTCGCTCCGCGAGGTTTTTGAGGCGACTGTTCTGCATGTCGTTCAGGTATCCGCCTCTCATCCGCGCACTCCAAAGATCATGGCGATTCTGGCGGAACATCCCGGCGCGCAGGCTGCCGAGATGTCGCGTCTGGCCGAAGTCCAGAATCAGGTTGCTGAGGCATTCGCCCGCCGCTGCCGCCTTTGCGGAGAGGACGGACTCGCTGCTCATCTCCTGGCTGGACTCACGTTGCAGGTGACCGGTGTTGCGGTCCGCTGGTGGTTCGAACAGGGCCAGGCCGACATTGCGGAGGCCGTGGATCAGGTTTTCGCAAAACTGGGCCGCCTGCTGTGCACTCAACCGCATACCGGCTCCAGACGCTCCACTAAATCCGGCGGAACCCTGGATGCCCGAAAATGACCCCGGACTCGCGGGCAGCCGCCCCGAACCGGTCAGAGATACACCTCCAGCCTGATTTGTGACTCCCATGAAGTACTCCAGCCTATTCCTGCCTCTGCTCTTCCTCACTTCCGTTCCGGGTGATGCGCAAACTGCGCCGCTGCCCCAGATCCGCCAGAACGGCCTTGTTCAGCACCTTTTCGTCGACAACAGGCCCTTTCTCATGCTGGCGGGCGAGCTGCACAACTCCAGTGCCTCGAGTGCCGAGTACATGAAGCCCATCTGGGACAAGTTGTCGGCGATGCACCTCAACACGGTGATCGGCACCGCGAGTTGGGAACTGGTGGAGCCGGTGGAAGGGCAGTTCGACTTCGCGTTGGTGGACACCCAGATCAAAGAGGCCCGGCAGCGCAACATGCGGCTGATCCTGATCTGGTTCGCCACCTGGAAGAACGCGGGGTCCAGCTATGTGCCGCATTGGGTGAAGGCCGACCGGAGGCGCTTCCCGCAGATGGTTCTGAACATCCGTCCGAATTCTGGACTGGCTTCCTTCCTGGCGTCGGATATGGAGCAAAAGGGAACCGGGCCGCTCAGCCCGTTGGGCACAGAGACACTAAAGGCGGACGCAAAGGCCTTTCGCGCCCTCATGCGGCATATTCGCGAGGTGGATCCGCAGCATACCGTCATCATGATGCAGGTGGAAAATGAAGCCGGCTCCCTGGGGGACAGCCGCGACCGCTCTCCTCTTGCCGAAGCGGCCTGGTCGCAGCCCGTGCCTTCGACCCTGATGGATTACCTGACAAAGAACCGCGCAGCGCTGCTTCCCGAACTGCTGGACGTGTGGAAACGCAACGGCTACAAAACAAGCGGCACCTGGGCCGAGGTCTTCGGCTCGGACGAGTGGGCGGATGAGGTCTTCATGGCCTATCACGTGGGACGCTACATCGGCGAAGTGGCCAGGGCAGGGAAGGCCGAGCTGAATCTCCCCATGTATGCCAACGCCTGGCTGGGACCACAGCCTAACCAGGAAGTGCCGGGTAAGTACCCCAGCGGTGGACCGGTGGCGCGCGTGATGGATGTCTATCGGGCCGCGGCTCCTTCGCTCGATCTCCTCGCGCCGGATATTTACGTGCCCGACTTCAAAGGGACTTGTGCCCTCTATGCGAGATCCGGGAATCCTCTCTTCATTCCGGAAGCACGCGATCAGGCGGGCAATCTCTTCTGGGCCATGGGCCACCATGCCGCGTGGGCGTGGGCGCCGTTCGGAGTAGAGGATCTGCAGCCGGAAGGCCAAGTCGCCCAGGCTTATAAACTGCTTTCGGAGATGTTGCCGCAACTCGCGGCGTGGCAGGCCGCGGGTAAGGTGAAGGCCATCCTAGTGGCGGAAGGAGAAAAGCCCGAGCCTGTCTCTCTGGGCGGATACAGGATCACTCTTCGTGCCGCGCGCGCAGCAACCCGCGCAGCAACGCCAGCAGGTGAGCTGCCCGGAGCAGTCTCCAATTCCTCCCGTGCCCTGGCCAACGACACACGGCCCTTCGCCATTGTCGTCAATACGGCGCCTGACGAGTTCCTCTTCATTGGGGCGAACGGCGATCCCAGCTTTACTGCCGACTCCCCGGGGCCCGCACGCGTCGGCATGTCCTCCAAGGACGAGGGGCGGTTTGAGAAAGGCAAATGGGTGCCCGGCCGCCGTATCAATGGGGACGAGATCTATGCCCCGGCCCTGCCCGGCCCGAGGATTGGGATGCTGAAAGTCCGGCTGATCCGCTTCGAGTGATGGACCTTCCCGGCCGGCGCACACGCTAGTATGCTGTCATCAGACCCGCCGTCTGGTGCAGAGAGCGGAGGCTCCAGAGGTGGAGTTCATGCATACAGAGCAAGCTGAGGAGGACCAGTCGATGCCTGACGAAGCGATGCGCCGCCGCAGGTTCCTGCGTGGAGCCGCCGCGGTTCCCGTGGTTGCGGCTCAGCAGCCTGGCGCGACGAAGATGCCCCTGGCCATCGGCTGCGATCACGCAGGTTTTCCCTTGAAAGGGCCGGTGATTGCGCTGCTCAAATCCTGGGGCCATTCCGTCAAGGATTGCGGGACTTACAGCGAGGATCCCGTCGACTTCCCCGACATCGCGAAGAAAGTTTGTGACGAGGTGCTGGCGGGACGTGCGCAGCGAGGCATCCTGGTGTGCGGAACAGGCGTCGGAGCCTGCATCGCGGGCAACAAAGTACGAGGCATCCGTGCTGCTTTGTGCCATGACACCTACTCCGCTCATCAGTGTGTCGAGCACGACGACGTGAACCTTCTCTGCATGGGTGCCTGGATCATCGGGTCGAAGGTCGCCGAAGAAGTGCTGGGCGCTTATCTCAATGCGAAGTTCAGTACCAGCGAGGAGTTCCGTCGCAGAGTCCGCAAATTGGGCGAGATGGAAAAGCAGTAGCGGCTCTCCTCCGGAACACCAGGCCCTCCCTGGCATCTGAACATGTAGGACGGCGGAGCCCCAGATCCGCGGCCGACACACTGATCAGCTCGTTCTTCCTCCTCTTCTGCAAGCCATGTGATACCCTGCAAACCAATCGAGGGAGCCAATGCCGGGAAAACTTCGCATCTTCATCTCCAGCACCATGGAGGATCTCGAAAACGAGCGCGCCTCCATCGTCGAGCAGCTCCAGTCCATGAACTTTGAGCCCGTCAACGCGGAAGGCATTCTCCCCAACGGAGCTACCTCCTGGGACCGCATCTCTGAAGAGATCGAAACCTGCCACGCCATGATCCTCTTGGGCGGAGTTCGCTACGGATGGGTCCCCACTTCGGGTCCTCTTGCCGGACAAAACGTTTCTGTGACTCACGGGGAGTATCTGGCTGCGCGCGCCAACGGCCTCGCGGTCCTGCCCTTCTTCAAGAATCTGAGCTACAAAGCTGATCGCACCAGCGAGGACGCCAAACGCCGCGACAGCTTCCGGACGGAAGTGGAGGAGTGGGAGGGCGGCCAGTTCCGTAGCACTTTCACAAACGTGGTGGATCTGTCTGAAAAGGTCGCTGCGTCGGTGGTCACGATGCTTTCCGACCACTATCAGCGGGACCTCATCGCCAGGCGCCGGACTCAAGTGGAAGCCGCTCCTCCGCCCCCTCCTCCACCCCCCGGCAAGGTCGAGCCCCCGGTCCACCTAGCCCGCTCTGTCGCCGGGGGCAAAGCCATCCTCTGGGTCGGCTCGGGCATCTCGCTGCGCGCCGGCATGCCCTCCACCGACGTGCTGACCTCGGAGCTCGTCCGGTCGATCCGCGAAAAAGCCGCCGGCTACATTCCTCCTCCTGTGGGCAGTGGCATCGCCTCAGTAACTAGCGACTTCGAACTCCTGCATAGCCGCGACCTGTTGCTCGTGAAACTGCGCGAGTTACTCGACCTGCCGGGCGGCGTCACCCCTGGGGAAGCCCATTGCCATGCGGTCCGGCTCTTTCCCCGCATCATCACCACGAACTACGACCATCTCCTTGAGGCGGCCGCTGAAAAAGAGGCAACAGGTCACGCGCTGGTAGTCGGCCCGCGGCTTCCTGCACCGGTGCCGGAGAAATACATCTGGAAAATCCATGGTGCGGTGGACTTCCCCGAGGCCCTGGTCATGAGTGAGAAAGACCTGGCCCGCTTCGGGGCACCGGATACCGGTTTGGAGGCTGCACTGACAGACCTCCTCAAAGACGCTCCGCTCCTCGTGGCCGGAACTTCTTTGCGGGATCCCAGCATTTTGCGTCTCTTCCGCGCCTTGCGGCCCGTCCTGGACGGCTATTGGACGATCATCCCGGGCGACGTGGTGGGCAAGGCTCGAGCCGCGGACCTCCGGCTCCAGCCCGTGGAGGGAACCCTGGAGAGCTTGTTGGCTGCTCTGGCGCAGCCGCAGTGAAAAGCGTTCGCCCTGAGTTCGGGTAGGTGGCGGAACAATTTTCGAGCCAATCACTATCGACGTTCGCGGCATGCCTCCGCCACCACGCTCCGAATCCACCGGTGTCCGGCATCCGCCTCCATTCGCGGATGCCACATCAGTGAGATCGTCACCTGCGGCGCTTCGAACGGCAACGGGAAGCTGAACAGTCCGGAACTAAGAATGCCGGTCTGCCGCTCTGGAACAGTGGCAATCAGATCGGAGCCCCGAGCCAACGCCAGTGCGCTGGCGAACTCTCCGACGATCGCCACGGTCCGTCGCTCCAGCCCCACCGCTCGTAGCGCCTCGTCAATCGGGCCCTGATCCCGCCCACGCCTAGAGACGCCGATGTGCCGGCCGGCTGCGTATCGTGTCGCCGTGATCTTCCCCTTGCTCAACTCGTGCCCCTTTCGCACGACGCCCACGAAGCTGTCCCGGAAGAGTGGTTGGACTCGAATTTCCGGCCCGGTAGCCGTTCCCACCACGCCGGTCTCCAGATCCACGCGCCCATCCCGCAGCCCAGCACTTTCCTTGTCCGGCTTCTGCACAAAACAAAGCCGCACCTTCGGCGCTTCTTTAGCCGCACGGGCCACCAGTTTCGCTCCAAAGTTTTCCACGAAGCCTTCGCGCGCCCGGATCGTGAACGTTCCGACCAGTTCCTGGAGGTTCAGCCGCTCGGCCGGCCGCAAGACTGCTTCCACTTCCTGGACTAACGGGCCGATCCTTTCCCGCAACTCCAGGGCCCGAGGTGTGGGCACCAGTCCGCGGCCGGCCCTGACCAGCAGCGGGTCGCCTGTCGTTTCTCGCAGCCGAGCCAGGGCTCTGCTCATCGCGGAAGGACTCAGGCGCAGCCGCCGCGCAGCACGCGCAACACTGCCCTCCGCGAGTAGCGCGTCTAGCGTGACCAGCAGGTTGAAATCCGGGGTAGACGTGCATTGATCTTAGCGCACTCTGTTTCTGACATGGCGTTTCATGCACGAATAAAGTGCAGACCGTGCGTCTTCCGCTATCTCACACACAAAGGTATGTTTGGGACAGAACCATGAGAAAACCATCGGAACGGCGGAACGATCAATGATGCCCATCACCGCGGGCCACCAATCAGAAGCTGACCAAACGGTGCAGCGCAGCGCGAGAACCCGCTGGGTACAGGCCAGCCTCTCCCTGTCCATGCTGATGCCGTCTCTCGACACCAGCATCGCCAACGCCGGCCTGCCGGCCCTGGCGCAGGCCTTCGGCGCCTCATTCCAGGCCGTTCAGTGGATTGTCCTCGCTTACCTGCTCGCCATCACCACCTGGATCGTCAGCGCCGGGCGCTATGGCGACGTCCTCGGCCGGCGCCGTTTCCTGCTGGGCGGCATCGCACTGTTCACGGGGACCTCCGTTCTGTGCGGTGCCGCATCGGCGCTCTGGTTTCTCATCGTGGCCCGGGCCCTTCAAGGGTTGGGCGCCGCCATTATGCTGGCCCTCACTCTGGCCGCGGCCGGCGAGGCCGTGCCGAAGGAGAAAACCGGCAGCACGATGGGCCTGTTGGGTAGCATGTCCGCCATTGGCACCACGCTGGGACCTTCGCTCGGGGGACTGTTCCTCGCAGGGCCTGGTTGGCGTTGGATCTTCCTGATCAATCTGCCTCTGGGCCTGTTGAACCTGTTCCTCGCGCACCGCTTCCTGCCGCCGGACCGGCTGTCCGACGGGCATGCATTGGATCCAAGGCCGAAACGCAAACGTGATTCGTCAGCCTTCGACATAGCGGGCACTGTTGCCCTGGCCGCCACTCTGGCTGCATACGCTTTGTCCATGACACTGGGCAGGGGCCGTTTCAGCTTGCTCAATCTGATGCTGCTGGCTGCCGCCATGGCCGGCGCCGCCTGGTTCGTTCGCGCCGAAGCGTCCGCGGCGGCCCCTCTGATCCGCCTGGACTTGTTCCGCACACCCGAACTGAGCGCAGGACTGGCCATGAGCGCACTGGTTTCCACGGTCCTTATGGCTACTCTCGTGGTTGGCCCGTTCTATCTTTCCCGGGCGCTGGGCCTGGATGCCGCCTGGGTCGGAGTGACCCTGTCTATCGGACCTCTGGCTGCGGCCTTGGCTGGAGTGCCCGCCGGGCGCCGGGTCGACCGCCTGGGTACATCACGAATGACGTTCGCCGGGTTGGGAGGAATCGCTACCGGATGTCTGGTTCTTTCTCAGTTGCCCGTCAGCCTGGGGCTCACTGGCTATGTGGTGCCCATAGTCTGTATCACCGCCAGCTACGCGCTTTTTCAGGCGGCCAACAACACAGCGGTCGTCACCGGCATCCCGTCCGGGCAGCGCGGGCTGATCTCCGGCCTGCTCAGCCTGTCCCGCAATTTGGGATTGATTACCGGTGCCTCCGTCATGGGAGCGGTTTTTGCACTGGCCTCTTCAGCGACGGACATCACCGCCGCGAGTCCGGAAGCAATCGCCTGCGGGATGCGGACAACTTTTGGAACCGCAGCCGCGCTGATTGCCGGCGCAATCATCATTGCCGCCGGGCTCCAGCGCAGGTCTTTGGTCCAGTGTACGGATTGAAAGATACGCTACTTTGGATGCATGCCCGCTGGGAACAAGATCAGGATCCTGACCGTCGACGATCACCCTGTCCTGCGCTCCGGGATCGCCGCCGTCCTGCAACTGGAAGATGACATTGTGGTGGTAGCCGAAGCCGGCGACGGCAAGGAAGCCGTCGATGCCTTTCGAGAGCATCATCCGGATGTCACCCTGATGGACCTGCAGATGCCGGTAATGAACGGCATCGAGGCGATCACCGCGATTCGCGGCGAGTTTCCTGACGCACGCATGATCGTTCTCACCACATACCAGGGCGATGTCCAGGCGCTACGCGCGCTCAAGGCCGGAGCTATGGGGTACCTTCTCAAGCAAATGCTGAGAAGCGATCTGGCGGATGCGATTCGGACCGTTCACGCCGGCAAACGGCGCATCCCTTCCGAGATTGCCACTCAACTGGCCGATCATGCCACGGACGAGCCGCTGTCCGAGCGCGAACTCGAGGTGCTTCGAAAGGTAGCGTTCGGGTCGTCCAATAAGATCATTGCGGCCGAGTTGAACGTCTCTGAATCAACCATCAAGTCCCACCTGAAAAACATCCTGTCGAAACTGGGGGCGAACGACAGGACTCATGCCGTCACGATCGCCACACGCCGGGGATTCATTGATGGGTGAGCCGGCCAAAAACCTTCGACGTCCTTCTTCACAGTTCGTCCCGCTCGACACTGCCGTCCAGTTCCCGGGCCGGTACATTCAGCAGACGCCTCCCAAATAGACGTCCGTCCACGGAGTAAGCGCCTGGCCCGAGCAACGCCAACACCGCTGTGGCCACAATCCCCGTCGCCAGATGGAAGCCGTCTGTTCCTTTCGTCATCCAAAGAGCACGGAACTCCAGCAGGCAGCCGAGCAGGGCGGAATAGGGTGTCAGAAACCCCAGGCACAGCGCGGCCGAGGGCAGGCCGTACAGCAGGAAGAGCCAGGAAGAGGTTACAAGCGACCAGCGACCTGTTCCATCCACGAGGAGCACGGCCGCCAGCGAGATGCGCAGCAACAGAAGCCCGACGCCTGCAACTCCCGTCGGGAACATGGAAAACAACCGTTGCACAACCAAAAGAGTATTCGGGTCCGGGAGATTGGATCAATCCCGAAGGAGTGAGGCGGCGGTTGTACTTTCGTACACACCGGCACTCCTCCTTTCGGATACCTTTCCCCTCGATCCTTTGAGCTGAAGGGAACTCCCACCGGGCTCGAAGGAAGAATCGCCGTTTTCCGGTACCGGTGCCGTGCACGGCCGGCTGGCACGGAACGCGCCCGGGTGTTCGCCGCCTACCACCATCGGATAATCGAATCCTGCCGAAAGGTGCATCGCAAGATCATTCGTTTGGACGATGAAGAAACCGTGGCCGGCCGCTATCGTGAGTGCAGTGGCGCTCGTAGCCTGCGTGGAAAGACGCCCGATCATCGGCGAAGTCAAACGAAGCTTGGATGAGGTGACTATGGCCCCGACGATTACCGAACTGGATCACGTGCCGGCGGAGCAGGGCTGGGCAACTCACCGCCTATTGGAACACGGTTTCCCGAGCGTTTCCTCGCCCGCCGCATGGAACATGCCTGCGGGCGCAGAGCTGAACTCCATCGGGAAGGAACCTGGCCGGTCTCACGATTTTCCCGAAATTATCGGGAGTAGCCCCGAGCTCCTCCGATTGCTTCATCGAGTGGAATCGGCGGCTCCCACCGGGGCCAATGTCCTGATCGCCGGCGAAACCGGCAGCGGAAAGGAGCTCATCGCGCGCGCGATTCACACCCGGAGCAACCGCAACGGCAAACCCCTGGTGAAAGTGAACTGCGGCGCAATTCCGGCCGGTCTCGTGGAAAGTGAACTCTTCGGCCATGTGAGGGGCGCGTTCACCAGCGCCTCTGAACGTCGTGTGGGCCGCTTTGAGTTGGCCAACGGCGGCACTCTGTTTCTGGACGAAGTGGGCGAACTGCCGCTGGAAACGCAGGTGAAGCTCTTGCGCGTCCTCCAGGAGCGGGAGTTTGAGCCTGTCGGCAGTAGCAAGACCATTCACGTGAACGTTCGAATCATCGCCGCCACAAACCGCGACCTCGCCAGGGAGGTGGAATCCGGCAGGTTCCGGTCCGATCTCTACTACCGCCTCAACGTGATTCCCCTGGACGTGCCCGCTCTGCGAAATCGCCGATCGGACATACCGCAGATCGTCGAATTCTTCCTGGAGCAGTTTGCCGGACGCGCCGGCCAGGCGGTGAAGGTCGTGTCTCAGAGGACGATGCAACTCCTCGTGGACTACCCGTGGCCCGGCAATATCCGCGAGTTGCAGAACGTGATCGAACGAGGAATTGTCCTCTCGAAAGGTGCAGTCCTCAAACTCGGCACAGATCTTCTGCCGGTGGATGAGGGGGAACTAGCCGCCGAAGCGCGCGAGGTACGAGGGGTCAGTGCGCCGGATTCGCTTGAGGAGGTTCAGCGCCGCCACATCCTGCGGGTTCTCGATCGCACCGGTGGCGTAATCAGTGGGCCGAGAGGCGCCGCGGCCATTCTCCGCATGAATCCAAACACCCTGCACAGCCTGATGAAGCGGCTCTGCATTCGACGCGCGGCGCAGGCTGTCTCCTGATCTCAACGATGGCTTGCGACGAACTGGCTCAAAGCGATGTCCCGCATTTCGAATTGGAGTGAAGCGGAACCGCTGATCGAGGCCGCGCTGATCCCCACCTGTGCCCCCAACAGGGCATCCGGAGGAACCATCCAGCCGTTTCCTGGCATGGATGCCGCCGTCCCCGTGGCCAGTTGGAAGTAGGTCTGCAGGCGATGCAGCGGCGACAGCCACGACCACCGCGGACCGGGCACCAATGGAGCCGCGTCGCCCAGGTGATGCCGCCATGACTGCCCGGTTGCCGGATTCCAAAGCCGCGCTTCAGTCAGCGGCGAGACGGCAGAGGTCGATTCACAGACAACTTTTAGCATTCCTTCCCTGTGGATGCTCTCGCCCGGCAATTGCTCGGCCATGCACTGACCTAGAGACGGAACTGCTTTCTTGCCACCGACAGGCATCCAGTTCGTTTCCCCACGCCGGACAAAATTCACTTCCGCCTGACCTCGAATTGTCACCCGGCGTCCGGCGAACCGGTCCATCAGCTTGCGCCGGAGGCTCAATCCCAGCCAGTGCTGACGCCGTTCATCCGTGTAGAAACCAGCCAGAAACTCAGATTCGGACGGAGATTTCCCTGGTGAGGGGAGGACACTCCGCGCCGACTGCCCCTCGGCGTCTGAGAATTCTATCCGTGGCCTTTCAAAGAGAAGATCCTTCTCCGTGGGCGGCGTGGCAATTGACACAGGCAAGGCCACACTCACCCAGGAAGAATCTGCCCGACCATTGCGCAATAGGGTGGGCGTCTCCGGTTGCTGCTCCGATATCCGCAACGATATCGCTGGCTGCCCGGTACGCAACGATGTCCGCAGCCGGGCCGTCATCGACGGCGTCAGGCTCAGGTAGAGCAGCACGGCGGCGGCTGAGGCGACGGCGCCGATGATGCGGGAGGAGGTGGTCCGGCGGCGCCTGTACTGCCGCAGAATCACTAGCACGGCGGCCAGCGCGGCCACCGCGGTGGGCAAAGCGCTCCGTGTTTCATCCGGAGCAGTCCAGGGAGATGCGGGTTGCGAGAACGCAACCAGCAAGGCAACCACGCTGAACAACAGGATCGACACCGACAGGAAATGCGTCATCCGGCGACACACCGAGGCAAGCGCCATGCTGGGGCCGGTCACCACGGCGGCGATGGCCAACTGCTTTCCAAGGAGCGCCGGCATGGAACTCCAGGGTTGGAATCCGTGCCAGATGAGGACAGCCGTATTAGCGGCCAGCGCCGGCAAGTGGATAAATAGAGCGACGAACAGAATCTTCGCCGCCAGCAACTCCGCCCACGAATAGGGCCAAGCCCTCCAGAAATGGTCCTTGTCTGCTAACGGCTCCTCATGAACCACCATTGCTGCTAGACAGGCCCATGCCAGAGGAAGGAGCAGATTCAGCCAACCCTCCGGGGCGCTCAGCAACCAGTCAGTGCGCCAGCAGTCCAGCCAGGAGAGCACGATCAGCGGGACCCAGGTCGCCAGCACGGCCCACCAGAGCCGGCAGGCGTCCTTCTGCAAGATATGAAACATCATCGGCACAACGTCACCTCGACCTCACCCAGTGGTTGCTTCGATCTCGCCAGGGCCAATCCGATCGCTCGCAGACTCATGGGGCGTTCCGTCACGTCCAGCACGCCGCTTAGGTGACTCCTGACCTCAGCGAACGTCCGGTCGCGGTCAAACCGGCAATCCGTAAACCGGACCACTACCGCCGACCGTTCCGCATTCAACCAGTGAGAGGGCAGGCCGTGGGGAAGCCTGGCCGGCTCGTCCAGCGTCACCTCCACCTCCCGGAACCGGCCGGTGAGACTGTCCATCTCCTCGCAGAATTCCAGGCGGCCCTCGCTCAGGTAGGCAACATGGCTCGCGAAGCTCTCGATCTCCGGCAGGTCGTGCGACGCCAGCAGTACGCTGCATTCCGGTGTACCTTCGAGCAGACTCTCAATCAGTTGTTCGCGCACCAGTACATCCAGACCGCTGAACGGCTCGTCGAGCAGAATCAGCCTGGGGCGATGCGCCAATGCGGCCGCCATCATGGTTTTCAGCCGCATCCCGCGGGAGAGCTCGCTCAGCTTCCGGTCCAGCGGAAGCTGGTAGAGGCGCACCAACTCATCCAGTTCCGTACCGCGCCAATCCGGATAGAACCGGCTGCAGTACGACAGGAAGTAGCCGGTTTTCATCCAGCCAGGCAGGCGCTGGTTCTCCGAGACGTAGCCGATCGCAGCCAGGTGCCGGGGGCCGATCGACCGGGAATCCACGCCCAATACTTCCGCCCGGCCCGACGTGGGCTGCTCGATGTTGAGAACAGTCTTGAGCAGCGTGCTCTTGCCTGCGCCGTTTGACCCCACCAGCGCGAACACCGCACCTTCCGGTACTTCCAAGCTCACCTGGCGCAATGCCTCTACAGAGCGAAACCGTTTGGTCAGTGCCTCGGTGCGAAGCGGGCTGATCATAATCTCTCCTTCACAACCGGCTCAAGACGGAACCAGTGCTCATCAAGGGCGTCGTGGAGTTCCCTTAGTGACAGCCCCAGCTTCCTGGCTTCCACTGTGAGTTGCTCCACTTCACGGCCCAGCAACTGTCCGCGTTCCGACCGTGTCCCAGGCGGCGGAGCCACCACCACAGTTCCAATGCCGGGACGTACCTCCAGCAGTCCTTCCGCCGTCAGTTGCGCGACCACCTTCTGTGCCGTATTGGGGTGGATCTTCATCGCCTTGCTCAGTGCGCGCACGGAAGGAAACGGGTCCCCTGGGCGCAGCCGGCCGGAGATCATGGCCTTCTTCGCCTCGAACGCAACTTGTTCGTGGACCGGTATCCCCGATTGGAGAGTCACCTGGAACGGAATCATGCTGTGGCTCCAGCCTGGATCACGATAACAGGTGTACTATGGCACGTGTTACACTGAATTGCAAGAGTCATCCGGGCCGGCAATCCGTTGCGCCGGACCTTCCACGTATGTGAACTTTGCCTGGAACCCCAGCCGCTCGTAGGCCGCAATGGCCGGCGTGTTCGTCGACTCGACATTCAGTCCGATTGTGCGAATTTCCTGCTGACGCAACGCTTCAACGACCTCCGACGTCACCACCTGCGCCAGACCCTGTCCCCGGTAGTCCGGTCTCGTGAAGATGTTGCCCACACCTCCAACGCTCTCCGTCCGGGACACTACATGGACACCGCCCACGGCGACCAGCGCCCCATCGCGCCGTACGCCTCGAAAGAAGCCCGTGGTCAGTTGGTAAGGGGCGAACGCCACTCCGCCTCCGTCGCCGGTATCGTATAGCTGCCGGATCTCATTCTCATGCTGGGGACCCAGCTCCACGCACTCACCGGGCCGCGGGCGCCACTCCCCCACTACCATGCGGTGCATCCGATGCTGATCCTGATAGCTCCAGACACCAGACACTTCTGCCCACTGCGGCAGGCGCAGGTTGAGATAGCCCCAATCCGCCGGCAACGCCTTCAGGAGTTCCCGCAGTTCTCCTCCTTCGCCCATCACGAAAATCGGCCGGATCGAGATGCCTCCAAAAACCAGGGCCAGAGCCTCACCGCAAACCCACCATTCGCAGTCTTCGAAAAGGCCGTCGTCGAGATCGGCCAGCGCGTACAACGCCCAGATACGGTCTCTGTCCAGAAGGCGGCGGATTGCGGCTCGGTCGGTGATACGGGTGATCATCGCCTCTCCAGCATCCCCTATTCCGGCCCCGCCCATAAACTGCCCGTTTCGCTGGTTGTCCGCCCCGGCAACGGATGTTTTGCTGTTAACGGCAATTGCAGGTACGAACTGGCGTCGTGCAGTTTTTATTGAAGATCCAGCACACATTCGCACGTATGAGTCGTATATAGGTAGAGCCCGGAGGGCTCAATTCTCACCTGGAGTACCGGAGGGACCAGTGCTGGCAGATTTGCGCGATGCTGTGCGGCAATTACGGAAGGCTCCGGGTGTCACCGCGACGGCGCTGATCACCCTCACTCTGGGCATCGGAGCGACCACCGCCATCTTCACTCTGGTTCACCAGGTGATGCTGAAGTCGCTTCCTGTGGCCAAACCGGAAGAATTGTGGAAGATCGGCGACAAGGTCCGTTGTTGTAATTGGGGCGGGTATACCCAAGGTGACGATGGAGATTTCTCTCTCTTCTCCTGGGAAGCCTATAAGCACTTCCGCACCCAGACTCCGGAGTTTGTCGATCTGGCGGCTCTTCAGGCGGGCAACGCACCTCTTGGCGTTCGCAAGGCTGGCTCGGCGGCGCCTGCCGAGACTCGCAATGGCGAGTTTGTCTCCGGCAATTTCTTCAGGACGTTCGGAGTGCAGCCATGGATCGGACGCCTGATGACCGATGAGGACGATGTCGAGGGTGCGCCGCCCGTCGCCGTATTGAGTTACCGGATCTGGAACGAAAAGTACGGCGCGGACCCTTCCGTGGTGGGTGGAGCCTATCAGATCAATGGCCACTCATTCACGATCATTGGTGTCGCTGCGCCCGGCTTCTATGGTGCGAAGCTCGCCGGGTGGGGGATGCCCGATCTCTGGCTGCCGCTGACCGCGGAGATCCTGATCGACGGCGACACCGCGCGCCTGAAACGGCCGAACGCGAACTTTCTCGACCTGATTGGCAGAGTGCGCCCGGGCGTGAATCCGAAAACCCTGGAAGCCAAGCTGAAGGTGGAGTTCCACGACTGGTTGGCCGGGCATGTGCCCGATATGGAGCCCGGCGAGAAGCAACTCTGGACCCAGCAGACCGTGCGGCTGGTGCCCGGCGGATCGGGCATCGAAGTCATGCGCGATCAATACGAAGATGGACTCAACCTGCTGTTGATTGCTGCCGGTTGCGTGCTGCTGGTGGCGTGCGCGAACCTTGCGAATCTCATGCTCACGCGCGGGTTGAAAGATCGTGTGCAGACATCCATCCGTGTCGCCCTGGGTGCCTCGCGAACACGCCTGATCCGAGGTGTCCTGGTCGAATCAACTCTACTCGCTATTGTTGGCGGAGCATTGGGCATCGCCGTGGCCTACGCCGGAACCAAGCTGATGGTCGCCCTGGCCTTTCAGAACGGCAGCCAGAACAACTACGTTCCTCTCCAGGCCGCGCCGTCATGGCCCATCCTGCTTTTCGCCCTCGGGGTGTCGATGTTTACGGGGATCCTCTTCGGTATAGCGCCGGCTTGGATCACTTCGCATGCCGATCCTGCCGACGCTCTGCGTGGTCTGGGGCGGGCGGTAGGCGCCGGCCGCGCCTGGACTCAGAAGACCCTGGTGATTGCGCAGATCGCCGTCTCGGTGGTGCTGCTATCCGTGGCCGCGTTGTTAGGCAAGAGCCTGCGCAACCTCGAACATCAGGACTTCGGCTTCGAAACCAAGGATCGCTATATTGCCTGGATCAATCCGATGTTGGGTAATTACAAGCCCGAACAACTGGAACCGATGTTCCGCCAGATCAATGAGCGCCTGCTGCAGATCCCCGGCGTGCGCATGGTGGCTCCAGCCCTGTATGCCCCCATGACGGGCGATAGCTGGAACAACGGGATCCGCGTGGCCGGTCAGCCTGAGCCCGGTCCGAAGGAGGACACGGGCGCCGGCTTCGTTCGTGTCATGCCGGGCTTCTTCGAATCGATCGGCGCCAAAACCGTCCTGGGCCGCCCGATCACTGAGAACGACACGGCTACCACGCGCCCTGTGGCGGTGGTCAATCAGGCGTTCGTTAAGCGGTTTTTCAAGGGGCAGAACCCGATCGGGCAACACTTTGGTTCCGGCAAGTTGAAGTATTCGGGCACTTACGAGATTGTGGGTGTCATCAACGATGTTCGCTACATGACCTACGAGTACAAGAAGCCAGTCCGGCCCATGTACTGGTTGGCGGAAGCCCAAACTGTCCAATACGACGATCCCGCTTACCAAAGCGGCGAGATCTGGTCTCACTATCTCTACAACATCGTCATCTGGGCGCCGGGCAATCCTCCGGAGATTAAGAAACAGGTGCGCAGTGCGCTGGCCGGTGTCGACCCGAATCTCGTTCTCTATGGCGTTGACCCGTACAGCAGAGTGGTGCGGGCTGATTTCCAGCAACAGCGACTCATCGCGACGCTCACGACGCTTTTTGGCGCACTCGGGCTTGTGCTGGCGGCCGTGGGTTTGTTCGGCGTACTGGCGTACATGGTGGAGCGGCGCACCGGGGAGATCGGCGTCCGTATGGCATTGGGTGCCGATCGCGGCCGGGTTGTGGCGATGGTGATGGCCGGTGCCTGCTGGCAAGTCGGCGCCGGCCTCGCGATTGGCATTCCGTTGACGATCGGCGCCGGCCGGCTCATGACGGTTCATCTTTTCGGTGTACAGCCGGAGGACCCTGCCATGCTGGCAATGGCGACCATCCTGCTCGGATTGGGTGCGATGGTCGCCTCGGTGATCCCTGCCTGGCGTGCGGCCTGCGTGGAGCCGATGTCGGCTCTTCGGGCTCGAATGACCGCTGCTCCAAGGCGTTATGCCGCGACTGGCGCCCCGAACCATGTGGTGAGAGCCTCAGTGAGGCCGGTCTGGCTCCCGTCGCCCACCCAAGCCACATACCCGTCCGGCCGGATCAGGACCGCCTCGGGTGCAGGAACTGGCCCGATGGCCGGAAGTTCCCATTGGCCCTCATAGAAGGCGTCGACCAATTGGATTCGATCCCCCCACGGCGCGATGCTGAAGCTGCCGGCGGCGCCGAAATTCAGGAGCACCGGCCTGGCCTGGTGCAGCAACGTGAAGACTTTCTGCGAGCCGTGGTCCGTGGCCAGTTCGAGGTCCGGCATCCGTCGACCCAGCAACGGGTGCCCGTCGCCAAGGTTGTAGTGGATGCCCAAACCGGACATCTCGGCAGTGAACCGCTTGCGGGGCTCTTCCATGCCCAGGAGCTCAGCGATCGTGTCCTGTACGGCCTTCGTTCGTTCGTCCGCCCGGCGGAGCTGGACTGCCGCCATCGTGTGGCGCAGTACTCGGGCAGCTACCGGATGGCGCTCGGTGTGGTACGTGTCCAGGAGAGCGTCCGGCGATATTCCCTTCACCACCTGAGCGAGCTTCCATCCCAGATTGACCGCATCCTGCACACCAGTGTTCAGGCCGTGTCCACCATCCGGCGCGTGGATGTGGGCAGCATCGCCGGCCAGCAGGATCCGCCGGTCGCGATAGGCCGCCGCCTGTCGCGTCATATCAGTGAATCTGGAGATATAAGTCGGGCTGTGAACACCGTAGTCCGTCCCATACACTGCAATGAGCGCTTCCCTAAGGTCGCTCAGCGTCGGCTCGGACGTCGGGCCGACGTGCCGTTCGGTCACCATCACCCGGATTGGTCCGGTATCCTTGAAGACCACCTTACCATCCTGGATTTCGTACTCCAGCCGGCCAAAACCATGGACGCCGATTGAATCGTGGCGGACACCAAGCTCCGGCAAATCTGTCAGTTCCGCCTCGGCGATCAGGCAACTCGAGGTCGGGTCCCAGCCTGGGAAATCGATGCCGGCAGCTTTCCGGACCAGACTGCGTCCTCCATCGCAGCCGGCGAGATATTGCGCCCGCAGCATTGGACCGCCGGAGATTTGGACCTCAACTCCTTCCTGGTCTTGAATAAACCCCGTCACCTCGCGTCCGCGATAGATCGGCACCGCGAGTTCTTCCACCCATCCGGCCAGGATCCGCTCAATGTGGTTCTGCCACAGCCCGAGTCCGTATGGGTGCCGGGTGGGGAACCCACTCAGGTCTTAACCGCACCCCGGCAAAACCCGCAACCTGGGCGATCTGGCCCTCTTTCAGGAACCGGCCGGCAATTCCTCGTTGGTCGAGGATTTCGATCGTGCGGGCATGCAAGCCGCCCGCGCGCGCGCCGAACGAGAGCCTGGCTGGTGCGCCTCTCGACGATCGCCACATCGACACCAGCCAAGGCCAGTTCACCTGCCAGCATCAGTCCCGTGGGTCCGCCGCCTGCGATCACAACTGCATGCTCAGTCATCGGCACGCCCCAGACTGTCCGGCTGTTCCGCCTTGGACCGCCGTCCATACGCGCCTCTGCATACCTTCTCCGAAAGCCTGTATTGGCACACGACTCTCCTCTGCTCTGTTTGTGATTAGTTCTCAGTGCGGGCCGGTTGTTGGGTCCGTCCCGGCCAGGTTTTTTGGCGGCGCAGGGTTGCCTGTGCCGCAAGTACGCATTCAGGTTATGCGAGTTCGCGCCTGGAAGTCGATCGTTTTATCGGGAGTAAATAGAGATATATCTTATTTATTTTCAATACGTTAGACATTGACTTTGAAGGATTGTTATCCTGGATGCGGGGGAGATCGGCCTTCTCCGCCTTGGCTTGGACCCCATTCGTTCGCCCTGCCTCGTGGAATCTTCCTGAAAACATCAATGGACCTGGGGCGGCCTGCCGTTCCATCGCGTCACGCCGAACAGAACAAACCCAAACGCCGCCGCCAGCATTGTGTCGCGCGCCTCCACCCACGTGCTGCTGGAAAAAAGCCACAAACAGACCGCTACTCCCAGCAGCGCCATCGGGATCCCTCCCGGTGTACGAAACGAAGCCGCTGGCGCTGCCTGCAGGCGCCGTAGCCGGGGCACTGAGCCGCAGGTAGCCAGGTATGCCACCAGCCTGGACAGAGTGCTCACTGTCACCAGGTACACATAGGTGCCCGACAACGTGAGAGCCAGCATCGCGGCCGATGTCCAAAGCACGGCAGCTACCGGCGTCCGAAACCGATCATGCAGCCGCGCCAACGGCGACGGCAGATCGCCTTGTTCCCCCATTGCAAACAGGATGCGCGACGCCGACAGTATGAGAACGTTCAGATTGCCAGCCAGCGACACTGCAAGCCCCACGGCCATCACCGCGGCCCCGACTGGACCGCCGAAAGCAGCCGCCGCATCCGCCAGCGGTCTCTTTGAATTGGCCAGCCCTGGCAGGGTTCCAATGCACACAACCTGTATCAGCAGGTACAAGGCGATCACGACCGTCATGCCCGAGAGCAGCGCCCGGGGCAGATCGCGCTGCGGGTTCTTCGACTCTCCCGCCGGCACCATGCCCATCTCAAACCCGGTGAACGCGAACACCAGCAGGAGCACCGAGAGCGAGAACGGCCGGTAACCGGGTGGGTGCTGGAAACTGAACTGCGCCGGCTGGAGGAAAAACAAACCCATGATGGCGAAGCCGGCCAGAGGGATGAGTTTCCCCACCGCGAGCACATTGCTGGCCGTGGCCACGGGCCGGATTCCCCGGATATTGAGCCAGGTGAGGGCGCCCACCACTCCGGCCAGCAACGCCGCCCGCACAGGGCCGCCCGACAACTCAGGCACAAACAAAGCCAAATACTCTGCCAGAAGCGAACAATTGGCCGCGAAGGCGGAAACGCGCGCTACCCAGAGCAGCCAGCCGACGGCGAAGGCGGCACTCGGGCCAAAGGCTTCTCTCGCATAGAGATATGGCCCGCCTGTCTCCGAGAACCGGCTCGCCACTTCCGCGAACGACAATACGATGATCGACACGCACACGGCGCAAGCCAGAAATGCGAAAAGGCTGTAGTCCCCGCTCAAAGCGAACACCCTGGAAGGGAGGCCGAAGATCCCCGCTCCGATGACGCCATTCAGTACGACAGCCGTGAGATCCCGCGTCCGAAGAGATCGAAGGAGGCTCTGGCCCTGAGGGCGGCCCGGCGTCAAGGTTTCTCCTGCTTGGGATCCTTGACCATTTTCAACGCTTCCGCGGCTGCCAGTGCTATCCGTGGTTGAGCATCGCGGGCCAGTGCGGCCAGCAGGACCCGCCCATGGCCGCCCGCCTTCAGGTCGTAAACCAGTGTCAGCCGCTCCGCCGGGGTCAGTTCAGCCAGCCCGTGCTGGGCCACTGCCTCCAACTCCGTCTCGGACCACACCGTCCGGTAGTAGCCCGTACCGCCTGCATTTGCGAAGACCCATGCGGGACACGCCTCCAGTGCCACCTCTCGCGATGCCTCGGTCAACAAGGTACAGGCCCGCTCAGAGTTAGTCTTCCAGCAGACCGGCACGACCCATGTGGCAGCATTCACCGCTTGCTCCAATACCAACGCACCGCGTCCGTTCTCGCATTTCCGTTTCACCTGAATGGCCGGCGCACCTGGTTGATCCAGAAACGTATGCAAAGTCTGCCCGGCGTCGAGCGCGTCAGCCAGATCGTCCGTCGTGGCTGTTCCGAATGGCCGCGTTTCCAGATACCGCTGAAGTTCAGTCTGCAACCTCTGGGCACCGTGCCAGCCCTCCAGCATGAGCAGAATGGCGGCCCCTTTCTGGTACACCACGCGGCTGTAAACGTCATTCAGTTCATCCCGGGTGTTCATCGGCACACGGACGGGCCGGGCCTTTGGACCCCGATCCGCCGTCAGGATCCGCTCTCGTGCCGCCACCGCGGCCAGATTCCTCTCCGCCGCCGGATGCTCGGCGTCCATCATCACTCCGGCCAGCCAGGTTGCGAAACCTTCGCTCAACCATACGTCCTCCCAGCCGGCCTGCGTCACCAGATTCCCGAACCACTGGTGCGCCAGTTCGTGAGTCATGATCTGTCGCAGCCGCTCCCGCCACTGCTCGGAATCCTTACCTGGTTCCGCCAGCAGCGTGCTCTGCTGGTAGTTGATCAGACCCGGATTCTCTACCGCGCCAAAGGCGCCTTCGGCCCGGGCCAGGTGGTCCAGCTTGCGGAAGGGATAGGGGATCCCGGTGTACCGCTCAAGCCCCTCCACAATCCTGTGTGTGACGTCCGCGGCGTATCGCCCCTGTTCGGCGCGCCCCTTCGGCGTCACCACGCGGACCGGGGTCTTCTGTTTGCCGGCGTCCGGACCGTTCACCGTATCAAATGGGCCGACGGCAAAGGCCACGATTTCACTGGGCAGCGGAGCGGTCTCCATGAATCGCACCGCTTTCATTCCGTCAGACTCGTTTGTCTCAGACTCCATGGGCGCGTTGCCGAATGCGCGGTGTTCGCGCCGCACATGAAGGGTCAACTTCCACGGGGTCTTGAATCGCGGCTCATCGAAGCAGGGCATCGCCCGGCGGGCTTCAATGGCTGTGAAGGTGGTGAAGACATACCAATTGCCTTCCACCTGCCGGCGGTATGGCCCCACCATGGCCTTATCGTCGATGCGTCCCCGGTAGCGGACCAAAACTTCGGCCTCGCCTGGTCCCACCGGTTCTGCCCATTCGATCCGCATTTCCTCCGGATTCAGGATCGTGGCTCGCCCTGGAATCGTTCTTCCAGCCTGGCGCACCTCGGCACCTGTCGCCTCGAGATCCTTTGCGTTTAGGGTGAGGTGCGTGGTCGGTTCATCCAGGCGGATTCCGATGCGTACCGTGCCGCTGAACTCGGGTTGTTCCGGCACTATGGTCAGGTCCAATGCATAGCGAAAGGGCTGGGCCGCCCACACTCCGGCGGCCAACAACAGGCAGGCGATCAGTCTTGGCGTCTTCATCTCTACCCTGGATCCCCAGTGTCAGTCGGGAATGTTTTCCAGGGTAGCGCACCGCGGCCAGCGGGGCTTTCAGTTGGATTGCACGGGCCTATTGAGCGTCTTCTTCACAACCCAGTCCAGCAGGAAGAGACATGCCGGCACGGCCATCACGGCCACGACTTTGCCTCCGCGATCCAGCCGGAACTGAACAATCGAAACCCAGGCCGCCAGAGCAGCCAGCGATAGCACGGCCGCCTCCATCTCCCATTTCCAGGCCAGCAGGGGCGAAAGACAGGCGATGCTGATCAACCCGATGCCCAGCCATTCACGCCAATGCGTCGGAGCGCCGGAATGAGGCGAAAAGATCTCGGCGCCGACTAGGAAGAGGAATCCACCCGCCACCAGCAATCCCGCCACTCGTGCCATCCATCGGATGAACAACAACCACCATCTGGTCCTCATTGGAACTTCTCCCAATGTGATCGTAGACCGGCTGCTCCGTCCTGGCACGGCTATTCCGTCGAACGGTCGCTCCCGGGCGATGAATGGCTCTATTGCAGGAATCCAGTGGATTCCGGAAGGATCGCTGGAGTTTCGAACAGCTCGATCCCGAAGAACGGCTTCACCATATAGTTGGCGTCCGGGATCGCGTTTTCGCCCGATTGTACGAATGCGGCGGCCTGCCCCAGGACGGCAAGCGAGATGGGCGCTCCGTTCACGTCCAAAAGGAAGGCGAAGTATGCGTGTGGATTAGCCGGCAGCTCCGGCCGCAGCGCTCGGGCCAGATCGTGCCGGTAGATCGAGGTCATCGCCTGAGCGTTCGCACAACGCACCAGCAGCGAGTTGGACGGATTCGGTACCGTCTGGTCGCCGATCGCGAACTGGAACAGTACTCGCTTTGCGGGTACACCTGCCAACGGCGCGGTTGTCAGGTGAGGCGCAAAAGTAGCAGGCGCACCTGCCGCCTCAATCCATTCCAGGCGTTCGAAGACATCCTTCAGATCGGCCGCGCCGGGTACGGTGAGGATCTTCACCGGTTCGTCGCGGCCCACATACTGCTCATCAAAATCAGGCGCGGCGTTCAACAGCGCGGGAACGCGCAGGCCGAGGTAGGCTTGCACCAGCGGCCTGAGCGACTGGCTGACGCGCGCCGTTTCCACTCCGCCGGCGCCCCCGACATTCAGCACGGCCGCGGGGATATCCGGACTCGCCGCCGTCACCAGCGTTCCGACAAAAGCGCCCAATGATTGTCCCCAGAACGCAATCTTCGAGCCATCCAGATCGGGCCTGCCGTCGCCATCCAGGTCCAGGCCCAGCCGGATCGCCCGCGCCATCGCGAGCCAATCAATTGCCGTCTGTCGCACGCAGTCGCGAATGGCCACGGGCGCGCCGGGCAGGAGCACTACACAGCCTTCCGAGATGCCAATCGCCCCATCGCCGTCCAGATCGACACTCCGCCCGGCGGCCGGGATCTCCTGAACGCCGGAATCCTTGCCAATCAGAATGCTCGATTCCGGGCCGTAGCCGTGCCCCACGGCGTTTAGCGCCACGATCGCATAGCCCTTCGGCGCGAATGATTGCGCCATTACCGAAGGGCCAGCCAACCGGTTGTCGCCGAGCCCATGAGCCGCCAGCAGGACAGGATATCCGCCTGCCGGCATGGGGGTATTCGGCAGCAGAACATGGAACGCGATCTTCTGGTTCGGGATGTCCTTCGGTAACGGTTTGAGCGTCGGTGAAGCCGGAATCACCTGCTGCTCGTTCAGCAGCCGCGGCGACTGTAAGGTTCCGAATGCAATGCGGTCGACGCCGAGAACGGCCAGAATGGCAGGCGGGGCTGGGAAGGGTACATCCTGAAACTTCTCGCCGTCGGCGCGAACCTGCGCGCGGATCGTCAGACTGCGAATGTCCCGCGTCTGGATGGTTGCGACTCGCTCAATTGCGGGGGCGCTGAGATCGATCAACTGCCGCGCCGCTTCCAGCAGCGCTGTGCCGGTCATGGTCGTGAACACCGAGCCGCCTGTTACCGTCACACCCGGCAGCACTTCCGCCGCCAGCGCGACAGACTGGCTGATGTCGGTGCAGTAGTCGCCGCCGATCAGCCGGTCGATACACGCCTGGAAGCCTTCATCCCGAAGCACCGCCGCTCCGTCCGGATCCTTCACCGCATCCGTCACAAGAATTGCGTAGCGCAAACCCTGCCTCAGCGGTTCGTCAGGCTTGGCGAGCATCGTATTGGTTGCCGGATCCCAGCTCACTCGGTTGACCGAGGTCACGTGCCGGGAGCCGTCCAGCCAGAGCAGCACAACTCCGCCGCGCAGCGTCGCCGGATCGATGGCGCCGTTGAACCGCACGGTCACCCGCGCCTGGACGTTGAAGCCGTCCAGCTGGTTGATGAGAGTCAACTCCTGACAATCGCCTGTACGCTGTTCGCAATCGGGCAGCGGCAGATTCACCCTGCGGCCGGTCTTCTGCGTGTCGTCCGGCGCCGTCATGAAATCCGACGGAAACGGGCCGATGGCCGGATCCGTCGGATTGAACGCAACCGTGACATTACCGCCAAAAATGCTGGTGGAACAGAGAAGAACCAGGGCGAGAATCCGCATGAAAGCCCCTCACAGGCTATCAACAGGATAGCCCTGAGCGACCCACTCGTCATAGCCGCCCTGCAGCGGCCGGACATTCGCGAATCCCATCTTTTGGAGCCGTAGCGCCAGACCGGCGCTGGATGCTTCGTTCGGTCAACTGCAATAGAAAACGAGATGCGCGCCGGATGGAAGTTTACGCAGGTGAACGTCGATCTCGTCCTGCGGCAGCATCATGGCCCCGGGCAGCTTGGAGCCTGACCGCTGGATCGCCTTGGGTCCGCGCAAGTCGATGATATATGTGGGTTCGCCCGAGTCCAGCAGCGCCTTGAGATCGGTGGGCTGCATCCGTGCGATGCGGTAAAGGCGCATGGCCCGTTCGCGCTGCCAGAGTTTCCAGAAGATCCAGGCAGCCAAGGGGGAGCCAACCACCAACAGCAGGCCAAGTCCCAGATTGGAGAGCGCTTCCGCGAAGTGCTCCACTCTGCGGCGCAAAAGAAAACCCACCGCCAGCGCCGAACCGGCCCACAGCACCGCTCCGCCTGCATCGAATGCCAGGAACCGGTGGACGGGCAAACGGGCCGAACCGGCCAGCGGAGGCGCTACCGTACTCAATCCAGGGATGAACTTGGCCACCAAAAGGGTAGCCGGCCCCCAACGGTCGAAAGCATTGGTCGTCGTTCGGACGCACGTATCCGGCTCCAGCGAAAGCTTACACAGCAACGCCAGAATTGAATCGCCGCGGCTGCGCCCCAGGTAGTACCACAGAACGTCGGGAGCCAACGTGGCAAGTATGGCCAGCAGGAGACTCAACGAGACAGAGTAGTACCCAAGCCCCGCCATGGCGCCCATCGCCAGCAGCACCGGAACGGCCGGCACCGGCGCGCCCAATTGTTCCACAAACACGGCGGCAAACATCAGGCCGTAGCCGTGCTGCAAAACGAATTCCCAAACCCCATGCATTTCGGAAGAAACCCCAGTCGAGGAAGATCCGTGCCGTAGGCACAAAATGGATTCCTATATCTTAGAAGCATCCGGAGCCGTTCGGGATGCAAGTTGAGCGACCGGGGCGCCACCCGGTGACCAAGCCAGCCTGGAAGGGAGCCCAAATTGTGGTCTTACGGCCTGGTTGTTTCCACTACGGCAGCGTTGGTCATGTTGATGAACGCATCGCGCACGGGTTTCGCGTCGTCATCTTCCTGGACCAGGAAAACCCCTACGAGATTCTTCGCAGGATCCACCCAGCCATAGGTGCCAAACGCTCCGCCGTGGTTGAACGTGCCGATGCTGTGACCGGTCAGGGTTCCGATCGGATCTTTCACCACCGCCCAGGTGAGGCCGAAACCGACACCCGGGTCGTGTCCGGCCTTGAGGTCGCCTGTGTGCACTTTTGTCATGACCTCGACGGAGGAAGGCGATAGCAGGCGTTTGCCGTTCAAAGAACCTTTATTCAGCATCATCTGGTACCACTGAGCGAGATCCCAGGCGGTGGAGTACAGACTGTGCTCGGGTCCGGAGTATTTCGCGCCCTTCCTGAACTGGAGCGCGTCGCCGCCCAGGACGTTCGCCCCGGCTTTCACCAGTTTGCCGTCCTTCCGGTCATAGAGGGCGGCCAGACGGCCGTGCTTCTCAGCGGGCAGGAAGACGTAGGTGTCCACCATGCCGAGCGGTTGGAAGATCCTTGTTTCCAGGAACTTCTCGAACGGCATCCCGCTTTGCACCTCCACGATCCGGCCGAGTGTGGCGAGTCCGGCATTGGAATACTGCCAGCGAGTGCCCGGTTCGAAATCGAGTGGTTGCTGCGAATAGATGAGGCACGCGTCGGCCAACGTGCGATCCATTTTCACCATGATGTCGCCGATGCCCGGCGCCGCCTGCCCCATCCCGGAGGTGTGCGACATGAGATCGCGGACGGTAATGAGCCGGGATGGCCTCCGCAGCGTCCGCACACCGTCGGCTTCCGAGGCGATTACCCAAAGGCCGCGAAATTCCGGCAGATGCTTTTCGACAGGATCGTTCAGGCGCACCTTGCCCTCTTCCACCAGCATCATGATCGCGGCGCCGGTGAACTGCTTGGTCATCGACATGATCTGGAAGATCGAGTCGGTGCGCATCGGTTTCCTGGCCTCAATGTCCGCCCATCCCGAGGCCTCGAGATGAGCCAGTACCCCGTTGTGCTGGACGAGGGTCACTGTGCCGGCCACCGTCTGAGCGTCGATTAGTGCTTTCATCCGAGGCGCAATCTTCTGCATCTGCGCCGGATCCAGTCCGGCTTTCCCCGCGTCCGGAGCCGGCGGAGCGGCGAAGATCAGGCTCATTATCAGCAGCAGACCGGCGGCACATCTTGGCAACATTTGTTTCAACTCCACGGGCATTATAATCGCAGGGAACCTGCTCATGCCCATCAGCCGCCGATATTTCACCGCAGCTCTGGCCGCCACGGCCGCCGCAGCTCCCACCTCCTCACCGATCGATGCCGATCTGGTGCGCCGGCACGACACCTCTGTCGATCACATCCTTCGTCAACAGATCACGGATCCAGCTCATCCCCATCGCGGCGGATACGCCGACGAATTCGGGTTGTTCAGTGCCGGCACGGGAGCCGGCCTCTGCGACACACTGATCGCTGCCTACGTCTATCCTGGGTCCCGGCATCACAAGTCGGCTGAAGTGGCCCGGCGTTTCGACCTCGCCGCCGGGTATCTGTCGCGGATGCAGCACGATGACGGAACCATCGACCTGCTCATCACCAATTTCCATTCCACTCCCGATCTGGGCTTCGTCACGCACACCGCCGCGGGAGCGGCCTGGATTGCGAAGCATTTCAACGAGCCGGGCATGTTCGCCGCGCTCGAGCCCTTTTTGCGCAAAGCTGGTCGGGCCCTGGCCTCCGGCGGCGTCCATACGCCGAATCATCGCTGGGTAGTGTGCGAGGCGCTCTCGCAGGTCCACGAACTTTTGCCAGACCCTGCTTATCCGCGCCGCATCGCGCAGTGGCTGGCCGAGGGTATCGACATCGACTCGGACGGACAGTTCGACGAGCGGTCCACGACGGTCTACAACACAGTAAGCGACAAGGCGTTGCTGGTGACAGGGCTCAAGACCAATCGTCCGGAGTTGCTGGAGCCGGTTCGACACAACCTCGAGGCGATGCTGTACCTCATTCATCCGGGCGGGGAAGTAGTGACCGAGATTTCTACTCGCCAGGACCAGTACGACCGGGCGGGCATGGACCGATACTGGTTTCCTCTGCGCTATTTCGCCATCCGGGACAACAACGGCCAGTTCGCCTCGGTCGTCCAAAGTATTGAGCAGCGCGCCGCTTCGCTTTCGTTCTTTCTGCGCTACCCGGAATTGCAGAAGCCGCTGCCAGAGTCGAAACCCTTGCCGGACAACTTCGAGAAATTGATGCCGGCTGTGAAAATCGCCCGTTTCCGGAGAGGCGCCACCAGCGCCAGTGTCCTGCTGAACGGCAATAGCCGCTTCTTCACCATGCGCCACGGTGGCTGCGTGATCGAGGCGGTGCGCTTCGCTTCGTCGTTCTTCGGAAAAGGACAGTTCCGGGCCACGGCCTACGAGAAGACGAAAGACGGCTACCGCATGACACAGGAGCTGGAGGGGCCCTACTTTCAGCCGTTCGACCCGCCGCGGAGAGTGGAGGCCGCTGAGTGGACGGCTCTGAGACCGCAGCGAAAGCAGAGCAACATCGAACGCATGCGCTACATCGTGACGGTGCGGGAGAAGGCCAAGGGATTCGTGATCGATCTCGAAGCTCAGGGCACCGGTGGCGTGCCGCTGGCCGTTGAGATAAATCTTCGGGAGAATGCGGCGTTGGAAGGAGTATCGGCCGCTCCAAAGGTCAACGGCGGGTTCCTGCTGAAGGACGGCTACGCCGTGGCGCGTGCTGGAGCTGATGCAATCCGCTTCGGCCCCGGCTTCTCGCATCACACGTATACGCAGGTGCGCGGCGCGGAGGCCAAGCTGCCCGGGTCCAGCGTCTACCTCTGCGGACTAACTCCTCTCAGGAAGACGATCGAGTTCGAGACAATCTAGCGCTTTTCCAGGCGGGCGATGCGGAACATCCCATTGAGCATGGCCGGTTCCTCATGAACCACCCGGAAGCCGGCCTGGGCGGCGAGGTCGAGGGTACGCAGGTTCAGGTCGGTCACCAGGAACTTCATCAGCGGGTTCAGTAGTCGCCGAATCAGGCGCGGTTGGCCTGGGCCGTGGAAGTACTTGTCGAAAAGCATCACGCGGCCGCCGGGCTTGAGAACTCGGCCGGCCTCACGGAGGCAGCGCAGCGGTTCCGGCACGATGGCCACGATCAGGTGCATCAGGATGCAATCGAACGACGCATCGGGGAACGTCAGTTGTTGGGCGTCCATGGTTTGGATGTGGGCCGGCGTCTCCTTGCGTCGAGCCTGCTCCACCATGCCGGGGCTGAGATCCACGGCTTCCACCTCGACGCCGTGCGGGATCAACGGCAGGTCGAGACCCGTGCCGCAGCCGTCCACCAGCAGGCGCTCACCTGGCTGCAGTTCCGCCAGTTCGAGGGATCGGCGGCGAAGGGGCTCAAAGCCGATCAGCTTGTCGTAGTGGGGCGCATAGAGGTCCCAGCGGCGCTTGTTCCAGCTCATCGTTCCGCGTGCAGGGCACGGCTGAGTTTGAGCTGGTTGGCGTCGGTGGCATCGTCCGGGATGGAGCAGCCCGGTGCACAGATCCACTTGGGTGCGGCGACCCGCGCTCTCTGAATCAGGGTCGCCAGATCCGCAGCAGAGGAGGAGACGGACTTGTTTTCATCCAGCCCGCCCATCAAGACCCCATTGAAGCGGCGCCGGGCCTCTGACATCGGGAACTTCGTGCCGGCCACCGAGAACTGAATGATGGGGACGTTCCAGCCCTTGAAGAAGTAGTCGAGGATCACACGGTCCCCGTGCAGGTGCAGTGTGTTCATGGGTGCGCCCTGCGCGGCGGCGAGGACCATGCGGTCGAACGGTTCGCTGAATTTCCTGTACTCGGCCAGGGTCATCACACCCTGCTGCGCGTTGGCGATGGAGAGGAAGACGCCCGAGGCGCCTGCTTCCAGGGCGGCCTTGACGTGATTCGCTTCCGACTTCGCGATGGACTCCAGGGCGTCGAGCAGTGTTTGCGGCCTGTCATGCATCAGGCGCAGGACAGCCTCTCTGGATGAGAGCTTCTCGGCCACATTCCAGGGGTTGAACTGAGTCTCCAGGAAGTACTTCTGGCCGGCCAGTCCGTCACGGATCAGCTCCAGTGCCCGCAATTGCTGCGGGAAGGGTGAATCCAGTGGTTTCACCTCGTACCATTCACCGCGGGCGGGTTTCGGGTAGGGGTAGTCGCTCATCACTTTGACGAAGTCGAGGTGATAGCGGCGCTGGTAGTCCATGGTGAACGCCGCGTGTTTCTCGGGCGGCTGCGCCTCATCGTGGAAGTGGTGCCAGAAAGAGAATGGAGGACGGTCGGGCATGCGGCCCTTGAGCACGGCGGTGACCCGCTCCGTCGGGGTCATCTTTTCCTTCTGCGCGGGTGCGAAGAACGACATCGCTCCCAGCGAGAATTCTCGTCGGTTGATCATGACCGTGTACCTCCCCCTGGGATCAGTAGACCGGGTTGCCGGCGATCAGCGGCGGCTGGCGGATCTCGGCGCAGCCTCGGGCGCCGGGCAGCAGTTTGCCGGGATTGAAGAGCCGGGCCGGATCAAACAGCTCCCGGATGCGGCGCATCATGTCCAGCGATTCGGCCGAGAACTGCTTGTCCATCAGGTGGACCTTTTCCATGCCGATGCCGTGTTCCCCCGTGATGGACCCGCCAACCTGAATGCAATATTCCAGGATGTCGAAGCCCGCGCCTTGGGCCCGGTCGAGGTCGCCCGGTTTGCGGGCATCGAACAGGATGATAGGGTGCATGTTGCCGTCGCCGGCGTGAAAAATGTTGCCGATCGTCAGCCCGTACCGGGTGGAGATGTCTCCGATGCGGCGCAGGGTGGGTGCGATCTGGGTGCGAGGGACAACGCCGTCGTGGACGTAGTAGAACGGGCTGACGCGGCCGATGGCGCCGAATGCGTTTTTGCGGCCCTTCCACAGCAGTTGGCGCTCGGCTTCGCTGCGGGCGACGCGGAACTCGCGGGCCCGGCAGTATTCACAGGCCTGGCGGACCTGCTCGGCCTGCTCCTCGACCGCCTCCCTCACTCCTTCAAGTTCAATGAGGAGGACGCCGTCGGCGTCGAGCGGATAGCCGGCGTGAACGGCCGCTTCCACCATTTTGAGCATGCAGCCGTCCAGCATCTCTACGGCCGCGGGCGTGATGGCGCGGGCGGTGATTTCGCTCACGGTCAGCGCGCAGTCGTCGGCGGTGTCGAAGATGGCCAGGATCGTTTTGACGCATTCCGGCTTCTTCATGAGACGGATGACGATTCTTGTCACCAGGCCCATCGTGCCTTCGCTGCCGGTGAGCAGGCCGGTGAGGTCATAGCCAGGGGTGTCGGGCCACCAGGCTCCGGTTCGAACGACCGTGCCGTCGGGCAGTACGACTTCGAGGCCGAGGACGTGGTTTGTCGTCACACCGTAAGCCAGGGTGTGTGGGCCGCCGGCGTTTTCGGCTACGTTGCCGCCGATGGTGCAGGCGCGCTGGCTGGAGGGGTCTGGCGCATAGAAGTAGCCATCGGCGTCCACGGCGAGGCTGATGTCCAGGTTGACCACGCCTGGTTGGACCACGGCGCGTTCGTTGGCGAGGTCGATCTCCAGAATGCGGTTCATCCGGGAAAAGCCGACCATGATGCCGCCCTTCTCGGGGATGGCGCCGCCGCTGAGGCCGGTGCCGGCTCCACGGCCAACGATGGGGACTCCGTTGCGGTGGGCGATACGGACTATGGCGCTGACTTCCTCGGTCGAACGCGGGAAGACGACGATCTCCGGGCGGGCCTTGTCGACACCGCCATCGTATTCATAGAGCCGCAGATCCTCGGGGTGATTGAGATACCCTCTCGGACCAACGATGCGGATCAGTTCGTCCTTCCAAGCGCCCATCGTTGCCCCTCACTCTACTACAACTACAGGAGAGACTCGATGCTGCGGATGACTTCGGGCGCGGTCCAGTCCTGGGGGCCGATGATCTTCTGGCGGACCTTGCCTTCGCGGTCGATGATGTAGGTTTCGGGGTACTTAAAGGTGCCGTAATCGGCGCTGATGTTGGCTTCGGGATCACGGGAGGTTTCAAAGGTCACGCGGGCCTGCTGCAGGAACCTCTTGTAGGTGACATCGTTCTTGTCGACGCTGACTCCGAGGACGACGACGCCCTTGGGACCGAGCTGCTGTGCCATAGCCTGCAGGGAAGGCATCTCTTCCACGCAAGGCGGGCACCAGGTAGCCCAGAAGTTTACGACCAGCACCTTCCCGCCGAAATCGGCAGTGGAGACCTCGCGCCCGCGGTCCGTACGAACCGTGAACTTGGGGGCTTTGTCGCCCACAGCCACCACGCGCTCGCGTAGCGAATTGCCCATGACGAGGGCCAGACCGGCCAACAGTACAACGGCCACCATCTGGATCCTGAATGCCAACTTGTTCTTGTCCATAGCGCCCGACTTTCTGGACCTGGGTATCCAGATCCCTGCACCTATAATTGTATCGTCAGGTGCGGGCCGCGCATCTGTCCTACAGGCAGCATTTTTTGTCATGTGGATCACCCGCAAGGTCGAATTCTCCGCCTCCCACTCGTGTTACAACCCGGGGTTATCCGAGGCCGAAAACGCGGCGCTCTATGGCGCTGACGCGAATCCGCATGGTCATGGCCACAACTACTCGCTGGAAGTGACGCTGGAAGGCGCGCCGGATCCGGTTACCGGTATGGTGGTGGATCTAAAGGCGGTTAAGCAGATTCTCGAGCGCGAGGTAGTGGATCCGATGGATCACCGCCACCTGAATCACGAGGTGCCGCCGTTCGACTCCGTCGTGCCGACGACCGAGAATCTGGCCGTGGAGATCTGGCGGCGGCTGGAGCCTCACTTCGCGGCAGGACCCGGGCGGCTGCACGCCATCCGGCTTTATGAGACTGACGATCTGTTCGTCGAGTATGAGGGGCGGTAAGCTGAACGTTTCCCATGCCTGACGTACGTCTGGTTCGCCGCTACCGCTTCTCGGCCGCCCATCGCCTGCACACTCCACTGCTGAGCGAGGCGGAAAACCGGGAAGTTTACGGGAAGTGCAACAATCCATACGGTCACGGACACGATTACACTCTGGACGTCTGTGTGCGCGAAGAGGTGGATCCGGCACGAGGTCGCGCGGTGTCGGTGGACGCGCTGGACCTGTTTGTCGAGGCCGTCGTTCTGAAGCCGTTCGACCGCCGCAATCTCAACCTGGAAGTGGCTGAATTTGCGACGCTTGTGCCGACGACCGAGGTGCTGGCCGAGGTGCTGGCGCGGCGTCTGGCGGCGGCCTGGCCGATTGCCTTCGCGGGGCATCCGGCGCGGTTCGAAAAGCTTAGAATCTGGGAAACAAAACGCAACATCTTTGAAGTGCTCGCGCCGGTTCCGGCGCCTCAGGAAAGTGATCGCGATGAAATCATCGAAAGCTGTAGTCAAGGTTCTTGAACCGAAGCGGCTCGAGGCCGCGGGCAATGAAGGGGCCATTGCGGCCAATATGAAGGAAGTTCTGCGTGCGCTGGGCGAAGATCCACAGCGGGAAGGACTCGTCTCGACGCCCATGCGGGCTGAAAAGGCGCTCAAGTTCCTGACCAGCGGATACACGGCCGATATCGAGAAGATCGTCAACGGAGCAATCTTCACTGAAAAGTGCGACGAGATGGTGGTGGTGAAGGACATTGAGTTCTTCTCCATGTGCGAGCACCACATGCTGCCCTTCTACGGGAAGGCCCACGTGGCTTACATCCCGAAGAATAAGATCATTGGACTCAGCAAGATCCCACGCCTGGTGGATGTCTTCGCGCGCCGCCTGCAGGTGCAGGAGCGGCTGACGCAGCAGATCGCCGAATGTCTGCAGGAAGTGCTGGATCCGGTGGGCGTCGCGGTGATCACCGAGGCGCGTCACTTCTGCATGATGATGCGCGGCGTGGAAAAGCAGCACTCGTCGACGACGTCGTCGGCCATGCGCGGGGCGTTCCGCCAGCGCAAGGATTCGCGCGATGAGTTCCTGTCGCACGTCCGCCACAACTCCTTGAGCTAGGCCGCGCCACGCGCGTTAGTTTTTTAAAGTTTTACCCAGGCCGCCCAGGCACTCTTGCCCATGGCGGCCTTTGCGTTAGGATAAAAACTGAATGCCAGAGAACTTCCGCCGATTCGAAGTGACCGACCCGTTTGGCCGCAAGTGGCAGTGCGAGTTCCGGTGGCAGCAGAATGCCATCTCCATCCGCCACTGCGATGCCGTGGATTGCAAGTATTACATCACCGACGGTGAGGAGAAGCGTGAGGTGGTGGTAGCCCTGATGCACACCGGCCTTCTGGCTACAGCCGCTCGCAGGGGAAGACCGTTGACGGACGCCTGGTGCGGGCGTCTGGCGAGTCTTCACCTGGAGCACATGATTTCTACCTGGGAGGACATGGAGACCTCGATTGCGACCGTGACGTCCGCCGACCTCGATGCGCACAGCAAGAGCATTGAGGACGCGGAAAACAACGAGCGCGAGCGGCTCCTGTACGCCCACTAAGTTCCCCGTTGCATTAGGCCGAGCACTTTGGCGACAATTCACTCTGACGCTTGAAGCGCTTGCCTTCCCTTGAGGAGAATCAGCCATGATCGACTGCCCAGAATGTGGCGCTGCCATCGACGTTGAAGAGGACGAACTGGACGAAGGCGAATCCGTCCTTTGTGAAGAATGTGGGAAGAACTTCGTAGTCTCGTCCGTCGATCCCCTCGAACTGGAAACTGACGGCGAAGGCTTCGACGACGAAGAGTTCGACGAGGAGTTCGACGAGGAAGACGATGAGGAAGACGAGGAGGAGGAAGAGGAGGAGGAAGACGACGATTGGCGCTAGGCTGATTGCCGTAGTCCTGCTGCTGGTTCTCTCGCCGATTTTGACTTCCGGCCTGCTCGGAGCCGGAGACAAGCCCTCTGAATCGGCCGTGGTTGCTGGAACCGTGTTCCGGGAGCCCGGATTTGCCCTGCCCGGCGCTGAAGTGACTTTAACGGTGAAAACCAAGCCTGAAGGGGTAAAAGCACCCAAGCCCAGGAAGCTGGTTTCCGATGCGCGGGGTGAGTTCGCATTTTACGTCCCGCCCCGGAAAGCCCAGTATCTTGTCACCCGCAAAGGCCCGCGGTTACGTCCAACAAGAGAAGGTTGTCGACGTGACCGACAGCCCGGACCGGCTGGATGTGTATTTCCAGTTGAAAGCCGAAGCTGCGCCGGAGTCGAAATAGGAGTTCACCATGAATCGCCGCTTGCTTGTCCTGATGCCGCTGCTGGCCGCCTCGCTGTTTGCCTTCCAGTTCACCAATCAGAAGAAGTCGAAGTCACGGGACCCGAATGTCCGGAACGTGGAAGGTGTTGTTTCGCTGGAGGATGGCGCTCCGGCTGTGGGCGCCGTGGTGCAGCTCAAGAACCTGAAAAGCCTCCAGGTGAAGTCTTTTATCACTCAGGATGGCGGGAAGTATCAGTTTCAAAACCTCTCCACTCACACCGACTACGAGCTGAAGGCAGACTACAAAGAGTTCGCCAGTCCGACGCGGTCTCTGACCATCTTCGATACCCGGCTGGATGCGGTGGTGAACCTCAAGCTGGAGCCGAAGAAGGCCGAGGACAAGAAATCAGACGAGAAGAAGTGAGGACGGCGGCATGCGACGCATTCTTTTCACACTCATGCTGGCTGCCGTTCCGGTGATGGCGGCCGACCTGAAACCGGTGGACGAGGCGACCTACACTGCCAAAGTCGTCGCGCCCGCTAAAGGAAAGGTGTTGCTTGTCAACTTCTGGGCCACCTACTGCGTCCCGTGCCGCAAGGAGATGCCGCAACTGGTGGCGATGGAGGCGCGGCTGAAAGCCCAGGGATTCCAGTTGGCGACGATCTCCGCCGACGAACCGGAGCAGGCCAAGGACGCCGGAGCCTACCTGGACAAGACGAAAGTACCCGCACCCGTCTATATCCGACGGGCTAAAGATGACGACAAGTTTGCCGCCTTCCTGGATCCCAAGTGGTCGGGCGCGCTGCCCGCTTCGTTCCTGTACGACAAGACAGGCAAGAAGGTCCGCTCGTTCTTCGGCGAGGTGAACCTTCCCGAACTCGAAGCGGCCATCAAGAAGCTGCTTTAGTACTCTTCTCCGCGGATCAGATCCTCCGGCGTTTCCCGCTTCCGGACGACCCGCCAGGTGTCTCCCTCGACCAGAACCTCGCAAGGGCGTACGCGCGAGTTGTAGTTGGACGCCATGACGAACCCATAAGCTCCGGCGGTCATGACGGCGATGAGATCGCCTGGCAGGACATTGGCTACTTCGCGATTCTCGGCCAGGAAATCGCCGCTCTCACAAACGGGTCCGACGATATTGGCGACGACGGTACCGAATTTGGACTTCCGCAGCGGCAGGATCTCGTGGTGAGCTTCATAGAGCGCGGGCCGGATCAGTTCTGTCATGGAGGCGTCAATGATGACGAACTCCTTTTCTCCGTTCTTCTTGCGATAGAGCACACGGGAGAGGAGAGCACCCGATTCCGCCACCACGGAGCGGCCGGGTTCGAACATCAGGAACAGGTTGTGACCATCCACGAGCTGTCGGATCTTGCGCAGGAAGGTCTCGACATCGGGACGCGGATCACCTGCGCGGTAGGGTACACCCAATCCGCCTCCGAGGTCCAACTCCTTGATGGCAATCCCCTTAGCCCTCAGGCGGCCCACCAGGGCAAGCATCTTCGTGGCAGCTTCCAAGAGCGGGGCGGGGTCCAGCAACTGGGAGCCGATGTGGCAGCTCACACCGTCGAGCGAGATACCCGGCAGGGCGGCGGCGCGCTGGTAGACGGCTTCGACTTCCGCGATATCAATGCCGAACTTGTGCTCTTTCAGGCCAGTGGAGATGTAGGGGTGGGTGGAGGCGTCGACATCGGGATTGACGCGCACGGCAATGGACGCGGTTTTACCCAGGCGGGAGGCCAGCGAGCTGATTAGGGCGATCTCGGCTTCACTCTCACAGTTGAAGCTGTGGATGCCGAACTGCAGCGCGGAGTCGATCTCCTCCCGCGTCTTGCCTACCCCGGAAAAGACCACCTTGGCGGGGTCGCCTCCGGCCTTGAGCACGCGGTGCAACTCGCCGCCGGAAACGATATCAAACCCGGCTCCCGCCTGAGCGAGAAGGTTCAACAAGCTGAGATTGCTATTGGCTTTCACGGCATAGCAGACGCGGTGAGGAAGCCCGTAGAGGCCCTGGTCGTAAGAGTGAAAGCGGTCGAGGATGCCTCGCGAGGAATAGACGTAGCAGGGTGTGCCGGCCTGTTCGGCGATTTTGGACACCTCCACACCCTCGCAATAGAGGACGCCTTCGCGGTATTCGAACGGTTGAAACATAACTGATTTGAGCCCCTCTGCCGTCAGATTACTTTGAGGACGATGACCGTCTGATCATCGTGGACCGGTGTCGACTCCCGGTACTCCTCGATGTCAGCCAGCAAGCCGTCAGCGATGGCCTGAGCCGGATCGGAGCAATGCCCCTCCAGGTAGCGCCGCAAACGGCGGCGGCCGTACTCCTCGCCGGTCGGGTTGCCCTGATCCTGGACTCCGTCACTGAAGAGGACGAACACATCGCCGCTCTTGGCCTGAAATTCGGTCTCGTCGTACTCCACATTCTCCAGCAGGCCGACCGGCACACCCGCCGCGTGCGGCTGCAGGATTTGGCCGCCGCGGCAGACCAGCGGGGTGGTGGATCCGGCGTTGGCCATGATGAACTTTTTCTCAGCGGCCCGCCACAGCATGACCAGCAGAGTGACGTAACGAGCCGGCACCTGGCGCTCCATCAGCGTGTCGTTCAGCGACTTCAGGAGTTGGGCGGGACTGCGCCTGCGTGGGGCCGCACCGCGGAGCAAGCCGCTGAACAGGGCTCCGTACAAAGCCGCGGCAGCGCCCTTGCCGCTGGAGTCGCCGAAGGCGAGCATGGTGTGGTCGTCGGTGTATTCGAAAAAGTCGAAGACGTCGCCACTGACGAGGCGGGCGGGTTTCATGCGCACGCCGACGCTGAGCCCGGGCAGGTCCGGCGCGGCCTGCGGCATCATGATTGACTGAACTTCCTGCGCCGCTTCCAGATCCTCCTGGATCGCTTTTTCGCGCTGTTCCAGTTCCTGGTAGAGCCGGGCGTTCTCAATCGCGATGGCAACGGAGGGCGCGATCAGCGACAGGGTCCGGACATGGTCTTCGTTGAAGTACCCGACGCGCTCGCTCTCCAGGTCCATCACGCCGATGACGCGGTCCTTGACGATGAGCGGCACGGCGACTTCGCTGCGGATGCCGGCATGGGAGTCGATGTACCGGGGGTCCGTGGAGGTATCCCTCGACAGGACCGGCTGGCGCGACTGGGCGGCGGCACCGGTTATGCCTTTGCCGAGGGGCAGACTCTCCATCTGGACCCTTTTGTCATATCGCTGGCTGAAAAGGCTGACGAGTTCCTTGCGATCTTCGTCGACCTGCAGAACGATGAACGCGTCGAAGTTGATGAGCGTGCGTACGCTCTTCGCAATCTTGACCAGGAGCTGATCCAGCTTGAGGATGGACGAGAACTCATGGGCCATGTGGCCGAGCGCTCGCTGGGTCTTGTTCTGCCGTTCTACACGGCGGTAGAGCCGGGCGTTGTCGATGGCGGCGCCGACGCGGGAGGCAATGAGCTGGAGCAGCGCCCGGTCCTGGGCCGAGAAGGCATCCGGCGTGGTGGACTCGAGGTCGATGACTCCGACCAGCTTGTGGCGGGCGAGCATCGGCACCGCGAGTTCGCTACGCACGGCGTCGAGTGCGTTCAGATAGTTGCTTTCCCCGTCAACATTGCCGGTCATCACAGGTTGGCGCGTCGCGGCGGCGGTGCCCGTGAGTCCTTCCCCCAAGGGAATGAGCAGGTTGTGGGCGACTTCATGGCGGTGCCCTAGCGAGTAACGGATGCGCAGGCCGCGACGGCGTTCGCTGTAAAGAAGGATGGCGAACAGGTCGTGCGGGATGACCTGCCGGACAATGTCGGAGACATTCTCCATCAGCCGTTCCAGGTCGAGTGTTTCGCCTGTGGCGGCGGACACCTCCAGCAGGAAGTCGAGCAATTCCGCCCGCTCCCGGAATCGGACCCGGGTTTTGCGTGTGACGGCCATGGGGCTATCGAGCCGTGGCCTCTACGATTTTGACGCTGGCACTGGCTCCGATCCGGCTGGCGCCGGCGGTGTACATGGTTTCAAGATCTTCCAGCGTGCGGATGCCGCCGGAGGCTTTGACGCCCATCTCCGGGCCGACCACTTTCCGCATGAGGGCGACGTCGTTAGCGGTGGCGCCGTGCTTGGAGAAGCCGGTGGAGGTCTTGACGAAGTCGGCTCCGGCAACCTTGCAGAGCGCGCAGGCGATGGCCTTCTCCTCGTCGGTGAGCAGAGCGGTTTCCAGGATCACCTTTAGAATGGCCCCGTGACGGTGGCACGCCTCAGCGACGAGTTGGACGTCGGTCTTCACGGTGACGTGGTCGCCGCTCTTCAGGGCGCCGACATTGAGGACCATGTCGATCTCCTGGGCTCCGGTGCGGACGGCGATTTCGGTTTCGGCCACTTTGGAGGCGGTGGAGGTGGCGCCGAGCGGGAAACCGATGACAGTACAGACTTTAACGGGCGAGCCTTTGAGCTCGGCGGCGACCAGCGGGACCCAGTGGGGGTTCACGCAGACGCTGGCGAAGTTGTACTGTTTGGCTTCCTGGCAGACTTTGAGCACTTCGGCGCGGGTGGCCTCGGGCTTGAGGATCGTGTGGTCTATGAGGGCGGCGATCTTGGGATCGATCTTGGTGAGCTTCTCGCTGGAGGAGACGCGGTCGGCTCCGGCGGAGATGATGTTCTTTGTTTTCAACGCGCACATCTGTGCGCAGCGCTGGACGCAACCGGGGCAGACGTCTTCCGACTCATTCAGGCCTTCGCGGCCCTTCACCGGGTTGCCAGGCTTCAACGAGGGCAACGCCGCCGCGGCCGGGGTGCCGCCGGCTCCGGCGAGGATCTGTTCGGCGATGGCCGCCGCTATGCTTTCGAGTTCTGCGCGTTCCACGTTGAATACGCCCGTTCGATTTCCGTAATCTTGTCGATTCGTCCCTGATGGCGGCCGCCGCCGAAGGGGGTGGCCAGCCATGTACGCAGCACGTCCTCGGCCTGGCTTTCGGTGAGCATTCGCCCGCCAAGAGTGAGCACGTTGGCGTGGTTGTGCTCGCGGCTGTTCCGAGCGGAAGCCCTATCATAACATAGGGCTGCGCGGATTCCGGGCACCTTGTTGGCCGCCATGGAGCTGCCGATTCCGGCTCCATCGACGATGATGCCGAGGGCCGCTTTACCTTCCGCCACGAGTTTGGCCACGGCATGGGCGATGTCGGGGTAGTCGGCCGCCTTCTCCTCAAAAACGCCGACATCGATGAGGGTCCAACCGAGGTCCTCGAGCACCGGCTTGAGGTGCTCCTTCATGCGGAAACCTCCGTGATCGGAGCCAATGGCTACCTTTTTGTCGGGTTGAACCAGTCTGGCGATCTCTTCAGAGGCCATTTCGACGATTTGGATACCGCGTTCGGCGGCTAGATCGCGGGCCGAAGGAGTGAAGATGGCACCGGGCGGGACGTGGAGCACCCCTTCACGGGGCACATCCTCCATGGTGACAACTCGGCGCATCAGACTCGATGATCGCACAACGCGAAGTTCGCCCCGGACGTTCTCCACAGGCAAATGTGTATCAGTTTTCCGGCTTAGCCGCTTAATCGTTGCGCAGGGCCTGCATGGGGTCGACCCCGGAGCGCTTTGCGGGCCGGGAAGAGCGAGGCCAGGGCGACAGTGAGGGTGAAGAGCCCGATGGCGCTGAAGTAGGCGAGGGGATCGAGCGGGCCGAGCCCGAAGAGGACTTTGCGCAGGACTTGGGAGAGCGCGGCAGCCGCTGCGGCTCCGAGGGTGAGTCCGATGCCCAGGGGCCGGGCGAACTGGCGCATCACGATCATCACGACGTCCGCCGGTTTGGCGCCGAGAGCCATCCGGATGCCGATCTCCTTCGTGCGCTGGGAAACCGCGTAAGCGACCAGGCCGGCGATGCCCAGACAGGCGAGGAACAGGGCGACAGCGGCCAGGATGCTCACTGAAAGGACGCTGTACTGCGTGCCCTGGAGCCGGCGCAGGAAGGAGTTCTTCATCAACTGAACGTCTGGCATGACACGGGGATCGACCGCCTTGGCGAGGGAAGAAAGCGTCGGCGTAAGGGACTCGGGGCTGGCGGAGGTCCTGACCAGCAGGATCATGGAGGGCATATCAGCGTCGGAGGCCAGGAAGTAGGCTTCAGCGGCGGATTTATCCTGCTGGGAGGTGACATGGGCGTTAGCCACTATGCCGATCACTGTGCACTGGGCGCCTCCGAGGTTGATGGGTTTGCCGAGGGGATCCTGTCCGGGCCAGGCCTGGTCGCCGAGCGACTGGCTGATGACCAGGGCATTCTTCTCACCGGAGGTGAAGTTACGGCCGCGGCGTAGCGGGATGCGCAGGGTCTCGAAGAAAGACGGGTCGACGCTGCTGGTGCGGATTTTGAGGATCCGCCCCTCGAACTCGGCGCCCATGGTGACAGTCTTGTTGCCGAACGGGGGCGCCGAGGAGGCGGAAATGGCGTCGATTCCGGGCAGATTGCGGAGCCGGCCCTGGAGGGTGTCGAGATAGGTACGGGCTTGCGCCGGCGAGTAGTTGTGGTTGCCGAGTTCGGGGTTGATGGTGACGACCTGCCGGTATTCGAAGCCGGGATCCGCTGAGGCATGGGTGAGAGCGCGTACCAGGAGGCCGGCCACGATGAGGAGGACGCAACTGGCTGCGACCTGGGCCGAGATGAGGATCTGGCGGGTGAGGGTGGCGCGGTGGCGCTGGCGGACGACCTGGAAAGCGGGCGTCACGCCGAACAGCAGCGAGGAGAACAGGCCCATGCCGGCGCAGAAGAGCAGGACGCGCCAGTCCGGGGCAGGGTCGAGCCAAGCGGGCGTGCTGGTGGCGGACATGAGTCCACGCATGACAAAGAAGCCGACAGCCAGGCCGGCCGCGGAGCCGAGAAGGCCCAGCAACGCGCTCTCGGTGAGTAACTGGCGAATGAGGCGCGCGCTGCCGGCGCCGACTGAGACCCGGATGGAGATCTCTCGTTCGCGCGCGACTCCGCGGGCGAGCAATAAGCTGCCCAGGTTGCCGCAGGCAACTGCCAGGATGAGCAGGACCAGCGCCACGATGAGGCTGGCTACAGGGACGATCTCGCTGGGGTCCTTCGCTCCGGTGCCGTGGTGGGCGCGGCCGAGGATGCTGGTGACGTAGCCGCCGGGTTCGCTGGGGAGGGTCTCGTTTTCCCAGATCCCTTCGGGGTGTTCGGCGCGGAGGGTGGCCGCGAGGGATCGCAATTCTTCCTCGGCGGCTTTCGGCGTGAGACCAGGTTTGAGGCGGCCCCAGACCTCCTCGCCGGAAGATTCGACGGAGAAGTCAGTCAGAAGATTGCTACCGGCGACAAGATGAGGGTGCTGCGTGGCCGGGGTCCAGAGGTCCGGGGTTTCGAGCGCGAGGCTGCTGGATTCGTCCGAGGCTACGCCGATTACTGTTACCGGTTTGCCGTTCAGGTGGATGACGCGACCGGGCATGGATGGGTCGGCGCCGAAGCGGCGCTGCCAGAAGCCCAGGCTGAGTACGACCACCGGGTCAGCGCCTGGAACTTCGTCGCGCGTGGGGTCGAGAAGCCGGCCGAGGGTGGCGGAGGCGCCGAGTTCCGTGAAGAAGTTGGCGGAGACGAAGTGCACCTTGAGCGGCTTCTCGTCGCCTTCCATCTGGAGGGAGCCGCGACTGCGGGCGATGAGGGCCGAGAGGGTCGTGGTGTGCCGGCGGAAGAAATCGAACTCAGGGTAAGGCAAGACCGAGGCGTAGCCGGAGGGCGCCTGGCGCTGGAAATGGAGTAGCGAAGCCGGATCGCGCACGGGCAGCGGGCGAAGCACCATCAGGTTGAAGAAGCCGAAAGCCGCCACGTTGGCACCGATGCCGACGGCCAGGATCAGGATGGCGGCGAGGGTGAAGCCGGGTGATTTACGAAGGAGTCGTGCGGCAAATCGGAGGTCCTGGCCCAGACGGTCAATCCATGTCCAGCCCCAGGCTTCGCGGGCCTCTTCACGGAGGCGAAGCGGATCGCCGACAGGAAGGCCGCCTGACAGCGCAGACATCTCGCGATGGAACTCGAGGTCATTGGCGAGTTCGTCGTCGAGACGGCGGCGGTTCCAGAGATAATGCAGGCGGCGGAGGAGTTTGCCCATTGTGTCGGGATCCTATGCGGTGCGCAGGACGGCCTGAATGGCTTCGTGCAGGCGATCGTAGCCGGACATTTCGGCTTCGAGTTGCTGGAGTCCGGCGGGCGTGAGTTCGTAGAAGCGGACTTTGCGATTGGTCTCCGAGACGCCCCAGGCAGAGGTGACCCAGCCTTGGAGGAGAATGCGCTGGAGGGTGGGATAGAGGGCGCCTTCCTCGACATGGAGCACTTCCGAGGAGAGGGTATGAATGCGTTGGGCGATGGCGTAGCCATGGAGAGGTCCGGAACGTAGGACACGGAGGATGAGGAGAACGAGGGCTCCGGCAGGCATTTCTTTCTTAGGCATAATGACGTTAGGGGTAGTATGCGTATGCCTGGAGCTGATGTCAATGGAAAAGTGATGGGGCTGGGACGCTGTACAATAACGGCGGCTTGCGTTCTCGACGGAGGAAGGGTTCCATGGGTGGTTCGATTTCCCTGAGGTTGATGCTGGCGGCCTTGCCGCTGTTGGCCAGTGCGCAGACGGCCGCGCCGCGGTTGCCGGGCAAGGGTTTGGCGCAGCATCCCTTTCTCTACTGCGGAGAATGGCAGAACCGCAGCCTGACGGATCAGGTGATTCATGTGATCCGTGGCGGGAAAGTAGTGTGGTCGTATACGAATCCGCTCCGCGGCGAGTTGGGCGATTGCACGATGCTGCCGAACGGGAACATTCTGTTTTCGCGGCAGTTTGGCGCGAGTGAGATTACTCCGGACAAGAAGATCGTCTGGAACTACGACGCGCCGCCGAAGACCGAGATGCACACGGCATGGCCGGTGGATGGGGATCGGGTGCTGCTGATGCAGAACGGGAATCCGGCCAAGGCACTGATCCTGCGCAAGTCGACGGGCAAGGTGGAGAAGGAACTGGTGCTGCCGACGAAGAATCCGGACGGAGTACATGGGCAGTTCCGCCATATTCGCATGACGCCGGATGGGCACTTCCTGGTGGCCCATATGGATCTCGGCAAGGTGGTGGAGTACGACGCCGCGGGGCAGACCGTTTGGAGTGTGGATGCTCCGTCGGCTTGGGCCGCGGTCCGGTTGAAGAATGGCAACACGCTGATCAGCGGGAATCAGCATGGCTATGTACGCGAAGTGAATTCGAAGGGAGAGACGGTGTGGGCGGTCGAGAAGAACGACCTGCCGGGGATCCCGCTGCTCACTGTACAGGAGGTCTCGCGGCTGGCGAACGGACACACGTTGATCAACAACTGGTGCGGCAGCCGGCCGCAGGCGGAGTGGCCGCAAACAGTGCAGTTGATTGAAGTGGATGCGAAGAAGAGGGTCGTGTGGGCTCTGCAGGACTGGCGTCTGCTTGGCCCGGCGACTTCGACGCACCTGCTGGATGGCAAGAGCGAGCGCTAGTCAGCGCCGCAACGGCTGGGCTCCGTTGCCCTGCTGCATGAACTTCATGAAGTCCGACTCGGCCAGACGGGAAGGGTGAACTTCGCCGCCTAGGCCGAAGAAGCGGCAGAAGCTCATGATGAGGGGTTGCCAGCGGAGAGGATCGATGTGCGCGCGCGGGCCGTTGTCGATGAGCAGGCTTTCCTCGACGTGCAGCTTGACGATGTGGACCTCGAAAACATTGGCGTTGACGTTCTTGCCGAAGGGCCGGTGGTGGTGAACGATGCCCTCCATCTGGACGGGGCATTCCGCGACGCGCGGTGGTGCGACAGAAACGGAGTCGATTGCGGTGAGACCGGCGGTTCCGAGCTTGTCGGGCTCGTGGCGATAGCCCCAGCCGAGCTTGAGTTCGGGTACGGGATTGCGGCCGGTGGTCAAGGCGAGCCGGTCGACTTCGGAGACCTGGTCCTGGGAGGGCAGGTTGATGACACATTCGCGGGTACGGATGAGGTTCTCGGAAGTCTGGCTCAACTGGCCGAGGCCGAGCATGCAGGTCCAACCGAGCCACCAGGCCGAGGACATGGGTGCGAGGTTGGGGGAACCGTCGGGATTCAAGGTGCTGATGAGAGCGACTGGGGTGCCGAAGTAGAGCACGGTGGGGTCGACTGTTCTGTGCATGGTTTGACGGTAAGGGAGGAGCGGGTGGGGGCGATATCCGGAAGTTGCGGTGCATCCGTGATTTTTTGATGATTTCATCTTGCATTCCGTGCTGATAGTGATTTAGGATTGAACTGCATGACCTACAGATTCCAATTCGGCGAATGCCTCAGTGGCTCGCTGGCGAGCGTCAATCATGACGCCCGTGAGGTGACTTAACCGACTTGGAATAATTGGATTTCAAGAAGGGGCGGCCACCGAGTGGCCGCCCTTTTTGCGTGCGCCCATGATCAGCCAAGTGCTTCAACTGGTTGGGGCCGGTCTTCCAGTTGCGCGCTCCCCGTGTGTCTGGAGTGCGGTTTGACGTGTGTCTGGTCTCGGGAAGAGTTTTGAGCGGGTGTGGCCCATTGGATGGGCACCGGGTCGCCAGCCCGACTAACGGAGTTCGATTCTCCGCACTCGCTCCATGAGTTTTCGATGTCCGCGATGATTCGCGGATGTTTTGAATGTTTGAAATATGATCGAGATTTGATCTTGCGAATAAGTAATGTTCAATCTGGACATTCCTTGTTGCTATTTCAATCATTCGAAGGAAACCGCCGGCCGGCCAAGCCAGGTTGCGCTGCACGCAAAGGGGCTTCGGACAGGCGGTTGATGGGAGTTTGAGGAGGAACGATCATGGCCAACAAGTCACTATTCGCGAGCTTGCGTGGGGTGCTCATCCCGAAGACGGATGCGGTGAACCACGAGAATGCTCCGGCGTACGCACTGGAGCCGAAGCAGGCCCTGGCGCAGGTTGCCGCGACCGGGTGCTTTGGCCGGACGTTCTACGCTTCGGCGGACGAGCAGTTGAATCGCGTGCTGGAGCTTTGCGCACAGGTTGAGCCCGACTTCGTGGCTCGTGTCGCGATCTACAGCCGGACGCGCTCGTATATGAAAGACATGCCGGCGTTGCTGTGCACGTGGCTTTCGGTGCGGGATGCACGGCTGCACGAAGCGGTATTCGCCCGGGTCATCGACAACGCGCGGATGCTGCGGACGTACGTGCAGATCCTGCGTTCCGGCGTTGTAGGCCGGAAGTCGCTGGGCTCGGCTCCGAAGCGGCTGGTGCGCCAGTGGCTGGAGGGACGCGACACGGAGACGTTATTCCGGTCGAGCGTCGGGCAAAGCCCTTCGCTGGCCGACATCGTGAAGATGGTTCACCCGAAGCCGCAGGACCCGGGCCGCGAGGCTTTCTATGGGTACATGCTGGGGCGGACCTACTCATCTGATGCGTTGCCGCAGCTGGTGACGCAGTTTGAGCGGTTCAAGGCTGGAGTCTCGGAAGAGGTTCCGGACGTGCCGTTCACGATGCTGACGGCCCTGCCGTTGCGCCGCGAGGACTGGGTGGAGATCGCTCGGAATGCCTCGTGGCAGACGGTGCGGATGAACCTGAATACCTTCGCGCGGCATGGCGTGTTCGAAGAAGCGGGGCTGTCCTCGCAGATCGCGAACCGCTTGCGGAGTGCGGAGGAGATCCGGCGGGCGCGGGTGTTCCCGTATCAGCTGTTGACGGCGTTCCAGAACTGCGATGCGGCCGTGCCGCAGGTGGTGAAGGATGCGCTGCAGGACGCGATGGAGCTGGCGATCCGGAACGTGCCGGTGATCCAGGGCTCCGTGGTGGTCTGCCCCGACGTATCGGGGTCGATGGCGACGCCGGTCACGGGCCAGCGGAAGGGTTCGACTTCGGCGGTTCGCTGCATTGACGTGGCGGCTCTTGTGGCCGCGGCGGTGGTGCGGAAGAATCCGTCGGCGACCGTGCTGCCGTTCGCTGATGGCGTGATTTCGCTGGCGCTGAATGCACGCGATAGCGTGATGACGAATGCGGCGAAGCTGGCGTCGATCGGCGGCGGCGGAACGGCCTGTAGCGCCCCGGTTGCGCTGCTGAACAAGCAGAAGGCCCAGGCGGACCTGGTGATCCTCGTCTCGGATAACGAGTCGTGGGTGGACGAGGGGCTGGGCCGAGGCACGGCGCTGATGGCCGAGTGGAGCCGGTTCCGGCAACGGAACCCGAAGGCGCGTCTGATCTGTCTGGACATCCAGCCGTATCAGACGACGCAGGCCGCTGAGCGGACGGACATCCTGAATATCGGGGGCTTCTCCGATCAGGTGTTCGAACTGATGGCGGCGTTCGCAGCGGGCGAACTGGAAGCGGACCACTGGGTGGGCCGAATCGAAGCCGAGGCTGGCGTGAAGGGTGGAGGCGGCGTTCTGCCATCGGAGGACGCCGCCCCGGACGCCCTGAGGTCTTTGTGAGCAGGAGGCCGGATGCAGGTAGGGACTACATCAACCATGTCGCGTCTCTCCGGCAATCCTTGCCGGCCTCCGCGCTGAGGGCCGGCGGATCGAAGCGGGCGGTGAAGATCGCCTGTTTTTGATTCGCCGGCGAGAGGGCCCGTGGCGAATGCAGAAGGAACTACAAGACTGACACTCCGAAGGTCCCCGGTTCGAATCCGGGTCGCGCGAACATGACGCGCGGTAGCTCAGCGGTAGAGCATCGAAAGTTTCTTCGACGGATTGTCACCACGGGCCTGATGTGTTTTCACAGATGGACGCCGGGGCCGAATGCCGAAGGGACTACATTTCCAAAATGCCGAGGTCTCTTCCACAACTTGTCGGCTCCATGAATGGGCAAGCGCCGCGGCAGGAATCGCTACGCTGGGGGAAGGAATCGGATATGCCTGAATCAACCGGATACAACGTCATCACCACGGAGAAGGGGGTCGCCCATCAAGGCGTGGACCAAAGGCGTCCCAGCTCGAAGATGCAGGCGCGCCAGCAGTTACTCAATGCCGCGCAGTTGCCCTTCATCTACAAATGGATCGCGGCCATGCCGGACGTCCATTGGGGCATTGGCGCGACCGTGGGCAGCGTGATTCCGACCAAGGGCGCGATCATTCCGGCGGCTGTTGGTGTGGATATCGGCTGCGGCATGATGGCGGTGCAGACGATCGCTGAATGCCAACCATCTACCGGACAACCTGAAGGCGATCCGGTCGGCGATTGAAAAGGCCGTACCGCACGGACGCGACTAACCACGGCGGAGCGGGCGACCGCGGCGCGTGGGTCGATTCCGCGTACGCAACCAGGAGGTGTGGGGGTGAGCTGAAGCAGCGGTATGAGGATATCTCCGGAAGCACTCGAAGCTGGATCGCGGGAATCACGCGAATCATCTGGGGACGCTTGGTACGGGCAACCACTTCATCGAGGTCTGCCTGGACGAGGCGGATCAGCGTATGGTTCATGCTGCACAGCGGATCGCGCGGCGTCGGCAATCGGATGGGCAGCTACTTCATCGAGCTGGCGCAGAACGACATGCGGCGGTTCTACATCAACCTGCCGGATATCGACCTGGCGTACTTTCCGGAGCACACCGAGTACTTCGACGACTACGTGGAAGCAGTGGAGTGGGCTCAGGATTACGCGCGGCGGAACCGGGACCTGATGATGGCAGAAGATCATCGGGGCGGTGCGGGCATCGGGCGAAGTTGCCGCCGTTCACCACGGAGTTGAAGGCGATCAACTGTCACCACAACTACGTGGCGCGGGAGTCGCACTTCGGCGAGAACGTGCTGGTCACCCGCAAGGGCGCGGTGCGTGCGCGCGAGGGCGACATGGGAATCATTCCCGGCAGCATGGGCGCGCGTTCGTACATTGTCCGCGGCAAGGGCAATGCGGAGAGCTTCCATAGCTGCAGCCACGGGGCCGGCCGGGCGATGTCGCGCAACGAGGCGAAGCGCCGCTTCTCGCTGGATGATCACATCGCGCATGACCGAAGGCGTGGAGTGCCGGAAGGATGCAGACGTGATCGACGAGACGCCGGCGGCGTACAAGTCGATCGATGCGGTGATGGCGGCGCAGGCGGATCTGGTGGAGATCGTGCATACGCTGCGGCAGGTGGTCTGTGTCAAGGGGTGAAGGGTAGGTACGAGGCAGTGTTGATTCACATCGACGGGTCGTTCGGGCGAAGGCGGCGGGCAGATTCTGCGGACTTCCCTGAGCCTTTCTCTGGTGACGGGCCGTCCGATTCAGATCGACAACATTCGCGCGGGCCGCGAGAAACCGGGGCTGTTGCGCCAGCATTTAACGGCGGTCGTGGCCGCGGCGGAGGTCGGGCAGGTGCGAAGTGGAAGGCGCGGCGCTTGGGTCGACGTCGATCCGCTTCGTGCCCGGCGCGGTAAAGGCCGGCGACTACCGCTTTGCGGTCGGCATCGGCCGGCAGCGGGACCCTCGGTCTTCCAGACCGTCCTCCCTGCCTGATGCTGGCCGAGGGCGAGCCGGTTGGTCGATCGAAGGCGGCACGCACAACCATGCGGCGCCGCCGTTTCCTTTCCTGGAGCGGACGTTCCTGCCTCTGTCGGAACGGATGGGGGTCAGGGTGCAGATTCGCCTGGAGCGGCCCGGGTTCTACCCCGCGGGCGGCGGCCGGTTTACGGCGGAGATCCAGCCGGCGGCCCGGCTGAAGCCGCTGCATCTCGGCGAGCGGGCGGAGTTGACGGGCCGGCGTGTGGTGGCGATTGTCGCGAACTTGCCGCGGGATATCGCCGAGCGGGAGGTGAAGACCGCGGCGCGGCTTCTGGAGTGGGGAACCGGAGACCCAGGTGGTTGAGGTGGCTCGCGATTCCGTGGGGCCCGGAAACGTGGTGATGGTTGAGGTGAAGAGCCGTGATGTGACGGAGATCTTCACGGCGTTCGGGAAGACCGGCGTGAGTGCGGAGTGTGCTGGCGAAGGCTGCGGTGCTGGACACGCAGGAGTACCTGGATCGAAGGCGGCGGTGGGCGAGCACCTGGCGGATCAACTATTGCTGCCCATGGCGCTAGCTGGCTCGGGTTCGTTCACGGCGGTGAAGCTCAACCCGCATGCTCAGACCAATATGGAGGTGATCCGGCGGTTCCTGACTGTGGAGTTCACCGCGACTGAGGGCGAGGGCTTCGTAAGGGTGGAGATCCGGGGCGGCCTGGCTATGCGTCGCGCATGATGGTGAGCGGGATCCACCTTGAGTGCGCGGCGCGCGGGCAATGCTCCGGCCAGGAACACTGCCGCGAAGAGGACCAGCGGCGAGGCCAGCCAGATCCAGAGGGACGGTGCGGCCCCACCTGGGGCGATAACTGAGCCAGGAATTTCAGGAAGAGCAGGGTGGCGAGGGCACCGGCCACCGCGGAGGTGCTGGCATGGCGCAGGCCTTCCTTCAGGACAAATGCGACTATATGCAGGGGGCGCGCCCCGAGAGCGCTCCTCAGCGCGAGTTCCCTGCGGCGATGGCGGTGAAGTCACTGAGAACACCGTAGAGGCCCAGACTGCTGAGCAGCAGCGCGATGGACGCGGCAGCCGTCAGGATTGTGGTGGCGATGCGTTGAGGAGCCAGGGCTGTCTGATTGAAGTGAGTCTCCAAGGTCTTCACGAGGGGTGGATTGGAACCACGGCCTGGCACGCCTTCCATGGTGCTCCGCATGGCGGTGAGGGTGGCGGCGCTGGTTTCCGTGGCGTCGACGAGCAGTGTCATCTGCGGGAGGCAGTCCTGCGTCATCGGAGAATAGATGGCTGCTTCCACACGGCGCTGGAACGTTGCCAGGGGTGCGGAATGTACGACACCAACGATCGTGGTCCTGCGGCCGCTGTCATCGATGACCGAGGAGCCAACCGGGTCGCCATCGAAATAGAGGCCGGCGGCTTCCTGGTTGACGATGCCGATGCGGCACGCGCCGGTCTGGTGAGGGGTTGAGAACCCCGGCCCGGCCACGATGGGCAGGCCCATCGTTTCGAAGAGGCCGGCAGAGACGACATTCGCGTCGAGTTCCGCCGTCGACAGCTCCTGGAGTGTGGGTACGTGAAAGATCCGCAGCGGGTATTCGGGCGTGCGCGCAGCGCCGGGTTGATCGGCGAAGAAGTAGATGGACGGCCGTGACCGGGCTGCGCGCTCCGCGACGACGCCGATGATTTCGACAGGGCGGCGGGCGGGGTCCAGGATCGATCGCCCGACGGTCCCAGAGCCAAACAGCAGGCGGACTGTTTCCTCGTTCACGACGGCTGTCCGGCAGATTTGGTCGCCGAAGCGAAGAGCCTGCCGGCAGCGGGTGGAAGAACGAACCGGCTCACGGAGCCGTCGTCGAACCAGTTGATGTCGAGTTGAACCTGACGGAGCGGCGGCTGCCTCTTCGATCCGGAACGACCGCCAGATCGGCTGCCCGCCCGGCAGGCGCCCGGTCCAGACCCCACCGGATACACCAGGTATGGCATGCGCGGCGCTCTTCCGCCGCCTGGAAGTAGCGGATTCCGGTGTTCGGGCCGGCCTCCAGGCTGGCGGCGATTGTATGGCCGAGATGACGGCCGACACTCGTCTTCAGGGCGTTGCGCAGGCTGTCAGTGAGATAG